>JBEKPW010000187.1:0-8747 GCA_049520315.1 Syntrophobacteraceae bacterium
ACATCCATCACATGCAGGGGTTCGACCGGTCCGCCGCTTGTGATCCACGCGATTTTTTTGCCGGTTATCTCTTTTGGGGTTTTGGCCTCCATATAGTAGGCCGTCATGATCGCTCTCATTTTTTTATCGGACTTGATTTTTCGCTTTTCTTTTTCCGGATCTATTATTTTTTCCATCGTTGCCATGGTTTTCTCCCTGCGATCATCCATTTGCGGTTACAGCATTTCCATAAATGCCTCACAGCGTGTTCGGAGCTGGCCTCCCGAGGATGTCTGTTCTTCAATTTCAAACAGCATGCTGGGGATGCCTTCTTTTTCAAGCATCTCTTTCATATACGGGTAGTCAAATGAATGGGGGTCGCAAAACTTTAAAAATATGAAAACCACGCCGTCGGCGTTGCTTTCCTTGACCTTTTCCACTAGATGGCTTCCCCTTGAGAAAATCCCGGAATGCTTTGCCGGACACACAATCCGGCTCATATAGCGCTGGGCTATGTTTTTTTCCAGGTCACCCGTTTCATCGATCCCGCCTTCAAAATATCTTGCTCCGGTGCAGAAGTCGTCCCAAACCACGGCGCCACCGGAGGATTCGATGATATCATAGATATCAGGCATGCTGCAGAGCCCGCCGCTCAGAACGAGCCGTTTTGGCTTTGAAGCGGCGTCAACTCTTTGCTCTTCAAGAGTCGTGACCACCTCAGCAAGGACATCGGCAAGCCGATCCCGGTCCATGACCATGGATGCCTTGATAATTGTGTGAAGGTCGCTGCTTTTGATTTTTCCAGGGCTTGCCTTTCTGATTTCATACAGAGCCGCGAGATGATTTCGGGTCTGGTTGGATGTTCGGACGGCCTTTTCCAGCATTGCATCGGTGATCCGTATCCCAAGGCCGGCTTCAAGATCTTTGCGGAATTTGTGGATCACGGCGAGCATATATTGTCCGGCGCTTTCCGTATCCAGCTTTACCGGCATGATCAGGTCTGCATGAAAACCATAATTTGTGTTCATCCTCCAGATATCGGACAGACGTTGTATGGAGTCACAAGTATGGGGGAAAACCGTTCCATCCAGGAAATCCAAGCGGCCCGCAAGCGCATCTTCCAGAGCACCGCGTACAAGGCTGCAGCTATAGGCCTGTAAAAACGCACCGGCTTTGGAAATCGTCGCTCCAGAGCCCAGGATTCGAAACGGAAGGGCATGAGCAGCCGTGATAAGTTCTTCCGGTGTATAGGAACAAAAATGACCGATCACTCTTCCATGGGTTTCGTGTTTCCAGTTTTGGGCATATTCGGTGGGATTTGAAACAATTTTCTTAAACATGTCGATATGTTTCATCTATGATACTCCTCGGAATCTTTGGATTTACACCCACAGACATTTCCGGATGGACACTTGTTGGTGATATATTGCCCGCGATCGGCCGGTGTCACAGGCCCGCTCTTTTTCGTCTTGCGATCTCTTCATCCTCCAGGACCTTGTATGCGACTTTTCCCACAAGGGTCAACGGGAGTTCATCGCGGAATTCAATTTCCCTGGGGCAGCTCCACTTTATTAGATCCTTGCGGCAGTGGGCGATCAATTCTTTTTCAATATCGGGACCGGCCTTGGTTTTGTCTTTGAGAACGACAAATGCCTTGACACGTTGCCCCTGGGCCTCATCCGGGACCCCGATTACGCAGACATTGGCAACCTCCGGGTGTTGATAAAACTTGTCCTCCACCTGGGCAGGATACACATTCATCCCGGAGGATTTGATCATCCGTTTCTTTCGAAGCTTGAAATAGAAGTAACCGTCCTCATCCCGCGTTCCGATGTCACCGGTATGGAGCCAGGTGCAACCATCTTCGTGAACCTTTAAGGTTTTGGCGGTTTCTACCTCCTGGTCGAGATATCCCATCATGACCGCCGGACCGGCAATACAGATTTCCCCTTCTTCTCCGCATGGAACTTCCTCGGTCGTATCGGGCTTGACGATTTTCGCCTTCATGTCCGGAAAGGGGATTCCGACGCTTCCTTCCCTGTATCCATCGATCGGGGTCGCCATAATACCGGTCACCGCTTCGGTCAGTCCATACCCTTCAAGCAGTTTTACATTTCCCCCCTGCCGTTTGACGATCTCTTCGAACCGATCCTTAACGACACGGGGTAGCGTGTCCGCGCCGCAATAAGCCGACTTCAGGCAGCTCAGGTCTGTTTTTTGAAACAGGGGATTACGACTGAGCGCTTCAAACAGGGTAGGTACTCCAACTATTGCGGAAGGTCTTTTCTTCTTGATGAGTTCGGCAACTACTTCAGGTGTAAAGGTCGGGACCAGGATGGCTTTCCCGCCGCGCATGAATGTAGCATTGACGCAAACGCCCAGGCCGTATCCGTGAAATATCGGAAGGATTGCCAGAATGGCGTCCCCCGGCTCTGATGGGGCCCAACAGGCGCTCTGCAGTCCTTCCGAGATAAAGTTGTAGTTGGAGAGCATGATTCCCTTGGGTTTGCCGGTAGTCCCTCCACTGTACAGAATAGCGGCAAGATCATGGGTATTCATGTCTGCCGCGGGAACATCCGGAAGGGAGAGTTGCATCAGATCCTTCCACCAGAGGACCTTGGAATCCTTGGAAACCTTGGGTATTTTCCGGCCCTTTGTTAGATTGAAACCAATCCGTTTCAGCAGGGGAAGATAGTCCGGTATCTTTGTAAGGATCAGGGAATCCAGGCAGGTTTTGTCCATTACGTTTCGGAATTTCTGATAAAATGCATCAATGGTAAGGGCGAACCTGCTCTTGCTGAGCGATACGTAAAATTCAATCTCAGGTTCGGTTGAAAGGGGATGAATCATGCTGGCGACCCCCCCCAGCTTATTCACCGCATAAAAGCAGATGATGCCCTGGGGAGCGGTGGGCATGGC
The DNA here is from genome assembly GCA_049520315.1 of Syntrophobacteraceae bacterium. Classification (GTDB taxonomy): domain Bacteria; phylum Desulfobacterota; class Syntrophobacteria; order Syntrophobacterales; family Syntrophobacteraceae; genus SbD1. The sequence goes on from JBEKPW010000187.1 coordinate 2,899, forward strand.
GATGGTGATACGGTCTCCTTTCTTGAGTCCAAGATGAGCGAGAACACCGGCAAACTGGTCGATCTCTTTTGCAAACCGCCCGTAGGTCGACACATGCCCCAAAAAGTCATAGGCAATAGCATCCGGATTCTCCCTGCAGGTTCTCATAACCGCTTCGTACAGGGTGATCTCCGGATAATCAATGGACTCCGGGACATCGCCGTAAAATTTTAGCCAGGACTCTTTATCCTTCATGTCAATCCCCCTTGTTGCCAACGCTTTGGCCTTGCCGGTATGTTTTTATAAGGCCGGAGGCTTTGGAGAAGCTCAGTACAGCACTGTCCGTCATGTCGGAATCTCTTTGCAAGGCGGCGAATATTTTGGCAGAAGCTACCACACTTAGCAATAGGAACCATAGGGAATCATGAGTTTGGGGAAGCCACTGTCGCGAGATGATGATTCCCGTCGAAATCGAAGGACAGTACTCTCCTGTGAAAATGCTTCAAATCCGCGCGGTGGGCGATGCTTACAATGGATGTGTTCGGGAGAAGCTTTCCGATCATGGAGTAAAGGTAGTCCTGCGTGGCATCGTCCAGGGCGGAAGTCGCCTCGTCGAGGAAAAGCCATTCCGGTTTTTGGAGCAAGGCTCGGGCGAAGGCAAGACGCTGCTGCTCTCCCGGAGACATGACCTGTTCCCAATGGGCGGATTCATCCATTCGCCTGACGAAGCCTTCCAGGCGGCAGAGCTCCAAAGACTTTTCAATCTCACAGTCACAAAAAGTTCCCGGTTTTTCCGGATAACAGATGGCATCACGCAGTGTACCGATCGGCAGATAAGGCTTCTGGGGAAGAGAAAGCTTACTGGCGCTCCGATGAAAGCCGATCACACCGGAACCAAACGGCCAAATGCCTGCAATTGCTCGGAAGAGTGTGCTTTTTCCCACTCCCGACGGTCCTCTGACTAATAACCTCTCGCCGGGAGAAACGGTCATGGTAAGGTTATTGACCAAAACACGCCCATCCGGGAGCCTGAGATTCAAGTTATCGATAGAAAGTGCCGGGCTGTCCTTTGCATTGACCTGTAAGTCGCAGAGTTGGCCCTGGTTGGGTTCGGTCGTACAGATAGTTTCATGAAAGCTGGTCAAACGATCGACGCTTGATTTCCATTCTGCGAACGGCCGGTAATTATCGATAAACCAGCTCAGGGCACTTTGAACATTGGAAAAAGCCGAAGCAATCTGCATCAGCCCTCCCAGTTGAATTGCACCGGAAAAAAAGCGGGGCGCGGCGACCAGGATGGGGAAAATGATCGCGACCTGGGAATAGCTCGATGTAAACCAGGTCAGCCGTTTCTGACACTTCATGATCACCCACCAGTTCTTGAGGATTTGCACGAAGCGCGAGTTGAGGTTTTCCTGTTCCGAAGCTTCGCCCCTGTAAAGGGCGATCCCCTCGGCGTTTTCCCGAACCCGCACGAGACCGAAACGGAAGTCGGCTTCATAGCGCTGCTGCTTGAAATTGAGAGTTATGAGCGCTTTGCCGATCCAGTGAGTAAGGTAGCTGCCAAAAAACGCGTAGGTGAGGGCAACCCAGACCATGTATGCCGGGATGATTATGTCGTGCCCTCGGAGCGAAAAGCTTAGATCTCCCGAAAGCACCCACAGTATGCCGGTAAAAGATGCAAGGGTTACCACGGAGCTGAGCAGTCCGAGGGACAGAGACAGCGCTCCGTTAGTGAAGAGGCGGATATCTTCCGCAATACGCTGGTCGGGGTTATCGGTCCCGTTGCGCTGTACCTCCATGCGGTAGTAGACCTGGTGAGTCATCCATCGCTCCAGGTATTGCGAGGTGAGCCATCGCCGCCACTTCATCTCCAGCATTTGGTTGAGGTAGAGCCGGTAGACCGATACTGCAATATAGATGAATGCCAGCACGCTAAAACGCAGCAACTGCGTTTTGAAGGACCCGTAATCCTTGTTTTGGATTGAATCATAGAACAGGCGGTTCCACTGGTTGAACAAAACCGTCACGTAGACCAGTCCGAGATTGAGCGTTATAATAACGGCCAGGAGTCCCCGGCCGACCCACTTCTCTTCGCTCCACCAGTAAGGTCCCAGGATCTTCCAGAGTGAACGGTAGGAAAGTTTGTTGCAGGTGCTGGAATTCTGCTCGTTCATAGTCCCTTCGCTTTCATTGGAAAAGCAGACTTCAAAGTCGGCATGGTCTCAGAAAGGCATCTGAGAGATGCCCGGGGCTGCGTACCATACATTATTTTATATGGAACCAGTGTGTTTTTTTGTTACAGAGGCCGGCCCAAATGCAGTCCTCATCTGACTGGTAAGAAGTCTTGATTAGCTGATATTGTATCGTTATGAAATTAAATTGACAAGTTTGTGGCGACCGCTAATTTTAAAAAAAAACGGAGGCTTGTTGTTCGGTCGTTTGGACACTCCATGCGCATTGCCTATTTTCCATTTATCATCGGACAACTTTTCGCCGATTCCTTTCCTGAAAAATCTCCAAAGTTCGATATGTCGAGGACAAGGGCAAATGTCGAATACCCATCTGAAAACGGACGCGGCAAGAGCAACGGACAATTTTTACTTGATTCCTTTCCAATTGGGATCGGAGCTCGTCTTAAAATCCAGTTTAAATCCAGCACTTACGGCGAAAACAACCGTTTACGGCACTGTCCCCGGTGAGATGATCATAATCGAAGAGCCTCTGTTTTCCGTCACCGGACGTTTCTCGGGCCTGAGCGAAGAATTCGTATGTGCCTTCATGTATGGCAATCATCTACTTAAATTCAAGAGTAAATTTGTTAAACATCTGTTTAAGAACGTCATAGGTATCGATTACCCCAAGGACGTGGAGCGGATTCAGGTTCGTTCGAGTACGAGAATACCGGTAAACATCGAAACTGTGGTTCATGTTGGGACAAAGGATGTGACTATTCCAGGCCGCATGGCGGATATAAGCGAAGTTGGATGCAGGTTGGAATCGCCCGGGTTCATCCAGATACAGAAAGGGTCGAAAGTCTACCTGAGTTTCACATTATCAGAAAATCAAATCATTGATGACCTGGTCTGCATAGTTATGAACGTGCGGTATCTTCATGATAATACCATAGTTGGAATAAGATTTGCCGGACCTGCGCAAACTATCATGAAAGTTGAAAAATTCTATAGATTATGCCTTACTGCTCTAGCTCTATGAGCATGTCGCGATGACTATTTTTGATAAATCCATTCTTATGATTTCGACGAATCGGCAATCTTGAGTTCAACTACAAAAAGGGACTTCCGGGATAATCTGTTTGAATGCTTCCTCCATTGCCTTTAACAATTGTCTGTACCTGATCCGCCATATAGTCTCCGGCTTCGACAGTCTGCGGCAATGAAGCCGACATGATCTTCGACTTTGGTAAATGACGGTTTGCCAAGTTTTATGACCCCTGATTTTGCCGGGGGGACAGTCATGCCGGGTTGCGCACACAAAAGTAAAATTCCCCCTGCTCAAACAAAATTGGGCAGAGGGAATTCTTAAGAACCGATCCTGGTCTTTAACGACATGCCTGAGGGTTTCTGAAACTTTACGGCTTCCCCGGGCGCCTGCCGGTGTCAGTAGGGCGCAATACCATGAACGATATTGCGCCCTCAGTTCACGTGAATATCTTTTTACGGTCAGAATCTTGCCGCTGTCCGTAAATATCTAATTGTCAATATTTCGTGAGAGCGCATATTTACTTATGGCGCCCACCGCCGCCGCCACCGCCGCCGCCGCCACGGCCACCACCGCCACGGCCACCGCCGCCACGGCCTCCACCACCACGGCCGCCACCGCCACCACGGCCACCACCACCGCGTGCGCCACCGCCACGGCCACCGCCGCCACGGCCACCACCACTACGGGCGCCACCACGTGAGCCGCCGCCACGACCGCCGCCGCCGCGCGATGCGCTGCCGCCACGGCCTCCGCCGCCACGACCGCCGCCGCCACGCGATGCGCTGCCGCCACGGCCTCCACCGCCACGACCACCGTGAGCAGCCCCGTGGCCACCGCCGCCACGGCCGCCACCGCCACGCGATGCGCTGCCGCCACGGCCTCCGCCGCCACGACCGCCACCGCCACCGCCGCGCCCAGCGTGACCAGTCCCTCGGCCTCCGCCGCCACGACCGCCACCGCCACCGCCGCGCCCAGCGTGACCAGTCCCTCGGCCTCCGCCGCCACGACCACCACCGCCTCTGCCTCCGGCGTGGTATCCGCCGCCTCTGCCGCCGCCGTATCCATGGCCTCCGTGACTATTGACGCCGACATTGACAGAGACTCCACCGCCGCCCCAGTTCCAGGCGCCCCAGCCCGCGCCCCACCAACCTACTCCAATCCCTATGCCGCCCCAAAATCCGATTAGTCCAATCTCAGCAATGGCTACGCCGGGCCAAACGGGGAAATAAGCGTAGGGAGGATACGCAGGCCACCACCAGGACCCGTAAATCACTGTCGGGTTGTAAGTGGGCACATAAACAACTTCAGGGTTAGTGGGTTGAATCTCGATATCCTCACCTTTGACAACGATCGTCTGCTGTGGGGACGTCTGGAGATTGCCGGCGGCATAAGCTTTCTGCCGCAGCCTCTGAATGGATGCCGTGACATCGGCTTGCTGAGACATGAAAGCTTCGCCCAGCCTTTGTGTCCACGCCGTCTCCTTAGCCATCATGTCGAGGACCTCCGGAAAAGGCGCGAGCGCCTTCACGCTCTCATCCCACCGCATTTGCACCAAGGCATTATTGAGCGCGTCCCCCTTAAGGCTCGCGTTTGCCTTTACCCAGCGGTCCGCGTCCATGACATCACCCGGATATGTGGCCGCGATAAGGACTTGCGCGAGCAGCGAATCAGGATAGAGCGCAATCGGCGCAAGCATCTGGTCAAGCTCTGCCTCGCTGAATCCATTGGTAGACGTTCCGGTTTGCTGTGAAAGCGCTCCGAACGGGACCATCATCACAACGAGCAGCCCGATCAGAGCGCGCTTAAGAAATGCGTTTCCTTTCATGTTTTCTCCTCCTTCATCTTGTACGAGTCCAAAAGCCTCCAGCCAGTTAGATACTACTCGGATATCTGATGACTTCCCATAAAGCCTATGTTTAAAAACAACTCAGGGCCATTCGAACCAACAGTTTAGAGCATCTTTGCAAGGAGGCCGGGGTTAAAGGCGATAGCAAAGTATGTTGGACTCCCGCAAAGCCTGTGGCGGCGGGAAGTCGCCAAATCGAGCGTATTCCCGGCGAGACAGGAGGAATAAGAGATCAGAAAATGGGGAGCTGCAGCCGGCGTGATCGCACTCACGCATGTACCGGCAGGCTCTGCCCTTTAAATGCTTCCCTGGAAAGATATGCCAGTAGAAAAACCATAGGTAATATATTCTCCATGTCAAGGAACAAAGATAACTTTTCCCATTGAATCTTAAATGTTTATATGCACAGAGCGATACAGACAATGTTATAGGCCTCGTGACAGGCTGCGGGTCCAAACTTTTGGCCCTGGACCGGCATCGGTCAGCAGGCTATCCAGTGCCATTTTCCCCTGTCGATCTTGAAATGCAATCAACCAGTGCCCGGGAAGCCGGGCGCGTTTACATGCAATTTAAATGGGAAAGGTTACAGATTGGATACAAAGAAGAATAGAGCAGGGCCGCCGCCCGCCACGTGCAGCGCCTGGGTCCCGGCGGTCCAACGTAAGCGGGGACGGGCTGAAAGCGCCGGGATAAACCGGCATAGAGTAGGGGATGAAAGAGCCCCACATAAAAGGAGGAGCTGCTCCATTATGGCCCCGAGTCATGTGCGGGTGGCCGTGAGGCTGCACGTGATGCAGTT
>JBEKPW010000188.1:0-8630 GCA_049520315.1 Syntrophobacteraceae bacterium
TACCTGCTAAATGTCGCCATGTAATCATCTACACCACAATGTATTTTAGGAGTTGTCATGCCTCCATGATATAATACATAGGTTTCGAAAACGCAACTAAAAATGTCGGAGTAGTACTAACTCAAAACTAAAAACTCTTAACGCTTCTCCATCGCAAGCTCGATTAACCTGTCCAGAAGCTGGGAAAAATCTATGCCCGCTTTTGCAGCCGCCTGCGGGAAAAGGCTTGTGGCGGTCATTCCAGGAATGGTGTTTGTCTCGAGTATGAAGAGATCGTCCCCGGAAAGGATCATGTCGGTCCGGCTGTAGCCTCTGCAGTGCAAGGTGTTGTGGGCGAGCTTGGCGTATTGCTGCGCTTTTTCCGTCAGCTCCGGGGTGATCCTGGCGGGACAAATCTCGTTTGTGGCTCCCAAGGTGTATTTGGCCTCGTAATCGAAGAATTCGTACTTCTCGTCCGGACAGATTTCAATCAGGGGAAGAGCCAGCAGATCTTCGTTTCCCAAAACTCCGGCGGTGATCTCAACTCCGCTGATGTATTTTTCAACCACACAACGCCTGTCGAAGCTCCATGCTTTTTCGAATGCGCTCCGGAGGTCTTTTTGCTCTCTTGCAATTGTCAAGCCTATGCTGGAGCCCTCGTGTTCGGGCTTGATGACAACCGGCAGCCCCAGTTTGTCGATAACTGCCGAGGCCCGAGGCGGGTTTGACCTGTCCGCCACTATGTAGGGGGAGGTGGGCAGTCCTGCCTGAACATAAAGCTGCTTGCTCAGGACCTTATTCATGGCAATGGCGCTACCGAGCACGCCGCTGCCCTGATAGGGTATTTCCAAAGAATCGAGCAATCCCTGGATGGTCCCATCTTCGCCCATTCGTCCGTGGAGAATGATGAGAGCAACGTCCAGCGCTTTGGCCTCACTCGCCAGCAAGGGCAGGTCAGTTGCGGGATCGTACCTCACAACCTCGTAGCGCGATTTATCGAGCGCGCTGAAAACTTGTGCGCCGCTCGCCAGGGAAACCTCGCGTTCAGCCGATTTCCCTCCCGCCAGCAAGGCTACTTTCAGCTTTTTCGTTTCCATGATGCCGGGTCATGCTCCTTTGATGCGGTCGATTGTGATCCCCATAATTTCCGAGCCTTGAGGCGCTATGGTCAGGTGAGAGAAAATCGTTCGTTCAAGCGCAACGTAGAGATCGAGTTTATCACGCAGGAATTGAACTTGCGGGGGCCCTTTTGCATAGCGCTCGATCAGGTCGCGATAGCGTTCCTCGATCAAGACGACCTGGTCGTGTTTCACCCTTTTGTCAGAATAGTTGACGATCAGCGATTCCGTAACAGGACCGGCAACTTGCGAAGAGGCGAGAGATATGTGTTCCTTTACGATACTGGCAATGGCCGGTGCAACGATCCCCTCGAGCATTCGGGCTCCAAGGACAGCATGGTCTTCACGTGTCTTGAGGCTGGGCATTTTTCCTACATCGTGCAGAAGGGCCGCTGCTTCTATGAGTTCCAGGTCCAGTCTGGAGCCGTTTTGGTTCAACCGGCCCGCAAGCAGGAGCGCCACTTCGGCAACGATCAGGCTGTGCCTGCGTATGTTCTGAGGCATATCGAATTGCCTGAGCAACTCCATGCATTCGGTGCGGGATGGAAAGAGCATTCTTGTCTATAAGTTCCTGTTTCTATAGTTTTCTGTAAAACTTGGTCCAGGGTTGACGTTCGGTTTCCCTGAGGTCGAGAAGAGCGGCGTGCAGCGTCTGGACGGCGAGTTGGGCGCAATGCATTTCCGCCTTCGGCAAGGACTCCAGGAAATCGGCAATCTGCCGGGCTGAAATGGCCCGGGCTTCCGCAATCGGCTTGCCCTCGATCATGCCGGCCAATGCATTGGCACAGGCGATCGTGTAAATACAGCCGTCCGTGTAAAAAGACGCCGAAATTATACGGCCGTTGCGCGACATCAGGTATATTTCCAGGGTATCGCCGCACTCGCGGCTGCACTTTCCATATCCGTCGGGATGCTGAATCCTTCTGCGCCTTGCTGTCTCGAGCGCCATGGAAAGGAAATTGGCAGAGTGCTGCCGCAGGAATTGTAAAACTTTTTGGTCCATCCGTCTTCCTCGTGGAAACAAAACTTATATTGTTTTTACCTTAATTCGTCCGGTTTTTAAACACCGTCGGTTGGGTTAATGATTAATTCCATAAACCCACAAGCTTCAAAACAATAAGCCCCAGAACATTTGCGTAGATTCCCGCCAGGACATCATCCAGCATTATCGCGGTCCCGCCGGTCAGCTTGCTTTCAACCGAGCGGATCGGCCACGGCTTCCAGATATCAAACAGGCGAAAGAGCAAAAAACCGGTCAGAATCGACGCAAAGCTTACCGGGTGACCCGTCATGGCCACGAGGTACCCGCACAGTTCGTCGATTACGACCTCTTTAGGATCCGTCCTGCCCAGTTCCCGTTCCGTCTTCTCTGAAAGAACCCACCCGATCAGGTATACGGCGCCGGCAAAAGTCAACTGAATTTGCCAGGGAAAGTGCCCGACAGCGAGAAAACAGGGAATTCCGGCGACCAGCGTTGCCACTGTACCGGGAGCCACCGGCGCTTTGCCGAGCCCGAAAATCGAGGTCAGCCGGAAACTGATTGAGTGACCCTGTTGTATCCTTTTTCCGAGTGAAGACTTCACGAAGCGGCTTTAGTCCTAAAAATGTATACCGCAGGTTGCTTATTCATTGCACTTTCCGATTCTGTGAGCAAAATTCTGCAAATTGGGAAAGCTCAAAAGAGCAGGGGAAAGTTTCCCCCTCGATCTCCAGGCTATTCCTGACCTGTCCATGACCACAGAGAGCCGCGCAATAAGGGGGCAGGGGGGACTTTGGTTTGCAAGCTTTTTCTGTTCACTGCTCACTGTTCACTCATCGCCAAGCGATGTGGGGGGCGCAGTTCCCCGCGCTTTTCCAGCGCTTATGCGATACCATATGCAGCACGATCGACGTCAATTCATGACTTCGATTATTTTGATGTCCACCCCCTGGATGCATTTGATAAGAATTTCAAAAAGGCTGTCGGCCGGGATCTTCTGTTTAGGTCTGCTTGGACTGATGGTTGCGGCGTAAATTCCGCAGATGTGAATCTCTATTTCGAATTTGGGCGGTTTATACTCAAATGAAGCGCAATCGTCGCTTTCGGAGTAAGAAAATTCGAGGTAAACGGGGCTGCCCTTATCAGTAGTGAAAAATCCCTGCCCCTCTTTGACGAATGACATTCCTGGGGCTTCCAGTTTCTGCTGAGGTTCCGCTGCAATATCGAATTCCAGGTTGTTCGGAGTATCATGGGAACGAAGCCTGAGCCGGTATTGGGCAAAACTCCGCAACGACTCTGAGATAGGCGGGTTGATCCGCACCCCGAAGCGCTCGGCAACGTCCGGATAAATCCTTAGAATATTCTCAAAATCGGTCTGAGGACGAGCTGGGAGTTGGAGCATAAGTTCGTAGAAATTGGACAGGAGCGGTTCGAGAACTCGCTGCACTGTCTCAGCCGGGATTTTGCCCAGAAGCATCTGCTTCCTGAAGCTCGAAAAAAGAAGCTGCGGGAAACTCTGGAATAATTCGTCGGGATTCATCGTGCTCTCCGGCTGCGCTGGCACTAATTGCAAAAAAAAGTCAGTACCTGCTCGAGTACACATTTTCGGTGCTCGGCAAGAAGACACCTGTTGGCATGCTCGATCCTGTTGTCCATGTTGAACTGGCGTATGAGTTTTTCAACGAATTGCCTTCGGTCTTCGCCCTGGAGCCAGCCAAAAAGAGTGCTCTCCCATTTTCCGCCTTCGTACCCGGGGAGTCTGGTGTCTTCGTTTATGATGGTCCCCTCGATCGTATGGTCAAGCAAATCTCTCAATTTGTTCCGGAAGTATTCGAAACCTTTCAGGCAGACGATCCGCTCCGATTTTACAATTTCGATCGCCAGGTAAATGAACCAGATCATCGACCGCAAACGCATGGTTCGGTCCTGGTCCGTGCGCAAATTTGGTTTTTCAAAGGAGAAAAGGTGGAGAAAACATAGCACATTCTTTTGGTCTGCTGCTTTTACCTTACGAAAGAGGCATTGTATAATGATTTTTAGTGCTTCATTTTGATGGGGGATGAGAACTTCGTCCCAATCGGCCTCAGATATCACTCCAAACGAGTCTTCCAGAATAACTTGAACTGTTTCCGCATCCCGGAAAATCGTGAAATGCTCCGAAGTGATTCGGCCTGTGGCGTGCTCGAGGGCGTAGCCGAGCAGGAACAGGCGTACTGCATCGTGTCCATCGCGGTCTTTTGGAACCCCTGGATCGCTCAGGGCCAGAAGCTTTTCCACCAGTATCTCCCGGTCATTTTGGAGAATCCCGGCCAGCGGGGCAAAAGATGGAATAGAGGACCATGCGTGAATGTGGTTGTCGATTGTTGCATTTATCCGGTTTATGCGCTCGGACATAAACATTCTCCGGGACAGCGTGCCGAAAGTTCTGCAAATAAAATAACTCCAGAGATAGCATCGAAAGATGGCGCGGCGGGGGCCTCAGGCCAACCGCCGCCAGCGCCGAATCCTGTCGGGGTGCGGGGGAAACATTCCCCCGCTCTTTTGAGCTTCCGCAATTTGCAACATTTTACGCACACAATCTTTCCGGGTTCTCCCCTTGATATCGGGAGAAATGATCAGGATGAGAACTCCACGCCCCGCGAGAGCCTGCCCGGGGTTTCCGTTCGAACTTTTTGTCTGTCAGCTTTTATCGCGCGGTCAACGACACTTTGAAGCAGGTGCAGGTCCTGTCGTGACATTGCCCGGAAATTTACCGGCTTATCGGCGGTTTCAGGCCCGGGCTCCATTGGGTCATAAAGGAGCACAAAGGGGGGCCCGGGTGAAATCTCCTCGGCGATTTGAAAAAGAGAGAGATCCTCAGCGCCTGACCCTTCGGTCTCGGCCCGTTCGTCCGCTATAACAAGAGCGAATTTTGCCTTAACAAGGGCCGATACATATTCCGCATGCGTCTTCACGAGCTTCGCCTCGAAATTGACCCCTGTCGCGGCGAGTCCGCGAATGAGTCTCTCGGCGTCCCCCGGGTCGGCCCAGAAGTGCAGGATTGGAAGTTTATCCTTCGAAATAGAAGTCAAGGGCCGTTTCTTCCCTCTTTTTGAGCAGAATGGCCAAGGGCTTCCGGAGCCGGTTTATAAAACTGTTCCAGGCCTAACGCCTCCGCAACCGGTTTGAAGGTAATATAGCCTTTGTATAAATTCAGTCCGTTCATTAACGCCGACTCTTTGAGGCAGGCGGTTTCCACTCCCTGGGCAGCGAGCCGGAGGCCGTATTTGCCGGTACGGTTGTTGAGGGCAAAAGTCGAGGTACGGGCGTAAGCGCCCGGCATGTTGGCGACGCAGTAGTGAATTACGCCGTCTACCGTATATACAGGATCGCTGTGGGTTGTCGGCCGGGAGGTTTCCGCGCAGCCGCCCTGGTCTATTGCGACGTCGACGATAACCGCTCCCGGCTTCATTTTACCCAAGTGGTCGCGCTTTATTATTTTAGGGGCTTTCGCACCAGTAACAAGAACGGCACCGATCACTATGTCAGCCTCTGTGAGGCCCTTGTCGAGCGTGTATGCGTCCGCGTAGATCGGGGAAACGTTTGACGGCATGACATTGCCCAGATGCTCGAGGGTATCCAGGTTTATGTCGAGCAGGGTCACCCTGGCGCCAAGTCCGGCAGCAACTTTGGCTGCGTTGCTTCCAACTGTGCCTCCCCCGATTATCAGCACGCAGGCGGGAGCAACTCCCGGGACCCCGGTCGGCAATAGCCCTCTGCCTCCATACATCTTGCCGATATAGAAGGCTCCCATAAGGGGCGCCATTCTTCCGGCGACTTCGCTCATGGGTTTGAGCAGAGGCAACGAGCCGTCAGGTTTTTGCACCGTTTCATAGGCCAGGGCCACTATCTTTTTTTCCAGGCAGGCTCGAGTGAGCTTCTCATTGGCCGCAAAGTGGAAATAAGTATAGATAAGCTGCCCTGGCTGCATGAAATCATATTCCGTGGCAAGAGGCTCTTTGACCTTGACGATCATCTCTGAGGAATCCCAAACCTCCCGGGCCGTCGAGCAAATGCGTGCTCCCGCTCGCTCATATTGCCGGTCGAGTATTCCCGACCCGATGCCGGCGTCTTTTTCGACGCATACCTGATGCCCGGCATCGACGTACGCCTTGACAGCAGCGGGGATAAGTCCCACTCGGAACTCCTGGTTCTTGATCTCTTTCGGGCAGCCGATTTTCATTAAAAGCCTCCTGCATGAGTTCAGGGGACAAACCCCTGGTACAGTTTCCGTCCGGAAAGGGTCCTTTTCCGCCCTGGGGGGTGGAACCCCCAGCCAAGATCTCGACGCTATCCCTGAACTGTCGATGACCAGAGGCGGGTTGCACAGGCAGAATCTCTACGCTATCCCCGACCTGTCCATGCCCGGAGGCGGTACCATAGGTACGCCTCCGCGCAACCCCTCCTTTCGGCAGGCGAACTTGTCCTGAGTTTCCGAAGGAGGGCAAGCTCTTTCCTTGCCAGGACGAAAAATGCCTTTCTTTTAGGTCAAAAAATCCGAATCGGAAACTGCTGGTCTCTCGTCCTGCGTTTGCGGATGGAGACCAGTCGGCCGAGTCAATCCGGACATCAACGTTATTATATATCTTTGTAGCGCAAAAATGCCTGAATAAATGGTATATCTTATGGCTGCAAAAGAAGCGGGAACGAAAATTTGCCCACGAGCTGGGTCTTTGAAGCCTGTTGTGATGCTTCATTATTCTGTGTAAAGGAAGGTTTTATGAGACCGTCGATAGAGCCGGTGGATATCGGAATGTGCAAGGGCGTTAAAATTTGCTGTATTTCGGAAACGAGCTGGTTTGACCCCGAACAGGTGCTCAGCGATGTAAAAGCTGGCGGAGGCAATACGCAAAGCCAATACGCAATCGACTGGAACTTGAAAAACTCGGGCGGCTACAGCGCGCTGGTCGAAACGGAAGACCTTGACGGCAAAAGGACTAAATTTCTGCTCGACACCGGTTGGAACAAAGCTTGGATGGATTACGCATTTCAGCGGGAGGGAGTCGATAAGATGCTGGAAAAAGGCGAGATCGATTTCCTGTATATCTCCCATGAACATATGGACCATTTCTGGGCGCTTCCGGTTGTCATAAAATATAATCCTTCGATCAGGGTGATCATTCCGAAGAGTTTCTATTCCGAGGGCAGGGAACTTATCAGTTCGAGCGGGCACAAGGGGGATCTGATCGAGCTCGAAGCGGGAAAAATCCACACGCTGTTCCCCGGATGCGGCTCGGTTACGTTTGACGTCCCCATAATGCTCAGGGTCCGGGGCGAACACGGACTTTTTTTCAATCTCAAGGACAAGGGGCTGGTAACGGTAACCGGCTGCTGTCACATGGGGGTAATCGATCTGATCAGATTCGGAACAAACGGCATCGCAGGGCGTCCCCAGCCCTACGGGCTCTACGGGGGCCTGCACATTGCTCCTTTTGACAAATGGGAGGAAAAGCTCGACCCTGTGATCGGCGATATGGCCTCCCTAGGTCTTAAAAGAGTTGCCGCAAATCATTGCACCGGCGTCATGGCAATAGAGAAGATGATCGCCGCAGGTATCCCTGTTGTGAGCGGGTCGGCGAAATATGGGAGCAAGAGCAAACTCTATATCGGCAATGGTGATGAAGTAATATTTTAAGGCTCATCCGGCAAACGAGTAGCTGTGGTTTGGATTTTTGCCCTCAAAGGGCTTGGAACAGGCTGAAGGCTGTCAGGCTGAAGGCAATCAGCCCCTTGCTGCCATTCAGCCTAAACCGCTTCAGCCTAAACCCCTTCGGTCTTGAAAGCTTTCCTGTGCTCAAAACCTTTCCTTGACCCGTTGAAAGAAAGATGCTACTTAGATGAGTTCTGTTTACCCAAACTCCTTGCTCCTTCCTGCGTGAAGGGGCTATTCAACCCAAGAGGAGATCCAATGCGTAAGTACGAGACTTTTTTCATTATCGACCCAGATCTGCCTGACGAAACAAACTCGGCCCTCGACAACAAAGTCCAGTCTATCGTTACCTCGAATGCAGGGGAGGTGCTCACCTATGTTCCATGGGGTAAAAGAAAGCTGGCCTATGCCATCCGGAAGCGCACGCGCGGACTCTACGTGCTGATGGAATACGCCGGGGGACCCAAGCTTGTCGCCGAACTGGAACGAAACCTTCGAATCGACGAACGTATTCTCAAGTTCATCACCATTATGCTTGAAGAGCGCTTCGACCCTGAAAGAGAAAGGGAGCGTAGAGCGCAGGCGGCCGTTGTCCCCTTCATCGAGGATGAGGAATCCGCTGAGATCCCTCTGGGTGGGGGAGAAGAAGAGGAGATGCCCGAGGATTTCGATGTTGAAGGTCTCAAGGACGAAGACAAAGACTAGTGCGGCGTCAACTAAGGTCGGAGGGTACGGACATGCAAGCCGATAGGGGTAGGAACGGCTCATCGCCGCCCCTCCCTCCGAACCGGACTGGCGGATCTCCCGCATCCGGCTCTCCGGTTAGTGGTTCACCTCGACGAGGACTGGAGCAAAGTTTTGTGGG
>JBEKPW010000189.1:0-9425 GCA_049520315.1 Syntrophobacteraceae bacterium
GCGCGCTGCCTCGGCCGGGCTGTTTCCATCCCGGATCAATTGTAAGAGTGTGTCATCATTAATCTTTTTCTTTGCCATGGATACATCCTGGAAACATCATGGGAATTTTTGGTTTACTGCCGTCATAGCCCGGTTGAGTCAAAACGAGCACCACAAACATTTTCCACTCGACGACGCGGGCCGCGAAACGCGCTCGAGAAGTTGGGCCGGCAGGCGGCCCAGGAGGAAGTATAGGGGGGCACAACCGTCCAGAATGAGAGATGTGGAGGTCCGATGCCGGTAAATTTTATCCAACCGAGTTTCGCCGCCGGCAGCCCGGGGAAGGAGGGCGAACCCTCACCTTGTTCGGGTTTGCGCTATACGCATGCGCCGCACTTGACGCGTATAGTTCGGCGCCCGATCTTTTCTGAGGGCGCAAGCCGAGAAAGCGGCTTGCCAGCCGATGCACTCAATCCTTTTCTGTGCCATGGAAACATATGGAAACACCTTGGAAACATATGGGAAACTTTTGGGAGACTGTTTCCATTAACTCAGGACTGAGTGCTGAGGACTGAGTGCTGAACCCTCACTTCGTTCGGGTTCGCGCTAACCGTTCCAGCCAATGTTAGATACTGGACCCTCACTTCGTTCAGGTCCAGCATCTTACGCGGTTTCAGGTCATCACCGCGAACCCGAACATAGTGAGGGTTCCTCTGCGTCTCTGCGGTGGATTTGCTGTTTTCCCGAATAGTCTGGCACACTCTGAAAGGTCGTGAAAAACTGCAACGGCTTCGCAGTGAGCAGTGAAAAACCAATTTCAACTCCCCGGTACATTCGACATCTGCAATTGGTTGGCAATATTGTACTGCACAGTGATTTTGCTTTGCAAAACGGCAACCAGAAGCGGCAATAGATGTGGCAATTGTGGCAATAGAAGCGGCAACCAGAAGAGGAAAAAAGAAAAAAAAGCAGGTGAGTAGGCGAACAGACAGATGGGTGAATGGGACAAAAGCAGATGAACTGAGGAGCGGGGAAGCAGTCGAGGTCTAGCGTCGCCCCACCCGAAGGCTGTGTGTGAAGACCCCTCCTACGAAGGGAATTTCATGGCCAAAAACCGCATTTTAAGAGTAAAAATGGTCGATTATGGCCACTCTTTCCCTGAGCAGCAATGGTTTGGCAGGCCCGACCCCGGATGCGAACACGGGGGCTGCCCGGCCCCCTCAGCCAGTTTCGCTACTTGCTGACAGTTATGACTCTTACTCTGATGTTGTTGGCTTCGCTGGCCTCAACAACCGCATTGTCTGCATCCGCTTTGGCAAATACGTAATAAGTGCCTGGTTGAAGAAGTAGCGGAAGTGGCACAGTGATCGTGCCTGAGAAAGCCGCCCCCGGACTGAGTTGAGGCACGGTCCCGTTTGGGAGTGTTGTGGCAGTGATGTCAAGAACCCGCTTCTTTGACCAATAGAAGCCAATCGTGGATTGATCTGCAGGATCATTGCCGACGTTCTTTACAGTATAAGACCCTTTGATGGTCTCCCCGGCACGGGCAGTCGCCGGGATCGTAAAGGCGCTGACGACCAGATCGGGGCCGATCCCGACTGCCACTGCCCGCGTGTTGTTTGTATAGTCGGTTTCCACTATCGTGTTCTCTGCATTAGCCAGTGCGATGATGTAATACGCTCCGTTTTGCGCATTCGGGGGTACCGTAACCGGAGTGCTCTTGGGACCCGAGATGGCACCGGACGCCAGTGCCGGCACCGACCGTTGTCCCAGCAGCACGGCAGTGTTGTCATAAGTCGATTTCGTCGACCAGTAATAGTTTGTCACCGTGGGTCCGGCCAATGCCGTTCCCCGATTCTGCGTGGCCTCGGAAACTATGATGCTCTGGCCTTGTTTTACAAGGAAGGCGTTACAGGTTAACGAGGAAATGACCAAGTCAGTTTTCACCGTGAAGTTCATGGGGTTGCTCGAAACGCCGTCGACCGTTACAACCACGGGACCCGTGCTTGCCCGGGCGGGAACTGCTACTACTATTTCGGTCTTGCTCCAACTGATTGCCTGTCCCGCACCCACACCATTGAATGACACCCGACTGTCGGCAGTTTCGGGGAAACCGAATTTATACCCACTGATAGTCACTTGTTCGCCTACACTTGCTGCCAGGGGGGCAATCGTTTCGATTACCGGGGCGCACTGCGTACTTTTCGACATTTCTGCTCTGTTCCCCGCAGACATTCCTCCTGTGACCAGTACCCTGCCATCTAAAAGTAAAGTCGTGGCGTGATTCGAGCGAGCTGCTGCCAGGGGTTGGGTAGCGTAAAACCCATAACTTTGGTCATAGAGGTCCACCGAGGCGGTTACCAGGCCCATGCTGTTAGCCTGCCCGCCGACGATCATTGCTTGGCCCAAGGGCAAATCCGTCTTGGTTGCCGTATGATAGCTGCGGCTCACCGCCATACCCACACGTCCCCCCCCATGACCGGTAGTGTACCAGCAAGCGGTTTCGTCACAAAGCTCTGCACTTTTAGTGGGAACGGGGACCGACCCGCTCGTTAAACCGCCGGCAATCAGCACATTGCCGTTATCGAGAAGGGTCCCGGTAAAATTTGCCCGGCCTGTCAGCAAATTGCCTTGTGGTTGGGTGACAAGCGTAAAAGTATTCTGTGCCGGATCGTAGATTTCCCTTGAATTCTCGATCCCACCGGCGCTATTGAATCCCCCCGAGATCAAAACCTCTCCGTCAGGCATCAGAGTGGCATCATGACCATACCTCGCTATCTGCATTTGGGCCTCTACACTAAAGGCGCCTGTCCTGCCCGTGCCTGGGTCTATTGCTGATGGATCGTAGATTTCGGCAGATTGTAGCACTGTGTTAGCGCAGCCTTTGCAGTATCCTCCTGAGATGAGGACTTTGCCGCCGTTGAGAAGCGTGGCCGTATGCCAATAGCGCGCTGTTTTCATCCATCCCGTATCGAGGAACGATCCTGTTGCCGGGTCGTACAGTTCGGCAGAACTGTGCTGGCCATTGGCGTTATGCTTTCCACCCGCAATCAGCACATTGCCGTTTTCAAGCGGGGTGGCAGTATGGTTTGCCCTGTCATAGGTCATCATGCCCGTAGAAGCAAACTTAAGTGTGTCCGGATAGAATAGCTCCGCACTAGAGGTGACGCAGGGAGGGGATGCGCAGGCCAAGTGATTTGGTCCCGCAGCAGATGTCCCGCCGACGACGAGAACGCTGCCGTCCTGCAACAGCGTCGAGGAATGATCGAATCGGTCGTATTCCATCGGACCTACACCGATCCAGAGCGGGTCGTAGATTTCCTGCGAACTGAGGTACGGCCCTGAATACGGGCCGCCGCCGGAGACCAACACGGTCCCGTCGTCCAGCAGTGTGGCCGTGTGGTTAGTTCGGCTGGCTTTGAGCGACCCGGCCGAGGTGAACATTTCTTTGATGGAATCGTATGATAATGCGGTAGTGCCGTTCACTAGAAGCACGTTTTCGTTGGTAAGCAGAGTGGCGGTGTGACCTGCCCAGGGATTGGGCATCGCACTGCCGGGAGTGAAAGTATTTGCCCCAGGATCATATATATCTGATGAGGCCAACTGCCCGCTTAGATTTTTTCCCCCGGCGATCAGGACTTTGCCGGACGGGAGCATAGTCGCGGTGTGATACGCACGTTTCGTGGAAAGTGCCGCGGCGATGACAGTAAATTTGTCCGTTGCGGGGTCATACAGCTCAGCGGTCGCCAGTGCATCACTGCTTCCACAAACGTCGTTGTCGCTTTCGCCACCAGTTATGAGTACCTTTCCGTCTCCCAGGAGTGTTGCAGTGTGTTCGGCGCGAGCGGTTTGCATCGGCCCGGTTGTCGAGGTGAAAGTCCCGGAATCGGGGTCATATATTTCCGCGGTACTCAGAGCATAACAATAAGCCTCATTCCAACCTCCCGTGACGAGCACCCTGCCGCTCTGAAGCACGGTTGCAGTATGCCCGCCCCTTCGGATGGCGGTCGTCGAATTGGTTAAGGAAAATGTGCCTGATGCCGGGTCGTATAGTTCCGCATAAAAGGAACCACCATTTATGTCGCCGTATATCAGGACCTTCCCGTTATTCAAAAGGGTTGCAGTGTGGCCAGAACGTGGCAATTCCATAGATCCCGTGGGGGTAGAGGTCTGTGCAATCGGGTCGTACAACTCTGACAACACAATACTATAAGGCTGAAGATGCGGCCCTTTGCCTGGTGCAAGCTCCAGTCCTCCCGCAATGAGCACCTGTCCGTTTTGCAAAAGAGTTGCCGTGTGTTTCGCGCGCGGCGTCAGCGTCGGACAGGTGCCGACCCAGTTGGAAGTCCACTGACAGAACGTGTCCGCGGCGTCGGCAGGAGAATCCTGGGCCCATATCATCAAAACGGCTGCAAACAGGTATAAGGCATGACGATTTCTCATAGATCTCCCCCGGGCCAGTCCGAGTCACCTTTTTGTCAAGCGTGGAGCAAGACTTTTGACAGTAGAACACATTATGAGTTAATGTTCTTAAATGTAAAGTTGGATTTTAGAACGGCCGTCTGAAGTAGCCTGCAGATCTTGTTCAAAGCCTTTCATCCTGAGTTCCAACCTTTGTCCGATTCACCTCTTCACTTGCCAAACAAAGAGGGTTGCGTCTTAGAGATCAAAATAGACGCCGGGGAAGAAGTAGCTTAATATGTCGCCTGATATAATCGGGTGCAGAGGTTCAAAACGAATTGATCATCGGGAGGAAGGGGATAATGAAACTCAGAAGAATCGTTTTTATCCTTGGATTTATCCTGGCCCTGGCAGGGGTCACCCGGTCCGACTCCGGAACGATGAGCGTTCAGGTAAAAGAAGGACAGCTACGCTCGACGCCCTCATTTCTGGGATCCATTGTAGGACCTGTTTCATATGGCGAGCGAGTCGAAACCACCCAGAAACAGGGGGATTGGGTTGACGTTAAGACCTCGAAAAACCTGAGGGGATGGATCCACCAGTCAGCGCTCACCAGTAAGCAGGTGGTGCTCAATCCCGACGGGCAGACTCAATCTGCCGCAAGCAGCCAGGAAATCGCCTTGGCCGGGAAGGGCTTCAACGCAGACGTCGAGGCCCAATACAGGAAAAACAACGTGGGAATTGATTACACTTGGGTCAATCGGATGGAGACAATCAAGGTATCCAGAGACCAGATGATGAGTTTCCTGGACGAGGGAAAACTAAAGCCCTCAGAAGGAGGCAAAAAATGAGGCTGTCTAAAGAACTTTGGAGAGATTCACGGGTCTTTTTCTGGGCGCTTTTTCCGGTTTTATGTTTCTGCCTATGTGCAAATCCGAGCTGGGCAGGTTTTTCCGACCTGCTAAATGGTGCAACCGACAGTGTGTTGCCTGGCCGGGCCGGATCGGCCATAAAAGCTGCGGTGGCTTTCGGCAAATCATTCCAGGACATCTCACCGGAGCAGGAATATTATATAGGCAGGGCTGTGACCGCAAACGTCGTTTCCACATATCCACCCAGCCAGAATGACCGGTTCAACCTTTACCTGAACACCCTCGGACAAACCCTTGCGATGGCTTCCGATAGGCCGGAAACTTTTGGCGGGTACCATTTCCTGATGCTGGACTCGGCCGAGATAAACGCCTTTGCAGCCCCTGGCGGTCTGATACTGGTTACGCGTGGAATGGTCTCGTTGTGCAAGACTGAGGACGCGCTTGCGGCGGTGCTTGCCCATGAAATATCGCACGTCCAGGGACAACACGGACTGAAATCGATAAAGAACAGCAGACTGACCAGCGCATTCACCATAACTGCAACCGAAGCGGCTAAATCCTATGGCCCGGTTCAAATTTCCAAGCTTACCGAAGTGTTCCAGGGGTCGATTACCGACATCACCACCACCCTTATGAAAAGCGGCTATTCACGTGACCTCGAACGGGAGGCTGACAAAGGGGCAGTAACCATTCTCGGGCGCGTTGGATATGATCCCGCCGCCCTCATTGTCATGCTGACCGAGATGAAGAAGCAGCTCAAACCCGGAGGGCTGGATTTTGCCAAAACACACCCTGATCCGAAGGACCGCATTGAAGACATAAGACCTCTCGTGGGCAGCGGCCTTTCAATAGCACCGGTTTCGCCCGAAAGGCGCAAAAGGTTCGAAGCAGCGATGACAAATCTGTGACGGCCTGTCACTGCACATGGGGAGTTGAAGATCTGCCGCCTTGAACGCGAGATGGGGTTGCACCCCGCCTTTGGCGGATTTGGAATTATTCCATCAACACTTAACCCCTTCGCCTCCTTCGTGTAAAGAGCTTAAGAGGGCGGATGAAAACAAAGCTGGTCGATGGTATCTTGATAGGGGCCGCCGCAGCCTTGGCTGCCCTTATCATTTGGCATGCAGGCATTCTGGAAAGGTTGGAGCACGCCACCTGGAGCTGGCGGGCACAGTTTTTTGCCAGGCAGAGCCCTGCAACCGGAACTATCAAGCTGATCCTGCTCGACCAGCAGAGCCTTGACTGGGGGAAGAAGCAAAACAGCCTCACATGGCCCTGGCCTCGGGAGGTCTATGCTCCAATTATCGATTTCTGCACTCGCCATGGTGCCAAAGTCGTAATCTTCGACGTACTCTATTCCGAACCCTCAGTCTATGGAATGGCCGACGACAGGGTGCTTGCGGACGCCATCAGCCGCGCCCCTTTCTTTGTTGGATCATTGTGTCTGCACCGGGACGCGAACTTTTCCACTGCATGGCCCGCCAAAGGCGCTGATCGGCTCTTATTCAATATAGCGAACTTTCCATCCGCGGGCGAAACCCTCAGGCCTTCGGCAACTTTTCCGATCGAAGAAGTTGCCGAAAACGCGTCTGTGCTGGCAAACGTGATAGAAGACCCGGACATCGACGGGGTGTACCGCCGGGCGAACCTTTTCAGGATATTCGATGGGAAAGCGGTCCCATCCATGGGATTTGCAGCCTTGGGGATCCAATGCGCAGATAACACAAGTGCGACCGGCCCAAAATCGCCTCCGAAAGTATGTTCGGGAAGGTTTCAGGCAGGCCGCCTTCAAATTTGCGGCAAAAGTATCCCCCTTGATCGCGATGGAAAAATGATTTTGCGCTTTCGGGGCCCCTCGGGGGTGTTCGAATCCTATAGTGCCGCTGCCGTAATTGAGTCGGAGATACTTGCCCGGGCAGGCGGAATGGAGACTATAAAAGACAGCAGCTCGTTCAAAGATGCCTATGTCTTTTTTGGTTTCAGCGCTCCCGGCCTGGTCGACCTCAGGCCAACACCCCTTAGCAACATCTGTCCTGGGGTTGAAATCCACGCCACCTTGCTTGACAATCTCCTTGCGGGGGATTTCCTGCGCGACACCCCGCCGGCCACTGTAGTCTTTTCGTCCTTACTGCTTGCCATTGTTGCGGCTGTTTCCATTGTGTCGATGGCAAGCGGCCCGTGGCACACCGTTCTGGGTTTTGCCTTATTCGCTCCATTGCCTGCAGGCATCGGATTTGCGGCTTATCCCCTCGGGTACTCCTGGCCCGTTGTCGTTCAGGAAATCGCCGTGCTGGCTGCCCTCACGGGAGCTATCGTCCTCAACTACGCGACCGAGGGCCGCAAGAAGGCATTCATCAAGAAAGCTTTCAGGCACTATCTCAGCCCGGCGGTAATCGAACGCATCCTGGAAGACCCTTCTCAACTAAAGCTCGGCGGGGAGCGAAAGGAACTTACGATTTTTTTCTCCGATCTTGAGGGCTTTTCCACCATTTCAGAAAAGCTCGACCCGGAAAATCTCACCAGTCTTCTGAATCTCGTCCTGTCCGATATGACCGAGATCATCCTCGATGAGGGCGGTACCCTTGATAAATACGAAGGAGACGCGATCATCGCTTTCTGGAACGCTCCCATCGATCAGCCCGATCATGCCGAGCGCGCATGTCGCGCGGCACTGAAGTGCCAACAGAAGATCCAGGAGCGGCAGGCAGAGTACAGCAGGAAGGCCGGTGCCCCCATTCGCATGCGGATCGGTATAAATACGGGGGCCGTCGTAGTCGGGAACATGGGATCGGCAAAGCGCTTCGACTACACGGTCCTTGGAGATGCCGCCAACCTGGCCTCACGACTGGAAGGGGCAAACAAGTTTTTCGGAACGCGGATAATGGTCTCCGAGCAAACATGGAAAAAGACATCGGGTAAATTTGCAGGCAGGCGGCTGGGTCTGGTGCGCGTGGCGGGGCGCGGCAGGCCCGTGCAGGTATTCGAGCCTACCGGGACGGAAGCGGAGGCTGACGCATATAGTAAGAGATTCGACTTTGCAATTGCCTGCTGTCTGGAAAAAAAATGGCGGGAAGCCCTTGATTTCTTCCAAAGTCAGCCTGAAGACCCGACCGCAAGGGTCTATGCAGACCAATGCCGCAACATTCTCGAAAACCCTGCCGGGGATTGGGATGGAATTTGGAACCTGGACTCTAAATAGTATTTATCAGGAAGCACCGGATGCGGGACGGGAGTTTCCGATTCCAAAGCTTTGTCTCTGCCATCGGATAGAAAAATGCTGTTGAACCAAGAATTATGTGCATGAAGGTGGACAAAAAGCAATTTGCACGTCCGCCCGTTTTAAGGTAATGAAAACTCGCAAGGGTTGGGCGATTGTTTTTTAATTGGACAGGAGGAGATTTTGAATGGATAGTAAAGTGAGAATTTTTGCGCTTTCGTTTGCAGTTGCCGCATGTGTGCTTTATGCCTTGGGACCCGCTTTTGGGGCGATCGACGTTCCCGCCAAGTTTAAGGACATCCCGCTTTACGAAGGGTCCAAGATAGTTCACGCGATGGATATGGAAAACAACGCGATGCTCAGCGCGACGGTAAAGGCAAGTGCTGAGGCAGTTGCAGAGTTCTACAAAAACGCCATGAAAGGAAGCGGCTGGAAACTTGTCCTTCAGATGGACCAGGACAAGGCGAAGATCCTGCATTTTCAAAAAGATAAACAGATCCTTCAGGTGACCATCCAGGTTGGCGAGAAAGATACATTAACCACCTATAACCTTGTAATAGTTTCACAATAGTCAAAAACGGACAGATAGAAGAAAAAGGAGACAGAGGCGCTAAGTCGCCATAACAACCTAACTTCACTCAGAAAAACAGCTTTTGTTACGTACAGCTCTCCTCGTTGTTGAGAAACGAAAGTGCTAAAATCTTTGCCATTTTCGAATCATTTGTTTACCTAATTGCTGCAGACTAGATTCTTGTGTATTCCGATGATTCCGGTCGCCGATTTCGACGTGAGTTTCGCTTAAACGGTTCGGCGAAATTGGAACCACAAATACTTAAGCAATTCCAAACCTGTTTGATATTGGCCGAGTCGGTTTCCTGGAGCCATCGGCCCAAGGTATCCGGGTTATCCTCGATCAAGGGGTCGATCCGGCCCTTGGCGAATTCGGTCACATCGGT
>JBEKPW010000190.1:0-8572 GCA_049520315.1 Syntrophobacteraceae bacterium
CTATACCTGCATACAATTGCATGGGGCACCTCCTTTTTTAAAGTTTGCGGCTTTAAACACCATTGCAGGATAATACATCTCGGCAATGGAGGAGGTGCCTTTCTATGATTATCGGGCCAAGCGAAGTACCTCCCGTTACTATCAAAAATTACGGCGAGGCTGACCTATGGAGCCTTAGCGCATCCATTTAGATGCCAAATGCCAGCTCTAAGATGAAAGAATGGGAAGGAGTTATGCTACGCCTCTTCGTAATTCTGAAGAGTCCTTTGGACGACGCGCAGGAGAGCCGCAGAGCATTCCCTCCACACTGATGTCCTCATCTATGTCCGGCCAGTGAACACCTTGTCCATCGCCTAAAATCTCGAAATTGTTTCGCTGGTCCCGGGTTGCCTCTGACAGGCGCCAAGACCATGCAAGAGGGACACTGATGGTGCGGCCGTCAACGAGATGAGCTATGATTTCGTCTTCCGTGACCCGGATACTTAATAGCCTTGCCTCAATTAGATTAACCGCAATGTTCATTCCATGCCTCGAAAAAACTATTCCGATGGGAGCTGATGATATTTCGAATCACGTTGAGTTCTTTGGCAGAAAAGCCAAAATTCTTGCTTAAAGTTACGGGTTAGAGCCAGAACTTGCAAACGAATTTTTCCCGCTGAACGTGTTCATGTTTCGGCTCACTACAGTCGAAGCTGTAAAAGAAAAATCGATAAGCCCCTACGGTTTCGACGGTAGGCATAATAAGCGCATCCTGTTGAAACTCGATTCACACTTGGAAGCTAGCCGCGGCTCAGCCGAGAATTTCTTCTGGTTCGATTCGGGGCCGGTCACCAACCGATCCATTGACCAAAACATACTTGTGGAGCGAAAAGTTGTCAATTACAAGAGTAACTCGCATTGCCGGAAGTACGGCAACATACCAAGTTTTCTGCTCAGATCTAAATAAGAAATTCCTTCACCGTCCACTGTCTACTGCTTACCCTGCAACCATCTCCAGCAATACCCTCACGGTTTCGGCCATAACCTCATTGTCCATAATCAATGGCGGCATCAGGTAAATAGTGGCCCCGAGCGGCCGAATCAGGATGCCCTTTTTCATGGCCCTCAGGCAGACGGCTCGGGCACGGTCTGCTCCGGTTTTGCCTTCTTTTTCGGTCAAATCGAACGCCGCAATCATTCCCAGGCAGCGGACATTCGCCACGCCGGCAACGCCCTTGAAAGCCTCGAAGTGCGCAGCCAGGGCCTCCCCTGATCGCGCGGCTTTTTCCACTATGTGTTCTTCCCCGTACACGTTCAGGCATTCGATGGCCGCCGCAGCCGCAATGGGGTTTCCGGCAAAAGTGTGCCCATGGTAAAAGGTATGGTCCTCGGGTTCATCGGCAAATGTTTCGAAGATTTCCTCTTTCACCACCGCCGCACTGATTGGAAGATAACCGCCTGCGAGGCTTTTCCCGAGACATACGATATCGGGGTCGATGCCTGCGTGTTCAAAAGCAAACATTCTGCCGGTTCGTCCAAAACCCATGGCGATCTCGTCCACGATAAGCAGAACCCCGGTTTCCCTGCAAAGGCCGCCCAGCCGCCGGAGGTAGCTGGCGGGATACATTGTCATTCCGGCGGCCCCCTGGCATAACGGTTCCACAATTACAGCCGTAAGCTCATCCGCGTGCTCTTTGACCGTGCGCTCCATGGAAGAAAAGCACTGCAGGCTGCACGTCCCGGCCTCGTCGGGACACCCGGAGCAGTCAGGAACTTTTACCTGGTAGACCGGGAAAAGCAGGGGCTTGTATGCGGCGTGAAAAGAAGGCAGATATCCAACGGCCATGGCTCCGATGGTATCCCCATGATATCCGTCCTCGAATGCGGCAAACCTGTAACGGCCGCTCTCCCCAATGTTGTGCCGGTACTGAACGGCAATCCTGAGCGCGGCCTCCACCGCGCTGGCCCCATCGCTTGCGAACACCGTTCTCCTGTGCCTGTTCGGGAAAAGCCCTACGAGTCTGTGAGCCAGCTCGGCTGCACGGGGGTGCGTAAGGTTGCCTAGAATACTGTGCTGGAGTTCCCCGGCCTGACGTATGATGCCCTGGACGAGCCTCGGGTGGCTGTGGCCCAGGTTGCAGGCCCACCAGGAAGAGATTGCGTCCACGTACCGGTTGCCTTCGCTGTCGAAAAGAAATACCCCTTCGCCTCTCGTCATGACAGGAAAACCGTCCCTGAGCGCCGAATGCCTCGTGTATGGGTGCCACAGACTTGCCAGATCAATCTCGCGATAGTAGCCGGTAAGGTTTTTCATAACTTTTCCTGTTTCGTGGTAATGATTCACCGCAGAGGACTGGTCATAGACAGGTCATTGAGAGAACGCAGAGAAAACAAAAATCTAACAAGATCAAAGATCAGGGAGCAAAAGCTTCCTGCTTCTGCCTTCTCTTTTATCATTGTTCATCCGTGTTTATCCGTGTTTATCCGTGTCTAAAAAAGCTTGTCCCAACGTCACTCCATGACTTGTCTATGACCAGTCCTCTGTGGTGAAGCCCTGTCTAGGCCGCAAGCTGCGCTGTGTATCTCCTGAAAACTTGAGGGCTGATGCCGTTTTTTTCTGCCAGTTCAGCCATATACGGAATGCGTCCCAGCACGCGCGCTTTTCCCATCCTCTCTATGGTTTTAACGTTGTTTTCCGCTATCTCTCCCCAGCCGGACCTTGTGGTTTCACAAAAGATTATCCCATGCAGCGTAAGGCCCGAGCGTTCAATCTCCCTGATTGAAAGCAGAGTATGGTTTATGGTGCCCAGGCCGGGGCGGGCCGCCAGGATAACCGGAAGCCCAAGCATCGTCATCAGATCGATCATCGTTTGATTGCCGGAAACGGGCGCCAGTACCCCTCCCGCGCCTTCCACAACCACTCGCTCGTGCCTTCGGAGCAGGCTGCGAAACGCTTCGAAAATCCGGTCAAACGATATTTCCCGGTCCGTTTTGGCCGCCGCGAGATGAGGCGAGCAGGCTGGCTCGTAAATGAAAGGGACCATGTCCTGCAGCTCCTCCGGGTCTGGCCTCAGTTCGGCCATCTCGAGGCAAAATGTGAGGTCGGGGCTCTGAAGCTCGAGGTCCGGGCAACCGTCCGCTCTGCCGTCCCACCGCCCAGGCGCCGTCGAAGACAGAGCCGAACCCGGCAGGCGGTCCCACCGCCGGCCGCCGGTTTGAACCGGTTTCATTGGAACGGCGTCGATCCCGCAGGCCCGCATCGACACCAGCACGGCAGCGGCCGCAATTGTTTTGCCTGCGTCCGTATCGGTGCCCGTAATAAAGATTCCCTTACCGTCTGGGATCATTTTTCCTTCCTCGATGTTGAACAAAACCTTTCACTAATCATCATTCATCACTCATCATTCATCATTCCCTATTCACTGCCGTTACATAAAGAACGCGGTAGGTTGCGAATACCCCGCCGGAAGGGGCCGCATATTTCCGGTCGTAATATACCGTCAGCTTTCGCAATTCTGTCCGGTTGAGCAGCTTGCATCCGCTGTTCGCCGTGCCCGTTACGCCCTGCCGGTTCAGGCTTCGAAGAAATGCGCGCGCCGAGTCATACCGCTCCCGGAGCACTTCCTGGCTGCTGCGTTCGATCTTGAGCCCTGCCGCCTCAAGTGCTTCCAGGACTTCTTCGGCGCCCGGCAGGCATACGGGGGCGGTCTTGCCGGGAAACAGGCACGTTCGAGCGGCATGGAGTTCGCCGAGCGTCCCCTTGACCATGAGGGCCGAAACAAGGTCTCCACCAGGTTCGAGCATGCTGCCCAGCCGTTTGACGGTCTCAGATACCGGCGTCATCCAATGCAGGGCAGAACTGCTGATAATCAGGGGAAAATCCCTGTCGGGGCAAAACTGCCGGACGTCGGCCACGTGCCAGCGGATTCGGCCGCATTCCCCTATGCGCTCTCTGGCCAGATCTATCATCGGGCGAGCTATATCTACGGCATCGATCAGGGCGCCGGGAAAACGTCTTCCGAGCAGTTCAGTCAAAAATCCCGTGCCGCATCCAATCTCCAGAATGCTGTCGATTTCCTCCCGGGCAGGCGTCGAAGCTGCGAGCTTTTCAGCAACTGTGCGCTGCATGTTGGATTCGTCGTGATAGCTTTGCGCAGCAGCGGCGAAGCGGGCGGAAATTGAAGAGGAGCAAGCGGTTTGGTTCATCTGAGTAATTCCTGAAACTGTAGGATTCGATTGATTAGGTCATTCCCGGACTGCTCGATGAGCGAATGACCCGCTGAAGGCAGCAATTCGACCTCTGAGACCGGAAGCTTCGAAACCAGGAATTGGGCTGCCTGCCGTGGCACGATCCTGTCCTGTCTGCCGTGGATTATGAGGCAGGGGGCCGTTATTGCCGGCAGAACGTCGCGCAGGTCCACGCGCGCGAGATACTCGAGCCCGTCGATAAGGCAATTCGTTCCCGGCTTGAGTGCGTTTGCCGTTCTCCGGGCCAGTTCATCTGCCGGGATGCGCACCGGATAAAGCGCCTGCACGAGAAAATCTGCGATTACCGCTTGAGGGCTTCTTCCAAGCCCTCGGATCATTGCGCGCAAAACGGCGGGGGCAACGCCCGCGCTATATCCCGTGTCTGAGCAAAACCGCGCTGTTGCGCTCAAAAGCACCAGGCCGCAGACTTTTTCCGGGTAGTTGGCCGCCGCCTCGATCGCCGCTATCCCCCCGGTTGACCATCCAACGAGACAGGCAGGCTCGCCTGCGTTATCGAGGTGGCGGGCAATTGCGCGAGCATATGGGGAAATTGAGGCCGCCCCGTCTTCCGGGCCGTTCGGGTCCTCGCCTTTCTCTTGGATTCCGCTCGGTCGCCTGCCCCCGGCCTTGATCCGGGCGGGTGCGCCGGGGCCGGCAAGCGAAAGAGAAGTCACCCAATGGGATTCCGCCATGGCCTCGGCCAGCGGGTGCATGGCTTCGACCCCGTGCGCCCAGCCGGAAATGAGCAGGACTGAAGGCTTTTTCATTTTTCCATCCAAAAACAGGATATCACCGCCTGAGGAAAAGAATTCACCGCAGAGGCTGGTCATAGACAGGTCATAGAGAGAGCGCGGAGAACATAAAATTCAACAAGATCATCCAGGATCTCAGGACTTAGAAACAGCCACTGCTCTAAATCCTGTTACTCTTGTCAATCCTGCAAATCCTGTCAAAATCTCTAAGCTTCTCGCTCCCTGCTCCCTGCTGCTTTCTCCATTCATTATTCACTGCCTCATCGCTTCCTCTTCCAAAATCATCTGCGAACATCTCCCTGACCTGTCGATGATCAGACATCTGCGGATAAAAAGCTTTAAGGTCTTAGACCTGCTTCCTGCTTCCTTCTGTTAATCCTGTCAAAATCTCTCCATGACCTGTCCATGGCCAGTCTTTGCGGCGGCTCTTTACCCCACGGTCACCTCGGCTATGATTTCTGCGGCGGCCCGTTCCAGGTCGTTATCGGTGTGGTCCAGCGTGACCGAAAGCCTCAGGCGGGCGGTTCCTTCAGGCACCGTCGGCGGGCGAATGGCAACCGCAAGTATGCCTTTTGATTTGAGTCGTTGCGCGACTGCGAGTGTCCTGGCGTTTTCGCCGATGAGCACCGGAACGATCTGGCTTGCCGAATTCAAGGTGTTAAGGCCGGCTTCCTGCAACCGCTTCCTGAAAGTTGCGGCCCGCCGGAGAAGCTCCATGCCCTGGTTACCTGCCTTTTCGATAACGGCAAGGGCGCCGAGGGCGCTTCCCATGACGGCCGGCGGAAGTCCGGTTGTATAGATAAACGCCCTCGCGCGATTGACCAGCAGTTCCCGCAAAGCCGAAGAGCATGCTATAAACCCGCCGTAACCTCCAAGCGCCTTGCTGAGCGTACCCATTGATACATTGATCTTGTCCTCCAGGCCGTGTTCCCTGATCAAACCGCTTCCACCCGGGCCGAATACGCCTGTCGCGTGCGCCTCATCGACCATTACCATCGCACCGGATTCGGCGGCCGTGGAAGTTATCTCGGCAAGCGGGGCGATATCTCCGTCCATGCTGAAAACGGACTCGGTGACAACGAGTTTGCGGCCGGCGACAGGGCACTGTTTCAGAAGGGCCTTGAGATGGTCCGGATCGTTGTGATGGAAACGCGTGAAGTTCGCCCGGCTCAGCACGATGCCGTCGATGATACTGGCGTGCGCCAGCTTATCGGCAAATACATGATCGCTGCGCCCGGCGAGCGACGTTATAATGCCGGCATTAGCAAGAAATCCGCTGCCGAAGACCAGGGCCCGGGGATATCCCTTAAAAGCCGCTATCGCCCGCTCAAGTTCATCATGTGGATCCAGGGTGCCTGTTATCAGTCTGGAAGCCGTTGCCCCGCAGCCGTACGATTCGAGGTATCTGCGGCTTGAGGAAATCGCTTCCGGGTGGCGTGCAAGCCCCAGGTAATCGTTGGAAGAAAAATTGAGAAATGTCCTGCCCCCGATTTTTATCTTTCCGCCCGCCTCGCTGAAGACCGAAAGACGGCGCTCGAGGCTCTTTTCGCGCAATTGGACAATCTCTTCATCGATCCACGCCTCAGAACGCATGTTCGACCCCGGTTTCCCCCGTCTTCTGTCCTCTGTCTTCCGTTTCGGCCTCGAGGTCCCGAAGCATCTGAAGGTCCTGCTCCACGTTGCGGCCGGCAACTGTTAGAAGCCGGCCTATCATCATTGAATTGGCCCCGGCGTGGAATATCATGGACTGGAGGTCGCCCAGGTGCACGCGCCCGGCGCAAACCTTCACCTCGGCTCTGGGGTTGGTCAGGCGGAACATGCTGACAGTTCGCAATATATCCAGCGGCTTCATGATTTCCATTTTTTCCAGTCTTGTCCCGGGAATGGGGATCAGGAAATTAAGAGGAATGGAATCGATTGCTTCGCGCGCCAGGGTCAAAGCAAACTCGACCCGTTGCGCGATCGACTCCCCAAGACCGAATATTCCGCCGCAACAGACCTCCAATCCGGCTTTTTTCGCCATCCTTACCGTTTCCAGACGCATTTCCCAGCTGTGTGTGGTGCAGATTTGCGGGAAAAAACTCTGCGCGGTCTCCAGGTTGTGATGAAATCTCTTGAGGCCCGACGCCTTCAAGGCGCACAGTTGATCGTAGTCAAGGCATCCGAGCGAACCGCACCAGCTCACGCGCGGATGTTTATGCTGCCGCACTGCGCTGCACACGCGCTCGACTCCATCATCGGAAAGCGCGCAACCGCTGGTGACCACGCCAAAATGCGTAACGGGAAGCTCTGCGGCTGTATCGAAGGCCTCGATCATTGCATCTTTTGAGCAGAGCGGAAGTGTCTGTGTCTCGGTATTATGGCAGGATGCCTGAGCGCAAAATGCGCAATCCTCGGAACAGGCCCCGCTTTGTGCGCTCAAAATCGAACACAGGCGCACCGAGTTGCCGAAATACCGGTGGCGGACTGTGCTTGCTGCAGCGAAAATCCGGGGCAGATCGGCGGCCGGGGAGCCAAGAACATAAAACGCCGCTTCCTCGGATATCGGCAGATCGTTTTCCGCCGCCTCGCGAATCGCTTTCAATTCTCTTTTCTTCATGATTTTCACCTTTCCGGCAATGGTCTCGAATGGTTAACCTTCTGGCGTAAGGAGGTTAACCATTATCGCGCTTTTTATCAGATCCC
Organism: Syntrophobacteraceae bacterium; assembly: GCA_049520315.1. GTDB lineage: Bacteria > Desulfobacterota > Syntrophobacteria > Syntrophobacterales > Syntrophobacteraceae > SbD1. Next base: position 7,665 of record JBEKPW010000190.1, read on the forward strand.
CTGGTAAATGAAAGAAAAATCTTGGCATGTTGAACGAGAATAGAACTTATTCCCGCTTCCCGCTCCCACGGGTGTCCCCGGGATCCTTACGCCATAATAGAAAATTTCTGTCTAATCGGAGTTCCATCCTTTTTGCCTTATTTCAATAGCTTGGCATTTTGGGTTCCAATAATGTGTATAACCTTTCGTGCCTGACGAGAAATACTTGCCCTATGATGTGGCTGCCTTCGATAACGAACCCCTTGAAATCATCCGCTATGATTTTGTGTCGATGTCAGGTATTATGCAAAAGCACTGCGCTCGATAGGATTGCCGGCAACGAAAATATCGGCATCTCGCTGGAAACGCTGCCCAATATCTTGAAGAATGCCGGTAGCGATGACAAACCGCGATTTGAGCGTTAAAAGTAAGTTGATCCTTTGTAAAAAGAATAGAGGTAGATACTGTGAAGAAGCAACCTACAGCGGCTATCGAACGTGAGGAAGACGGGTATGTATCGCTCTGCCCGGAGCTCGATATTGCGAGTCAGGAGGAAGTGTACGTGACCCGAATGGAGGTATCTGTTGGGTGGGCTCCGTGTCCTCTCCGGGAAGAAGTAGCATGCGAGATCTTAGCAGTAAGGTAACTCAATTTTTTGAATTCCTCAGCACCCAAAGTCTCGGGCAAATGGCGAATTTTCTAAAAGAAGATGCCCGCCTTTTTTTTCCAAAGACTCAGCCGCTAATCGGCAAGGAAAGAATCCTCAAATTCTTTCAAATCCTTTTCCGCCAGTATCCTGAGCTCACCTTTACGGTCGAGCACACCATTGCCCAACAGGATAAGGTCGCAGCCCACTGGAGAAACAGGGGAATCAACAGGAAAAATGAGCCCTATGAGAACGAGGGAGTGACCCTGTTTTTCTTCGAAGA
>JBEKPW010000191.1:0-8568 GCA_049520315.1 Syntrophobacteraceae bacterium
TTCGCCATGCAGGAGGCGTATGCGAACACGATTTCCATAAAGCCGCGCGGGCCGCCGTTAGTCACCAAACCTGCCCGCCCCGCATCCGAGACAGCGGCCCAGGCCGTCAGGGGCAGCACGACCAGGGGAGTGACCAAGGCATAGAAAGTGATCAGTTTGGCCTCCATGACCGCGATCGTCTTACCCAGGTATTCCGGTGTTCGGCCGATCATCAGCCCGGCAATGAAGGTGCCTAAAAGCGCCACCATGACCATGCTGTACAGGCCGGTCCCCAGTCCCCCGAAGGTGACCTCGCCGAGCAGCATGTTCAGCCCGAGGATCAAGACGCTGAGCGGCTGGTAGGAGTCGTCCATCGAGTTGTACGACCCGGTGGCCCCGTTCGACGTTACCACCGCCGCCAGGACTGAACCGGCAACGCCGAAGCGCACTTCCTTGCCTTCCATGTTCCCTCCGGCCAGGCTCAGACCCGCCAACCGTGGCGGACCGGCTGACTCGACGGCATGGCACACCGCCAGGCCAGTCACGAAAAGCACGATCATGACTGCCAGCAGCACCACGCCTGCCCGTGGCCGCCGGACCATGTGGCCGAAGGTGATCGGCAATGATGCGGGCACCATGGCGATCGCGAGCAGTCCCAGAAAGTTGGTCAGCGGCGTCGGGTTCGCGTAAGGGTGAGCCCCGTTGGCGTTGAAAAAGCCTCCGCCGTTGGTCCCCAGGTTCTTGATGAACTCCAGAGCTGCGACCGGCCCCTGCGGAATCGTTTGCACCGCACCCTCCAACGTCCGAGCCTCGACGTAGGGGCTCAGGTTCATCGGCACTCCCTGCCAGACCAAAATCAGGCTGCCCACAAGCGACACGGGCAGCAGGACCCACAACAGTCCTCGGACCAGGTCTACCCAGAAGTTGCCCAGGGTCGAGGACTTCTCGCGGGCGAAACCCCGAATGAAAGCGATGCCCAAGGCCAGGCCGGCCGCCCCGGCGAGGAAGTTCTGGGAGGTCAGCCCGATGACCTGGACCAGGTAACGCAGGGTTGATTCGCCGCTGTAAGCCTGCCAGGTCGTTGTCGTGGAAAAGCTGAGCGCCGTGTTCGCTGCCAAGTCGGCCGACATCGGTGTAGTCAGATACTGATCGTTGGGTCCTCCGGGCAAAAATGACTGGAACATTAGCAGCAGGAACAGGAGAAGCGTGCCCAGGGCACTGAAAGCGAGGAAGGCGCCGAGATATACCATCGGCGTCATTTCCTTTTCAGGCCGAACGCCCAGGAGGCGATGGAGGACAGACTCCACCGGGCACAGCAACCGATCTAGGAAGGTGGGCTGCCTTTCGAAGACGCGGGCAATGTAGAGGCCGACGGGTTTCGCCAGCGACAGGAGGATCGCAATAAATACCACGGTTTCCAGCCAACGCGACATTAGGTTCTCCAGTATCGATCATCTAGGAATCACACCAAATCGAAGGGCGAGTTGGTCGAGTGCAAGATTCAGCGGCAACACTGCCACTCGGGGTTCGCCGAGGAAACCGAACTGCCTCCCCTGGGTGTGTTCGTCCACGAGGCGGCGCACCTCTTCTTCGTTCAGCTTGCGCTCGAGGGCCACGCGCGGGACTTGCAGGGCAGCGTTGGCCGGGCTGATGTGCGGGTCCAGTCCGCTTCCGGAGCGGGTGACAGCGTCAATGGGAACCGCCGAGCCGGGAGGCAGGCCGTTGCTTCGGCGGTATTCTTCCGCCAGCTCCCGAACTCCAGTGAAGGATTTGCTCTTCCCGGTGACGGCCGGGTCAGCTTTCACGCCGTCTCGCAGCTTCGGGTTCGCCGGGCCAAGGTTCGTGCCGCCGGATGCAGTCGCGTCGTAACCCTCGCCGGCCGCCGATGGCCTCGGGTGAAAGTATCCCGGGCCGGAAAAGTTTTGCCCGATGAGTTCGGCGCCGACCACTGCACCGTCTCGGGTTAGCAAGCTACCTTCGGCTTGATGGGAAAATAACGGGAAAGCCAGTCCTGCCAAGGCCAGCGGGAAGGCGATTCCGGTCAGCAGAGTGAGCAGTAGAATGCCCAGCACGGCCGGGCGGATTTGCTCGAGGAGTCCACTGACGAGCTTGGAATGTTTCAAAAGGTCGCCTTCCCGGGGCGACGGGCACTGATCGTTCATCCGAGAATTCTCCTCTGCAAACTCGCCGTATGGTCTAAGCCAGCCCGAGGGCAGTGACCACCAGGTCGATCAGTTTAATGCATGCAAATGGAGCGATGACGCCTCCAAGGCCGTATATGAGAAGGTTTCTGCGCAAAATCGCCGCCGCCCCGTATGGACGGAACTTAATGCCCTTAAGCGCCAGTGGAATAAGGGCCACGATGATGAGCGCATTGAAGATAACGGCACTGAGAATGGCGCTCTGAGGAGATGCCAACCCCATCACGTTGAGGGCGCCTATCTGCGGGAAGGTCCCCACCAGCATCGCGGGGATGATCGCGAAATATTTGGCCACATCATTTGCGACGCTGAAGGTGGTGAGCGCTCCTCTTGTCATCAGGAGCTGTTTGCCGATTTCGACGACTTCGATCAGCTTGGTGGGGTTCGAGTCCAGGTCAACCATGTTGCCCGCTTCCTTTGCCGCCTGAGTCCCGGTATTCATGGCAACACCCACATCGGCCTGGGCAAGCGCCGGGGCATCGTTGGTCCCGTCTCCCGTCATGGCGACAAGATGGCCCGCAGCCTGTTCCCGGCGGATGAGGCCAAGTTTGTCCTCGGGCTTTGCTTCGGCCAGAAAGTCATCCACGCCTGCTTCCTTGGCAATTGCCGCTGCGGTGAGAGGATTGTCTCCGGTAATCATGATTGTTCGGATGCCCATGGCGCGAAAGCGTTGAAACCTGTCGGGAAGCCCGCCTTTCACGATGTCTTTCAGGTGGACAACTCCCATTACTCGTTCCGAGCTTGCCACCACCAGGGGAGTCGCCCCCTTATATCCGAGCTGCTCGATTGAGGCCTCCACTTCCTTGGGCAGACTGCCACCCACGTAATCGCGCACGGCATCGGAAGCTCCCTTTCGGTATTGCTTTCCGTTGATGTCGACGCCACTCATTCGTGTTCTGGCTGTGAAGGGCACAAAATGAGCATTCTCGAACTCGTTCAGTTGACGCAGTTGACGCTCGCGAATTCCAAATTTTTTAGCCAGCACCACGATGCTGCGTCCTTCGGGAGTCTCATCCGCAAGCGAGGCAAGCTGGGCAACATCGGCCAATTCTTCCACACTGACCCCGAATGCTGGGATGAATTCGACCGCCTGGCGGTTCCCGAGAGTGATGGTCCCAGTCTTGTCGAGCAAAAGCACATCCACGTCTCCGGCGGCCTCGACAGCCCGGCCGCTCATTGCAAGCACGTTTCGCTGAATCAGCCGGTCGATGCCCGCAATGCCTATCGCGCTTAGCAGCCCACCGATCGTGGTCGGGATGAGGCAGATCAGGAGGGCGGTAAGGACTGTCACGGAAAAAACTGCCTCGAAGTGGGCGCCGAATGGCTTAAGGGTCATGATCACGATGATGAAGATAATCGTCAGCCCTGCGAGCAGAATCGTGAGTGCAATCTCGTTTGGAGTTTTCTGGCGGCACGCCCCCTCGACGAGCGATATCATGTGATCCAGGAAGCTCTCACCAGGATTTGCCGTGACTCGGACAACAATTTCGTCGGAAAGAACACGGGTGCCTCCCGTAACCGCGCTCCGGTCCCCTCCAGCCTCACGAATGACGGGGGCTGACTCCCCGGTAATTGCCGATTCGTCAACGCTTGCCGCCCCTTGGGTGACATCGCCGTCGGCCGGGATGATCTCCCCTGCCTTGACGACCACCAGGTCGCCTTTGCGTAGCGATTCGGCAGGGACCGACCCGCAGGAGCCGGTCACCTCCAGGAGATTGGCCGTTGTTTGCGTGCGGGCTTTGCGAAGGGTCTGAGCCTGTGCTTTGCCGCGTCCCTCGGCCATCGCTTCGGCAAAGTTGGCAAACAGTACCGTGAACCAAAGCCAGATCGATATCTGGGCAAGAAACCCGACTGACTCATGGCGGGACGGAGAGAATAGTTCGCACGTGGTCACGACGGCGCCGACCAGGGCTACGAACATTACGGGGTTTCGAATCATGTGGGCTGGGTTGAGCTTCAGAAAGCTATCCCGGATTGCCGGAATCAAAATCGATTGATCGAAAAGAGCATGTGCTTTTCCGGACATTTTTTCGTTCCTCAAAAAAGCCTGGCTGAGTTTGTCATCAGGCAGTGCCCGACAACCGTGCTAAGGCTCGGCGCCGGAAGAAAAGTCAGCGCCGAGGCCAGGACCACGGCCCCTATCACCAGCAGTGTGGAAGTGGTCCCCGAAGCCGGAAAGCTTCCACTGCCAATGGGGGCGGCCTTCTTGAGTAGCCATTGAATTCTCCTTAGAAATCTTCGGGCCGTACAAGCACGACGAATAGATAGACGATCAAAGCGACCCCCACCATTCCCACTATCCAGTTCTCAACCATTCCTTTCTCCCCGTAAAAAACGCACGTAAAGTCCACAAAGGACAAAGAAACCGGCTGTCAATGCCAAAAAGAAAGTATCCATTTTTATTGAGAGATTTCTTCCTGCTCACAATGTGCCATTACTCATCAAGGGTGATGCATTCGCATGATTCAAACTGATCATCACTAATAATCACTTAAACCCCCCATCGCCATGACTCATCTAAAGGATGATAGCATACGCTGTGCCGTATCGAAAGACGCTTAAATACAATGACTTATACCGAGTTGCGTTCAAAATTGAACTAACTAAAAGAGCGGGGGACTTTCCCCCGCGCCCCCGGGATTTCTGCCACACGCGCAGGCGCGTGGGGCAGAGAGTCAGGCGCTCGCGGTGGCTGCAGCGTTCCTCGCTGGGCGCCACCGCAGCGCAGCTCCTAAATGGCCCAGCAATGGCTAAGTTGGGGGAACTCGCACTTTCTTTGTCATTCATTGGCACCACCTTGAAAGCAAATTGGTATTAGATGGATTTTAGTGAGCGGGAGGCAGGCTGGGCACTTCAAAATGAAAGAGGCACCATTCTCGAGAATTGCGAACCGATATGACACCTGAAACGCCGAACTTTTTCAACCTGCGCCTCGCTGCGTGGGAGATATCATTGGTGTTCATCCCTGCTCCTCTAAAATGCGTCTGAACCGGGTAAAGGCAAGCAGCACGCCATCTCATCTTAAACAGCAGCAGATTGAAATAACAGAGTAAAGCGCATAGTAAATGATGAAAATATCTACTTGAGATTTCAAAACGTAAAGCGGCGGGGTGTCCAAGACTTCAAAGTGAAAGGAAGGGAAAGGTTAATCGCATACGACCGCTTCCCGAAGATTATCTCGAGCCTGCTCGATCGTATCGCCCTGACTCGCAATATCCAGCTCCGGGCAGAGCGACACATACCCGTCTCCCTCACGTTCGATAACCGCTGTGAGCTGCTTCTTCACAGTGTCCACCTCAATTCTTTTTACAAAGGATCAACTTACTTTTAACGCTCGAATCGCGGTTTGTCATCGCTATCGGCATTCTTCAAGATAGAGGACAGCGTTTCCAGCGAGATGTCGATATTTTCGTTGCAGGCAATCCTATCGAGCGCAGTGCTTTTGCATAGTACCTGACATCGACACGAAATCATAGCGGATGATTACAGCGGGAAACTCTCTTGCCACCTTTACAAAAAACGGCATCTGTCGGTTGGTTAGATTCCGATTCACGTATGAAAAAATTGTTAAATTTAAACCACCGGCCGCCTGGCGGCAGATTTCCAATCCAATAGAGGAGACAAACCCCTAAAAGCCGGACGGGAGCGCCACGCAACACACGCGGCTTGAATTGAACCGCGGGCATTGACTCGTTTTGAGCATGAAAATCACCGAATATGCAGTGAACCGCAATGAGTTGTGCGCAGCCTGTTTAAAGCCAGGGGAGACTACTTAGGAGCCATTGCCCTCCGCTCCTGATCTTCTCTCATCTTCGCTCTTACCTCATCTTTCGTGATGAACCCATCTCCGTTTTTGTCAAGCATCTTGAATTGTTTTTCCTGAAAGGCCATCCATTCGCTTTTGCTTATCTTGCCGTCATGATCTGTGTCCATCTCCCGAAACATCATATCGATTGCCTGCTCCATCCGGGGATCCAGCTCCGTTGCTCCCCCTCCCTGGGGCGGGGAGGATTTTTGAGCCTGCGCAAAGATGAAGCCGCAGCAGCCCATAAGCAGAACTACAACCAGGACCGCAATTGTTTTCCATTGAGCCATTTAAGGTTTCCTTCCACAAATTGTTGTCAGACGCATCGAGCCGCGCGCGAACGCGCACGTCCGTGAGCTGGGCGCTGCCGGTGGCTGGCCGGAGGCCCGCCTCGCGGAGCGTCGAGATTAAGACCCGCGCAGTGGCCAAGGGGGTGTGGGGGGCTAGCTCCCCACGCTTTTCCGAATTATTTATTTGCAGAACATTCCGTACACGGTCGTTTTCCCGCCTTCCGCCAGCTCAGATTGTCCTGAGTATTCATTTAGTCATTCCCGCTGTTCATTGCAGCATGGAAAATGCAGGAGACGCTGATGGTCAGAGCCGTGCAAGCCAATTCTCAACCTGCAGGTCCCAGGGTAAAATCGGTTTGTGTGCATCCAGAACCGGGGTGGCGTCCTGCCCGTTCAGCAGGCGAACTTGTCCTGAGTTTCCGAAGGAGGGCAAGCTCGGCGCGGGACGCCACCCCGGGCTGACTTATTAAGCTTCGGGGCAAAAATCCAAACCACAGGTACTCGTTTGCCGGATGAGCCAATTGAGAACGGGTGAATTAAAAGGGGGGGAAACGGGCTTATTTGTGCGCTTATGGAGCTGGCCCCCACACCCCCTTCCGCCTCCGGTCATGGACAGATCAGGGATAGCCTGGAGATTGAGGGGAAACTTTGCCCCGCTCTTTTGAGCTTTCGCAATTTGCGGAATTTTGCGCACGCAATCTCGGATGAGATCGCAGGGCAACCGGCAGCCAACATTCGCCGGCTTCGGGAGTCTTGATTCCCGCTTCACGCTTCTTGCTTCATGCTTCCCGTTTCCCGCCTCTTGCTTACCGCATCAATCTTTGTCTGATTTGGTTTCAGCACACTCAGTGCATCGGCCGAATTCGTCGACGCACTCGCCGCAATGCAATCGCTTACAGACCTTGCATTCTGTCATGACGTTGGTGACATCACCTTCAAATTCCTTGCTGCAGGCTGCACATACGAATCCAGGATCACTCATTTTTTCCTCCTTAATCGGCCGCCACGCGACCAAATAATAAAGACGCTGCCGAATTTGCAGGGAAGCCCTGCGCACCCTGATAAAGCTGTGACCTCCATCCTCAGGATGTCATTTTCTATGGCCTTACCGTCACCATCTCACACTACGTTGCGTTCAAGATGGTGGCAATATTAGCGATGTTCCAAATCCCCCCTGCCCCCCTCTTCCCGCTTCGTGAGGTCAGGCGCACGTTTTGAACTCCTTTTTCATATACTGCTCCCACTGGCCTAAGATCTCAGTGCGATTCTCCCGGAGATAAGCTTCACCGCGACTACGCAGGATTCCTTCAACCCACCTGCAGAGCTTTTTAATCTGCTGCGGCTCGGCCGGGATAATTTCAACCCCCAGCAGCTCGGAAACCTTCTCCAGGGTTAATCCGGGCACGGACAACTCCTTCAAAGGGGTCAAGGAGCAGGGAGCAAAAGCTTCCCGCTTCGCATTTCCCGCTTCTCGCTTCACGCTTCACGCTTCCCTGTTTTGAGTCGCTGCCTGCGATTCCCCTTCCACCTGACCTCCGTTTTTGAGCAGCACGAGTCCCTTTGTAATTTCGAGCAGAACGCCCATTCCCTGCTTGACCTCAGGGTTGCGCATGGCAAACGCCGCGCCGAAAACGCCTACCGGCTTCGCGCGGGACAGATCCAACTTTGCAGGGATATCCGCGGCCTTGTCCAAAAGGTTCAGGGCATTCGGAGAGGTAAGTTTTTTGGCTACACCCACCAGGCGCACCAGGCCCTCACCTATTTGCTCGAAGTCCGCCGGCGTGTAGGTCTGAGCAATTTTTTGCATGACTGCGAACATAGCGGAAATAATTTGAAAGATCCCCTGTTGCTCAAACTGATCGAGTTGATAAATTCCTTGAGGCACGCTGGACCTGAGCAGGGGTTCAACGCTCCTCAGAAAATCGATGAGGCTCTTGAGCTGGTCCAGGGACCAGTTCATGTTTCGAACACTCCTCAAGGCGTTCTTCAGAAGGTACGCCACATCTTCAAGCGTGCAATCCGCCTCCACTTCGGCCAGTTCCTTGATCAAAACCGCGACCAATTCATTTACCCTTGGCGTGATCTCTTCTCGGAGTTCTTGCAGCGATCTGGCGGAATCGGATATAGAAGAGATTTCCTTGCCCATGTGATCGAGTTGTTGAAGAATCAAGCTTTCGTCATTCATGACCGGTTCCTCCAGGCTATGCGGCTACCTTTCTTATCTTGCCCGCAATGTTGAACTGCGCCTCGAGCGGCAACTCGAGCCCCTTCATCATGAGGTTCCAGTAGACCC
>JBEKPW010000192.1:0-9375 GCA_049520315.1 Syntrophobacteraceae bacterium
CAGCAGATCAAGGAACGGCACGCGGGAGAGCAAATCGACCATCTGATCGAGGAGGCCCTTGCAACCATAGCCGAGGGGCTGGTCGCTCGCGGTGTGCGTCGCCTGATCCTTGCCGGTGGCGAAACATCCGGCGCCACCGTGGACAGGCTGAAAATTCCAGCTTTCCTTATCCGTGAAGAGATCGCCCCCGGAGTGCCGATAGTCGAAACCCTCGATTTTTCCGGAGGCCCCCTTCTTATGGCGCTCAAGTCCGGGAATTTCGGCGATGCTAATTTCTTTCTCAAGGCTCTGTCGATGATCCGTTGAACCGGAGAACTTCTAGGGCGGCAGCCTGTTCCGCGATGCGGCGTCATCTTCTCACCCCGCTCCGAAGTCGTCGAACCTGGTCTTGATATTCTCGTTATGAAAATTCGCATTTTCGCGAAAAGATCTTTGCGGGGGCCAGCGAATAGGGTTTACTTTGCTCAGTATGCATAATGCGTCCTCCATTGCCTTCTTCACAATCGCCATCACATGATCCGTTATGGCATCTCTGGCCTCGACTATAATTTCATCATGTAAAGGATAACGGGGGCATCAACCCTCTCCAGCCACGAGAAATGAGGCACAGGATCAGTTTGAAGCATCAGTCGTATTGAAAGAATCATGTCTGAAGGGCGAAAGGATGGGTGCATCTTTCCGCCTCCGGCTCAGGGACGGCTGGTTCGAGGGGATTACCGATGTCAACTATATTTGCTAAACTTCCTCTACGTAAAAACGAGAAAGTTCCCGTATCTCTCCTCGTTGTTAAGAAACCAGCCCACTCAAAAGTTCAATATTTTCAAATCATAACAAGATTCGATTTCCCTCCAGTAGGCTCATCGTTTATGGCTAACCCCGCATATTCCGAATTGCCCATATAAAGTTACGGCGGCATGCCTGCAAAAACAAAACATAGCGAGGGGGGATGGCGGCAGATAAGGTCGGCTTGTGGCGGGAAGGCGATAAAATCGCTGGGAGACTTTTCCGCTCACGGTCGCCTGCCTGGGTCTGAGAAAAGAACTATAGTAGACCACGATCAATTTTAGGAGGGGCACGTGCAGGATGCTCTCCACGCACTTGGGGCTATGCGCCGAGGCCTGTGCCCCAATCCAGGTCAACGTCAAAATGTCCACAGCGGGGGTCTTGGACTTCTCGAGGAGATGATCGTCAAGTACGGGTTATTGAAATAGCAGGCGAAGCTGCTGGGCATAGAACCAGTGAGGATTGAGGGGGCAGGGAACTCATCAGAAGAATATAACCTTCTGATAGTATATCAGAGGGACATAGTCCGAGTAATATTGTCCGATACTAATTCTGTGGCCAACGATGCCGTCCAGGGAAGCGCAGGGGAAGCATGAGCGGATCGTTGCCGGCAATGCAATCAAGTAAAATCTTGCTCATGCCGATAATCCTTAATGGTTGAGGTGTGCTTATTGCACCTACTGCTACCTATTGTAGACGAGGCCTAAAACAATGGTCTCATCGCCAGGGCTGCCAGTGTTCACTCACCACGACAATTTCTTCAGGAGCGATCAATGATCATAAAAAGGATGGATTCGCGACAGGAAGAGATTGAGGAACTTTCTTCGCTTTTAGAAAGTGATCTCACTTCCAATCAGCGGTTTTTGATTGCGAGAGAGCTTAAGGCGGTGAAAGAAGGATCTCACGGTGAGAAAGACTCGGCCTACTACATTGATTTCTACTACGAGCGGTCCAAAAATTGGGCGGTCATTCACGATTTGAGACTCGAGCACAACGATCAGGTGGCGCAAATCGATCATATTATGATCAACCGCCTTTTCGATATCTACGTTCTTGAGTCGAAGAACTACTCATACGGACTCAAAATCAGTCAGGAGGGAGAATTTCAGGCCTACAACGGAAATCGGGCATACGGTATTCCTTCTCCGATCGAACAAAACGAGAGACACATCCACTTTCTGGATAATTTCATCAAGAATCATGACATCCTTCCAAAACGGATGGGATTCACTATAAGGCCAAAATTCAAGAACTTGGTATTGATTTCACCCAAATGTATCATCACGAGACCAGCCGACAAGATGTTTGACACCAGAATGGTCATCAAGGCTGATACCCTGAGAACGAAAATAAATAAGGATATCGACAAAGCCGATCTGATCAAAGACCTGACCTCCGTTAGCAAGATGTCTTCCTTTTCGTCCATTGAGGCGCTTGCGAGGAAACTGGTATCCTTCCATAAACCCATTAAGATAGATTTCAGAGCAAAATTCGGTCTGGCTGTGCCGGGTTCTCCGAAATTACCGGTGGAACCAAGCGAAGAATATGGCAAGGCGAATCTCCTGAACTACTCGAAGTATTTCTGCAACAAGTGCAAAAAACCAATACCAGATAATGTCGCCAAATCCTGCTGGCAAAATAAGGCCAAATTTGGCGGCAAGCCTTTCTGCATCGATTGCCAAGCGAATTTCAGACCTTTTAATGGGTGACCCCTGAAAGGTGATCGAACCTGATGATGACCGTAAAAGCCAAATCCAAACCTGCGCCTTATCAGGCGAGTCGAACGGTTGTCCGTATCTCAGGTACCCTGCACCTCGTTGGGTGTCTCATTTAGATACCCCGGAACAATTCGCCTGCACGCCGCGAAGGTTCCAGTTTTTCCTTCTTTTTTTGAAATGAATCTGTGATTTCACCCAATGCATTTCCCCGAGCATAAAGCCAGTTCCGGTTGAAATATCGACGACATTCCTCCCTGAGTTATCCATGTGGACGAATGCGTAAAAGAGGGAGCGTGCAGCGCTGACCCTTCTGATCCAGCCATGGCGACCTGTAAGATACGTTTTAACGTTTCGAAATACGGATCGAGTATAATGCAATCCGTATGGAAAGTTCTCCATTATGAACGACAACCAAGTTACGCTCACTCGAAAAGCGCTCTACGAGTTGGTCTGGTCCGAGCCCATGATCAAGCTGGCGGACGGATTTGGCTTATCAGATGTGGGGCTGAAGAAGAAATGCCGAAGGCTCAATATTCCAGTACCCCCGCGCAGTTATTGGGCCAGAAAGCAAGCTGGACAGAATCCAGAAAAGACTGCTCTGCCCAAGGGATTTCCGCTCGACATAACGATTACGATTTATCGAAACCCAATGCATGGAAATCCAATGCAGAGGAATCTGCCTCGGCGAACAGAAAACCGAATGCAAATTAAGGAGATCGAAAAACAATTGGCCGAAAGCATCCAATCAAAGATTCCACATCCCCTCATTGAGCAAACTCGGGCAATATTGCAAGCCTGCAATCCGAACAAAGACGCTATCTTGGAATCGCCGCACCTGGTCTGCCTGGATTTAAAGGTATCGCCCGGCAGCCTCGACCGGGCATTGTCCATTACGAACTCAATCATTAAAGCGCTGGAAAAACTCGGCCATAAAGTCTCGGTCTCGAAAACAGGAACATCAACCCACGTAGAAGGCGCCGATATTCGGTTCGGGATTACCGAAGAGTTGAAACGGAAGTACCTGGAGCCGCAGGAACTCGCCTTGGACGGATACTACCGATTCGGCCACAGCCTTTTCAGTGAAAACCGGATTCCCACTGGAAATCTCTGCCTAACGATATATCCGCCTTCCTCGACAAATTCCCGAAAGAACTGGAGGGATACCGAGACTCAAAGGCTGGAAGACTGTTTGACAAGTTTTATTAAAGGATTGATCGCAATCGCTGCCCGACAGAATAAAGAAACGGCTCCCAATGACGAGTGGCACGGTGGACCATGAGGCAAGCCACTTCCTATGGGGAGATCAAACCTCTGGTCGAATTCTGCAAGGCTGGTCGGCTCTTTGATGTTCAAGAATGGATAGCTTCCGGAAAACCGGTAAATTTACCTCTTGAGCGGGAGAAACGCGCCCGAAGGAGAAGCCCGCTAAAAATTGCGATGGAGAAAGGATTTCACAGCCTCGTCCAGGTTCTTGTCGAAGGTGGTGCGCAAATCGATGAAGAAGGTTTCTCTGCCTTACATCATGCCGTTTCGGTGCGGAGGTTTGACCTGATCCAATTGCTGGTTGAAAATGGTGCAGACATCCACTCTGTCAGAATGGATACCGTATTTGATTCCTGGCAGCCTGCAATATTCGAATATTTTCTCGAACGGGGAGCCGATGTCGAAACAGGCTATCCACTTGCTATCGCCTTGATCTGGAAAGTTAGGACGGCCCTTGGATTCTTCAAACGATACAAGGATCGCTTTCCAAGTTTTCAAGAACAGATCAATATCGCTCTCAGGCACCATTGCTATGAGGGAAATCTCAAGTGGGTTTCTCTTCTGCTGTGGGCGGGAGCCGATCCTCTAGCCCGAGGACCCAAAGATATAGGCGAAGAGCCTGATCCTGAAGAAGATTACAATGCGCTTCATTGGGCTGCTTTCAAGGGCCATGCTGAGATTTTTAAGTTGAAGAAAATAGTACTTGACCCAAATCATCCAGATTCACCAAGGCTTTTGAGAGAAGCCTGTTATCCGGATAGTGACGAAATTTTACGTCTACTGCTGGAAAAGGGTTTCAACCCCAGTGATCTTCAGGATGGCGGCTCAGATCTGATCGGTTCGTTAGTCTCCGGGATGAGCTGGCGGTTTGATTGGTGGGACGATTGGAGACACCGCAGAGTCGAAAAGAATATCGATTCTTCCAGTGCACGAGACAAAATGAAAATGCTGCATCTTCTTGTAAGACATGGGGTAAAGTGGAATCCCTGCGATGGAACTGAGATAAAATCGATCCGACGCTCTCTGTTGAAACTAACTGCGGATTATACGGTGGAACTAATCTGGATTTTGTTTGGCTATAAAGCAGCCAGGCCCGAAGATATCGAGGAACTCATTAAGGCGCCATCAATGCGGAAACACATTGTCAATCACCTCCCCAGGTTCAACGGCCTCATTCAGAGCCTGAGAATTGCCCACCCGGCAGATGAAAAGGAATTAAGTTGAGATGCCATTCGGTAACTATTCCGACCTCAAGGGCTTTAATCGCCGTTGGGCTTGGAGAGCTGAAAAAATACTAACCGAAAAATCCGATGGACATCTCACTTGCATGTTCAATTGGGAAATCGAATGGTTTTGCGGGCTTTGGGTTATAATGAAAATCCGTCTCCGGAATATGACTTGGCTGCCCACAGAAAGTTTAGCTGATTCATTATGGAGGAACAGCTGTTCTCACGGACAAATATTCCGACTATCTTCCAATACGAATGCACATGCTGGAATTCACGGATAGTCGAATTGTCCCGGTTGTTTTTAAATTGAGATGCCCATGTTTGAGATCAATGGATCACACATTGCCGAACTAAATGACACCGATCTGCGCAGTCTCGTCGTTCGACTATGCGAGGCGGAACTCAGGCGGGTTGGTCTGCCCCGTTCCGCCGTTATCGCGGGCGGTGATCAGAATGCTCCAGACGGAGGTCTGGACGTTCGAGTCGAGTTGCCTGCATCAGCAAGCATAAGCGGATTTATTCCACGGCCTGTAACTGGTTTTCAGGTGAAGGTTCCGGACATGTCCCGCAAGGCTATTCTTGCTGAAATGCGCCCGAAAGGGACTATTCGACCCGACATTCAGGGTCTGGCTGAGGCATCAGGTGCTTACATCATCATTAGTTCCAAAGGTTCAACCTCGTACTCCGCGCTACAGCGGCGGCGCAACACGATGCGTGAAGCAGTTGCAGACGTTCAAAACTCAGAAAATCTGGAATTGGAATTTTATGACCGAGATCGGCTCGCCTCATGGGTCCGGGATCACCCCGGCTTGGTTGTATGGGTTAGAGAAAAGATCGATAAACCAATTAGAGGCTGGCGCCCCTATGCAAATTGGGCTAATCCGCAAGAAAAAGTCGATGCCGAATATATTCTCGACACGAAAAGCAGGATTCAGGATTGGAGGACTAAGGCTGAAGGCCCAATAGGGGTCGTGGATGGGCTTGAGCGAATCCGCGGCGTTTTGGCTCATCCGAAAGGTGCAGTTCGCCTAATAGGTCTTTCGGGAATGGGAAAGACACGACTGGTACAAGCCCTCTTTGATGAGCGTGTTGGGGGGCAACCTCTCGACCCAGCGCTACCCGTATACTGTGATCTGGCTGACGAGCCGGAACCTTCTCCGAGGGATCTGGTGCGTAATCTCATTCAAAACAGGCAAAGAGCGATTGTGGTTGTTGACAACTGCCCCCCTGCGACACATAGCGCACTCATGAAGGTATGCACTGATGCTGAAAGCGCTCTGAGCTTGATCACCATGGAATATGATGTTGGGGACGACGATCCAGAGGGGACAGAGGTCTTCCGTCATGAACCAGCATCGGATAGTGTAATCGAGCACCTTTTGGAAAGCCTTCGTCCACAAATATCTCAACTTAACCGCCGGCGCATCGCGGAATTCTCCGAAGGTAACGCGCGCGTAGCATTAGCTCTCGCCCATACGGTTAGCCGAGGCGATAGTATCGCCAATCTTACAGATCGAGAGCTTTTTGAACGGCTGTTCCACCAGCGCAGAGCACAGGACGAAGGACTTCTAAAGGCAGCCGAAATTTGCTCGCTGGTTTACTCTTTTAACGGAGAAGGGGGTGATGCCACTGAGCTGCCGTTTCTGGCAAAACTGGCTGAATTATCGGTTAAATCAACTTTACCGCTGTATCGGAGAACTGCGCTCGCGTGGGTTGGTTCAATGCCGTGGCCCTTGGAGAGCTGTGTTGCCCCAGGCGCTTGCGAATACTCTTGCAAATTGGGCACTTGATAGGATGCCCCCGACAAATACCGCCGACTTTTTCATGGGGACGACCGAGCGCCTACTGAAGTCATTCTCGCGAAGGCTCGGGTACCTCCATGATTCTGAATCCGCTCAGAGAATAGTGCGCAGTTGGCTGTCGCCGGGGGGCTGCCTGTCCAACCTAGCTCAATTAAACCAGGTCGGTAGAACCCTGTTGGAGCATGTTGCCCCGGTGACGCCCGAGATGGTTCTGGAGACCTTGGAACGTACCTCAGCAAGCGAGGAGGGGGATAATTTCGTAAGTGTATCAAGTTCAGGACGGAGCACGTGGATTTCGCTATTGTTCTCCATTGCCTACGCCCCAGCCCTTTTCAAGCGGGCAACGCTTTTATTGGCCCGTTTTAAAATCGCAGAAGGGGATAATAGAAATAACGCCCACAGCACTTTTAAGAATTTGTTCCAGCTTTATTTGTCCGGCACCCATGCCCCAATTGGCCAACGATTGGAGGTAATCGAGACGCTTCTTGCAAGCGAAGACCCCGCCGTTCAGGCATGCGGACTCGATGCAGTCGATGCCCTTCTTGAAACTTACTTCAGTTCTTCGTTACGGTTCGATTTCGGAGCACGCCCTCGTGACTATGGTTGGCATCCGTCTTCTTCTGAGGAGGTTACCGCTTGGTACAGAGCAGCCATCGACGTTGCAAGCCGCGTGGCACTTTCGGGTTCCACTCTTGCAGCCAATGCCAGGTCCATATTGGCGTCCAAATTCAGGGATCTCTGGACGAGAACTGGGGCAAATAACGAACTCGAAGCTGCGTTCCGCTCAATAGCCGAACAGGGCTTTTGGATGGAGGGCTGGGTCGAGATTTGCAAGACAATTCATTCTGGCCTCGATGGCATGATGCCGGAGTACCAGGCCCGACTCCGTTTGTTCGAAGAGTTTCTCCGTCCCAATGGCCTTCTGCAGAAAGCACGCGCGTATGTCTTATCAAAAAGCTACGATCCAGTTGGCATCATTGATTGCGAGCTCGGTACGGAGAGTAAACGCATTATAGCAGGTTTTGAGCGAACAAATGAGATTACAGAAAGGCTTGGCTGTGAACTGGCTAGTAATTCCGAGATCTTGGCTGCACTCATTCCGGACCTTGTTCGTGGGAAATCAGGACGTCATTGGTATTTCGGTCGTGGCCTTGCAACGGGCGCCGAT
This sequence comes from Syntrophobacteraceae bacterium, assembly GCA_049520315.1. GTDB lineage: Bacteria > Desulfobacterota > Syntrophobacteria > Syntrophobacterales > Syntrophobacteraceae > SbD1. The sequence continues at coordinate 7,964 of JBEKPW010000192.1, forward strand.
GAACTTCCTGGCATATGGAGCCAATTGATTGATGCATTTGCAGCCACGCCTGAAGATGAACGAAACGTCCAAGTACTGAGAGGTTTCCTTAATTCGGCAGTCGAGCGTGACCCACAGATCACAGCGCAGATATTGGATGCTTCGATTAATAGTAAAGTCCTTGGACCGTGGTTCCCAATTCTCCAAACGTCGGTCAAAATCGATGAACAGGGAGCGTCAAGGTTGGAATCGGCTGTTCAACTCGGCATAGCGCCAAGTTTGACTTATCAGTATCTTACATTCGGGCGTGCGACTGATCCAATCCCGACCAGCACGCTTCGGAATCTTATTCTTGGTATTTCGTCGCTTCCGAAAGGTTACAACGTAGCGGTCGATATTCTCGCCATGAGGATTCACTCAGCAGTTGATTCTGGTCCTCCGATTGACGATGAGATTATAAGGTGCGGACGCGAGCTTGTGCTCGGTTATAGATTTGAACACTCGACCCAACAGGTCGACTATGAGCTGGGAGAGATTGTCGCTGCCTGTTTTCGTGAGGGGGCAGAGGAAGATGCGAGAAAGCTTTGCCGCCGACTTGCGGCTGCTTTTAACGAATACAAGGCCTATGTGTACAATTATCGCGAAGTTCTGAAAAGCTTGTTCCGTTGGCACCCAGTAGTAGCTCTCGATGAGTTTTTAGGCCAACCTGGAATTACCAGACGCCTGCTCAACCAATATATGGATTTGGATAAGGATAGTCTCACTGAGGCCGTACAGATAGATACTTTGTTGACCTGGGCTCAAGTTGACCCGATGAGTCGCTTCCCTCTGATCGCATCAACGATCATCCCATTCATCGGAGGCGATGAAAAATCAGAGGCTGTCTGGAAGCCAATAGCATTCCAACTTCTCGAAGCAGCACCTATTCGACTCGACGTGCTCACGGTTTTTGCCTCTCATTTTCTGCCTAAAAGCTGGAGTGGGTCATTGGCCGGCATGTTGGAAAACCGCCGATCCCTCCCAAAGGCATTCCTATCAGATCCCGACCCGCAGGTTGCCGCCTGGGCACGGGAACAGGATGCATGGTTGGCCGGACGAGCCGAAGCCGAGCGTTCGAATATACGACAAAAGGACGGTAGCTTTGAATAAATTAGCGAATAACTCCTTAGGCTGCTCAGCGTGAGTAATGGGTGGTGAATGTTAACGTGCCGATTTAAGTGACGCCCAGTCATTTTTCTTCGGGAACGAGATTTGAAAAGAAAACCTTGGATATAGGACGTTTCTGCATCGGGGACTCACGAAGCTAACATCAAACTAGTAGGTCGATTCCTAAATAACATAGCAATAAGTCATGCTACTGAAATGGTATCAAGTCCGTATTTCCATCGAAAAATAACGGGTGACTCGTTGATCTCATCTAACCATTTGAGGAT
>JBEKPW010000193.1:0-8523 GCA_049520315.1 Syntrophobacteraceae bacterium
GATACACTTTTCCATGATCTGCCGCCTTTTTTGTGGCTCTGTTCTGGTTGTGTATTGCTTCCAGATTAACCCACGTTTAAAAGGGGCAGATCACTTTTTTACAGTCACCCATTATGGCTCACTGTTCACTCATCGCGGAGCGATGTGGGGCAGGGGGGATTTTGGTGTCTTTTTGAAGTGGCGATGAATTCGTCTTGGGTCATAGCAATTTAATAATGTTTCGACTGATCCGCATAAGATGCAGATTTTCAGATTCCTGCCCGTATAACATGCGAGCGTACAGGTAGCCAATACGCCCTAAGTCCTTGTTCCTTCGTTGGTTTCACTCTACCTCACCGCTAATCGTGGTGTCTTATGCGGATCGGCATAATAATCTTCCCTCATCACCTCAAAGTCGTCCAGCGGGCTGTTTAGGCCTGCGGGTCCCGTTGAGGGATATGGGTATAGATCACCACCTTATTCCCTTATACTTCAAAATCCCTTACGCGGTCAGGAAATGGTAATGAAGCAGGGGCGTCAAGCTAGAATCATCTACGAGTGTAGCTATTCAAAGGATCTTGCCAACTTGTTAACCTCGCAGAAAATAAATGTATGATTCTGGAAGGTTACGTTTTTACGCGCCCCATTTTTTCAAGCTTCAGGAGAGGAACCCTAACTTTGACAAAACCCCTCCTCCATCCCGGAAAATAGTAAGACCGACAACAGCCCTGTTTTAGAAAAATAAGTGGTACTTCCCTCAATCACAGTCGCGTGAAAGTACCACTGCGTGCAAACCGCTTTACCAGTTCTCCACCAGCAATTCTAAATCCGCCTGCGGATGGGCACAAGCGGGACTCACACCGGGTGCTTATTTACCCGAATGCAGATAGCCGCAGTTGCGGTAGCGCCAGATTACCTCTTCGTCGCGCTTGAACACCCTTCCGCTCTCCAAATTTGACAACAGGTCGCGGTAGCGTTTCTCATGCTGTTTTTCGGCCACCGAAATAAAACCCCATATCGCGGCAATTTCAGGAAAACCTTCCTCTTTGGCAATGGCGGCAAAGGAGGGATAGAGTTTTGTGTGCTCTTCATGCTCTCCTGCAGCGGCAGCAAGAAGGTTTTCAACCGCACCTATCCCGGCATCACCCCGGAGCCATAGTCTACTGAGAGCAAGCTGGATTACAGAACTGAGGGTCAGGGATAACCGTGTTACTGCAATCGGTTGCTATCTCAGCATTCTGTGGGCTCAGCGTTACATTCCATGGCGTCTGCGGAAAGCAGCATGGGACAGGCCTGCGGTTCACGTCGTAGGCCCCGAACTGCGTGCTATCGCCAAGCGTTATCTTGAATCCAATGCAACCGGGCAACATCCCCGTCGGTCCCGGAAACTGAAACAGGGGACAATCGATGTCCTTTCCGGCTATGTTGGCGCAAATTTGCTGCGATACATCGTGCAGAGGATCGCTCGGGTCCAAAGAGGTTTGACACGTCCCGCCGACCAATTGACAGAATTCCTTGGGCCTGCAGTAATCCGCAGCGGTTGCGTCAAAATCGGTCTTGAACTCGGAGAAGTCGGTGCTAACGGTTACCACACCTCCATTGATTGTTGCCGTCAACCCATTCCAAGTGACGCCTTCCACGAACTTGAGGGCGTCGTTGCGGATATCAACGCGCACCGGTGTTATGTATTTGCTCATATTCGTATCGAAGTCGGTAATTCCGCTTCCGATATATATCTGATACTTCTGTTTGATCAGCTCATTGGGGTATACGAAAAAGACATAATAGCTGGCTCCCGGCTGGAAGACATTGAGTGAGGTTATCGGGACGGGGCCAGCGAGGCCCTTCTTTTGCGTTGTTGCGCTCACGGTCGTATCCATGTAGTACGTACCATTGTTTGCAGTAAGCATGCTGCGCTGAGAAAAGCCCATCCCCATCATGGGAATGGTACGGTTGTTATCCGCGGGCGTCGTAACCATTTGCCGGGACAAGGGCACGCCATAGCAGCTCGGGTCTGAGCAAGCTTCGCCCCATGTCGAATTGAGGCACGTCTGAACAGGGCTGTTTTGGTGCACGGGGCAATCCCCGTCCCTCGCGCAGGATTCATTAAACAGCGAGCAATGCCCGCCGCAGTTTTTTTCCACCACGCAGGCCGGATAGACGACAGTCGATACATATTGGTATGGACTGGTATTGGCGGTCCCGCCGGTTGCATTTCCACCATTTGTTCTAAGGTCAAAAGAGGCGCACTCGGGCGCTTCGACCGGGGCAGTGAAGAAAGGATCCAAATTGACCGATATGGTTTCTCCTGCGGCGGGTGTGGCGGGACTGAGCAAGCCGGTGAGAGAGCCATCGTCGTCGTTGAGCACCGTCTGACGGTCGACGCCGGTGAACCCGGTAAATGTCTGATTCTTCGTTGTGGGGGTGGTAAGAGTGGGGTCATAGGTACAATAGTTCTCTTTGACCTGCGTCAGGTCCGATTCAAACGTACCCGGTTTCCACAGCGGTTCAATGACGAGATGGCGGATATCGACATTATCGAAGTATAGGTTCTTCGAATGAAAGGCGGGAGGGTAGTAAAACCCGTTGGGCTGTTTCCAGCCAATGGCTGCGTTCGGGAGAATACAGTTCCGCTCTGACCGGGTTGGCCCGCTTTCCTGATCGATGGGGATACCTTGGGCTGCCGTGTACATCCAGCCAGTGACAGCGGGGCAATTATCCGGTGTGCACTGCGATTCCAGCTTAGTTTTGGTGATGTCGAGATAGGCATTTGAGTCCTGATAGTTCGGTCCGTCATAGACGTTGAACAGCCTCTGCTGCATCGAAAAATTAGAAATCGGCATGGTGATCCCCTCTCCTTTCGAAAGACAGAAGAGGGATCTGTTCACGGTGTTGTCGCAGGAGAGCCCTTTGATTTTCTTGTCCGTGCTTACAAGAGGGTTAAAGGGTCCAGCGTTCGATGCAAGGGGATTATCCTCCGCCTTCTGGGTATTCCCAATAAAAACACTCCGTATAGCAGTCTGCCAGTTTCCGGGGATGACACTCGACAACGTATAATCACCGCCGGTGACCAGACCGAGCCCCCCGTTTTGTGAGTCGGAGAGCACGCTGTTGCTGAGCAGCATCCATTTGCCGCGCAGCCAGATTGCAGCAAAATTCTTCTCAGGCCAGTGGAAGGAAGACGTGTAGCGATCGAGAACCGTTACCGGGCAGAAGTCGCGGGTATCGAAAGGTGCCCCGGGGTTTTGCACGCCGCACGGCGGCGTTTGAGTGCAATTCGACGTGCAGGTATTTTTTGGAGTTGCCGGGGGCGGGGGGTTGCATTGACTGTCGGTCGTGCACGGTTGCCCCAGATTATTGGAACAGGTTCCCGTGCACAGGGTGGGTTGGCGCAGCCCGCTCACCTGGGGATAATAGTCCAGATTCGAGGTGGGGGGGGCGAGCGAGTTGTTTATCCGACCCAGCTCGGCAAGACCGTTACAGGCATCGGTCGCTTGGACGGTATTGAATGACAACTGTGCCGAGGAGCAGTAGTTCCCTACGAAGTTCTTTAGCGGGGCTCCCCCAGGTATGATCTTTTGAATTGAGGCGTACGATTCCCACGCCATGTTGCGTGAATGCGTGCTGATCAGACCCGGCAAGAGCCAGTAACAGGCGCCGCATGCATTGGCGCCCACAGCCATGTTATACTGAAAATCGTTCCAGCCGTTCATGATCCAGAATACGGTAGGATTGGCAAAATCAGAATTGAAGGGCGGGTTTGCGCTTGTTTTGCTGCCTCCCGCCAGGATGCCCGGCACCTCGCGGGGATTCTGGGTGTTGCTGATTGCCGCACGGGCGAAGATCCCGATGTTCGAATAAAAGTTGTTGTCCGTCTCGGTACCGTCCTCAAGATAATAGCCATGTCCGATGGACAGGTAGCCGACGTTGCGAGCCAGCGTTACGCCCTGGGTCCCGTGAAGGGTGTACCAACGGGTCATCGAGTCGTGGACGGAGCAATCTTCCACAAACGTGGTAGCCGGTGTTTTGCGCGCCAGGTGGAAGTGGACCGGATAGCGCGCCTTCCTTCCCCCCTGGCCCAGTTGATAGAACTCAACCCCCTGTACCTGGTAAGCATTGAAACCCTCGAGGACTATCGTATGGCCGCCATAGAAGCCGTCTGACACGGGGAAGCAGTTGTAGTCGCATGTCATTCCGGCTTGTGTCGTCGGAATCGAGTCCCCGCCGGATACAATGCGGATGCTGCGCGTCAGAAGGGCGACGGCAGCCCTGGTCTCGGCGGCAGCCGCCCCGTTATCCATCCCGCCGTTCCTGATCGCTCCATCTATATTCAGACGGTCCGGCAGGTTTTCCAGGAGATACAGGTCGCCATTGTGTGCATAATGCGTCTTGCACGTCTCAGGAGGATTGGCGCTCGAACAGGCGGCAGGAAGCCGATTCGTTGCTGAATCAATCTTTCCGATCGTGATCCGATCGGCGGTCGGATCTACGCTTATGATCTGAAACTCTTCCGAATGGCCCGGCAGATAGTCCGTTGTGGTAACTACCACCCGGTCCCCCGGTTTCCAGTCAACGGCACGATCCAGGTTAAGGACGTTTTCGCCGGGCCTCGAATTATGGTTCCGAAGGCGAACCCAGCTCTTGCCGGAGTCCCAGTTTTGAACGCCTGCCGTATAAGTAGCGCCTTTCTGGCCGAACAACTGCAGTGTCCCGCCATAGGATACCGCCAACACCTTACGACCGAACATGCCCGTTTCACCCGCTATATTATCCGGCGGCATATATGGGTAGAAACAATCGCTGACTCCACCTGGGAGGACTACCTTCGTGCAGGAAGTACTGGTGGGAGGAGGGTTCTGGTTCCAGATAGCTGCAGGAATGCCACATGGTGCACCGCCGACAATGGGGGACTGGCATTGGATGCCTGCCTTATCGGCATCCCCGCCATAAAGGTGTATAGTCAAGGTCCCGTTAAGGGTGCCTATGGGCGCCGCTGGAGTGCCAGCGATCAAGCTCCCGTTATTTTCCACCAGGATTGACTTTGCCCAGAAGTGTGTCTGGGCGTTTGCGCTTTCCGTGAACGTCAGGGTGCCGCCCGCTATGATGTTCACGTTACCGTATCGAGAGATGCCTGCGCCCACGGTACACGGGCCGGTCACCAAAAGATCCTCGCCGCCACCGGGGGGTAATGTTCCGCCAGTACATTGGGCTGCTGCGGCTTCGTTGTTACCGTAACCTATGAATGTTGCCGCTAAACAAAAAAGTATGGCCGAAAGGAAGAACACCGTTTTACCTTTCATAACTTACCCCCTCCTATCTTCGGGTTATCGGGTCGTAACCAAACTATCCTGTCGGATTCTCTTCTCAAGGTTCCCATAGGGCCATATTGTGAGTGCTTAACACCATTTTCACCCGCAAAATTACGGTGGCAATGATAAGCGACTTGTCCTCTCGCAGGCAGCATTCTCTCTTCCTCTGGATATGTTTCGCCCTTTCGCCCTGTTTGGAGTTCGTCTTTAGCTCCCTCCAGAATATCCTGGTTCCGACTGCAATGCTCTCCGTCCTCCTGCTCTCTATCGCGCGCACCTCTCCTTGCAGCTTTTCCCTCAAACACTCGCTCTTGTGGGTGGAGTTGCAGCATCTTTATGGACTAAATGTGAAAAAGATCCATCAATCGAGGATTATCGATAAACCATACCGATTTCGGGGCGACAGAATCTCCTGGCAGCCGTATTCCACCCATTTACGGGTGGATATGATTGCCAGTTGCAATGCGGTTCACAACGCACAGGCCGTGCGACCGATCAAAGATTGCATGGGCGAGGTGACCAACAAAAAAACGAATCCATGAAGAAATGTGCATCGGGTGTTTTTTTTGGCCTTAATCGCTTATTTCGTTCCATCCGAAAATACGACTGCTTGGGGCGGAGCGGCCGTTCCCAATTAGAATAAAGCTTTTGCGAAGATAAGACAGCGCTTGAATATCGTCAATCAGGGACAGTGATTCGAATAGCAAAGCAACCGCTACTGTGAATTTAGAGTACAAAAATTCGGGGGTTCTCAATAATTGACAAGTTACCTGTTCGAAATATGCAGAATAAACTCCTACCCGTGAATAGTGACTTGTGACAACAGGTTTTCGCTATTCACGATTCGCGGGTGCTGTCAACCATGCCGATGGCGGGCTTGCGAAGGGCTCTCGCCACAAGCACGAATAAATAAGCGGCAGCCGCTGGTGCTTAAGCCCGTTGATAGAGTCAATCTCCTTTTTCAAGGCGCCGGCGAAATCCAGATTGACCTTTTCCATGTTAAAACCCTAGTGATTATCCGAGATCTGCAGGAAGACGAAATCATCGGCCTCGGCAATGACCGAATTCTTCCAAAGGCCGGAGGCCAGCAGGGCACTGCCGATTCCGGCAACTTTCAAGAAATCTAGCCGGTCAATGTCAAGGTTCATCGGGTTCTCCTCTGCGGGCAAGAAGGTATCAATTAGAAATGACGAGGTGACGCGGGGAGGCGGTGACAAAACCAGTTGCCCACCTCAGAGCCTCCCCCTCTCCGGTCCGTAATCTCATGTAAGCGAAATTGCCGTTGTTTGCAGCATGCGAAAAGCGCACGCACTATTCTTATACGATCCCAAGGCCGGGAATTCGCACTGAAACTGAAGCGGCATTTAAGTCTAAGAATCCATCATATCAATGCGCAGGAAGTTTTCGTGCTTAACGATGGTTCTGACACCAAATGATTCAGGGGACCAACTGCGCCCCACTTTTTTATGGGGTCTGAGCAAAAAAGAGAAAAAACGATGAAATAGTATTCCTCAATGGATCTTGCCAACATCGTAACTTTGTGATTTTTCAAGATATGATTTGCTTATGGAACCTTAACTGAGAAGCGGCAGAGGGCAGACGTGAAGATCCGATCAAGCCCCTGCTTGAGCATTCGGGGCCTAGCATTCGCGGTCGGACCTTGCAAAATCATTGCTGCTCAGGGAAAGAGTGGCCATAATCGACCATTTTTTAATCTCAAAATGCAGCCCTTGCCCATGAAATTGCCTTCGTAAGAGCGGTCTCCTCGGATTAGACAGGGTAGCGGGTTGCGGGTTTCCACTCAGTCCTGCGGCCTCACAAAAGATCAGCCGCGAACCTGAAGCATTTCACGCGCTTCCAGAACGTTAACCGCGAACCCGCAAAGCAGTGAGGGTTCAGTGGCGCGTACTACTCGGAGCAACAGTACGACCAGATTGCCCAGCGCCGGACCGGCGGTCCTCAGCACTCAGTCCTGAGTTAGCGACGCCAAACTTCGACTGCTTCCCCGCTCCTCAGTTTCATCTGCTTTTGTCCCATTCACCCATTTGCCTATTCGCCTACTCACCTGCTTTTTTTCTTTTTTCCTCTTCTGGTTGCCGCTTCTATTGCCACATCTATTGCCGCTTCTGGTTGCCGTTTTGCAGAGCAGAATATTTGCTGATAAAATAATTAGAACGAATTGATGGATTGAGGGATTCAGGCATTTGGTTTCTCACTATTCACTGCTCACTGTTCACTGCTCACTGCTCACTGTTCACTGCTCACTGGTCACTGTTCACTGTTCACTGTTCACTGCGAAGCCGTTGCCGTTTGGCAGGTCCAAATCATCCCGCGGTATAATATCGTCGGATTAAACAGGATATCGGGTTGCGGGTTTCCACTCAGTCCTCAGCACTCAGTCCTGAGTCCTCAGCACTCAGTCCTGAGTTGATGGAAACAGTCTCCCAAAAGTTTCCCATATGTTTCCAAGGTGTTTCCATATGTTTCCATATGTTTCCATGGCACAGAAAAGGATTGAGGGTATCGGCTGGGGGCAGCTAATCGAGAGGGCAAGCCGCTTTCTTCGGCTTTCGCCCTCCTTCCCCGGACTTCCGGCCAAACTTCTCAAGCGCGTTTCGCGGGCCGCGTCGTCGAGTGGAAAATGTTTGTGGTGCTCATTTTGGGGCTTACGGGCTATGACGGCAGTAAACAAAAAATTCCCACGATGTTTCCAGGATGTTTCCATGGCAAAGAAAAAGATTAATGATGACACACTCTTACAATTGATCCGGGATGGAAACAGCCCGCCCGAAGGCATCCGCAAGTCGCTGGAGGTGGTCGAACTCGAACAGCGTATCAGCGCTTTGGAAGAAAGGGCGAAACCGAGGAGTAGCTGACGAAATGACGCTAAAGGTATTTTTCATTATTCACGACTCACCATTCACGAATCGTGGCTTTCATCCCTTGAAGGAAGGCGCTTTGTTTTTCACCATTCACTATTCACTATTCACTATTCACTATTCACTATTCACTATTCACGCTCCTGTTATCACCTGTTATGGCAGAGAATCTAATCCAAAACCGTCAATTAAATCGGTGTGTTGCGCGATCAGCCCCTGCATTTGCCCTGTATTTACAGGGGGGATAGGAGAGAGAGAGTACCTCCATGTAAAGCACACAAGAATGATTATCCAATAATCAGCCATAACCGGGTCATGCCCCTGATCCGATCATGAGATGATGTTGAGTTGATTGG
>JBEKPW010000194.1:0-12534 GCA_049520315.1 Syntrophobacteraceae bacterium
TTGGCTCCGCACGGGCCCCACTCGGGAGCTTTGCGGTAAAGAGCCATCTCAGAAAAAGGAATTGTTCCGGAATGGGGGAAACTTTACTCTTGACCGCTGCCTTTCAATGGGCGACCCCTTTTTGAGTTCAGTTCTTCAGGAATCGAGACGGAGTCGAAGTCGAATGGGAGGCTGTTTTTGCTTCGACAATGTGAGATGACCAATACCAGAAGGGCCAAGGAAGAAATGAGAAGAGAGATGGAAATGAGAATGATTGCCACTTTCATCATGACAATGTTTTCGAGCACCGGATTGAAGCCGAAGACTTTGCCCGCCTTGTCTCCTATGGACTGGACGAAATGACTTATGTCCAACGGATCACCTCCTTTTTTAGGATGCGAAATTTGTTTCTATTCCGGATCATGTGATTGGAATTATTGGATGAGTTTGGGTTTGAAACAGGTATTTATATATGTAAGAGGTGGTCTTTAAAGCGGAGGCTGTCTTACGGAAATCCCTGATGGCTCCGGTGGGATTCTGATGTTCGGATCATGTATTGTAAATACCGCAGGCGAAGGGACAGAGCGGATTTTAAATTCAAGTATCAAGTGCGTGTTGCCGATATTACCGTGCGGAGATGTTTATCATGTCACAACCTCGTCAGTGTTTTTATACACCCCCCCGAATCCCAAATGAGAGCAGGAAATGAAAAAAATTGTTTTGGTAATAGCAAGTATTGTTTTTTTAATGGCGGCGATGGCGAATGCCGATACCCTGAAGGTTGGCGGCAATTATAATTCCATTACTCTCGACGGGTACATGTACGAAGGCAAGCCGATCACGGCAACGGAAGGTGGAGGGTCAATTCTTCCTTCGTACCTGAACGGAGTCCAATTACCTTACCTCTACTGCATTGATCTCTATACAGAAATATATGTGCCTGATACCTACTCTACCCTGGTAACCAATAACGGCACCATAGATGGCGGCACTGCGGTTCATAATGCAGGGCAGATAGCCTGGTTGCTGGATAATTATGCCGTCGGGGCTGAAACCAATACCAATGCGCAAATAGCTCTCCAGGCGGCTATCTGGAATGTGGAGTTCGGAGTCACTCTCGACCCCAACTCCAACGACCCCGGCGCGGTTAGCGATTATGACACCTATCTCGCGGCTCTCGGCAGCAATACTGCCCGTGTCGGCGATTTCGAGTGGTTAACCCCGGAGGACAGTAATGGCAATCTATATCAGGCTCAAGTCACCGACCCTCCAAGCGTCCCCGAGCCCTCCACTATGTTACTTTTAGGCTCCGGTCTGGCTGGACTTGCTGCGTTCAGGAAAAAGTTTAAAGTCCAATTGTAAATTCCCATACTGTAAGTTGAAAGGCAGGGCCAGCAGCAATGGCTCTGCCTTTTTTGTTGTTGGGATGAAAAAGGGAGTGCCCGGGATAGATTCACGTCAGGCAAAGATTCAGGGCGGAGTTGGTTTAAATGGCTCCGCTTTTTTCTACTTATTAAATGGTCGGTCAATTCAATTTTCTGCCAGTGATCTCACATTGATCAGTGCCAATATAAATTCTCAGTTTTTAGTCTCTTTGTGACCTACTGGAGCGGAAATCTTACGTCCGCTGAAATGATGCTTCCTTCCTACATATATGAATATGCAAGATAATAATCCAATCCACCATGTACTTTCATCCCGACTGATCGAAACTCAGATCGGTGGCGGAAACGACATCACTCAGCAAAGGGAGGCCCAGCCATGATTATTCAAGATCCACGAATAAAAGCGAAGTGTCCGGAATGTGGAAGCGAGAATGTGAAATCAAAGCTATCTTTTACCAACGTTGTCGCATGGCTGGGCAGGATTCCAGGAGTTCCGACGTTTAAAATCTTTGAAAAGAGATGCTCGGAGTGCGGTAAGGGGTTTCAGGTCTTTCGGAAATGAGAGGTGTTATCCAAATAATCTTTGTGTGAAGATACTCTCGCGGTATTTCAATTAGATATCCCTTCTGCTCGCCAATAACTATTCGATAATTTCGAGAATGACCCGTTTGCGTATCTTCGTTGAAACAGCGCTCAAAATTGTACGCATCGCATGGACGTTACGCCCCTGCTTTCCGATCACTTTTCCAAGATCTGGCTTGGCTACCCACAGTTGGATAATCGAGGTCATCCCACCCTCAATCTCAGAAACTTGCACCTGCTCGGGATTGTCCACCAAAGCTCTCGCCATGGTCTCAATTAGTTCCTTCAGCATGATTTCCCCCTGAACGATACGCTGCTGGTCCAGTTGAAATGCATTCAGCTTCCGCTCGTCTTGTCTGGCGCATTTGCGAATCGAGATTCCGTCAGTGTATGGTCTGTTTCGCCCCCACTTTGAGTAGGGAATTTTTCCAATTCGGGCAGGCAGAAAAGGGAACAGCCGGTAGAAGTCTACCTTCGTATTTTCACTCGTCCTTTCGAGTCTCTTTTTCTGTCATCGCTGTTCAATGGAAGGGTCCGGCCCCTTTTCCTGGGCAAGGTGATAAAATAATTATCCATCCCCAATGGATTGTTCCAGTGTGGCAACATCTTAACATCAGTTCGGGTGATTATCTTGGTAATTCATGAGAGGTCCATGGCCCTTTTTAACTCAGGACTCAGAAAGGAGTGGTTATGGAAGAAAAAAAAGGAAATTTCGATGAGCGGTACCATGCCTCCTATGCTTGTAAATTGAAGACCATTCCACTGGAGAAGATTGAGACTGCAATAGCGAAGGCCGTAGAGGAATTAACCCACGACAGGGTAGAGTGCACGATAATAAATTTCAATGCCAAGAGCGAATTGGCGGAGATTGTCATTTTGCTCGACACGGGGAGAGACAAACGATATTGCAAGTGAAATTATTATTGAGCACCCCCCAAAAGAGCAAGACGTCAGTTTCGACTTGGCTAAGCCCTACAGACTGACTCGGCCTTAACTCCCTCTCCACAAAAACGGGGAAGTTCATACTCACGCCGTTGACACTCCACGTTTTTCGGCAAATGAGCAAGGACCTGAAGCCGGGAAGAGGGCTGGCAGGAGGACAGACGCGTGAATACTGACAAGGCACCACAAATGAATGATCTTTTCAAGAGAGTGAAGCAAATACCGGAATCTGAAACGACAGCTCTGGAAGAAGCACTCAGGCTCGCTGAATATCGCCTCAAGTCTTTGCTGGAACTGAGCCATATGAGCTGGGCCTCCATCAAAGAGATTGCAGATTACATACTTGAACGACAAGTGCGCCTTACCAGAAGCAAGTTTGGCGCTATCAGCCTTCTCAATGAGGACGAGACCGCTTTGACATTCCAGGCATGGTCGAAGGAGATCAGGCAACAATGCTCCACGGAGGATGGTACAGACCTTTTGGTTCCCATAGAAAGCACGGGCCTTTGGGCAGAAGCCGTGCGCGAGCGCAAACCTTTGATTGTCAATGACTTCTCGGCATCCAGTCTGAGAGGTAAGGTATTTCCGGAATGTCCTGTTGAACTTTATCGCTTTATGAGCGTTCCGGTATTTGAGGAAAATCGGATAGTGGCCATCGCCTTGGTGGGAAACCATGAGGAAGAGTACGATGACTCAGATCTGAGCGAATTGACATTGCTCATGGATGGTATGTGGAAACTGGTACAGCGTCGCCGGTCTGATAAAGCCCTGCGGGAAGCAGAGAGCCTGGCGGCAATAGGAAAAGCGCTATCCGGTTTAGCGCACGACTTACGGACTCCAATTGTCGCTATAGGCGGATTTAGTCGCCTGATACAGAAGCACATGGGAAAAGATAATCCCGACTGGAATAAGCTGGCGATTGTCCTTAAGGAAACGCAACGGATGGAAAGTATGGTGAAGAATATGCTGGATTTTGCGCGTCCGTTGGAATTGGACCGGTCCTGGGAGGACATAGAGCGGGTGATAGAAGAGAGTCTTGCTGTGGTTGAGAGTGCGGCTCGGGAGAAGATGGTGCAGATCCAGAGCCAGTCATCACCGAATCTTCCATTGATTTCCGTTGACGCTATGAGAATGAAGCAGGTCATTATAAATCTCGTCATAAATGCCGTCCAGGCTTCACCGGAATCAGAAACCGTTATGGTTCGCTGCCATTACAAGGATGAGAATCTAGCCATTGATATTGTTGATCATGGTTGCGGCATTCCGCCTGAGAACAGGGAAGAAATCTTCTATCCCTTCGTTTCCACCAAGAAGGAGGGAACAGGTCTGGGGTTGGCGAGTTACCTTCAGAGTGCTCATTCCCCGGTCATAATTGTATATTAAACTATCATCTTGGTCAGCGCCAACACAAATCCTCAGTTCTTTATCTCTCGCAGACTCACTGGACCAGACATCTTCCGGCCCCTGAAATGATGCATCCTCCCTACATATATGAATACCCAAGATAATAATCCAACCCACCATGTACTTTCATCCGACCAGTCGAATCTCGAATCGGCAACGGAAGCGTTATCATTCAGCAAGGGGGAGGTCGGCTATGATTATTCAAGATCCACAAATAAAAGCGAAGTGTCCGGAGTGTGGAAGCGAGAATGTAGAATCAACGCTATCTTTTACCAACTTTGTCGCATGGGCGGGCAGGATTCTGGGAGTCCCGACGGTTAAGATTTTTGAAAAGAGATGCGTGGAGTGTGGGCATGCGTTTAAGGTATTGCGGAAATGAGAGATGTGGCATGCTAAATGGGATTCAAAACGGGCTGTATATCTCATGGTAAAAAAAGAACGGAATGTCCCAGTTTTAGGTAGAGGTGTCTTCCTTAAAGGGGGGTAATAATGCAATTTGTGCTTTTGGAGCAGGGATTTAATAGACTCCACAATCGGGTTATTGTAAAGTCCAAATTATGCGGAACAAATTCTTCGATCTACCAACCATTGTTGAACTCATGCTGAACACTATTAGTCAGGCGCGTTATGATATGATTAGATTGCGGCTGAGCCAAAGGACAGCAGCTAAAGCCACACTTGGTGTGATAAAAGCGTAGATCTCATTCATTGCCTTATTTCCTCCGATCTTAAAATCCGTGTGCCAATAACCGTACAATTTACAACATTCTGCGCAGCTAATGCAAAAGGTATTGCAGAATTCCCTGTCGCAACCCAGCCCCTAGATTCGGAGCGGGTCCCCTCTATCCAAATTCGTTGCGGAGCGTTCAAGGATAATGACGGGTGCCTCTTATGTGAGTGGTGAGTGTAAATCATTAAGGCGCCCAGCAAGTCCATGATTGCGTAGCTACCTTTAAAAAAGCATTACAGGTGGGGATTTCCGATCACACTCAACGGATTACAATAAAATCATGCTGTCCTTTTCCGGCCGCTCATCTTTTGACTTTCTTCCCTGTTTCAACTGCTGATACACTCGATTTGGCTGCCGCTTTGGCCTTACTTTGCCTTCTTGCCTCAATCGCCTTCTTCAGCTTCTCTGGCAACCCTCTCTTTTTCGCGCTTTGCTTCGAGCTTTTGTCAATGACTTTGCAGACAAGGGAGTCCGCATCGTGAACCCGTATTTCTTTCTGTACTCTTTCGGGCTCATGCCGTGAAAAACGAGATGCTTGTGCGTGAGCTGTCTCATCTCGGCGCCACATTCGAGACAGATTACTTTGTCATTCTGAATGGAATTTTTAGGCGTCAACATGGGTTTCTCTTCAATTGGTGCTTTTCCAGCCACTTCGGCAGTCGGAGCTAACTCACCCGATAGCGAGAGTTCAGCTGAAAATATCCGTTTGATTCACTTTTCCCAGGAATCTATGCTATTTTAATCACCTGCTCCGTCAAACATTTTGGGGAAAGGCTTAAGGCGACTGTTACCAGGCAACTTCCAGGGGCAAAATGCGACAAGCGATCATCATTTACCCAAGGCTGCAAAATGATCATGAGCCTGAACAGGGTAATCAGGTCCATGGCTCTCTTGAGTCTCGCTTCGAAATTGGATTTACTGCATCCCTCGCTCAAAAAGAGAAACAAATTCAACAAAACTACCGGCCTATCATCGGCATTCATAAATGGTTTGCGCGTCGTCCAGGTACCGTCTTTCGCAATCTGTTGCTGGCCGAATTTGATGGCGAGAATTCTTTGCAGGAAGATTACTGGCGAGCCCACCAATTCAAAGGAGTTATCGCAGATCCTTTCATGGGAGGAGGGACCCCGGTTCTTGAGGCCAATCGTCTGGGTTTCAGCATCGTTGGTGCCGACATCAACCCTATGGCGTTCTGGATTGTACGGCAGTCGTTAGCTTCTCTCGATCTAACTGTCTTTGGTCAGAATGCCGATACAGTAATCCTCGATTTGGAGCGGGAAATAGGCTTTCTATATGTTACCACCTGCAAATTCTGTGGTGGACCTGCGGACGTCAAGTACTTCCTTTGGGTGAAAACCCAAACGTGTCCTGAATGCGGGGCCGAAAATGATCTTTTCCCCGGCTATTTGTTTGCTGAAGCTGAACGGCATCCTTATCACGTCGTGGTTTGCCATAAATGCGGTGAGCTCAATGAATTCAAAGAGCAGCCAACCATAAGTCATCCGGGACCATGCTGCGCCTGTGGTGAAGCTGTTTTTGTCGACGGTCCGGCAAAAAGAAACAAGACAAATTGTTCTACCTGCTCCAATGTTTATTCCTATCCGGAAAAAGCCCCCTCCTGCCCGCCCAAGCATCGTATGTGGGCCATTGAGTACCATTGCTCAGCCTGTAAGCCAAAGCATCAGGGACGTTTTTTTAAAAGCCCGGATAAAGAGGACCTTGAAAAGTACTCGGAAGCGAAACGAACATTGGAGGAGAGGCAATCTGAGTTTTTAGTCCCGTCAGCTCCCATTCCGTTAGGAGATGAAACGAAACGCCTCCATCGCTGGGGTTATAAACTCTTCCGTGAAATGTTCAATGAACGCCAGCTCCTGGGACTCGGCTTACTGCTTAAGAGAATCTCCGCAGTTGAAGCAACCCCGGTGAGACACGCACTGCTCACCGTGTTCTCCGATTTCCTTCGTTATCAGAATATGCTCGCACGCTATGATACATATGCCCTCAAGTGTCAGGATATTTTCAGTGTCCACGGCTTTCCGGTGGGATTAGTCCAGTGTGAAAACAACTTGCTGGGCATCCCCAAAGTCGGGGCGGGAGCTTTCCGCCACTTCATTGAAAAGTACCGTAGGGCTAAGGAGTATTGCCGGCAGCCTTTCGAGACAAGACACAAAGGGCATCGGAAAGAATTGGTCCCCATAATTGGAGAGAGCATCAAGGCCAAACAGGTGAAACGGCTTCCCAAAGCCAATCTCCGCGAAGCTTGGATAAACTCACGATCTGCGGAACAAGTGCCACTTGAGCCTAATTCACTCGACGGGGTCTTTACCGATCCTCCATATTTTGACAATGTCCAGTACGCGGAACTCATGGATTTTTGTTACGTATGGTTGCGTCTGGCGCTGAAAAATGAATTCGATGCTTTCAAAGCGCCATCGACCAAGACCCTACAAGAACTGACCGGCAACGAGGTGATGGGGCGCGGCCTGGAGCACTTCACCAAGGGTTTGTCGGAGATATTCTGTCATTATGCCGAGGCGTTGAAGCCTGGAGCACCTTTTGTTTTTACTTACCACCATAATGACCCGAACGCCTACATTCCGATTGTTGTGGCTATTTTGGACGCCGGGCTTGATTGCACCGCCACACTGCCAGCCCCCGCGGAAATGGGCGCTTCGCTCCATATAGCCCGAACTAAATCATCTGTTCTCGATTCTGTATTCGTGTGCCGGAAAGTGAAAGTTGGCGTTGAATCAGAGACGGTCCAGGATAGATTAAAAAGCGATCTCTCAGCTCTCCAAAAAGCCGGTCTTTGGGTTACCGAAGGAGATACCCGCTGCTTGCTCGCCGGACACATAGCACGAAAAGCCATCAACCGACTGAGAGATGAGTGGGAATTAGGAGCCACACCCCAGGAGCGGATGGGACGAGTTGGGATACTAATTACCAGGTTAAGAGAGGAACTCGACACTGAGCGCTTGGTCAAGACAACTACGGAATCTCTACTCGGGAAAGGGGAAATGATTGGCAGTAAAACGGCCTTTTGAGCTTTCACCTGAAGAACTCCAGCAGCACCTCGAAGAAATGGTGGATGCTGTTTTCTCCGATTTGATATCCGAATTTCTCCTCATGCCGATGGGCAAAGGCTTCCCCAAATACACTGACTTCCGAGACGCCTATGAAATTCTTAAACGCACGAGCAAGGCTTTTGAGGCTTTTTCCGAAGCCACGGTAAACAGTGCATTAATGGAAAACAGCAGAGTTTTGGGCGTGGTCAGATCAATTCTGGGAATGACCGCACCGGAATGGGCGGAGCTGGCCCGCTCGGAATTGGATAGCGACATAACCCAAGGTTCAGCCAGGACCCTCGACAGGCAGTGCCGCGAAGATCCTGAGTACATTAGTAAGGCTCTGTCACGGTATCAAAATAGAGTCGAAAATGTTCGGAAATCAGGCCGCGCTCTGCCAATTCGCCCGAAGACGCTGGAAAGACTCGATCATCTTATAAGTGTTGCCATCAACTACATCATTAAGGGAGCCCCTGAGGACCAGGAAGGGTTTGTTCACCGCTTGGCTAAGTTTGATACTCAGAGCGGTCTGGAGTCTCTTAGGTATGCGGCCAAAGAAAATGTTCCTTATGCCATCCTGCTTTATGAGCGCTATCTGGGTCGTCCGTTTGCCGGCCACCGAGATGCCGTTTCTGAATTGGTGGGAGAAGTTATGGAAAACGCCGTCGAGGAGCGTCTGCGTCATACCGGAGTATCCTACCGAAAGACGGGGAGAGCGGAAAGGATTCCGGGCTTTGGTCAAGCCCCTGATTTCTGCATTCCTGACGAAATAAGCCCGATTGCGGTAATCGAGGCCAAGATCACAAGCGATGATGGCACAGCTCGAGATAAAGTGGCTCGGATCAAGGAACTGGAGACTCAGCGAAACGAGCATATTGCGGCCGGTCATCCAAGTTATGAGGTAATCGCCTGCATCGATGGCCGTGGGTTTCGACAAAGAAGAGAGGATATGCGCCAGTTGCTGTTGCGCTTGAACGGAAAAGTATTTACCACAGCTACTCTGGATAACCTGATTTCGCACACCCGAATTCGAGAATTGGTGACGAAGCACGATTGAATTCTTGAAGGTTGGCAAAGAACCACTGCTGGTTCGAATCCAGTCGTTTCTAAAAGTTCCACTTCAGTTCCAGAACCTTTAACTCTCCTACTGGGCTTATGCGGACGAAGGTTCAACTCCCACGTCCTCCACAATTGACCGGAAAAAAAATAAAGGCTTGGAGCAGGAAAACGGCCCATTCCAAGCCCCACTGTTTCAAGCTGCCAACCGAATCTTCCTCCTCGGCAAATCCTCCAATGCCCCATCGACCGCAACTCTCAACTGGTCCATCTCATCAGCGATGTATCTCCGCAAATTTGCATCCTGCCGCAATTCCTCCGTCGAGAGCCCCTTGACAACGTCCTTGGCCTGATTCATCAGTTCGGCAAGTTTTTCATCATCGAAGAGATTGCGGTCAAAAAAGGAACCCAGAAACTCGCTCATTTTCTCCATAATTGGATTTTAAACTTTTGGGCTTTCCGTCTTCTTCTCCTGACAGCCTCTCTGAAAACTTCAACCATGCCGGCGACGTATTCTTCCGGCGTTTTCTCCATGCCGCGCAGGCCTGGAAATCCATGGTTGAGCAGGCCCCAGTAGATGGAAGCCGCTTTAGGACTTCCAGGTCGAGACCGCAAATAATTTTGTTGAGCCATTTATCCAAAATACTGTTTGCTCCGCTGCCCCTTCGGTGCCTCCATGGCTTAAATCCTTGCCCGGCAACACTGACGTCGGCTTCAACTCCCGCCGCCTCCATCAGATTAGATATGCCGTTTGTGAAAACGGCTATCGGGCATGCTCGTTTATAAACTCCAAGGTCCGTGTTTCCGACCAGTACTCATTCCGATCGTTGAAGGAGACGAAGCCGACGTGCCCGCCGTTAGGTGGTGTTTCCAGGTACAATTGTGGAGTTGATTCAGCCTGGGAAAAAGGAAAGCAGGTACTGGACAATAACGGATCGTCAAGTGCATTCAACAGCAGTGAGGGTATTTCTATGTTTGCCAAATATGGCAGACAACTGCCTTTATAATAGTAATCATAAGCGTCTTTAAACCCATGCACCGGTGCGGTATAAACAGAATCGAAATCGATAATAGTTTTAACTCCGTTGATATGATTTGAAATTGAACCGGGAAATAATTGCTTTTTAATACGTAGTTTTCCACGAAGCATCGCCATAAAACGCATGGCGTAAATGCGATTTGAAAGCATTCCTAATTTCTGCGCAGCTCCCGCTAAATCACAGGGCACGGATATCCCGACGGCTGCTGAAACATATGGGGCCATCCCGATACCTTGCTCACCAAGAAATTTCATTTGCATGCTTCCGCCCGCGCTGAATCCTATCATGGCAATTTTGCGGCTCTTTGCTTCTTTAAGAACAAACTGGAGGACAGTGTTCAGATCTTCCGTATCGCCGCAGTGATAAGAACGAAGCTTCTTATTAGGTTCTCCGCTGCACCCGCGAAAGTTCCAAACCACAGCGTTCCAGCCATTTCGAATCAATGCCCGTACCATGCCCACAACGTACGGCCGATGGGAATTTCCCTCTAACCCGTAGCTGATGATCGCCGTTCGATCCGATCCAACGATACAAGAGTCAATATCGAGAAAGTCATCGTCGGAAGTGATGATTCGCCCCCGCTGGTACTTAACATTCGGTACCCGACGGAAGTTTGAGAAAATGGTTTGGAAATGCCCATTGGCGAAAAAGGGCGGTGGCGAATAACTCGAAAATTTCAGTACGGGCACTGTTGCACCATCCAATAAAGTGATCAACCGGATCTCATACCGAGTTGCGTTCAAGATTGAACTAACTAAAAGAGCGGGGGACTTTCCCCCGCGCCCCCGGGATTTCTGCCACACGCGCAAGCGCGTGAGGCAGAGCGCGGCACCTCTGGTCATGGACAGGTCAGTGATGGCGTGGAGATCGGCGCAGCCTTCCTCGCCGGGCGCCACCGCAGCGCCGCTCCTAAAAGGCCCTGCAACGGCTAAGTTGGGGGCAACTCGCACTTTCTTTGTCGTGCATTGGCACCATCTTGAACGCAAATTGGTATCAGTGCGGCATTCCAACCGAATGTCGCTTTTATAAACGATATCTGATATCTTTGTCATCTGTCAAGGAGGGGCTATGGCTCATCAGGTTACGCACGCGGGCTGTTCGACACGGTCTCTATTTGGCTTTATTGCCGGTTTTCTCGCAACCCTGATTTTCCAGCAACTGACCTGGTGGGTGCTCTGGTCCGTGGGCTTGGCGCCTTTCAATGCTTTCTCGACCGCTGTCAACGCGTTCGGAGTGCCCGAGGTTCTCTCTCATGCGTTCTGGGGCGGAATCTGGGGCGTTCTTTTTGCCATGTTCGACCGTAGATTCCCTGCCCGTAGCGGTTATTGGGTAACGGCATTTTTGTTTGGCGCTGTTTTGCCTTCGGCGGTAGGTCTTATGGTGGTAGGGCCGCTAAAGGGAAACCCTATGGGAGGCGGCTGGCATTTACCTCGCCTGCTTACGGCATTTCTTTCAAACGGCGCCTGGGGTATCGGCACCGGGCTGATCCTCGGGATTCTGCCAAGCCGGTCGAACTGGTCACAAGGGAGGCAGCTTGAGTAGAGTTTGTGTAATATTCATCTTCGCTTTCTTCCTGGCGGCAAAAGCCGGCGCAACGGAAATCCAATTGCAGGAGCTGGGAGGGGTATACACCGTGCCGGCGCGGGTTAACGGGGTGATAACTCTCAATTTCATCCTGGACAGCGGTGCATCGGAGGTCTGCATCCCCTCCGATATCCTGCCGCTTCTCCTGAAGGCGGGCACGGTCACCGACAAGGATTTCCTTCCCGGCAAGAATCTCAAATTGGCCGATGGGTCGATTCTGCGGAGTTCCAGGTTTACAATCAGGGTGCTCAATATTGGAGGCTACAAGATTTTCAATGTTCCCGCCGTAATAACGCCGGGTAAGGGATTTCCTCTTCTCGGACAGAGTTTTCTAAACAGAATCGAGTCGTGGACCTTGGATAACCGGACACACAAATTGATACTGACTGGTGTGGAACCGGCGCCTGAGAAGGAGGCGGCCCCTGTCCCCCAAGTTTCCACCCCACCCGCGAAAGCGGCAAAATCGACTGCCAATGACTCCCAACCTCCATCCCCGGCTGCCAGTACGACCCAGCCCCAACCGGAATCCGCCAGAAAGCCTATTCCGCGCAGAGTCCATCTCGACACTAAAAGCCAGTCGGGTCCCGATGGTCAGAAGCCTCTTCTCGAACCAAAGGTTAATCATTAAAGCGCTTGCCAAAGCGGACTAGTACTACTCCGACATTTATGACCGACTCTTCGAGAGATGCAGAAGAATTGATCTTGTTATCTGACGTCTGACATCCGGTAGAGAAGGCATTTTCTGATTCCTTTGTTTTTGGCACCAC
>JBEKPW010000195.1:0-8490 GCA_049520315.1 Syntrophobacteraceae bacterium
TTTTGTGAGGCCGCACCCTCACTTCGTTTCGGGTCCGCGGTTACCGCTGAGTAAGCATGTGAAACGCTGAACGCTCACTTCGCTTGCGTTCGCGCTAATCGTTCGGAAGCATGTGAGATGCTGGACCCTCACTTCGTTCAGGTCCGGGCCACACGTTGCAACCGGTAGCTCGATGCTTCAAGTCCGGGCACGATCTTTTGTGAGTGCCCAGTTCGCGCCCGGAACCCTCACTGCGCTTCGGGTTCGCGCTGGACACAGTGGAAGCACGGTTCATGCTTCAGGTTCGCGCCCGATTTTTTGTGAGGGCGCTTTGTGAGGCCGCATCGCTACGCAAGGAGCAGAAAAAGCTTTCAAACCAAAGTCCCCGGACAGCCTTTAGGAGGGGGGAAAGAAGGAGAACATTACATTTGCGACACAGTCTCGGAAGCCGGAATCCAGGCTTTTTCCGAACTAATTGATTTTAAAGCAAAAGCCGCTGGACCCCGGCTCCCGGACTCAAGACTTCGGGACCAAGATTCGCCGGGGTGACGGCTATAGGGTTTTTCGCCCTTATGTGGGAATTCCAATCCTTTTTCGTCACTCTGCCAAATGACATCACTTCAAGGAGATAGAAGGGACACATGCAAAAGAATCCCTTTTCCGAAAGACTCGAGCGTTTTCGCAGTCTCTTGCTGCAGGCGGAACTTGACACTTTTCTCGTGTCGGTCCCGGAAAACCGTTACTACCTCAGCGGATTCGAAGCCGAGGACCTTCTTTTGACTGAAAGTTCCGGTTGCCTGCTGATAACCCAAGGAGCTCAATTCCTTCTGACCGACCCACGATATGAAGAGGCCGCAATGAAGGAAGCCGCGGATTTCGAGCTCGCAGTTTATTCCACGGGACTAAAGCAGCTTCTGCCCGACCTGTTCTCGGAGCTGAAGACCGAAAGGCTGGGGGTGGAGGAGCATTTCCTTACGGTCAAAAGGTTCAGGGAGTTGGAAGAAGCCCTTTCAAAAGTCCGGCCCTCTGCTGAGGTTATCGCTTGTGAAGACATGGTCGAGCGACTCAGGATAATAAAAGACGATGCAGAGATCGATAAAATCCAACGATCGATCAGGCTGACTGAAAAGGCGCTGCAAAGGGTGTGGGCCGATCTGGCCCCCGGTAAGACTGAAAAAGAAATGGCCTGGCTGATTGAGAAGACGATCCGCGAAGGTGGAGGCCAGGCGGTCTCTTTTCCGCCCATCGTGGCCACCGGTTCAAACGCCGCTCTTCCCCATGCGGTTCCCACCGACCGCAGAATTGGCAGAGGCGAAACGGTGGTCCTCGACCTCGGCTCCAAACTCGACGCCTATTGCTCGGACATGACCCGGACGTGGGTTTCCGGCACCCCCGATCCCAAACTGGTGGAGATATACAAAGCGGTCCGTCAAGCTCAGCTCGCAGCGCAGGATAAAATACGAGCGGGAATCGATTCGGTTGCAGTCGATTCGGCAGCTCGAGACCTCATCAGGGATGCCGGATATGGCGACAACTTCGGCCACGGGCTCGGACATGGAGTCGGGCTTGCAGTGCATGAAAAACCCGGTCTCAGAAAAGTGGAGCCCACGTTGCTGGAAGAGAATATGGTCGTTACCGTAGAACCAGGCATCTACCTGCCCGGATTTGGGGGAGTGCGGCTCGAAAACATGGTTCGGGTGACAAAAACAGGGTGTGAGCTTCTTACAAGGGAAGAACTTTTCTACAACTGGTAATCCGGTTCCGGTGATTCAGTGGTTTCCAGCGAACCGTTTTTGAGGGAAAGGATCATCCTATTTGTCCTCTCCTCGACTTCGGGGATCATTTCGACGAGGGCCCTAAGAGATATCAAGATTTTCCTGGTCTGCTGCTTATGGGGAATTTTCAGTTCAGGATGGTCAAGGAATTGAATGATGTGATCGAGCACCATAAGCTTGTCCACGGTAAAATCGACATAGGCAAGCTTAGGCCATACTGATCTTATATCTTCCGGCAGATGTTCGACCCTGCTCGCCAGTTCCTCGTTGGTTCCAAGCCACATCGCACTTTTGAGACGACTGAGAAGCGACTGGATCTCGTCACGGCTTCCCTCCCATGCGTCGCTTTCAAGCATGAGTTCCTGCCATTTGGGCCTGATCTTGTTGTCCACCCATTTTTCGCCAAGGCCGGGCATGAGCGGCAGGCCGGCAAGTTCGTTCTGTTCGGCAATGAGCTTTTCGCAAAGGTTTCCGATCCCGGCAGGAACATTTTCCCCGGGAAGGTTCGATTCGATAAGCCGGCTCAGCCTGTTCAATATGACTTGCTTGTTCTCAAGGTCCGGACACGCGAGGGCGATCTGCGACTCCCATTGCTCCCTCAGGAAACTGATCTCCGCATTTATCGCCGAGAAGATGAACCCGAGCTTGATGAGCGTATTTCTCAGCTCGTGGGCCAGAACATTGCAGCTCTGAAGCCGTTGACGCGCGAGTTCTTTCTGTGCTTCGGACAGAGTTTCACGGATGTGGAGCGAAAGCAGTTGAGTACCAAGAGTGCGAGAAAGTTTCTTGATGATCTTAGTTGCGTAATCCCCTCTTTTTATGAGGCCCTTTTTGAAGTGAATTTTTACTACAGCGATGACTAAATTATCACTCTCTTTCCAAATCGGATTTCCGAGATAGTCGACAGGGTATTCGAGCTTATCGACACGGTCCCCGTGGAGATATGATTTCTGTATCAGGACCGGTTCCATGTGATGATGGTCTTCGACTTCGTCGGCGAGCTGTTTTCGCACGCTACGGCAATCCTTGTAAGGATCGTCCGCAGTCCAGCTTTTGCCCTTCTCAACGCACCAGGCCATTGCCTCCAGCGCTTTGCCGGGCCTGTCTTTATAATCCTCCCAACATTTCCCCGGATAATTGTAATCGGAGTTTTCCTTGACACCCCACAAGATTTCGCCGGCAGCTTCATCACGAAGGCCGGATGTAACGCGCACCGTGCGCAACTGAGGCATGGGGCCGATTCTGTATATTGTTCCCTTTGTAGCGTCGCGCAAACAAAGAAGTACGGTTTCAATCATATCCTTGCAGGTACGCTCAAGGATATCATCGTTTATGATCATTCAGCGTCCCCTCTCATACTCAGTTGCGTCCAAAACATCGCTAACATAAGCACCATCTTGAGAGCAACTCAGTATTAGACCTCTTTTCCCAAAAAATTTGTACCCTGAAACCGGCACGGGGTCAACAGCCTTTTTTCAGCGGGTTTGCCGTAAGGGCAGGGTCTTTTTGCCAATTTGCCTTTAACCAGGCAAAAGCGTAAAATCCCCCATATTCGATCACACTCCATAAAGGGAGGAAAGCATATGCTATTTGTCAGAAACGTTTCAGCTTTGGCGGTGGCCTTCGTTTTTTTGTTCAATTCGATTCTGCTTGCGGCGCCAGGTTCTCAGAAAGAAAGCTACGGCCCCCGGATACTCTTCGCTTTTGGAGCAATCCGCGCCTCGTCCAACCCGGCAAAGGTCGAGCCGGTAAGGACAAAAATGGTCCTTTCGTCCGGGGATAAGCTGAAAATTTTGATCCAGCTCAGGAGAAAATGCTTCGTCTACGTGATCCACAGGGACTCCCGGGGCGATTTTGCCATGCTTTTCCCTTACAGCGTCAAGCAGTTCGATACAGACTACCAGACTGCCCGTAATTACTACGCGCCCAAAGGAGAAGCATGGTTCCAACTCGACAGCTGGACCGGCAATGAGACCTTCTATCTGATCGCCTCAGACCAGCGTCTGCTCGATATCGAATATACGTACGAAAATTATGCATCTTCCGAGGAGTCCAAAAAGCAGGACCTGGCCGCACAGATGCTCTCCGAACTCAACAAAATCACAGAAACATACCTGGCCTCATCGGTTGGAGTTGAAACGCCGGCCAATAACGAGTCTGCACTGCGGGTGCGGGGTTTCGAAAGGGCAACCGGCGCAGACCCGACTGCTATTGCCGGCCTGGCCAGAGAAATTTCATTCGACAACATTTATTCCGAAACATTCGTAGTCGACCACAGGTAGGTTAAGACCGGGTGAATCGGTGAATGGGTGAATGGGAGGAGCAGGGAACGGGAATCGGGGAGCGAGGAGCGCTAATGTCGGCCAGGAAGGGCGGTAATGACCCCGACGGCGATGGCCCACGAGTTGCGGATAGCAATCGTAAGCAACGACAGCATACCGCAGCCACAAAGGTGAGGCCGCGTTGCGTGTTGTGGAGTAACAGGACCTCGCCCAATACAAGGAGCCCGTATGCCGCAAATGGAAAAACCGCGTAAGTGATCAGGTCTTGCCGTTCGTAGTAACTTTTTTTATCGCCTCGAATTAAAATGGACCCCGAGTAAATTAAGCCGTCTTTATTCGAGCGCTTATGGGCATAAACCCCGCCCCGGCTCAAGACTTCCGGGACAAGCTTCGCCGGGGTGACGTTTATTAGACCTGTGACCCGTTTACAATAATTTCCCGCCCAATTCGGCCACTTTGGAACGTTCCCCTTTGGTTAGAACCACGTGACCGGATATAGATTCATTTTTGATCCTTTCAACGAGGTAGGTCAATCCATTACTGCTGGCGTCGAGATAGGGATGATCGATTTGCTCGGGGTCACCCGTGAGGACTATTTTTGTGTCTTCTCCCACTCGAGTAATGAGCGTCTTTATCATATGGGGAGACAGATTCTGGGCTTCATCGCAAATTATGAACTGCCGCGGGATGCTGCGGCCCCGGATGTATGTGAGCGCCTCCAGATCCAGCATTCCTTTCCGGATGAGGTCCTGAAGCACATCGAAAGGCTCCGAGCAGTTTCTGAAAAGGAATTCGAGATTGTCATAGATCGGCTGCATCCAAGGCCGGAGTTTCTCTTCCTTTGTTCCCGGCAAAAACCCGATGTCATCTCCCATAGGGATCACCGGCCGCGTTATCAAAAGCCTGCTGTATGCGTTCTCCTCGAGCACTTTTTCAAGCCCAACCGCCAGGGCCAGCAGGGTTTTCCCCGTTCCGGCCCGGCCAACCAGAGTAACGACTTTCACCTGATCATTGAGGAGAAGTTCGAACGCAAATTTCTGTTCCTTGTTCAGCGCCCTTATCCCCCAGCAGCTCGCCTCACCGTAGCTCAACGGAAGGAGCGATCCCTGATAGTAACGCGCAAGCGCCGACTGGGAAGGATTCTCTCTGGATTTCAGAAGCATGAACTGATTGGGAGGAGCGTTATGCGAGTTGTAGTTGAACCTGCCTTCCTTGTAGAACCTGTCGAGTTCGTGGGCTGACAGATACACTTCGCCAACGCCGGTGTAGAGTTGCTCGTAATCTACCTTGTCATTGTAGAAGTCCTCTGCCCGTATGCCAAGCACATCGGCTTTAATCCTGAGGTTGAGGTCTTTTGTCACCAGGGTGACCGGTTCGCTTCCGGAAACGCTCAGATTGTAGGCAACGGCGAGAATCCGGTTGTCATATTTTTCGGGGTCAAGCCCCTGAGGGAACTCCATCAGGCCTGCATGATTGAGTTCGATAGTCAGCCGGCCGCCCTGGGGCAAATCAACGCCCTCCGAGAGCCTGCTCGATTCCCTGAGCGCGTCCAACTCCCTTGAAACAACCCGGGCGTTTCTGCCTATTTCATCCTGTCTTCTTTTTTGGTTGTCGATTTCTTCGATTACCGCAAAAGGTATTACGACGTTGTTGTCTTCAAACGCGAAAAGAGCGTCAGGGTTGTGGAGCAAAACGTTTGTATCGATCACATAGGTCTTACGCATCTGAACTCTCCAGGGCCTTTTTGAAACTCCCGCAACTCGATCTCCAAGCCCAATCCGGGGCGCAATCGGGTGGACCCGCCCGTCGGGTTCAAATTATGAAGCGAGCGGAAGGCGAAAAATCTTTGCACTGTATGTAAACTTTTTTAGGGTAAAAATGGAAGGAGAATCAAATGAACTTAAGGGGGCAAAAATCCATTAGCGAAATTGTAACGAATTCGTAACATTCCATTGCTACCGCCCAACGTGGCCGAACCAACCCTGACCGACTCAACGGGAATCATACCTGAGATTATCTCCGGGTTTCATTTCATAGCATTCCGGAACCGCAACCGGTTCCCCCGCCGCCAGCAGTTCGCTCACAGTCACAAAGTCGAAGCCCGCCTTTTGAAGCCCAGGCGCAAATATCGGGAGGGAATCCGCCGTGCCGTGTCCACGGCCGTTTGCGTGGAATACGATAATAGAACCGGGCCTCGCGGTTCGGAGCACGGTCTGTGCTATAGCCGTTGCTGAGCGGCCCTTTGCGGGGTCGCCGGAAACAATGTTCCACTGAATTGCCGGCAGTCCCAAATCCTGAAGGATTCTCAGAGTATCACGGTTGCAGGCGCCGAAAGGAAAGCGGAACAGGCGAGGAACCTCTGGAATTTTCGTTTTCAGTTGGCCAGCCGCATGAAAACATGGCCTCCTCTGCAGTTGCTCCCGAAGCAGCTCATATTGAGCCTGAGTCCAGAGCACCTGGTCCCGAGCTTCTCTTTTCTCCAGCTTGCGAAAGTTCTTATGGTTCCAGCTATGATTCCCGATTTCGAAAAGAGGCTCAGCCATGAGTTGCATGGTCTTTTCCGGGTGCGAGCGCATCCACTTGCCGCCGGCAAAAAAGGTGGCTTTGATCCCGTTGGCCCTCAAATAGTTCACGATGCCGGGATCATAGCCGCTGATCTCTTTTTCCTCTTCACAAAGATCGAATGTCAGTGCAATAAGTTTGACGTTTTCAGGCAGTTTAACGGAGCGGATCGAATTCGCCATCTCAGGCGAAAGCCCCGGAGGGTTTTGGCCAGGCCAAGTCCTTGGTGGAGGAATATTTTTCAAACCGGCAGGAGTAGGCGCAGTCTTCTTATCAGCGGCACTTCCCTCGAGTTCGGCCTGCGACCAGCAGGACAGGGAATCCGCCGCCGGCAGGCTTACGCTTACCGATTGCCCGGCCCTGGCCGGAAAAGTATTGGGCAAATCGGCCACCAGCCACGCAAAAAGAACCTGAAGAAAAAGCAGAGCCGTCATACAACGGAAATCATTGGGCTGCAAGCGGCCATCGCACCCTCACGGAGATCCCGCCGTCCTCAGCGGACCAAATCTCAAACGAACCCCCTGAGAGTTCCGCCCTTCTTTTCATACTCATCAGTCCCAGCCCGCAATTTTCGCCCTCGATAGACATCGCATGAGGCACATCGAACCCGGTCCCATTGTCCCCGATCTCCAGCCTGATATGCCCGTTTTCCATGCTCAGAGAGACCAATGCGTGATTGGCTTTGCTGTGGGCCGCCACATTATTGAGAGCTTCCTGAACGATTCGAAAAATCACCAGCCTCAAATCCGCAGATATCTCCTGCTCGCTGACGTCGAATTCCAGCTCCGCTTCGATGTCGGGGTGGCTTTCTTGAAAATTTCTGCAAAACCAGCTCAGCGTCGCCAAAATACCGAGGTCGTCCAGAAGCGTGGGCATCAGTTGAGTGTACATGTTGCGAACTTGCTCAACAGCGAGCTGAATATTCGGTATAATAGAGTTGAGTGCCTGGGTGTAGTCTTCGTTGGGGTCCATTCGCACAACGACGCTTTCGATCTTAAACTTGATGGCCGACAGGAGCTGGCCAAGGTTATCATGCAACTCGGCAGCCACCATTCTTCGCTCGTTTTCCTGCACTTTCAGCAACGCCGAAGAGAGGTGCTTGAGCTGCCTTTCCGACTCCAGCAGGTCGTCTTTGGACCTTTTTCGATCCATCGAGTAACGGATCGCTCTTTCGAGCTTATCATCACTCATCTGCCCCTTGACCAGATAATCCGCCGCGCCATATTTCATGGCTTTCAGGTCAACGAGGTAATCGCCCTGGCCTGTCAGGACGATTATCGGCGGCGTCGCACGGGATTCTTCCACCTTGCGGAGAATCTCCAACCCGGTCTTCGAGCCCAGGTGGTAATCGAGAAGGCATACGTCGTATGTTCCATTCTCGAGTTCCTTCAGGCCGTCCTCATAGTTATGGATCCAGGTAACCTTATACTGGGCCGACACTTCAGCCAGCAGACGGCTAACCAGAAAGTAGTCGTCCTCATCGTCTTCGATTAGAAGCACTTTAATATGGCGAGAGTCGCTCATTTGAACTTCTCCTGAGGAGTTCGACCATGCCGAACCAACAGTTTCCGCTTTTGGCGATAAGCCGGCCCACCCGCATCGCTCCGCGATGAGTGAACAGCGGGCAGTGAATAGTGAATGGTGAATAGTGAAAAGTGAATAGTGAAAAATAACTCCTCTTGGTGGACCCTCACTTCGTTCAGGTCTGGGCCGCACGTTGCAGCCGGTAGTTTGATGCTTCAAGTCCGGGCACGATCTTTTGTGAGTGCCCACCCTCACCAGGTTTCGGGTTCGCGGGTAACATCGAGGAAGCGCGTTAAACGCTGAACGCTCACTTCGCTTGCGTTCGCGCTAATCGTTCGGAAGCATGTGAGATGCTTCGAGTTCGCGCC
>JBEKPW010000196.1:0-8462 GCA_049520315.1 Syntrophobacteraceae bacterium
GAAGTACGGCTATCTCTACCAGGGACAGCGGTACAAGTGGCAGAAGAAGCGCCGCGGCACACCCGGCCTCAGGCTGGCGCCGGCGAAATTCGTAACGTATATTCAGAATCACGACCAGATCGCCAATTCCGGCAGTGGCGAACGCGTGCAATTCATTACCAGCCCCGGGCGGCTGAGAGCGATGACCGCGCTCATGCTGCTCGCGCCTGGAACCCCCATGCTCTTCCAAGGGCAGGAGTTCGCATCATCAAGTCCGTTCTATTTTTTTGCGGACCACACGCCCGATCTCGCCAAGTTAGTGAGGAAAGGGCGAACGAAGTCTCTGGCGCAATTCCGCAGTCTGGCCACGAGCGAGATGTTGGCAGGCCTGGCCGACCCGGCGAATCCCTCTACATTCGAACGGTGCAAGCTTGATTTCAGCGAGCGCGAACTCAACCTGCACTCCTACGATCTGCATAGGGACCTGCTGCGTTTGCGCCGCGAAGATCCCGTCTTCAGTGCCCAAACTCCGGGCGGTGTGGATGGGGCAGTGCTCGCAGAAGAGTGCCTGATACTGCGTTTTTTCGGCGAGGTGGGTGACGACCGTCTGTTGCTGGTTAACTTCGGAGCGGATCTCCATCTGGACCCGGCGCCCGAACCTCTGCTCGCACCGCCGGAGGCAACGACATGGCAGACATTATGGTCGAGCGAGGATCCCCGGTACGGCGGCTCCGGGACGCCCCCACTCGATTCCGAAGACAACTGGCGTATCCCGGGACATGCCGCGGTAGCATTGCGTCCAACATCAACGGAGCAAGAAAGGCATGCCTGACCTGATCCGAGTTCTTCGCAAGCCCGAGTTAGACGCTCCGGAATCGGACCCCCACATGATGAAGGAGTGGCTGGTCACCAACGGGCTCGGCGGATACGCGTCGGGAACCGTTACCGGCGCCATCACACGCCGCTATCACGGACTGTTGATCGCCGCTATGGCCAATCCGCTGGGCCGCATGATGATGCTGAACGGACTTTCCGAGCGCCTGCGCCTGCCGGACCGGCGCGTGGTGTACACGGGCGCGGAGGAACTCGCGGGCATCTCACCGGAGGCGACCCTTGCTCTCAGCGAGTTTTGGCTGGAAGCCGGACTGCCGGTGTGGCGCTACGAGGTGGATGGGTTCGTTCTCGAAAAACGCCTTTTCCTTCCGTACCGGCAGAACACGGTGCACGTGACCTATCTTCTGCTCTTCGGGAAAGGCACGCTGCGGTTAGGGCTCCGGCCTGCGATGCATTTCCGTTCACACGATGCGGCCGTCAGCGAGCCGCGCTCGACGTATTACAGATTATCCGTGTATGAGGACCAGTTCGAGATCACGGGCGCTGCGGACCTGCCCGTGCTGCGGCTAATCGTTCACGGTCCGTCGACGGCATTTACGTTCGACCGTAAGGAAACCTCCTTGATTCCCTATCGCATCGAGCGCGACCGCGGATATGAGTGGCAGGGGTCACTTTGGAGTCCCGGTTACTTCCGTGCTGATCTGATCGAGGGCGACCGGACGACGCTCGTGGCATCGACCGAAGAGTGGGACACGATTCGGGCATTGTCACCGGAAGGTGCTTTCCGTGCGGAGATGGATCGCCGCAAGCTGCTGCTGGACGCCACTCCGCCTCAAGCACAGACGGGACCGGCCCCGGAACTGGTGCTCGCCGCCGATCAGTTCCTCATCACGCCCGTCGGCCGCTTAGAAAACGCACGTGTGCGGGTCTCCGGCGATGAGATTCGGACCGTTATCGCGGGATACCCATGGTTCACGGACTGGGGCCGCGACACCATGATCAGTCTGGAAGGACTCACGTTGATGACCGGCCGCAGGAACGAGGCGAACCTGATACTGAGGATGTTTGCCCATTACATGCGCGATGGACTGATCCCCAATATGTTCCCCGAAGGCGAAAGCGACGGCCTCTATCATACCGCCGACGCCACACTGTGGTTTTTCCATGCCATCCATCGATACGTGCGGATTACGAACGACCGCGCGACGCTGAAGCTGTTGCTGCCCAAGCTGGTGGAAATCATCGAGCATCACAGGAACGGAACTCGGTTCGGCATCGGCATGGACCCGAAGGACGGCTTGCTGCGTCAGGGGCAGCATGGATATCAGCTCACATGGATGGACGCCAAGGTGGGCGACTGGGTGGTG
Organism: Syntrophobacteraceae bacterium; assembly: GCA_049520315.1. Taxonomy (GTDB): domain Bacteria; phylum Desulfobacterota; class Syntrophobacteria; order Syntrophobacterales; family Syntrophobacteraceae; genus SbD1. The sequence continues at coordinate 2,181 of JBEKPW010000196.1, forward strand.
ACGCCGCGGCGGGGCAAAGCGGTGGAGATCAACGCCCTCTGGTACAACGCGTTGCGGTTGATGGAAGGGTGGCTGAAGGAAGATGACCAGGAGGCTGCCATGCGCCACATGAACGAGACGGCCGATCGTGTGCGAGAGTCCTTCAACGAGCGGTTCTGGTATGAACAGGGGGGCTATCTCTACGACGTGGTGGACGCAGAGAACGGCGGCAGCGACGACGCATGCCGTCCGAACCAGATTTTCGCGATCTCTCTCGATCACCCAGTGCTCGACAAAGCTCGATGGAAACCCGTAATTGATGTGGTGACGGACCACCTGCTCACGCCCGTTGGGTTGCGTTCTCTCGCGCCAGGGCACCCGGATTACAAGGCGAAATACTACGGCGACCTGCGCTCCCGCGATGCCGCATACCATCAAGGCACAGTGTGGGCATGGCTCATCGGGCCTTATGTGGATGCGTGGCTCAAGCTGAATCCGGGCAAGGAGGCGGAGGCCCGGCGATTCCTGGCAGGCCTCGTGGAACACCTGGACGACGCCTGCATCGGTTCGGTCAGCGAGGTCTTCGATGCCGAAGCGCCATACACGCCGCGCGGTTGCGTGGCGCAGGCGTGGAGTGTGGCGGAGGTGCTGCGCTGCTGGATGAATACGGCATGATATTGCAAAAGGGAGTCTAAATGATGGACCGATTTGTTTGTATCCATGGGCATTTTTATCAACCTCCAAGGGAAAGCCCATGGCTTGAGGCCATTGAGATCCAGGATTCGGCGTTCCCGTACCACGACTGGAACGAACGGATTGCCGCTGAATGCTACGCGGCAAACGCCGTGTCGAGAATCTGGGACACGGAAGGGCGGATCGCCCAACTGGTGAACAATTATGCCAGTATAAGCTTCGACTTCGGTCCGACGGTCTTGCTCTGGATGCAGAAGTATGCCATCGACGCCTATGAGGCAATTCTGGAGGCTGACCGGCAGAGCGTGGAGAAATTATCAGGGCATGGAAATGCTTTGGCACAAGCCTACAATCACATGATACTGCCGCTGGCCAACAGCCGCGACAAGAAGACCCAGATTATCTGGGGAATAAAGGATTTTGAATATCGCTTTGGACGCAAACCCGAAGGGTTGTGGCTCCCGGAGACTGCGGTAGACCTTGAGAGCCTAGACATCATGGCACAACACGGCATCGGCTTTGCCATACTTGCCCCCAGGCAGGCAAGCCGGGTTCGTCCCATCGATGGTAATGAATGGCAGGACGTGAGTGGAGGAAAAATCTATCCTGCCATAGCCTACCGGGTGTCGCTGCCGTCCGGCCGCGCCATGAACCTGTTCTTCTACGACGGTCCCATTGCACAGGCCCTTGCATTTGAAGGATTGCTCGACAATGGCGAGGCGTTCGCCAACCGGCTGCTGGCCGCGTTCGCCGACGACTCTCCCCGCCTCGTCCACATCGCCACGGATGGCGAAAGCTATGGGCATCATCATCGCTACGGTGACATGGCCCTGGCGCATGCGCTCCATCACATTGAGTCCAACGGACTGGCACAGGTGACAAATTATGGCCGGTACCTGGAGGATCATCCACCGGCGTATGAAGTGGAGATCTTTGAAAACAGCTCGTGGAGCTGCGAGCACGGCATAGAACGTTGGCGGTCCGATTGCGGGTGTAACAGCGGCGGCAACCAGGGTTGGAACCAGGGTTGGCGAGCCCCCCTGCGTGCGGCCCTGGACTGGCTCCGCGATACCGTGAATCCGGCTTTCGAACAAATGGCCGGACAGTTTCTGACCGATCCCTGGGCGGCTCGAGACGACTATATCGACATCATCGTGGATCGATCACCCGAGCGAATCAGGGCGTTTATGAACCGCCACGCAACCCGCCCCTTGAACTCCAGCGACGAGATCACGGTCCTGAACCTTATGGAGCTCCAACGCCATGCCATGCTCATGTACACAAGCTGCGGCTGGTTTTTTGACGAGCTTTCCGGGATCGAGACGGTTCAGGTCATACAATACGCCGGTAGGGTCCTGCAATTGGCCGACCACCTTTTTAGCGACTCCTTCGAACCTGGCTTTCTCGAACATCTCGAACGTGCCAAAAGCAACATACCTGAACACCGTGACGGCCGCACCGTCTATGAGAAATGGGTCAGGCCCGCCATGCTCGATATGAAAGATGTGGGCGCCCACTATGCCTTAAGCTCGCTGTTTCAGGATGTCGGTGAACGCAGCTCGATCTATGCGTATTCCGCCACCCGGGAGGACTACCGCAGCTTTCAGGTAGGAGGCTCAAGGCTGGTAATTGGGCGGGCCACGGTCACTTCAGAGGTTACGCACATTTCATGCAGCTTGTGCTTTGGCGTTCTACATCTTGGTGATCATAGCATCGCCTGCGGCACCGGTGAATATCAGGGCGCGCAAAAATACGAAGCGCTGGCCAAAGAGATTTCAGCGGCTTTCGCCGGAGCTGACTTCCCGAAGACCATACTTCTGCTGGGTAAATACTTCGGGACGTCCACTTACTCTCTGACCTCGCTCTTTGCCGATGAGCGGAGAAAAGTCCTGGACATTATCATGGGGCCGACTCTAAGAGAGGCTGAAGCTGCATATAGCTCGATTTATGAACACCATGCCCCCTTGATTCGCTTTCTGACCGGGTCCGGCACGCCACGGCCCCCAGTCCTGTCGGTCGCAGCGGACATATGCTTGAACGCCAAGCTTCGCAGGGTGCTTCAAGGGGATGGGCTTGACCCCGGAGTAGTTAAACCTCTTCTGGAAGAAGCTCGTTTGGCCGGAGCGACTCTGGATGCGGTTGCTCTAGGCTTGCTGCTGGCAGCCAACATCGAGAATCTGGCCGAACAGCTTCTAGAACAACCTGACGACCTTTCCCGCATAGAGAGGTTGAATAAGGCTGCACAACTCGTCCGGACCTTACCGTTCGAGGTTAATCTCTGGAAAACCCAAAACATCTGCTACAAGATCCTTCAGGCCTATTGTCCCAACTTCAATGAGAAGGCCGGCCAGGGCGACCAGAGCGCGAAAGAACGGCTACGCCATTACACGGTGTTGGCCGAGAATTTTTTGCTGCGGGTGCCCGTATGCCCCGTAAACAGCAAACCCGCAAATGGATAGAAGACCGGGCAGTCTCTCATGAAGAGTCCGACAGCGACCTATCGAATTCAATGCAGCTTCGCTCGGTTTCAACTCGATTCTTATGGCGGCTTTCCTTCTGCAGGGAGTCTTAACTGCCAAGCTGCTATCTTTAGTAAGGCCAAAAAGCCTTAGGAGGCAATAAAATGGGTAAACGTATAATCACCCAGCCCAATCAAAGTATCACGCTCCCCGATAAAGACTGGCTGGACTTGGAGAACTTAGCGCTGGCAGAGTTCACCTCCGAGGATCCGCCACACCCGATCGAGTCGGCTTTAAAACCCGGTGTAGGATCGGGCTGGCGGGCGTCAGAACCCGGTCGGCGACAGTCCGGCTGTTGTTTGACAAGCCATTGCGGCTCAGGCGTGTTCATCTAATGTTTCACGAAGATGAGCAGCAGCGCACGCATGAGTTCCTGTTGCGGTGGTCCTTCGACAGCTGTCGCTCTTAGCGGAGGTAAAAGCTTTTTTCGAGTTGCTTTATCGACTTCGATTGCAAGCTCCCCATCTGGCATTGAAGTGTAACATGTGAGTTGAAAAACATGCAACGCTTATGTTGCATGCAACACTCCTTCTATGCCAGGTCGCACCCCCTTATAGTACCAACCATGCCCTAAGTACGCATAATAATGATACAAAGTTAAATTGGAAAGGCTCTCAGTTTTAGGGCATAGAAGTTGCTCGCTGAAGATAGTTGTCTTTTAATTAGATTTTGAAAAGGAGGAAAAGGGTGACGACGATATTAGAATATGTGCGTGAGAAGCTTAATTTGGCGGCAGACCGAATTGTGGAGCTTCTAACAGGATCAAGTGGATACAAGGTTCAAGAAGTGAAAGTACGGATTCCGGACGTTCGGCAAGTTATTGCCGCTCGCCAGGCCCAGCGCCTTCAACCTTACGTTCTTCCCTGTGATCGACATTAAACCCGTTTTTACAGGACTGTTGCGGACAGAACTGCCGCACAAGTAATGCGTTAAGCTGGATCAAACCTGAAAAACAGCGGGCTTTCGCAAGTTGAACCCGGGGAGGTACTACCGCCATGTGGCAACCGTCAGGCTGGACATTCGAGGACGGGAGGCTATTCTCAAAATTCACGCAAAGGAGGTTACGCTAAGCCCCGAAGTGGATCTCAAGAAAATCGCGGCCATGCCCCCCGGCTTTGTAGGGGCGGACCTGGTTAATCTGATCAATGAAGCCGCAGTGATTGCAGCCATGCAGGGTGGGGACGAAGTGACCATGGCCCATTTCCAGGAGGCGGCTGACTGGATCATCGGAGGGCTGGAGAAGAAGAACTTGGTCATGAGTCAGAAAGAAAAGGAAATCGTGGCCTACCACGAATCTGGATATGCGCTTGTGGCGATGCTTCTGCCGGGAACCGATCCGGTCAGTAAAATCTCGATCATCCCCGGGGGTATTGCAGCGCTGGTTACACCCAGCAGCTTCCCACCGAGAATCGCTATCTCATGACTCGTTATGAACTAGTTGGATCACTTGCAGGTGCTCCTGGGTGGGCGAGTGGCCGAGAAGGTGCTCTTTTGATGATATTTTCGACAGGGGCTCAGAACGACCTTCAGCGCGCCAACGATATCGCCCGCACCACGGTGATGGAATATTGGATGTGTGATCGCCTCGGGCTTTTGACCTACACCCACACGCCGCAATCAAGATATCTGGATCTTGGATTGGGTTCAAACGAAAGAGAATACAGCGAGCGTACGGCGCAGGATATCGATGGAGAAAAAAACAGGATAATGGATGAGGCCCACCAGAAAGTCCTGCTGAAGTTGAAAAATTATAGGGATTCCCTCGAAAAACTCGCCAAGATCCTGCTTGAAAAGGAAACCATCGATGGCGATGAGTTGAAACAATTTGCCGAGGAAGTGAGGGGCCTGGCATCTGCCGCTGGTGAGAAGTCTTGATAGAGACGCAGCATTGAGCTTATTTGTGAAAGCTTATTTGACTTCTTCATCATGTCTTACGTGCAACACGCTGAAAAGTTACTTCAAAAAATCCTGAAACGACCCCTCGAAGGGATCACGGGACTGAAAGGCATGAACATCATGGGTAAAATTAGAAAAGCCATTTTGCCTGTTGCCGGATTCGGGACAAGGTTCCTCCCCGCAACCAAGGCTCAACCCAAGGAGATGCTTCCTGTGGTTGATAAACCTGTAGTCCAGTATCTGGTGGAAGAGGCTGTGGAATCAGGTATTGAAGAAGTCATTTTTGTAACCGGTCGCGGGAAAAGAGCTATTGAAGACCATTTTGACATTTCTTTTGAGCTTGAAGAGACTTTGGTTGAGAAAAGTAAACACGATCTCTTGGAATCCGTCCACAAGATCTCCGGACTAGCGAAGTTTTCTTATGTACGTCAGTCTATGCCTTTAGGAGATGGTCACGCTGTTCTTCAGGCAGCTCATGTAGTTGGCGATGAACCGGTTCTTGTTTTGTTCGGTGACTGTATCTATGACAGTATAATTCCTGCCTCCAAACAGTTAATAGACACTTTTAGCGAGTATGGTTTTAGCGTGATAGGGATGAGCCAGGTTGAATTGAGTGAAGTTTCAAACTTTGGTGTAATAGAATGTATAATGTTGGATAAGTCGACTTATAAAATAACACGAATGATCGAGAAACCCAAACCTAAAGTATCCAATTCACGCTTTGTTGCAGTTGGAAAATACATTATTACTCCAGAAATAATGAATGTTCTTGCAAATATGACAAATGGCAAGTCAGGGGAAATTAGGTTGATTGACGCATTCCAAATTTTACTTGAAAAGAATCGACCTCTCTACGGAAAAGAGTTACAAGGAGAATGGCTTGATACCGGCGATAAATTTAACTTTCTCAAAGCTACAATAAAGCTTGGTTTAAAGCACCCGGAGGTGGGGGAAAAGCTTAGAGAATATTTGAAGGAATTGAATGTACAATAAATGATCCAAACAACAAAGGCGACGTTAAAGGGTGTTCATAAGGGATATACAAAGCGGAATACCTCTTCACGCGCGAGATTTGCGAAGAAAGAACATGGTCAAGAAGATAAAGAGGCTGAAGTAAATGGAGTTGAGCATCAAGACCATTCGCCAGACCTTTCTCCGTTTGAGAGCGCGCCTGGGCGGAAACGGCACAGCACGG
>JBEKPW010000197.1:0-8393 GCA_049520315.1 Syntrophobacteraceae bacterium
AGATTTTCTCGATGGCCATGCGGTCGTGGACCAAAAACTCCATGTACACCGGGCTTCTGGACTTGGTTTCCCAGCGCCAGTAAACGTCTTCGATGGGTTTATGCCAGGTGGCGTAGCCCTGCGCTTTGACTTTTTCCTTATCATCCCCGTACACCCAGGTCAGCACTCGCTCGCCGATCTCTTTCCAGGTGAGCTTCTCGCCGGGTTTGATTCTCAGCTCGGGGTCCGTAATGCTGTAATAATCGCTGATGATTTGGTTGAGTTTGTCCAGCACGCCCACCCGGTGCGCTACTTCTAGATAAACATCCCAGAAAAAGCGGCTCTCCCCGACGGGTTCCGCCACCGGCTTCTGCATATGCACATACCAGTCCTCATAGGAGGGACTGCCGCTGAAAAAGAAAGCATCGATCTCACTGCTCCAGCAGTCCTTTTCAAGGTAGCTCACATCCGGCAGAATAATATCGCCGAGGGCTTCATCGGTCTCGTTGACCCAAAGATCGTTGATAACGACGAAGCAGTCCTTGAAATTATCGAATGCGACCCGCCAGTCTGCATTGCTGATGAGAAAATTGCTGGCGAGGCCAAAGAGCATTTCCGGTTTTGCGGTCATGCCGAGCTTTTCCCAGAGCCAGTCTCGCTCTTTGAGGTAGTGGACATGCGATAGTGTGGAATGCGAAAAAAAATCAATGCATCCCGAATTCTCGCACGGAACCTTGGGCGAATGCACCGGCCAAGGCACGTGGGACCAAAACACCGACGGAATAAGGACACCGTCCGGCCCGACCTTGGGCAACCGCTCATATTGGCCGCCCGGATATTTCCTTCGTATGGAGGGCCACCCCAGGGTGCCGCCTGGTACATCCTCTGCTCCGACAAGCTCGCTCAAAAGATCAATGGCCGCGACCTGGTGAATGCCGTTGGAGTGGCCCTGGGCGCCGCGAAACGTCACGGAGGATACGGGCCTGTACGGGAAGGTTTTTCCCTCGATAGTTATGGTGCTGCCTATTTGCGCGTTTTCCACCCACTCATTGGCGATGCGGCGCATGGTTGCGGCAGGCACCGTGCTGATCTTTTCAGCCCACTCGGGCGTAAACTGCTTCAAATGCTTTTTCAAGGCGACAAAAGCCGGCGTCACGGTTTGACCGTTGATTTCGTAGTCGCCCTCGAGAGCAAAATCCTCGTCTGCAATATCCGGTGTATCGTATTCCTTGATTTTCTGAGCTTTTAGATCGTAAACGAGCGGCTTTCCGGATTCCTCATGACGATAGAATGTGCCGTCGGCCTTGATCAGATAGGGAAAGTTGGTCTTTGCTTTGAGGAACAACTCGTCGTAGTGCTTGATTTCATGCACGATAACGCTAGCCATGGCCAGCCCTACGGCGGAGTCCGTCCCCGGCAGAATCGGGATCCATTCGGAGGCTTTTCCGCCGGCAAAGTTTCCCATGGGATCAAACACTATTTCCTTGATGCCTCTTCGTACCCCATCGGCTCGAAGCCGGGCGTTGGTCATAGCAGAGTGCCCGGAGCCGGTCCCTTTGCTGGACCCCCATTTGAGGACATACTTTGTGTATCGCCAGTCCGGCGCGATGGACCAGGCGCCGTGGATCAATCCGCCCAGCATGTGCGCGGCGTTGCCGCAGTGAAGGCTGCCGCCGCCGATGATAAAATTGCCGTTGTCCTTGACGCCGAATGCCTTCGCGAAAAAATAGGGATGTTGGTGAGGCCCGACCGAGGCCTGAACGGTCTGATTGCAAAAGAGAATTTTGTTGGGATTGTCCGCCATAATTTTTTTCATGCGTTCGGCGATTTCCTCATAGGCTTCTTCCCAGGAAATTTCTTTCCACTTGGGATCTACGCCAATCCCTTTTTCTGGGTTCGTCCTTCTTAGAGGTTTTTTGATTCGGTTCGGATCATAATAATACATGAGCCCGGCGGCGCCCTTTCCGCAAATGCCCGCGCCCGCGCCGCCCATCGTGCTCTCTGCGATTCCTTCGATCTTAACGGGCAAACCGTTTATTCTTCGGACCTTTATGCCGCATCCGCAGTAGCATACGCTACAAACGGTGTTGACCCATACATCTTCCCATATTTCATCATTTTTAAAGGCCATGACGCATCCTTATCAATGAGGTTCAGTCGATATAATATACGCAAGGATCCGTGCCAAATTCAGGCCGCAGCTGCTTGCCGCTTTGCTCCTTGATCAGCCGCGAGACCTCGCCTCTCGGATCGTCCAGATCTCCGAATGTTCTGGCTGCGACGGGGCAAACTACGACGCAGGCTGGCGTTGCCTTTTCGTCCTTCCCTGGCGTCAACCCCTTTGCCAGACCCTCTGTGACCCTTTCGACACAAAAATTGCACTTCATAACCGTGCCCTGCTTAAACGGATAGATCTTCTCTCCGAGCAGTTCGAGCTGGGTTTTCCCCTGTCCCGGAAAGTACTCGGCATCCGCTTTTGCCTTGTCGTAATAAGTTCGCTGCTGGTAGGGACAGCTTATCAGGCATGCGCGGCAGCCCACGCATAGATCATAGTCGATCATCACGATACCGTCATCGCGCTGAAAGGTGGCTCCCGTCGGGCACGCTTCGACACAGGCCGCATCCTTACAATGATTACACAGAATCGGGTAGATCAACTTTTTGCTGGTGGGATACTTCCCCTTCTCCGAAATCAATACACGGTTCCAGAACACTTTCGGCGGCAGGAAATGCTCCTGCTTGCACGAAACCGTGCAACCCCAACAAGCGATGCATCTTTTGACATCAATGACCATTCCCCATCGTGGCATATCGTCTCTTTCTTTTTCCTCCCCACCCGAAGCAGCGGGCCATCCGCTATTGGAAACCGCGGCACGGGCAGGGGCCAAAAGGGGTAGTGAATTGCCGCTTAACTCGAAGTTGTCGGATTTGGCGGCAACCCGGTTGAATCGTTTGCTCCATTGTCATACGGCGGAATTATCAGAACAAGCGGATGTGAAGACGAACGGATATGAAGACGAGCAGGAATCACAATGTCGAGTTAATCTTTTTTACCTCCTATAAAAGCGGCGCTGGACATCACAGGCGCTGTTCTGGCCGATGTCAGAATTCGATGATCTCTGCCTCATCGTATCCCCGTTTCGCACACTTCACGTTGGCATCCAACTTTTTCCCTTGAAAATAATCGGCCAACGCGGCAATGATCGCATCGATCCCAATAACACCGGTGACGGCGGCAAAAGCGCCCAAAATGCAACTATTCGGCATGTCCATCCCGATTTCTTCCATAGAAATCCCCATTGCATTGATGTAGCATGCTTTCTTTAAATTCTTTGTTTTCTGCTCTTTAATCACTTGCCTGGAGTTCAATACCAATGCACCGTCGCGGTTCAGCCCATTCCACACAGCCGGTGAGTCCTTTTGCGAGGAATCCAGGACCACCAGAACATCCGGGGTGTATATTTGGGTCTTGAGCCGTATGGGTTCATCTCCAAAGCGACCGAATGCTGTGATGGGAGCCCCCCGCCGTTCAAACCCGAACATGGGAAAACTAGCGCCATATCGGCCGGTGCTGACAAAGGCGGTCGCCAGGATTCGGGATGCCGTCACTGCGCCCTGTCCTCCCCTCCCATGAAATCGTACTTCCAACATTGACGCCTCCTTGCAATTTAGAGCGCACACTCTTTGCCAAGGCCGGTTATATGCGACAGAAGAGCGTAGCTGTAATCGACATCCCTTTGCAGCATATCCAGATCCTTTTCGGAAAAATGAGCGAATTTTTTTGTCATCTTGATATAATCCGCCAGCGGTTTGGGCTTTTTGACTTCATTCGTCAGGCAAAAATTACCTTTATAGGCTTCCCATAGCGGGAAGTAGTTGGTCTTCACCGCCGTTCGGCAAAGCTCGATGGACATGTCCGCCGCCACGCCCCAACCCGTTGGGCATGGACAAAAGACGTGAAGGTAACAAAATCCCTCGTTTTTTAACTCCTTGGCCTTTAAAAGCTTTTTAGCTAGATCTTCCATATGGCTCATGGTCGCGGTGGCGCAATACGGAATCTTATGCATTGCCATGAGCAAGGGCAGGTTTTTGCTTCTATTGCTTTTGCCTGAAGTCTCTTTTCCAACCGGCGTGGTGCTGGTTTTGGCGCCATAGGGGGTCGTGCTGCTTTTTTGAATGCCGGTATTCATATACCCTTCGTTGTCGTAGCATATATAGATAAACTTCTCGTTACGCTCCGCAGCGCCTGAAAGGTTGCCAAACCCGATGTCGGCAGCGGTTCCGTCGCCGTTGAAACAAACAACGGTGTTTTCTATTCCGGCCCGGTTGTAATATCGGACCAGCCCCGTGGCATTTGCGGCCGCTCCCGTCATTAAGGTGCCGTAATACGCGAGTTTGTGCCAGGAGCCGATATTTTGCCCGAGCAGTACCGGTGCGCTGCACGACGGTGTGCCGGTGATGACGATATCATTTCCCAAAACCTGGGGAATAAATCTTAACAGCAATTCCAACGGACAGCCGGCGCAAAACGCAACCCCTTTGGCAAAGGGATCCTCATGTTTCTTGTAGTCGAATACTTTCGGCAATTTCTTTGCTTTTGCCATGGACGATTTCTCCTCACCCTTCGTAGCAAACCCAGGTCACGTCATTGCAGGATGCGCCGTTTGAAGCGCTCAGACACGCATCGATTATTTTCTCAATATGGGCGGTGGTAATGTCAGTATTAGCCAGGCCGTCTATGAAACTGAGCAACCGTCCGCCGCCCAATTCCGAAGAGAGGCTTTTGATCTCTGTGTACATGGGGCCGCCCTTGAATCCGAAACAAAGGCTTCGATCAATGACCCCAACCACTTTTTTCCCTTTCAGCGTTTCAATCAATCTTTCCTCGGGAAAAGGCCTATACATTCTAAGCCTCACCAAGCCGGCCTTTATCCCCTCTTCGCGTTTTTGGTCGATCACCGTTTTGACCGTGCCGCACATGCTTCCGGAGCCGACCAGAACGATATCGGCGTCATCGCTGCGATAGGTTTCCACCTGCCCGTCATAGGCGCGCCCGAATCGGCGATTAAAGTCCATGTTGATCTGATCGAACTTTTGCTTGGCCCGCTGCAGGGCCATGCAATGCTTGTATCGAAGCTCAACATAACCCTCAAGTATGCCGTGCGTAACGACTCCCAGGGATTTTCCGGGAATGAGCCGAGGCCGTTGCGGCTGCCCCTTTAGTACGGAAAGATACTCATCCACATCCCGGTCCGTCGGAATTTCAACGCGTTCGGCCATGTAGGAGAGATAAAACCCGTCGTAATGAACCATTACGGGAAGTTGGATATCGTGATCCTCAGCCAGGCGATAGGCCATGATGACCATGTCGAGGATTTCCTGGCTGTCCTCGGCAACGATAAAAATCCACCCAGAATCACGGGTGCAGATCATATCCTGTTGCCCGGACGATACAGCCATGATCCCGGGAGGTTCCCGGTTCACATTGACCATGACCACCGGGGCCCTGGTGCCTGCGGCCGCCAATATTGCATCATACATAAAAACAAGTCCCCAGGAGGAGGTTGCGGTAAACACCCGCCCGCCCGCAACAGATGCAGCTGTAACGGCGTTCATGGCCGAATTTTCGCCCTCCACCGTAATCATCTCGGCATCCAGGATGCCTTGCGCGTGAAATTCCGACAGCTTTTCGATGATCTCCGTCTGGGGGGTGATCGGATAGGCGGCCACTACGTCGGGCCGGCAAAGTGTCGCGCCGATGGCGGCGGCGGCATTGCCGGTGATGACTTTCACCTGTGCACTCTCAGTTGGATTGATGCTCATTTGAAAGCTTCCTCTGATTCCATGGTGATGGCTTTTTTTGTGCATTCCCTGGCGCAAATGCCGCATCCTTTGCAAAAATCCAAATTGGGTGCAAAATACGTGTTTACGTCGATCATGCATTGGACCGGGCAATAGAGAGCACAATTGCCGCAGTAGATGCATTGCTCCTCATCGATAACTGGTCTTTGCGTCCGCCAACTTCCCGTGTCCATACAAAGAAGCAGCCTCTCGACATTGGACCATGGCCCTTCGGATTCAAAATTCATGCTTTTTGACATAGGAGCCCTTTCCTTCACGCCGATCCAGATAATCACAAAGATGGCTGCTCCGAGCCATTGCTGGTGATGTTCTTTTTTTCATAATTTCAGGGTGTTCAATGGAGATTTGAAGCACTGCGCCGCGAGGAGGTCAACTGCACCCTGATAAAGGCTGCCCTGAGGCGGTTCTCCGTTTGCCCTTTGGTCGGGTAAACAAACCACCGTTCTTCGTGACCTTACGTACGTGACCGTAATTCCGGCTAAGGGGCATCCTCCAATCGGCGTGCTACGAGGCGTGCAAGCTAGCCACACCGGCCCTAAACCGGGCAAAATGTAGTATACTGTACCCCTGTAAAGATGTCTTTGTCAATAAATAAATAATGAGAAGTAAGTGCAATCTGAACCGAAAAGCAGCAAGCTGCGCTGTTTCCATGGTAGGTTCCTACGACGGTGTTCGATCAGGCAAAAGAGCGTCAAGATAAAATTATGAGAAGAGGTGCAAGGAGTGCGGACAAGAATCACAAGTGTTTAGGAAGTAACTCGCAGATTCTGCTCAAATCCGCGTCACTGTGTTCCCTCAATGCCGTGTTATCCCTTATCGCAAAACGTGTTCCATTGGAATCATGAAGATTGGCCTTCGGACCTCGATTGTGAATCATTTCCCGTCTCAGGCCCTCTGGATTCAACACTCATTTGACATGAGCCCCACACCGGCATGACGGGACGAAAACGTAGCCATCAACTGCGAAGCAGCCTTTCACGTCTCTTTCGGACATCCTGAAACTATGAAAAGTGTCATTCCCTTCGCGTCTCTCCCTGGCCTGTCGATGATCAGTCTTCCCGTGGGAACTTTTCGAAGCAGGTGGTGTGTCCTGTAACGCCAAAACCGGCCTCATTGGCAGACCCTATCACTTGCATGTTCGATTGGGAAACTGTATGATTTTGTGGGCTTTGGAGTTGTTCCAAAGGCATCCGAACCACGCTTTGGGGTCGGTTCGGCCCGAAAAACCATAGAGCACAACTTGATGCACAGGAACGGACTACACATCTTTGAAGATCATTTCATTCCCGAGATAATTGACTCCCAAAGCGACTAAACACTACCCAACGGCGAACAGGGTGAATTGGTATTTACATCGATCACCAAAAGAAGATCTCAAAGAACTTAAAGGAGTTTTGGGGAGTGTCGGCCAAGGTTAAACTGGTGGAACCCAAAACAATAGCCCGAAGCGGGGGCAAGGCCCGGCGAGTGATCGACAATCGGAAGACTTAGCTCGTTTCCATCCGGAAAGGGTTGCTTTTCCCACTACGAATCCTGCCTCCGGCGGGACTCATCGGTGTTTCCGGATGGACACCGGCTGTTACACTCAAAAAGGAGGACGGCCATGGAATATGTGGAACAGATTTCCGTTTTTATGGAAAACAAGGTGGGGCGGCTTGCGGAGGTGACCAGGATCCTGGCCGAAGCTAATATCAACATTCGGGCCCTCTCACTTGCGGATACTTCCGACTTCGGCATTTTGCGCCTTATACTAAATGATAACCACAAGGCAAAGGAAGAACTCAAGAAGCTCGGCTTTGCGGTGACCACGACACAGGTAGCCGCAGTAGAGGTTTCCGACCAGCCGGGCGGGCTTCATCATATCCTGCGTATTCTGCAAAAGGCCAACGTCAACGTTGAGTACATTTACGCTTTTATCCAACTCAGCAGCGCCAACGCAGTGCTCATATTCCGCTTCGACAATCTCGATGAGGCTCTTAGAATTCTGAAGGAGCATAATGTGCGGGTGATAGAGGGCGAAAAGCTCTACGCAATGTAAACACCGGATGACAATTCAATTAACTTTCCCCTTCCGCTGATTTTCACCATTGTTACTTCGTTTTTCCGGTGCTTCTATAGTAGCATTCCGTAAGTTCCACGATATTTAGAACGATGAAGCGGAAGCGGTTTTCGAGAAATTGAGCGGGGACCGTTAAGGACAGTGGAGTATACGGATCAACGATCAGTAGCGTATCTGTTTTGAGTGGCGTGATGGCCAGGCTTCTGAAATGGAGATCACCGACTATCATTGAAATGGAGGATGACGTGAACAACCGCGAAGAAAAGTTCCCTCCGGTTCATCCGGGCGAGATTTTACTTGAGGATTTCCTGAAACCTATGGAGATAACGCCTTACCGGCTGGCGAAGGAGCTACGGTCGAAAATGGGGTCGCCCATTGAAAGGCACCCATTGAAAGGCAGCGGTCAAGAGTAAAGTTTCCCCCATTCCGGAACAATTCCTTTTTCTGAGATGGCTCTTTACCGCAAAGCTCCCGAGTGGGGCCCGTGCGGAGC
>JBEKPW010000198.1:0-14785 GCA_049520315.1 Syntrophobacteraceae bacterium
CGATGCCCAAGGCAAGACAAAAACAACGCAGCACTAACCGGGCTCCTACAAGCCCATTTTAAACAATCGACTGGCTCCCTTTTGCTCCGCCTCGCTGGCTCCCTATTCCGCGCCATTTACATCGGCATTATTTCCAGATAGAATATCGGGTTGAGGGTGGGATTCAATTTTATCCTGAAGTTTATTCATGTTCCCAGAGGTGGTAATGGGCGATTCGGTAACGGCTTGGAGTCTATATTGTTGAGCTCGATCTTTTGAGCGCCCTGCCGATATTCGGTAATTGCCGAGATGGCGGTCACGAAGAGACCCGAGTAATTTTCCGAATCTGGTCTTTTGACCCCTATCGCTTCCTGGGTTGCCCAGATCCAGCGGTATCTCATATTTATCCACCAATGGATAAAGCTGTGCTACCCCTACCTCTTTGTCCTGAAATTCCTGCCACCAGACTGAAACGAGTGAGCGAAGAACCTCACCCTCCTGATCCGATACATCGTAGAAATCCTCCATACTGCCCAAGAACCCATTGATTCCGGCGCATTGAAGAATACCGCCAATAGTATAGCAGTAAGCTTCAAAACCACCGATTGGCTTTATTCCGACAGGACGTGGGCGGCCCTGGGATAGCCAGTTCTGTATTAGGGTCAATGCCGCCCAGATAAGCTCACCCCGGTTGCTCTGCACCCATTCGATTATGTTCGAGTGTCGAAATGATGACGGGTCTCTATTCCATGGCCGGTCCATCTTTGCATCCAGACGAATGCGGACGGAGCGCCTTGTGAGTTCGGTGGAAAGAAGAAGGTTATTAGCCGTAATTATCCAAATACATCTCGCTGGAAGCATTGTGGTCTTAGATGTGGAAAGGATTCTGTCCTCCCATACCGAGCTGGTGATTGCAACAGCCAACTGGCTGGAGTCGAATGTCCCTGTCAGATTGTCCAGAAGGACCAGTGAGGGAGATCTGGATAGTATTGCAGTAATTCGTTTTCTAACCTCCTCATCACTTTTACTGCCGCTCATAGCCGGGATTTCACGACCCAGAGCCGAGTAAGCTGCAACGCTGGCAAGAAGCGTTTTTCCAGTTCCTTGAGTGGGTGCCTCAATCAGATATATCGGGACTGAGCCTGAGACCAGTTCCCGAGCAAAAGGTAGAATAAACAATGAAAAAGCCATCACCCTTTCCGCTTCGGTAATGAAGGGAAAATCACTGAAGAGGTTTTGGACAACCTGGCAGGCTTTCGAAACCTCTTCGGGTGAAGGGCCGGTGGAGACATTGGGAATAGTAAGGCCGCGTGAAAGGGTAAGATAGCAACGGGTCGATTCGGAGTATCCGGGTGTAGAATGTAGAATTCCATTCGGAGTAAAGACCGGGCATTCTATCAGCTTGGCCAGTTTGGGGAGAGGAGGGTTTGGTTCCGCCAGCATATCTTCGATCAAAAAGGCTGGTGGACGAGCCTGAATCTTTTTGTCTCCATCCTTGGCAAACCACGCTATGTGTCGGTTTAGAAAATAGCGCAGTCTTGACTCATCGAGTTCTCCTAATGAACGTAACCCTTCGTCCTCCATTACATGAACCAGTCTGCCATCCTGTTTAAAAAACCCTGGGGGATTGTTTGCCTTGATCAGCGCATCCCAAGCCTCTTTTGCTAACACTTGAACGTTCTGTTTGCGGGCATCGATCTCGGGTTTCCCATTCGATGAAAACTCAGCCTCGGTGATCGACCCTGGTTCGTACTTTTCAACACTTTTGATTATTGCCTCAACTTCATCCTGGGCAACAGGTGGCTTACATCTTCTCTCATTTACCTTCTGAAGTGCAGGGCCAATCTCTTCAATGTGGAGGCCTTTCGCTCTCATTGAACATCCGAGTGAAAAAAGGGTCTCGTTCCGCTTACCTTCGGAGATTTCTTCTTCGATTGCGTTGGTAGTCTTCTTCTTATCTGAACTTTCCATCAGTTTAATCAACCATTCGGGCATATCGGCCGGAGGTAAATCAAATAGGCTCTTCCCGGGCACCCATCGATAAGTACCCCCGGAATAATGGGTCGATGGAGGAACAACTACATACCCACCAGAACTTCGGGTATCCAAGCCAGCTGCGAATCTTACGCTATTCTTGAGCTGTCCCGAGTATTTGAAAAAATATTGCCCGCCGCCACTCCCGGTTGTTTGAACTGGAGTCTCGGGTAAAGCGCCATTTTGCTTCTCAAGACCTTGTAGCGTGGCTTGGCCATCATCCTTGATATCGACATCCAGAACATCGAAGGATTGTGCCCCGGTAGCAATGGCCACATTTGCATCTGGCCACTGCGTCCACCATTGTGTGATGGTGTTTTTATCGGTGCTCGCACCGTTCACGCCATTAGATAGACGTGGATGCTTTCCAGGATGCGAGCAGTTTGATTCTTTTGAGCAAGTGCATTTGCCGTCTTTGATCGTATGAATCGGGAGGACCGGCCACCCTTTCTCAGCATACGACAAAGCTGTTTGCAATAGCTCATTCTGATTACTTTCGTTCTTCATTTGACGACTCCTCTCGATTTTCTTTCTTTTCCAACGAGAGGGCTGTTTCGTTTTGATGGGTTTCCTCTGTGGTCATCAGTCTGGTGCGAATGGCTTCAATTACCCTGAATTTCAGCCAACCGGACATGCTGCGAACTTCGATTTTTGCAAGCTTCTTCAGAGCCTCGTAGTCACTGGAATTGAGCCTGAAACTTACCATTTTTTCTTCCATTGAAAATGTCTCCTTTGAACAAGTGAATGTATGAATTTCACATGTATGTTCTGGACATTTTCAAAAACGATGCAGAGAAACCCCATAATTTTGCTGTTCAAAAAAGGCCGGATTGCTGCTTCGGGAATGTGTTAGTAGCGCGGCAGGAATGCTTGCAGAGAAAACTCATAATCTTGCAACTCAAAAAAGGGAGGATCGACGCTGGGGTAGTTTGATTTTTAGCGGTTAATTGCTACGGGCGGGATTAGGCAAGGAGGAGAAGCTTGCCCTTCTGGCGACTTACAATATTATAAAACTCTGCCCGGCCTACTCATCCCACAATCTTTCATCTCGAGAGTATATTGCTCTATCGTCGGGATCTACTCCGAAACCCAGAGCTTCCAGCTGGGCATGAAATGCAGCAATAATTTCGGGCTCATTCAGGGCACTGTTTCGACGAATAGCATTTGTCAGTTCTGTTCGAAATTCTTCCAGTCTGCTCAAACTTGGAAAATATGCGAGAGCAAGCTCTCTTATGATCTCCATGATTTCGGTTTCAGAAGGCAGCGTATTATTCATTAGGCGAAGTGTGAGATCGTCCCCTGATATTTGTCTTCTTACTACGGCCTGCGTTCTCAGCTTGCCACCCCATGGCTGGATTTGACCTCTTAGAATTGCTTCTGTGTGCCGCTCTGTCCTCCTGGCAAACTCGGCTGTTAGGTCAAGTGCCCGGATTGAGCTCATCCACCACACTGTCGCCTGCATTGCTTTTAAATGATCATAGTATTCACATATCCCGGTTTTTCGAATTTTTTCGAGATTTACTTGCATCTTAAGGCTCTGTGCAAAAACATCGAGATGGCGTGAGAAGCTTGTGTCGTTGTAAGGTCCTTTAGTCCGATTGGGAAAGAGTGGGACATTGAGACCAAACCCTGCGCCATATAGATTCTGCAGGTGGGGTAGGTAATTCAATATGGTAGGGTTAAACCTGGTCGGTATTGAGATCACAATTTGACCCAAAGAGAGTGGACCAATTATGATGGCATTCAAAGGCGACAAGCTCGCATCAAAGACGTGTCCGACACTTAAACTGAACAATTCGTTTTTCTTCAATCCAAGACCATATACGAACTTCAAAGCGGTTGCCAACACGACTCCGTCAATGAACTTTTCCGTACTGGCTTCAATGTGCTGGATGAGCTGGTCCACTGCGGAATATGAGATTGGTGGTTTGGTCTCGATCCATGACATTCGGTATCTCCATGATCGGATTGGTTGCTTCGCGGGCTAAACCGCAGTTCTCGCCTGATGCCGCTGCACGGAGAACCTAAGCGGAAAGTAAAGAATACCAATTTTGGGGTTTCTCTGCAAGGGTTTTTTCGATCCCTCTAACAGAAAGGAAAAGTTAGAGGAGGCAATGCCGGTGGAAGAATATTTAACCGTAAAAGAGCTAAGCCAGCGAATCAAACTGGCAGTCCAAACAATCTACAACTTTATTCATAAAGAAAAATTCATCCTCGGAAAACATTATCTGAAGCCAACCCCCAAAAAAATCCTTTTCAAGTGGTCGGAAATAAAAGAGTGGATGGGAGAAGGTACAGAAATTCAGGGTCAATCTGAGGAAATGAGCCCTGAACCGAACACCGAACCCGCCGCCGAAAAGCTTACCACCCCGGTAAAAACAAGAGCATCCAGACGGGCAAAGAGCCTGATCAATATCTAATCAAAAACACCTTAAACTGCCGCTATGGCCACTCAATTCTGGTATAATGCCGATTGGTGAAAATCAGCGGAAGGAGGTGATATATGGAGGAACGGTAAAATGGCTAAAGAACCACAGGCCACAGTTATAGCTTTCCCTAAACAGAGGAAGCGCGCTGAAAAGGCCAGAAAATCAGGACTGAATCACAATAAGGAAGGTTCGGTCCGCAATGTGAATAGAACTGTCTACGTGGATTTTATGTACTTGGACGAGAGAGTGAGGGAGTCTTCAGGCCTCCCGTGGAATGAAAACAATGCGAAGGCGGTTCGAGAGCAGCTGGACAGGATCGTTGTGGCGATCAAGGACGGGACTTTCAGGTTCGCAGAGGTGTTTCCGGAGAATAAGAACGCTGACTACTTCGATCAAAAGGAAAAAGACCGGTTTCGGCTACCAACCACACCTGATCAGGTCATCTTCAAAAGTGAAGCGTTGTTATGGCTGGATCTGAAAAGGGGAATGTCGATGGTCACCGGTCGCACTCTGAAGGAGTACAAAAGCTATCTTAATATGTACCTGATCCCGTTTTTCGGGGAAATGACATTCGCTGAACTAAATGCCCATGTCTTCAACACCTTCATTTCTTGGGCAAAGAGACGGCGCTTGAGGACAAAGTCCGTCTGCCAGGAGTCCATAAAAAGGTATTTCGTCCCGATGCGGCAGATATGCACAGAAACGGCGATCAAGTACGGCTGGAATACCACATTCAATCCGTTCTTCGGATTCAAGATTGGACAGAATGTTGATCGAGACTTCGACGTTGACGAAGAGGAAATTCTTCCTTTCTCGATTCAGGAAATCAGGTCGATACGGGACCAGCTCCCCGAGCATTGGATTCCATACTTCGATTTTGGATTTGCTGCAGGGCTTCGACCAGGAGAGCAGATTGCTTTAAAACCCAGGGACATTGATTGGGAAAATGGAACACTTCGAGTGCGCCGTGCAATAACTCTAGATGAAGATGGCCACGTAATCGAAGGTCGACCAAAGAACAGGCACGGCAGAAGAGATATCCAGCTTACCCCTGCCATGCTGGAAGCTTTGAAAGCTCAGCGTTTGATAAATAAGACCTTAACCAGTGGTTATTTCTTCTGCACACCAAATGGTTGCAGGGTCGAGCTGAATAATCTGCTGAACCGAGTGTGGCGCCCTGCATTGGAAAGGGCAAAAGTTGTGTTTAGGGGCACAAAGCATATGCGGCATACCTTTGCGACAATCTCGCTCAGCAGTGGAGAAGACCCCCTATGGATTGCGAAGGTCATGGGACATTGCAATACCGAAATGATCCATCGGCGTTATGCAAGATACGTGAAGAACGTCAAAGGTGGTCAAGATGGGGCAAAACTGAGCGAACTTCTATGCTCAGGGAGGCAAGGGTAAAGGTGGGTAAGAATGATTTTTGGCAAGATTTTGGCAAAAAATCCCTCCATAAAACAAAAAGGCCAGCCCGAATTCAGCTAACCTCTTGATTTTATTGGAGCCGGCGATGGGATTTGAACCCGCGACCTGCTGATTACGAATCCCGACGCACTACTCCCTATTTCTATAAACATCTATTTATCAACGATTTAAAAAATAGTTGCACTCCCAAATACGCTATGATACCCTCCATTTTACTCCCGCTTGCTTCCCTTGTGCTTCCCCGGAAAAGGCTGAAAAATAGCTGGGGATAAAGAGTTATGTGATTGAAATTGTCGGTTGTGCTTCCCAGGTTTTCAGAATTGTGACAGGAGAAAGGGTCATGGCGAAAATAACAAAGCGATTGGTGGACGCAATCAATCCCGGAGATAAAGAAATTCTCATCTGGGATGATGAAATGCCCCGCTTCGCCCTTCGGGTGAGAACCTCCGGCGTTAAAACCTACATAATCCAGTATCGCAACGCTCATGGACGTACCCGCAAGATGACGATAGGAACACATGGCGTCCTGACTCCCGACGAAGCCCGGAGTCAGGCCCGAATACACCTTGCGGAAGTCGAGCGCGGCGGTGATCCGACCGAGGACAAAAAGACCAAAAGGCATTCCTCGATATTCAAGGAAGTCGCCAAGCGGTACATGGAAGAGCACGCGGACGTTAAGAAAAAACCTCGAAGCAAAAAGGAGGATCAAAGATTGCTAGATAAGGTGATTCTGCCCGCTCTCTCCTCAAGACCGCTGCTCAGCATCACCAGGGCTGATATAGTCAAGCTCCATCATGCTTTAAGAGACACACCTTACCAGGCGAACCGGGCGCTTTCTTTGCTCTCTAAGCTCTTTAATCTCTGTGAAAAGTGGGGGCTTAGCAAAGACGGCACGAACCCATGCAGGCATGTGGAGAAATACAAGGAACAGAAAAAGGAGCGGTATCTCACCCCTGATGAGCTTTCGCGCTTGGGCGTGGCCCTGGCCGATACCGAAGCATCAAATGAAGAGCTTCCCCAGGCTATCGCTGCGATCAGGCTGTTGATCCTCACCGGAGCGCGGTTCTCGGAAATTATCACTCTGAAATGGGATTACATTGACATGGACCGTGGAGAAATGGCCCTGCCCGACAGCAAGACCGGCAAGAAGACTGTCCAACTTGCGGGACCGGCACTTGAAGTTCTCGAAAATATACCGCGCCAAGTGGGGAACCCCTTTGTCATCCCAGGCGAACGCAGGGGGCAACACCTTGTCGGTCTGCCTCATATTTGGATGAGGATACGGGAGAAGGCCGGATTGCCGGGTGTTAGGATTCATGACCTTCGGCATTCCTTTGCATCTTCGGCAGCACAAGCCGGTATGAGCCTTCCGTTCATTGGCGCTCTTTTGGGACACAGGGAGCTTGCAACTACGAACCGATACGTTCATCTTATGTCGGACCCGCTCAAAGTAGCTGCCAACACCGTTTCAACGAAGATTGCGGAAGCCTTGAAGCTTAAGCATCACAAAGGGGACGTGGTTCAAATGAAGAAATAATTTTTTCTTTCAGGGAATAGTCGGAGGTGACGATACCTGAATATGGATTTACTCAGAGAACACAAGAAACTCGGCCTTACGCTAAGTTCGGCCGCCTGAGCGCTCCGGGCCGCCTCCGCTTGGTTGGCCCGTTAGTGCAGGTTCAAAAACCAAAAATTGGAATATATGCCATGATCGAATGCGCAGTACTTGACTCACACAACTGCACGAGCCCTATGGAATGCCGAGATTGGGCGCCTAAATACCTCTGTGACTATTACAATCGGCTCCCCGATCCTAAACCGGAAGAAAAGGAACTAAAAAAAAAGAAGCAACTGCTGAAACGGCTGTTGACCAATCCTAAAATGATTCAGGTATGGCCCGTTTTTGAGAAGGTCGTGGACGACTTTGTGGAGGCGCTGAACAATGCAGGACTTCCGGCATGGAACGTTTTAAAAGCGACAGTGGACGCTAGGGGCATCTCTGTTTATCAGATGCCGCACAACTACAGCTGCGGACACATCGATAGGTACATAATATGGAATCATTTATTTCAGGTGATCTCCTCTTGCTACATAAAAAGCGGCAAGGAACGGTCAACTCGGAGTGCGCAAGTTGAAAGGCTCCAAGATATTAGTAAGAGAACGAAATTGTTATTACGAAACATTAGAAATACCGAACTCGATGTGCCCGTGCTCTCCCTGCTCGCCGAAGATGATCGACTGAGATTGCAGAATGGAGATGCCGCGCTTGCAGACTGCGTTCCCATCCAACCAACGATACAGGTTACTCTGCTGGAACAAGTTGGAGATGCCGTGCTTGCAGACGGTGTTCCCAACACCAACGATATGCGCTACTCTGGAACAAGTTGAAAATAAAGCGCTTTTCGACGCTCCCATCCGATCAACGATATCCGCTGCTCTGGAAGCATTGGCGGCCGAAGTAGATAATCATATCAAATACTATAAGGGGGGAAGTGCAGACGAAGTGTGCGTGGTAAGTCTTGTTCCGAATCCAGGGGCTCCGAACGCCAGGGCTAATATCTTCATCCGGTCGATGCTTATTATACTTGAAATGCACGCAATGTTTCCGAAACATGATTTCATTGCGAGGCTGGCTAGTGTTGCGCTGGAGCCACACCTTGCTGAAGGCACTGAAATTAGCGAAAGCATGGTAAAGTCGAGTGTCAGAGAGTGGAAGAAAGGTTTTGTGAAAAGAATAGAAGAGATGCTAACCATAGGCCCTGTTCGCTCCGTCAAAATCATCTGATCCTTCGATCCTCTACATATCAGGGGTAGTTTTTTACTCTTTTTCCCCTAAAAACTGCCCGGTAGTTTCCACCACCGAAATCCTCAAAAACTACCCCCGGGAAAATGAGCTTTTTACTTGTAAATTCATGATGTTGTGTCAAAGTGGGGCGTAACATAACCACGCACAGCGAACTAAAAGAAGGAGTTTGTTATGCCTGAAACCCTAAAGAGGGAGATCGAGGAACTTCTAAATACGAACGAGGCATCGGAACGACTGCGGGTGTCTCCCCGCGGACGCTCGAAAAGTGGCGTGTCACGGGGATCGGCCCGAGGTTCCTGAAAGTCGGCCGCCTCTGCTATTACCCCGAAGACGAGCTTAACGCTTGGAAGAAAACGAGGCTCCGACATTCCACGAGTGATCTGGGACCGAAGTAATGACCAGAAGCAAACAAACCACTCGCGGGGCGCGACTGTGGGCAAAAGGACAGAGGCAGTGTCGTGGTAAATCATAACGCGGATGACCTACTTTCTCGATTTTTACAAAAGAGCATTGCAAACCAGCTTCAAAAATTATTGCTCAATGCCCTCTGACTATAATTCATAGCCGGGTCCAGGGGCACGAAGCAGACTCCGCACCAGCACAAGCGACAAAGGAGACAGCAGCGGCACAAAATGACTAAACCACGCTGGGGGGCGCGGCTGGGTAATAGGACGAAACTCTTTAGGGCAGATCAGTTATGACTGCAAGCAATAATAATTTCAAGCAAATTGTCGAGACTATTAAGTCGCACATCGACTGCCGAGACCTCTTCAGGAGATTTTGGCCAGCCCGTTTCATCGAGAGCGGATCGCATTCCCTTTGCCCCTTTCATGACGATCACGACCCTTCATTGAAGTTGGATAGAGAGGGCGCACACTGTTTTGGAGCCTGCGGCAAGGGATTTGATGCAATCGATATTTACGCAGCGGCGGTCAAGTGCAACAAGGGCGATGCAATCAAAGCCCTGGCGGCCGAACTCGGTATTGAGACAGGCGGACCGACCCCGGCAAAGGATTCAAACGGGACTCAGGATTTTGCGGCGCGGTTTGAATACCTTTTGAAAGCAGGCATCCCCGCAGAGGCCAGAGACTACCTCCGGCAGAGGCGCGGACTTTCCGAGCGTATTGTGAAAAAACTCCAGGACCGGAAGCTTATAGCCTGGTCCGCCAAGAAGAAGGCCCTGGTCTTCCCTTTGGTGTCACCGGACCGAAAGAGGATAGTCGGCCTCCAGTATACTCCCATCGACGGGTCAAAAAAAACTTTTGCTAAGGGCACGGACGGAAAGGCAGCCTGCTTCTTCTTCAACGCACATGATGAGGTGGACGGAAAGCGTTGCTTCGGCGAGTTCTTTGTTCTCACCGAGGCAATCATTGATGCTTTTTCCGTGTGGAATGCGTTCCCTGATCGAGCAGATGAATATGCGGATGTCTGCTCGATCATGTCGGCCTCCGATCCTGGAAAGATTGTGAATCTTGGCGACACGCCAATTCTCTTCTTGGATCGGGACGAAGCAGGGCAAAAAGCCACATTGAAAGCCATAGCAGAACTCGGAGAAAGGGTCCGAGTAGTGAGTTGGAGGCAAGCGCCAGAAGGTATGAAGGATGCCAACGATTTGCTCAGGGCTGGTCATTCCGATGTCATCGTAAGAATGGTTCGAGGCTCAATGATACCTACGTCAGAGCAGGTCGAAGCAGCACGGCAGGCAGTAAACGATCTTACAGGCAGAGACGGTAAGGCGCGAAAAACGACCGACGAGGGACAAAAAAGCGGATTGTCTCTTTTTTGGAAGGACGAGGATGGAAGAAAGCACCTCTTCAAACATAAAAAAGCGGCAGCAATCCTTGAGCCACTTATTAAGGACATGCTCTACGATAGAATCGCCAGGCAATGGATGCGGTATCGAACTAATTTCTGGCAGGCGATCACCGATCTCGAAGCCGCGCAGATCGTTGACCGGCTCATTACCACCATTGAACCGGATGCTGATTACAACATTACCTACCGAAAAGGGGTTATGGATCAATTGTCGTTATACCTCTGTTGGGACGACCACCAGTCGCCTGGAAATACGATTCCTTTTAGAAACGGCGTTTTGTTTCTTGATGACATGGCCTTCAAACCGCACGCAAAGGAGCATTTCTTTACCTGGCAGTTGCCATTCGATTACTCGCCGGTGGCAACCTGTGACCCAGTCAAAAATTGGCTCAACGAGACTGTCAAAGACTCCATGCTGGTTGAACTACTCAGAGCCTACCTAAATGCTATCCTAACCGGACGCGCGGACCTCCATCGATACCTCGAACTCATTGGACCGGGCGGCAGCGGAAAAGGCACGTTCATCCGGCTTGCCGAAGCCATAATAGGGGGTTCAAACGTGCATGTCACCGAACTGAAGCGCCTGGAGAATAACAACTTTGAGACCGCCAAACTTTATGGGAAGCGGCTTTGTACCATTACGGATGCCGAGAAGTATAGCGGTGACGTAACCACGCTTAAAGCGATCACTGGTGGAGATTCAGTCCCCTTCGAGGAAAAGCACAAACAGAGCGGGCAACATTTCCGCTACGGGGGGATGGTCCTGATTGCGGCCAACCAGGAAGTGGCCAGCTCAGATTACACCAGTGGGCTGCAGCGCAGGCGGATCACCGTGCGATTTGAGAATGCCGTTCCATCCGAGAAACGGCGTGATCTGGAAGGCGAGTTTCAACCATTCCTCCCCGGTGTAATAGTGTGGGTGCTCGGTATGCCAGGAAAAAGGGTGACCGAATTACTCAGGGATACTGAAAAGCATGTCAAAACGCTTGCGGGTGTAGGTATGCAAACTCTAATGAACACCAACCCGATTGCAGCCTGGGCGCACGAAGATCTGGTCTATTCTTCCTGTTCCAAAACCAATGTCGGTAGACTTGCGGTAGACGCCAAGAGTAAGGAAATCCTTAATGCTGGAGAAAAACTTTACCCAAACTATTGCAAGTGGGCCACAGAAACGGGGCGCAAGCAATTAGCGTCTAATACCTTCGTTACCAATTTGCGAGATTTGCTTTGCTTTCAGCTCAAGCTTGCAGGCGTTAAGCACAAGCGTGACAACAAAGGGGGGCATTTCACTCGCATAGGAATCAGGAAACCAAACACGGACGAGGGCTTATCCCCACTTGAAGAGTATTTCGGGCAAGGAGCGGATGAAGGCGAGGTGACTGGAGGTGACGCTGAGGTGACACACCCAATGACGGACCAAACCCGCATAGTGACTAAGGTGACACACTTACATGATTATTTGGCCATAGAAAACCCTTGTATAGAAAATCCTTGCGCACAAAAGGGAGAAAAGGGGGCACACAAGAAAAACATAGAAGTAAATTCGAATCCCCAAAAGTGTGTCACCTCTGTCACCGAGCCAAAAAGTCCATCACCCGGTGTGTCACCTAGTGTCACCGGTGTCACCCAAACATCCGACAAGAATCTGGGCAGAAATGAGGGTATAGGCATTGATGAATATGACGAGGTTATCATCAGATGAGCGTTGCGACGCACCAATTATTATCCAGATTGGCCGAACTGGGTATCTCGGTTTCGACTGAAGATGACTCCCTTCGGTGTCGCGCACGAAAAGGGGCTATGTCACCTGAGATCATTGAGGTTCTCAAGGCTCACAAGAGTGAGCTAATCAGACTGTTACGGACGGAAGCTGCGTCGGCTGAGACCCGTATGGCATCGGTCGTTTCTGCACCGGATCAGCCTCGCACGAAAGTGACCTGCAACGCCTGTACGCATTTTCGACATGGAACCGGCTCAATGATGGCTCTCGGACAATGCCGATCTGAACCCTGGGACGGTTTCCCTGGCCAATGGCCGTTCAGTCAACATCCATGCAGGAGATTTGCCAGTGCGAATCTTAATTGATACCCGCGAACAGGCGCCGTTCACCTTTGAGCGCTTCCATGCTCACACCGAACGGCTAACCCTGCCGACCGGCGACTACAGCTTACCGGGATTCACTGACCGGATTGAAATCGAACGAAAGGAACTGAATGACCTGATTGCCTGTTTGATGAACGACAACCGGGAACGATTCGAGCGGGAGCTTGCCAGAGCACAGCATTATGAGCTGTTCTGTGTTGTGGGGTCGACATGGAAGCGGTTTGATTTTGTCTCAGAGGGGTCCTATACGACAGTCTAAGAGGGGCGCAGATGGCCAAAAAGCAATCAAAGATTAGCGAACAAGAGCAGATCGACCAAGCTTCGAAAAAGGACGATGAATTGTTCAATCAGCTATCGGAGGAGCAAAAAGAGCAGCTTCTCGACTATGTTAAACTGGTCGACAATTCTAAAAAACCACTGAGGTTTTGCAAAAGCCCGGAAGGTGGAATCATGGTCGATCCTGATTTTCCAGGGGGAAAACTCGCCTGGGTTTCGGCCTTGAAGGATGCGACCGGCACTTTTGATATTGAGGCGGGCGTTGCTTTAATTAATCAAGCGGCTTCGATCAATGGAAAGTTCGATGTTCAACAAGTCAACACTATTTGCGCCCTTTTGCAAGGTATACGCCCCCAGAATGAAATCGAGGGGATGCTTGCCGCTCAGATGGTTGCAACTCACAACACGGCCATGATGATGCTGAGGGACGCAGGTAATGGAAAGTGGGTAGATAATGTTGACAAGTTTACCAGCATGGCTACAAAGCTCCTGCGGACTTTTACAGCGCAGGTGGAAGCACTGAAAAAGTACCGCTCGAAGGGAGAACAGAAAGTTATTGTCGAACATGTCCATGTCCACCAAGGCGGACAGGCCATCGTGGGCGCGATCACCCAAACCAGGGGGGAGGGGGTAGCGGATGAAAAACAAGGAACAACCCCACGCAAGGGACTCCTCGAACAAGAAACCGGGACTGTCCTCGAACTTCAGAAACGCGAAACGCTGCGGTGCGAAAACGAGGCAGGGGACACTTTGTCTCATGCCCTCCATGCCGAACGGAAGATGTAGGCTTCATGGTGGGAAGAGCACGGGAGCACCGAAGGGGAACAAGAATGCGTGGAAGCATGGCCGGTATTCAGCAGAAGCTATAGCCACCCGTGTAATAATCCGGAATCTTATCAGGCAAAGCAAAATCTTGATCGGATCCCAACCCTTCCGTGATGAGTAGGCCTCTGCCGATAGGCGGGGGATGAAGGCTGCCGCACGCGGTCTAATCGTGCCGGCAGTGTTTAAGGCAAGTCCTGGGCCTTGATGTCGATCTTGTTCTTCTTCAGCCAGTTGAACATGGTCGGCTCGCTGACCTTATATCTCCTGGCAATATACGCCTTTGTAGAACCGTTCTTTAGCAGAGCCTCTATTTCCGGCCTGTACTGGTCCAGCCGGCTCTTGCCAGGCCCTTTTGGACGGCCTAGCTTCACCCCCTGTGCTTTCCTGGCTTTCAGGGCCTCCTTGGTGCGGGCGGAAATGAGATCCCGCTCAATCTCGGAGAATAGCGACATCAGGTGCAAAAAAACTTTCGACTCAATGGTGCCGTTCAGCGTTTCAGGCGTTATCAGCCAGTCCCCGGAGCTGAGGTATTCGACGGCCCTTGCTATCTCCCGGCTTCTCCATGATTTCATGCCTGATGCCTTCTCCTCCACCCACTCGACCGGAACCAGCTTCCGCTCGTTGGCGAAAGCGAGGATATCGGCCTTGTTCTTCTCCAGGTCCTGATCGTTTGTGCTCACCCGCAGATACCCGACGATCCTGGGGGGCTTCGGTTCCTCAATCGCTTTAGCTTTTCTCTCTCTTCGCATGGTGTCCTCTTTTTAGGTAGATAAAAACCGACTTTTCGATTTAATTTATAGGATATGATAAGATTAAAGTCAGCCATTTTCTTATAATATATAGGATTGGTTTAAATGTTCGTTTTCTTCTAAATGAAGGAGCGGAATTTTTAAATATGAAGTTTTGATAAAACTAGTAAAGATGGGTCCACTGAAAAGACCGCTCGGATTTGGCGGGTTTTTGCCAGGCGAGTGAAAATCATCGAGGATTGAGATGGACGGAACGTAACGTGAGCAGGGCCGTGATTAACTCAACAGGAAACTCGACATATTCCTGTTCTTTCGGCAAAGTGGGTTAACATATTAAAATC
>JBEKPW010000199.1:0-8115 GCA_049520315.1 Syntrophobacteraceae bacterium
ACGGCGAGGGGATGGCCTCTTTAACCTCTGGCTCAGGGATGTGTTTTAAACGAATTACTTACAAGGGGTGGGTCAATTTTGGATGCCTAAAGTGGGTCAGTTTTCAACGCCGATTGACAGGCAGCAAGGCGGTGGTGGGATAAAACCCTCAAATCCCGAGTTACTGGGCACACTTCACCAGGCGCCGGAGTGGATATTCGAGTCGGAGCTGAAGACCTGATAGGGTCAGGACTGTTTTGGAATGGCGTTCTTGTGCATTTCTCCTGTTTTCCGAATGTGCAAACGGAAAACCACCCATACGAGTCAGAGTAGAGTGTCGGCAGTTGAGCGGCGGCGAAATTTGCCGTCTTCGCTGAGCGATTAGGGAACTGTGCACACTTTCTGGGTAACTGTAAGCCGTCTGATACAAAGATATACCAATGAGACCCCCCTTCTCGCCGTAGTTCTTTCCGAATAGGTATTTCGCATCGTACCGGGGCGATTTCCGGTATTCAACCATCCTCAGTCTAAAATCACATTGAACAAATATGATCCAAGAATGGAAAGGGACGAGATAGTCCACCGCATAACGGTACAGAGGAGAGTGTTGACTACTTGAGCAATTACTCAGCGTGACGCGACACAGAACAGATAGCGAACGGGTAGAGCGGCTAGTGAATTGCGATGTGACAGTGAGACCATCGTGTCATTTCCCAGATTTTTCCCATTAGCGCTCGCCTGGTTTTCGAGTGTAACCTGCGGTGGCCGGGAGCTGGGTACGGTTTCCCTCCCAACACATCTCGCAGAACAAAACGTTCATTACTTTCACATTGCTGTCTGATGTGATTATCATGAGTTGAGGAACATGCTCGGGGTTTAAAGGGGCAGGACATCCGTCAAGCTACTGCCCTCCAAATCGATGGGGCACGGATGGAACGCAATGATAAAGTCCAGATGCAGTGGTTTAACTGTCATTTTACCGGTGCTTTTTAGTTTACTCCTGACGGGGAGCGATGCGATGGCCACTCCGGAAGCCCAATTTACCGTAATGGAGAAAGAAAAGGATTTCGAGCTCAGAAGATACGAACCCCACATTGTTGCCCAAATCATTGTCGAAGGTGACTTTGCAGAGGTTGGCAACAAGGGCTTCCGTCGTCTCTTCGAATATATCAATGAAAAAAATCGGACAAAGGTTCCCATCCCGATGACGGCGCCGGTACTCGATGAAATTGCTTCGACGAAAATTCCTATGACCGCACCAGTCAACCAGGAAAAAGAAAACGGGAAGTGGGTTATCAGCTTTGTTATGCCACCAAATTATACACTTGAAACCCTGCCTGAACCTCTCGATCCAAGAGTGAGTTTGAAAATCGCTCCAGGCCGTATCGTGGCTGCTCTCAAGTATTCGGGGACTTGGAGCAGAACTCGCTACGAGGAGAAACAAGCTCTGCTGGAGAAGATGGTGCGGGCACATGGTCTAATACCTGTAGGGAAGCCCGTCTTTGCCAGGTATAATCCGCCCTGGACACTATGGTTTCTTCGCCGCAATGAAGTTCTAATCCCAGTTGAAAGGGTAGAACGCTGAGCATCCCTTATCAGTTTTACTCTTAGTGATATTTCTCAGGGTTTGTTATTGGCAAAGATGCTGAACGGTCGATCTGAGGAGGAACAAAATGGAGGGCTTGAAACCAGGGCTGGTTGGGGAAGCAACACTCATCGTGGAAGAGAATCATACCGCGCATTACCTCCGTAGCGGAGGTGTCCATGTACTGGCGACCCCAATCATGATTGCTTTGATGGAGGAGGCCGCGCGCAACCTGGTTGACCCACTGCTAGAGCCAGAAAAACTCAGCGTTGGCACGAACCTTAATGTCAAGCATCTGGCCGCTACCCCGATAGGGATGAGGGTCACTGCACGCGCAGAACTGTTAGCTATTGACGGCCGCACCCTCACTTTCCGCATAAATGCTCACGATGAACGTGAAAAGGTGGGTGAAGGCACTCACACCCGCGCCATAATCAGTCTGGAACCTTTTCTCGCTCGACTCCAGAAAAAAACGAACGCAATGGGTTGATGAATGAGAAACTCCGAGCATAGCTATTGATAATTGCCAGCCACCGACGAGGCTTCTATTTACATGAACGATATGACACCCAAGGTCCTTTTGACGGGCTCTACCGGATTTATTGGC
The DNA here is from genome assembly GCA_049520315.1 of Syntrophobacteraceae bacterium. GTDB lineage: Bacteria > Desulfobacterota > Syntrophobacteria > Syntrophobacterales > Syntrophobacteraceae > SbD1. The sequence continues at coordinate 2,172 of JBEKPW010000199.1, forward strand.
GGACGACTCTTAAGAGGGCTGGCGTCAAGGGATATCCGTGTCCGCTGCTTGGTTCGCTCAGCAAAGCGTTTTCAGAGCAAAGTCCCTTGTGGCAAGGAACCCTATGTCATGGAAGGGGATCTCCTGCAACCTGAGACGCTGCGGCGGGCCATGGAGGGTATAGAAACGGCCTACTACCTGGTGCACTCCATGGGCGGCCGGAGTGTATTCCAGTACAAAGCCTACCTTGAGCGGGACCTCCGAGCCGCGCGCAACTTCACGAAAGCAGCTGAGGAATCCGGAGTAAGGCGAATCATCTACCTCGGCGGACTGGGGGAAATGGCGGATAACCTCTCCGAGCATTTACAGAGCCGACAGATGGTGGCCCGAGTCCTTCAGTCGACCCAAATCCAAACGACTGTGCTGAGGGCTGCAAACATTATCGGAGCCGGAGGGGCCCCGTTCGAGATGCTGCGTCATCTTGTGGAACGTCTCCCTGTAATGATATGTCCCCGCTGGATCGATACGCGGTGTCAGCCAATTGCCGTCGAAAACGTAATTGAATGCCTGGAGGGTTGTCTGCACGAATCTAAAACGGCAGGGAGAACCTTTGATATTGGCGGCCTTGAGATCATCACGTATCGCCAATTGATGATGACCTATGCTCGCATTCGGCGGCTGCGCCGGTTTATTATAACTGTTCCGGTTCTGACCCCCCACCTCTCATCATACTGGATCAATCTGGTTTCTCCAGTTCCGGCAGGTGTGGTCATGCCCCTTGTGGAAGGACTCAAGAATGAGGTTATATGCAAGAATGACGCTATCAGAGATCTCATTCCGATCCGCCTCATTTCCATGGAAGAAGCCATCCGCTCTGCTCTTTCAGAAATAGCCCAAGGCCCAGGGGGCCTCGTATCCAGCCAGTCGTGCCTCAGGAGTTGAGTCTTTTTGCTACGGACACGGTACATAACAACAGAAATTGAAATTAACGCGCCCTGCGATGTTGTTTGGAGGATCGTGACGGATTTTCCCGGTTATGGCTCATGGAATCCTTTCATAAGGCTCATCGCGGGAGAGCCGATTGTCGGAGCGCGTTTGAGAGTCTTTGCCAGCCTGCCCTGCGGGCTGCCCGTTCTGCTGTGGCCAAGAGTCCTGGAAGTCGAAGTCGAGCGGAAAATCTGTTGGTTGGGGAGTTTACTTCTGCCAGGTCTGCTGGATGGCAAGCACTCCTTTATTCTTGAACCTTTGGACGAAACCAAAGTCCATTTTGTTCAAAGAGAGGAATACAGCGGGCTATTGTTGCCGATAACGTGGACTTGGCTCAGGAATCAGAGCCTCCGAGGATTCGAAACGATGAACGGAGCTCTCAAAACGGCAGCGGAGCGACTCGTGTGAAAACACGCCTTGATTTCAGCCCCGGCCTTCAAGGGATAGCTTATGTCCCTGGGACCGGGACCATACGTCGCATATATTCGGCGAGTTTAATTCTCCTCATGGTGCTGCTGGAACTCATGTAGCGTATCGTCCCGAATACCGGCCTTGCAGGACCGAAAGGCCTGTCGTAGCGGCCAAGTACCCAGAAGATGCCCGTGTAGGAGTTCGGATCTCGCCCGTCCAGCGCGTACTTGTTATTAAGCTCGGTCATGATTTCCAAGGCTTTGCGGGGAGAGGACGTCCACTCCAGTATCTTCTTCCCCCAAAGCATTCGCAGGTAATTGTGTATGCCTCCGTCAATCAGGAGTTGCCGTTGCGCTGCATTCCAGAGGGGATCGTGAGTCTCTGCAGATTCAAACTCCTCCAGTGAGTAGAGGTACTGGCGATGATCGTTTTGGTGGGTTGCAAGAGCATTTTGAGCCCAGTCGGGCAGTGAATCGAACTGATCGTAGTCGTCCCTTTTGGAGCACATGTTAAAGCCAATCTCACGCCAGGTGACGAGTTGGTCGAGAAAGGCTTCCCCGCCCTTACTCATGCCCCACCACCCCTCGCGCTGCCCGGACGCTTTTGGGAAAAGGCGCTCCGAAGACCATTGCTCCACTTCTTTGAGCTCAGAGAAAATCTCGTGTGCAGAGATCTGCCCGAAATGAAGGTATGATGAAAGCCCGCTGGTTGCATCCCCATCCGGATGGTTCCGATCACTGTGATATCGATGAAGCTTTTTCTGAAGAAATTCTAGTAACATAATCCTTGCGGCTCCAGACCCTCCTCGGGTTTCTACAGGCTTGACGCTGTGATCTATGGGCAAGTGCCTTAACGATCCAGGCGAGACATTGATGATTTCCCGGGGCGCCATGGGCCACTTCCTGGAGATTTCTGCTGGAAGCTTCTTAAGTATTGGAATGGACGTATTTGACAGCGGATTTCTCTTTGGAAACTGATCGAGAAGACGCGGAAGTTGTTGTTGCAGGAATCTCCTGAACGAATACGCGGTCAAGAAAACTCTGTTAGTGATTGCCATTGGTAGGAGACCGTTTGAGTCAACGGCTTCCATTCTGATGGCCAAATCCTTTGCGGCGGCGCGAGTCATACGCGGAAGAAAGAACGAAGGGTATTCATCGGTAATTATAATGCACGATCTGCTTGCCAGTTCCGTGATAAGTCCTTTCCCCTCGTTTTTGAATCGCTCAACAAATGGGAAATACAAAGCAGCCGTGTCTTTGAAATCAGACTGATTGTCGCGCATGCCGTCCAAAATGAAACTGTGAAGCCTGTCACTTGCCCAGGGGTAATCACAGCGCAAAGCCTCAAGAACGACAAGGGGTTTCCTCAGTTCCTGAGCCCAACCGGCGGCGCGTTCGAGGCTAAAGTTCCAATGAGCCCTCCGGAAAGCGGTCATCCAGTACAGCACAAACTCGCCGTCAGTGTTTATTGAAGCGTTATTATACCGGACGATCCTTTCTACTGGAAACTGCACCATCGTTTCTCCTTAAGACACGGCCAGCGAAAGGGGCATAACTAAAAATTCAAGCCTTGCAGCGGTGCCTGTGAACAAAAGTTTGAAAAACCTTAATTATGGAGTAAAACTGCCACAAGTTTCTTTGCTGAATTAACCGATGCAGTCTATCGCTGTCTACCCCGGATGATTTTGGTGGAACAATGGAAAAGATTAGATTGGGCATCAGCACGTGTTTACTTGGCGAATCTGTTAGATATGACGGCGGCCACAAGCTCGACCGTTTCTTGAGGGACACTTTGGGTAGGTACGTCGAATACTTACCGGTATGCCCTGAGGTGGAATGCGGCTTGGGAATACCACGAGAATCCATGCACCTGGAAGGGGATCCGGGAGCGCCTCGTCTCATAACGACTCGAACGAAAAGGGAAGTCACGGATCGCATGTTGGAATGGTCTGTCCAAAGAGTCAAAGAGCTCGAATCGGAGAACCTGTGCGGATTTATCTTTAAGAGCAATTCACCCAGCAGCGGAATGGAGCGGGTGAAGGTCTTCAGCAAGGAGGGAATGCCTCGGCACTCGGGGCCGGGCATATTTGCCGGGGTCTTCATGAAATATTTCCCCCTGCTGCCCGTCGAAGACGAAGGAAGACTTCATGATCCTGTGCTTCGAGAGAACTTTATCGAGCGGATCTTTGTTTTCAAGAGATGGCGGGAAATGCTTGAAAAAGGGCGGAAGTTGAGCCTGCTGGTTGAATTCCACAGCAGGCACAAACTGTTAATAATGTCTCATAGCACCAAACATAACAGCGGGATGGGAAGACTGGTTGCAAAAGGCAAAGAAATCCCTTCAGAGGAACTCTTCAATGAATACGGAAGGATGCTGATGGAAGCCCTCAGGCTAAAGGCCACCATCAAAAAGAACACTAATATCCTGCAGCACTTCATGGGCTATTTCAAAAAGCTGCTCACCTCAGATGAAAAGCAGGAGATCCTTGAAGTAATAGATCATTACTATAAAGGACATCTTCCGCTCATTGTGCCCCTCACCCTGCTCAAACACTACGTCCGCAAGTATGATCAACCATACTTGAAAGGCCAATACTACCTTGACCCCCACCCCATCGAATTGCAATTGAGGAACCATGTGTAAGAAATTTGATCGCTATTCCTCCACGATCCCGTCCCGCAGTGCGTTGAGATTCACTATTGGAATAGCAATGGCGCTGTCACGGACCGGGTCGTAGACGAAGCGGCATGATACTCCGGGGTTGCCCTGCAGGGACATTGCCCTCCATGAACTGACCACATACGGGCACGCGTTATTAAAGCAAATGTAGAGAAAATCCGTATCCCATGTGCTGAAAGGGTGGTTTGGGGTTGACCACTTTTTCATCCGTTCGCCGCAGTGAGGGCATAGAAGCGATTCCCGAACCGGACGTCCATCTTTTCTCGCAGGCACCTTCACAGCCCGTTCCAACAATTTTGGGCGCTTCGAGCAATTCGTCGCTCCAATCCGTTCAGAGTAAACCGCATATATCGGGTCGCTAGGAATCCCCAAGTGGGCGTACTTGTCGTCTCGGGGGCGGGGCTTGCCCGTAGACGTGAAGACTTTCGGCTCTTCGAAAAGGCCGCTTTCCCGGAAATAGAGCCTGACCAGTTCCACCCGCTCGGCTTCAGAGGATTCCACCCAGACCTTCACCGCTTTTTCCGGGAACATCCGGTTGGAGAAGATCACCAGAAAAAGGCCGCCCGGCTTGATCACTCGTCCGACTTCACGGAATATCTCGAATGGCTTAACCAAATAGTCGACCGAGACAGAATTCAACACCACATCAAAAGCCGCGTCCTCGAAAGGCAGGCGTGGATCTGTGTTCAAATCGTGGACCACGCGTTCGGAAAGGGCTTCATTTCGCAACAATTCGTTCATATTGAGGCCAAGGCCGGTCACCTTTGACGGCCGTATCTTCTCTGGCAGATGCGAGTCCCAGCTTGCCATCATATCGAGAATCACCGAGTTTTCTTCAATGACAAGCCTGCTGATGATCTTCTCGACCGTAGCCAAAGCGATAGAGTCGAGGTGGCTCACCAGTCGGTCCCGTTTATAGAATTCTTTGTCGTCGGATTCATCACGTCTAATGAATGAATCCGGCTCAAAGGACTTGTAAGGAAAGTTGGCATCGCGGGCTGATTTAGGTTCAAGACTCACGTGTCATGCCTCCAAAAAAGCAATAGCCAGGTTACAGAATCTCGTAAACCTGGCTCATGGCCCCGTTTCCGGGCAGGTTTATATCACTGTGGCCTCAAAAGGCCTCAGAGTAAATTGTAAGCTGGGTGAATGTCCTGTCAATAAGAGCCATACACCAAAGACAAGCCGGCCTGAATAGATATGGTGAGAGGGGGCTTCAGTCCTGCTTCGTGAGTTCTACGAAATTGGCCTGGGTTGGCCCTTCAAGCAGAAGAAAGGATTCCACGGCAATGGCAATTACCTCTGCATCCGGGTGAATAAGCAGATCCCTGAGGTGAGGATGATTCTGCCCAATCCTTGTGAGGATCGCAGCCTTTTTCGTTTCAGATCTGACAGGATAGCAAACGCCGGAGACCGTCAGAGCCTTGATGTTGCCAATGCTTCCATCATTTAGGCGCGAATCTACGAGCAAGCTTACGTTAGGATTTAGCTCGATATTCTTGTATTTCCGAGAGGTGTTGAGGGTCACTGAGTAAATCGCTTCACCTTGCTCATCGGTTTCATAAGTCATAAGCGAGCAGTGGGGCCTGCTCTCGGAACAGGTTGCTAAGATGCACAGAGAGTTATCCTTGAGGAGCGCTTTCATTTTTTCGAGCATTTCGGTCCTCACTGCCGTGGATATGATATGATTCCTCAGCTCCGGATTTCAATACAATTTGTTTCGAATTCGCGCAATTGAAAAACTCGATGTGAAAAATTCGAAGTGTCTTGCCAAAGGTGAAAATCCTGCTTGGGCGAGCAAGCATAACGGAAATGAATCTGGATGTGTTGCACTCGCAACCTTCGTAGAGGGTCGGAACTCGCCAACTTTTCTTTCTTGAATAATCCT
>JBEKPW010000200.1:0-8037 GCA_049520315.1 Syntrophobacteraceae bacterium
GACCGGATTTCCCGTCTCGGAATGCCGGACATTGTGGGCAAGCTGGTAGTACTCGACCACCGATCCATCTCTATTTTTGCGTTTTGTTGTTCGTAAGTACATGCCTACCTAATTAGCATGTACTACAAAGGTGTGTCAATTTAACAAAGATATGTCGTGTGCCTACGCGTTTTGAACTTTTGGAAAGCTTGGGGGACTGCAAACCCGCATGGAATCTAGGGGGTACTAGTAAAATTAGTGCGATATGTGCCTATTTGGCCAAAACGTGAGCCTTAGCTTTAGCGCTCAGGAAAGTTCCTGCCCTCTGCATTGAATGCAGCTTTGTCTTCGGTATCTCTTGGCAAGCGACAATCCATAGCGGACACCATGCGCCTCGTTTCCGCCTTCATTGTCGAAGAGGACCTTCAGAGGACATGGAGAGAAGAGAGGGAGGGGCAGTGCAAGTCCGATGTAAGAGAATTTTTGGGGCGTTGTAAAGACCGTACTCACCCTGGAGCGGCTTGCGCACTTTTCCGGCAGTCCGATAGCGGCGATTTAACAGACCGGCTTTTCGAAGAAAAGATGCGTTTCCAGAAGGGCATTCCGGTCATATGTAGATTTTTCATTTATCTGGTAATTGGTACTCCATCGAGTTCGTTCTGTGCTCCCTTCATGCTCCAAGGCTATAGATCCTTCATCGTAAGACCCCCTGACAACTTACCCCTTTTCGGGCTAATTAGACGCAAGCTTCTTCAACCCATGTATAACCAGATGAACGCACTCATCAACGAAGGGGCTTACCAGCAGCAGCCGATAGAGTTCTTCGTCAAGGCCTGACATTTTACATAGCGTTGGGATGTTGATACCTGTAAGGGCAGTCTTCACTTGTTCATAATCTACATGCATGCCTTGTGCCCGTGCAATAGCCTGCAAATCAATGTATCCTGCATTATGAGTGAGCTGCCATGCCTCGGTGAGCGACTCCGGATAAGGTTCAGAACGAAGCACCTTGCAAACCTCACCGACAACACCTCCAAATGCTCCCAGCAAGAAGATGGGTTTCTTCTTGTCAATTGCGATGAGTATTTCTTCCAAGACACCTGGCATTTTGCCGTTGTACCCGAAAAGTTTTCCGCCTGCACAAATGCGTGCATGTGAAGAATCAATAGAATTAAGCCGCATCTCCGTTAAACAGCGCGACCAATAATAATTGTTCTGAGGCGTTGACGGGGGAAGAAAATTGTCTTTGTCGACATCGCCGGCAATGTCATCTGGGATGGCGATTTCAACAGTCTTCATGACCGCTCTGTAATTAGAACGCCAAGCTATCATTTCCTTATTAGCTTCGTAGATTGGCCAAGCTAGGTAGTTTTCGACATGTATTTCATCAGTGTTAAGCCGATTTTTCAGCGCAATTGCTTCTTCAAGAATGAATTCGGTGAAACCATCCTTGCGTAAGTCTCCCCCATAGATGAGTGTGCCTGATCTGGCGAGGATATGTCGAGCGATATCTTGAGCCAATCTTATAGATTGACTCGCAGGGATATGATTTTCACTGAATCCTTCGTTCGGGACATCTGATATGGAAATTCCAATGCGTAGCCGATGCAGCGAGAGATTCTCTGCCCTACTCCAAAGAGGTGTAAAAGTATTGAATCCCAGCTTAGCATGCCAGTCCCCTTCCTCAGAGTAGATCGGGGACTCAGGATAACAAAGTTGATTAACTTTACCTTCTTCCTTTAACGCTAATAGTTGGCGAATTTCAGGAGGCCTTGAAAGCAAGACACAGTTTTTGTCGATCCAATTATTTAGCTGATAGTACTCTAGCGACTTAAGTGCGTGATGGTAACGAATAGTTTCCAAGATTGCCGCAGTGAGAACTCGCAGTATATCAGATTCGCTGAGCGGCAGCTCAGGTGATACATGTACGCATGGTATATTTGACCCGGCTGGAAAAATCCTATCCTCATAATCCTCCAAGCAATCAACTGCAATCATCGGTCTCTGATGCTCTTTGGCACACAAAATTTCCCGCTGGCACCAATACCGAGAAGAGTAGATGTCACTACCAATAGCTATCACTGTTGACTCTTTGAGGTGTTTGATTATCTCAGTGTCAAATCTGAATCCGGGAGAGATCTCCATAGCGTCAAAAAAGTGAGACATGTTCGTGTTATCGATAAATTGCTTGATGGATTCCGCATGAAGGCGACCAGTGTCCCCACTTTTTGTGTGGCTCAGAAAGATTTTGATAGAAGATGATTTGCCCTTATCGCCGTCTTCGATTTCAACAAATCCATGGCGGTAAATCTCATGTGCCATGGAAATGATCGCATGTTGCTGTAAGTAGGCCTTAGGCCATTCATATACCCGGATAAAATTGAGATTTTTGAGGCTGCCCTCTTCTCCATGCCCAAGTCCTTCACGGCTCAAAGCCACAGGCACAATTCGGAACGAGCCTGTGCATGGAAGGGATTGAATGTAGTCATTCCACGAGTCATGACCCCTTGTATTGACACTTGTGAAGACAAACATGACATTTCGCGCTGCGAGCTCTTTCGGGAATGCTCCTGGCACAATGACTGGGCTGTTGGAGCTATAAAAGAAGATAGGAATGTTAAGATTCCGGGAAAATGGTCGGGAAATATCCCTCGAAAGATGCTTTGAAGCAGCTTCTAGAATTGGGCCGGCAGTAACGTTGTCCGATGGATGCCAGATAATGTGAACAGCTAGAGGGGGTTTGTATGCGGAAGACATTGCTGCAACACTCCGTAAAGACAAATTTGGCTTTGCTTCATTATGTTATTAAATCATGGATCGTCCCCAAAACGGCCACCTTGATTAAAGCTGCACCCCACGAAAACCACAGTCATACAATTTGCCCTGTACCCTGATCGACTCGCTTCACTGCCTGCGCGAAATTGAAAGGATCATCAATAACAACATTCTTTTCTTTCCGGTACTTATCTTCAATATCTCTCACTAAAGCAAGCACATTTGCGTTTCCAAACGATTTTTTTTGATGGTTTATTCCATTCTTGTAATTGATAGACGATAGGTCCACAGAGGGAGCTGCACTGCCAAAGTAGTAGAAATGGTCTGAGATAAGGACCTTAACTGACTTTGTATCAGTTTCAAGGTTGCTAATGTTTGTGGAACCATCCGGCTTACTATGATGTGAATCCTCTTGTATCAAGTCCCCTGTAGTGGCATTTCGGTGGTATATGTTGTCCCCCACCATCATCACATTGCTTCCATTCCGGAAGGGCCTTTTAATTTGAAATCTGGGGTCTGACCAGTATGTGTCAAAGGTGAGTATCTCTGTAACCTTCATCAGATATATACACTTTCCCGTCGCTTGCAAACGCCTCCCACCGACGCCCATCACCCAGTCCCCAATCTGAGCAACATTTCTTATTCTTGCCTTACATGTCGCCAGAGTACAGTATCCATGAAATGGGTTTGGAGCAAAGCCGAAATCTCGATCGACAACATAGATGTATAGGTTTTCGGCTAGTCTCGCTAGCATACTGAATGGGCACCGTCTTGCCTGGGACGAGGTGTCCCGTCAGGATTCTGGAATACCGGCTCTCCTTCAAGGGCGGCCATTATAGCTTCTGAGTCCCAGCCAACAACTTGCGATGTCCCATACTTCTCTAAAGCAACAGGAAGATCGACCTTGTCCTTGAGCCCACGCTCATAAACACCCACGATTTTCTTCGCTTGCCTATGGGCTTGCTCGATTTCCCAGTTTACCCAAGGGCGTGAATGGGTCTGCTTGCCAACCAACACAACAATAGTTCCAGCCCAAGATATTTTCATCCTGAGCAGGCGCTTGATTGTAGAATCTTTGACAAGCCCCTTATCTAAACGCTGCTGGTTTGCTGGTTTTACTCGGATGGAGCTGTTCCTTATGCTAAATCCGTTATTGCTAAGTAAGTTTGTCAGCTTGTCAACATTAGCATCATCTTTGTGGTGATGGCTGATGAAAACGTTTTTTATTTTACTGGTGCTCATTTTTTGCCCTCGCTCACAATGCTTTCTGATCGAGATTCCACGAGCCTGCTAAAACCTATTAGCCATTTTGTCGCTGCCATGCCTACCATCCGTCTTTCCTTTTTGGATTTAGGTGTTTTCATGTCCACAGGGCATTCTTGCATAATATCTGATGAAGCTGATTTGCCCCCTTGAGACTTAAGAGATGATACCTTATCACGCTACCATGATAAACAAGACGAAGGTGATTGACAGGGGCCTTCATCGAAGCGCTCCGAAGGAGTGTAAAGTTATTTGCCGCACGCGTCATTTCCGCTATAACTCATTTGACAATCTGGATCAGGTACTCCGGTGAGTTTGCCGAAGATCAAAAATTTCTGGGCTGGGCATCCTGCACCGCATTTTGGCAGTATCTTGCAGTTACTGCAGGACCCTTTTTGAGTATCCCTCTTCGTTGTCCGTAGAAGCTTTAGGTAGGGGGAAAAGCGCCAACATTCATCCAATGACCATCCATTTAATCTAGAAAACTCATCGGTTCCAACCAAATCTTTTGCATCCAGGTTCTTAAAGGCGTCACAGGGAACTATCGCAAGGTCTGGCCGTACGACAAGCCGGTCAAGGCCGGCTCCGCATGTGGGTCTGTCACTCAAGCCCATAAAGCTATAGGGCGATCCAGTCCTGATTCTATATCCAGCCGCTCGTAGCCGAAGAATAGCCTCACGAAGCTCAACATTTTGCACAGGATTTAGCCTATTGTGGATATCCGCTTTGCCGCGCCCATGAGGGACAAAGCGAAGGACGCTCGTGCAAGTTGCTCCTACTCTTCGAGCAAGCTCCGCAACCGCTGATAGTTCGCGATAATTTATTGCCAGCGGAACAAAATGCACCTCTGTGCTTATTTCCTCGTCGCCAGCACATATCATCGCATAAATAAGTGACTCGAAGCTCCCATTTACGCGAGTCACTGACTCATACCTCTCGGCTGAGGCACCATGCATGCTAAAAATCAGCCGATCGACTCCAGCTCTCCTAAGACTTCGAATTTTCTCCTTCACTTGCGGAACGTTACCGGAACTGTATACCGCCACCTTAAGGTCGACGTGGGATGCCTTTTCAACTGCCTCTGCGAGAAAGGGTACCAATAGCGGTTCGCCGCCTGAAAAAGCTACTTCCTTCGCACCCATCTCAGCGGCTTCAGCAATCACTCGTAGGCAGTCCTCCCTTGAAACAGTGATAAGCTCATCCGTACCGGCACTGCTGGAGCAATGCCGGCATGAAAGCAAACAACGATGTGTCAGTTCAAACTTGAATTCCCTCAGGAGAGGCTGTGTCATTGATTTCTCACCGTGAATCTCAGAGCGAAATTTATAGACCTACTCCAGAGATACGCTCGTTGATGCCCCACTTTGGGGGAAACCAATACTCTATGGGAGTAGGTTGCGGACGGAACATACGCTTAATTCTGTGTCTTCCATTGCCGGCAAGCTCTGGAAACCGAACTCGAGAGTACTTGTCTATTTCACAAAAAAGGTTTTGGCAATCAATCAATTGCAAAGGACGCCCCCAGAGATCAGGAAAAGTCAGTTCTCTGGATTCGAATTCTTTCGCCTGGGCTTCTGTGACCATCCGTATGACGTCGGACTCACCAAGACCATGAGTATCCTTAAAACACTTTGCGATTCCACTTCGCGCTCCTGGACCTGGGACAACAAATTCGGACTCAGAGAAATTAATGAAATCAGTGTAATTTATATCGACACAGTATTGATAAGCCAGAAAATCACCGATTGTTGGATATGAACGCAAAAGAATAAAGATTTCCTTCAAGCTGTTGGCAGAGCAAATACGCTCTGCTAGACTCTCCTTCATCATCTTTGTCAATAGTTCAAGATGCATCACATGTTTTGCTGATGTCTTTAGGAATGATCCCCCAGATGGCATTATATATGCGCCAGAATATATTTTCTGCCCCGAAAGTTTTGCTTTTTGAAGCACGGCATCATAAGCCCGGCATGAGAAGTCACGCCAAGTTACTTCACCAAATTCTTTAACGAGTAGTTCCCAAGTTTCAATCTTGTTGAAGAATTTAAAGAGGAGGATGCGAAATACTGTCTCTATTGGAGAAGGGTCCCAGGAGTAGATAACTTTGCGCAGCAAGTATTGGCTCACCCTGTCAGAAGCTCTGTAAGCGTTTGTAAAACTGTATCGAGCCAATACTTCATCGTTTGTCCACGGTGCAGGCTTCCCTGAAAGCCGTCGAAAAAAAATCTTTTGACGCTCCACAGCGAAACGCCAGTAGGCATCGTAGACCGGTGTCACTCGCAATTGAGATTTAGATAGAAATGTGAGGTCAGTGCTTGAGCACACATTGTGAGAGTTCCCGGCCATCCGTGGCGATAAATTCAATTGGCGCATTTTCATTTTGAAACCTGCCCTGATTCAGGTAAAGAAGCGTGTCCTTTTTCCTCAGAATGTGAAGGAGCTTTTCCCCCTGAGTCCAGCTGGCTTTGAGGGGCAATCGATCGGTTCACGGCAGTGGGTTGTTGACTGGGTGCTAGTCCGCGACCGGAGAGTAACCACGTAACAAATACTGCCGCAGAGGCAGCAATTAAACCGGCCAACCCCAGGTAGAGGACAGTCTTCGCGGCCCGCACCCAATATTCGACGTTCTTAAGCCTAAGATCTAATGCTGCTGGTGAAGGGACCTCCCCTTGCAACGACATCACGTCCGTCGCAGTGATTTCTGCCTGATTTTGATGGCTACCTTTATAAACATCCTCAGTCTCACGGTCCAAAGAGGCAAACCACAGCAAAAAAATGGGGGCGCCCGGCTCCAAAACTATGTGACCGCTACCAGCGTTATATACTGAAAATTTAAGCCGGCCGGAAAATCCGGGATCAACATGAAATCCAGATATGTTTACCATTCCTCTGAATTTGATGCCTGCCTTGATAGAAATAAAGCCAATAGCGTCCGGAGGCACTCGTATTTCCTCCATGCTTATTAGAAGGGCAAACTGACCAGGGGGAATCACGAGTTGTTCACGTTCTTTTAGATTTTGGCGCTTTGGAGGGCGCTCCGAAGTGAGGAAAACCTGGTTAGAAAGACTCAGCTCATAAGCAGCGCTCTTCACCCGATCCATCCGGAAGGGGTTAATGAGAGACTCTGCCTTTACCCTTTGGACCAATGTCTCGGACGACCAAAATGCCATTATTGAGTCTCCTTCTGAGCGAGCAGGTGGGGCGCCCTGGTATCTCTTACCGGAAAGAAGAAGTTGCTTCATATTATGGCTTTTTTGGGAAGGCAGTGTAAACAACAAACAGGCTACAACGGGAATCATGTCGGCGATACTCGCTGAGTAGGTTCCCATAGCAACGTTTCAACACATTTATGAACACCTATATACAGCGGCTTAGACCATTTGGTTTCTCTGGTTGGCTGGCCTTCGGCATTGGGAGGAGAGGGATGTGAGATGCACTTTTTCCCTTGATCGCAATAATAGAGGAAATTCAGGAGGAGTTTCTTCGAGTTTACCTAACAAATCTACCGAACCCCGCGCATAATGAATTTCTTCTGATAGGTTGCTGGTGTGCGCACGGCTACTTACTACTCCTTCAGAAACCAAGATAGCCATTGAAAAGCCTCAGGATATTCATCGCAATCCAGGATAAACTCTTGTCCTCTGGCAGCTGTTCTCAATTCAGTCCCATGTTCTACTCTCCGCCAGCGTCCGGGATCGGCGTGGTACGTGAGCGGCGTCAGTCCGTTCTGGGGGAAAAACCATTCCGGCAACCCCCATAAGCTCGGGTTCGGGGCCGACGGTGCTGTCAACTGCCGTTTGACAGAGAAGTTCGGGAAGATGCCGGCACCACTGCAATCTTCTAAAACGACTTGACCTAAGCTCAAGCGGTTAGAGGAAACATAGAGGACATTATTGTGCTCGGGACCCCGATAGCAGTGGGGGTGATACCCAGCCCATGCAGGAAGAAGTTTTTTGCTGGAGTCCACGGGCAGGATCTCGCCAATCTGTAGCCAACCCCAAACAGCGTGAATTAGCGGCG
>JBEKPW010000201.1:0-7881 GCA_049520315.1 Syntrophobacteraceae bacterium
GATTGTTTTTTAGTTGACAAAAACAAGTCAATATATCAAAAGGGAGATAGATGCGCTAAGTCACCATAACACTCTACAATCACTAAGAAAAATAGGCTTTGTTACGTATAGCTCTCCTGAATACTGATCTCACAAAGGCACAATCAGCCTTTCCATGTCCGTCACATTTGTGAACCTTTTGCATAATTCACTCGACCGGACATCCACCCGCCACTGAAATGATGCTGCCTCCCTATTTAAAGCGGAGTCTGTCCTGTGTGGGATTATGAACAAGTTAACGGGGTGAGATCAGAATTTCAATGTGAAGAAAACATGTCGAGGGTTATCCAGGATGAGCTTTGATTGCCACGCTCACCTGTCAACACAAAAGTTTCAGTATTTAGTATTGGCTATCTGATCGCTGCCAACACAATGAGACATCGGCCTATAAATAGACTTTTCAGTATACTTTTACCCAATTCCTATTCCCTAGAATCCTCTTGACATTTGCTGAGATTGTGACAGCGTCCCAAATTAGTCTAATCTATTCTCTGCCCTTCTGATCTGCCCCAAAAATAGAGGAATACTAAAATGAAACAGTTCATTGGAATCTTTGGCAGGGTGTTCATAGCTCTTATGACAGCGGCAGTGCTCGTCCTGGCCCTGGCGACCAGTGCCATGGCTTATTACACCATCACTGATCTCGGAACCCTCGGCGGCACTGTCAGCTCTGCTATAGGCATGAACAACTCCGGACAGGTTGTGGGAGAGTCCTTAACTGGCGGAGACGTGCCTGAGGAGGGACCAATCTACCACGCCTTCCTCTACACTCCGGGGACGGTGATACAAGATCTCGGAACCCTCCCCGGCGGCAGTTTCAGTCAGGCTCAAGGCATCAACGACTCCGGACAGGTCGTGGGATGGTCCTTTCTTGGCGGAACCTCCACTACCCACGCCTTCCTCTACACTCCGGGGACGGTGATGCAAGATCTCGGAACCCTCGGTGGCGGTTACAGCAATGGTTTAGACATCAACAACTTAGGACAGGTCACGGGATATTCTTGGACTGGCGGAGTTACCACCTATGAGCACGCCTTCATCTACAGTTCAGGTACGGGGATGGTGGATCTCAATCCTCTCCTCGGCGGCTATGGAAGCCGGGGACAAGGCATCAACAACTCCGGAGAGGTCTTGGGAAACTACTCAATTATCGGAACTGCCGGAAGCACCGACACACACCCCTTCCTCTACACTCCGGGGACAGGGATGCAAGTTCTCGGAACCCTCGGCGGCTCTCCCTGCTTTGGACAAGCCATCAATGACTCCGGACAAGTAGCGGGATGGTCCTTTCTTTCCGACAACACCACTGCCCACGCCTTCCTCTATAGCGGAGGAAAGATGACAGATCTCGGAACCCTCCCCGGCGGCACTTACAGCCATGCTCAAGGCATCAACAACCTCGGACAGGTCGTCGGAGATTCCGATACTGCCGGAGGCGCCAGTCATGCCTTCCTTTACAGTAATGGGAAAATGATAGACTTGAATACCCTTATTGACCCGTCGTCTGGATGGGAGCTCGAATATTGTGCTGGGATCAATGACTTGGGGCAGATCACAGGGAACGGGTCTATCAACGGGCAATACCACGCCTTCCTCATGACGCCCTTCCTCAAGGTCACCATCGACATCGAGCCTTGGTTCAAGCCCAATATCATAGACATAAATCTCAAATGGTTGCCGATCCCCGTGGCTATTCTCTCAACGCCAAGCTTTAACGCTCCAAAATCAGTCGATTTGGACTCGCTGACTTTCGGTCATAGTGGGAACGAGAAGAGTCTGGCTTTTTGCTGTCCCCTACCTGTTGATGTCAACTGCGATAAGGCTCCCGACTTGATCTGTTTCTTCAACACGGGGGAAGCTGGGTTTCAGTGTGGCGATACTCAAGGCATCCTTAAGGGACAGACCAAAAATGGAACGCCCATCCAAGGGAGCGATTCGGTGAAGATCATTCCGTGTAAATAAACTACTGTTGGGAATATTCAGGCAGGGCAAGGGGCAGCAATGGCTCTGCCTTATTGGAGGAGGAAAATTGCCATGAGAACCATCAATAGGTGGATAGCCGTAACAATCGTGTTGTCGGCATTGATAGTCACCCAGGCGGTGGTCTTCGGTCAGACTTTAGGGGCAGCTATCACAGATACTACAGTCGATTACGGTAAGATGTTAATTTATGTGTATGGCAGTGGCTTTGGAACTGCATCGGGTACTGTTAAGCTCGGCGGCACTAAGCTGGTAGTAAAGACTTGGCAAGCAGGAGAAATAGTTGCTACGTTACCGTCAAGCGTTGCGGCTGGTAGTTATTTGCTGGCGGTCACAACCCGTGGAGACCTAACCGTAGCCTTCTATGTCACGTTAGGGACCTCAGGTCCACAGGGGCCAGTCGGACCGGCAGGACCTCCTGGTGCCACGGGGCCAATGGGACCGGCAGGAGCTGCAGGTGCGACAGGGGCGACTGGAGCAACAGGATCGCAGGGACCTCAGGGGCCACAAGGACCACAAGGACAAACAGGTGCTACTGGAGCAACAGGAGCACCGGGAGCAGCAGGACCGCAAGGTCCAATGGGACCACCATCACTAAACCCACTTCAAGTCGCCCTTTTACGCTGGTACGGGGCGAATCAAACTTTCCCTTCTTATAGTGTCGGCAACGGTCCATATGGCATTGCCTTCGACGGGGCAAATATATGGGTGACAAATAATGAGGGCCTACCTGGCACTGTAACAAAGCTCAAGGCCAGTGACGGGTCTTTGGTCGGGACGTATTCGGTCGGCACCTCTCCAATCGGTATTGCTTTCGACGGAACAAACATCTGGACGGTAAATGTTTACGACTACACAGTCACAAAGCTCAAGGCAATCGATGGGTCTTTGATTGGAACTTATTCTGTCGGCGGTGAGCCAGGGGGGGGATTGCCTTCGACGGGACAAATATTTGGGTGACAACGAACGACGGCACTATCACGGAGTTGAGGGCAATCGACGGGTCATTGATTGGGACGTATCCCGTCGGCAGTGTGTCACTCGGTGTTGCCTTCGACGGAACAAATATATGGGTGACAAATTCGGATAACAACACAGTCGTAAAAGTCAACGCAAGCAACGGGTCTGTGATCGGTACGTATGGCGTCGGCCATTCACCAAGGAATATTGCTTCCGATGGTGCCAACATCTGGGTGACAAGTGACAGCGACGGCACTGTAACAAAGCTCAAGGCCAGCGACGGGTCTTTGGTCGGCACGTATTCTGCTGCGTCATATGGTATTGCCTTCGATGGTGTAAACATCTGGGTGGCAGGAAATTCTGGTTCTGGTATTGTCACAAAGCTCAGGGCAAGCGACGGGTCTTTGGTCGGCACGTATGCTACTGTTGTTGATTTGCACACCGCTATTGCCTTCGATGGTGTAAACATCTGGGTGGCAAATTGGGGCAATAATACTGTGTCCAAATTCTAAACGCATGGAATTGTCCGGGCGCGATCCGACTGCCGGTTTCATTGCAATCCCGATTTCTAAAAAACGGGATACATTCAGAAGTTCAGCTGTCTGGTCAAAGGGGTATCGGACCTATTCCGGATGCCCCTTTTTCATCTGCATCCGGAGGTAGGATGTGAACCGCTCATCACCGCTAATGACAATCCTTCTGCTCAAAATATGATCTACATGCCAAAAGAGGTGGGCAAGTATTATCCGCTCTGATAGATTGCAATGTTTGCGTACGATTTTTTCAGTACAATAGAAGCACCATAATGCTCTGCAATCGACGATCTCACTCTGGCCTCTGTTAGAGTTCATTAATCCCATACATTGCAGAATAGGAGAAACATGGAATGACTGATTGTTATCTTTGTGGAAGTCAAGCTGAAATTTATGGCCAAGACTACGGACGACGTAAGGTTGTACGTTGCACAAGTTGTAATTATTATGAAATTACCAACGCCGCTCTCTCGAAGATTCAAACAGCTGATTTTCCGAGAGAAGCAAAGGATCAACTGGCAAAGCAAGTAAAGCAAGTCAGCAAAAGCGGCGCAGAACCAGTAATTATCTTTGAAGATGAAGCCGTAAAAGTTTTCATCAAGCCGAATTAGCCATCTCTCTCGGGGTGGCTTTGATGCGATGGGGATTTATCATACAAATAGCAGATGATTTTCAAAAAAGCGTCTGCCCGTATCCTGGGCTATGGCAACAGAAGTTTAGGGAGGTTAGGCTTTACACTCGTAAAGGACTAAATAAATGGAGCAAAACTCGTACTTACCTGCATTTTCAATACTGATCACATTTATTGTTGGTCTGCTCACATTTGTTATTGGCCGGCTTTCAGTGCGACAGACAGGCATAACTACGTATATCAACACGGTTACCAGCGAACGACTTAGGTGGATGGAACGATTTAGACAACATATTTCTAGTTTTTGTGGGCTTTCACACACCTTTTATCACTCCACATTAAATACGGATGAAGGGATAAATACAGATGAAGCGAGAAAGCTTTTTCAAGAAATTGATAAATTAAGATATCTTATCCGGCTCATGCTAAAACCGGAACTGGATCAAGACCCGCTTAAAGGTGATGCCGAATATGAACGTAAGATTAAGAAATTGATAGATAAAATTCCCGACCTTGTTATGTCCAAAGGCGAAATGGAACCTGGCAAAGAGAAAGAGCTTTTCACCGCTATAAATGATCTTGTGGAGACAAGTGGTTCCTTGCTTAAGGATGTTTGGGAATTGATCAAAAGGGAATCAAAAATGGAACCCAAAATGGAACCTTCTTTTCTTAAGGAATTGAAGAAATCTCTAAAACAGAAAGGTTGGCTGTAGTCACCCTTGTTGCGGCATGGGAGAAAGTTTACTCATTCAACTCTCGCGTCCTATCCTTTTTGGTGCAAGTTTGGTGCAGGTTCAAAACGGCCCTTACCCCGTCTATGTTTGCGGACGAAGTCGGAGGTTCAAATCCTCTACCTGTGCGGTAAGGGAGGCGTTTTCGGTCGTTTGTCATTTTGTCCAGCATTGGGACTTTGTCACTCTAGAAAAATCGCGGCTTTGCGGACCACTTCCGCGCAAAAACGGGACAAGATACGCTCATTCAAGGTGAATTGTGTGGCGGCTCGGCCCCACGCGCTGTTGGGTACCGCGATAAGGCCGCGCCATACTAATTCTTAATTCATTTTGTCCAAAAATATTCTTGCGAAATCGGAATGTGACAGTAATATGGTTGCAGCACTAGGTTCACCTGCTTTGCCCCCTTCCCATTGATGCCTGCCAGATCGAGGAGGCGTAAATGACAAGATTCAAATTGGTGCTCGTAGTGGCTTTACTGATCGGATTTGTTCCCCTCGCTCATGCCGGTTTCGATGAGGGTAAAGCGGCTTATGACAGAGGCGATTATGCCAAGGCTTATAAAGAGTTTAAGCCCTTGGCGGACCAGGGAAATGCTTCCGCACAGTGTTCACTGGCAAGGATGTACTATTTCGGCCAAGGCGTTCCGCACGACCTTGCCGAAGCCGCCAAGTGGTATCGCAAGGCGGCAGAGCAGGGAAGTGCTGACGCGCAAATTAAGCTGGGACGCATGTACGAAATGGATTATGGCGTGCCGAAGGACAATTCCGAGGCGGTGAGATGGTATCGCAAGGCGGCAGAGCAGGGAAATGCTGACGCAGAAAATTGGCTGGGATTGGCATACGCCAACGGCTGGTGGGGCGTGCCGAAGGACAATTCCGAGGCGGTGAGATGGTATCGCAAGGCGGCAGAGCAGGGATTGGCTGGAGCCCAGCACATTCTGGGATTTGCATACGCCAACGGCTACGGCGTTCCTCAGGACTATGCTGAGGCGGTCAAGTGGTACCGCAAGGCGGCGGAGCAGGGAGATACAAAAGCTCAAAGTGCGCTTGATGCTATCTCCCGTGGAGGGGTGGGCGCGCAGAAAGTGGAGATTCCTCTCGAAAGGGGGGGACCAGGCGTTTACGAATTGCCTGTAAGGATCAATGGAGTTCTTACTCTGAAATTCATTTTGGATACAGGTGCATCCGAAGTTAACATCCCCGCCGATGTTGCTTCAACGCTCTTGCGAACAGGGACAATAACTCAAAGTGACTTTCTGCCAGGCAAATCCTACACACTGGCGGATGGTTCAATAGTGAGGAGTTCAAGGTTTACTATCCGTGAACTGGAAATAGGCGGTATCAAAATCAGCCAAGTTTCAGCAAGCGTTGGTCCTGCAAACGGATCTCTGTTACTCGGCCAGAGTTTTCTCGAACGGCTCAAATCATGGTCGCTGGATAACGAAAGACATGTACTCATCATAGGAGGCGGTACCATTCATCCTAGATAAGCTTAACTGTCTTTGTTGATAACTGGACAAAAACTGTATTCTGTTCCAGTTAAGACAACTCGAAACCCTCACCCTTTGCGGTGTTGCACATAAACTATATAATGCGCTTGTTAGCTTTTCCAGACGATTAAGATGAAAATAAGTCAATGTCTATTCCTTCTTTACTGACATGAGGTGAGACATGCCATCATTGAGAGAGCTTCTATCAACCTGTGAAGAAGACACCAGAAGGCTTTTTGGACGCCGTGAAGCTAATCGACTAGCTGCATGGAGGCGGTACAACACTGACCACGAGCTAGTTGCTTTCATTCAGAGAACTATCAGGAACCAAGACAACAAAGTAAATGGCTTTCTGCTTCACTCTCAACATGGAGTGTCTCTTGAAGCCATAGTTGCTATTTATCTTCCCAAACAATTCGACAAGGAAGACATATTGATCGCACAGCAAACTATAGACATTGGTAAATAATATTGAGAATAGTACTGGGATATTCACATTAACCTATTAAACAACGTGCAGTTACATGAGCATACGTGTGGCATACGATATATTTATACACCGTCACAACTTCGCTGTATGGGCAGCTTCTCGTGCTGTCCATAGAAATTGGAACGGAGCAAAAACTAGGGTTCTTGTAAAAGCGATTGAAGATTGCGGAGTAAAGGATTTTCTACAATTATATAAAGAACATTCTATTTCATACGATGAGTTTGAGCACTATCACCACGTCTGGTGTTGTAAGATTCAGGAGTCCACAGCCGCCTCAGCTACTGAAGCGTCTTACGGCAGAGCTGCGAAACTTCTCGCTGTATATCTCAAAGCCATGGTCATTGTTGCCGGTGCTGAAAATACCAAGTTGGCGCATCTAATTTATCCTCCCATTGATAGTATTCTTCTCAAGAATATTGGCGATAGATTTAATAGGTTTAAGAAGCTGAAAGATGTGAAGTGGACTCAAAGTAATGAATCAGAATACTACTCCTTAATGTCACTACTTCGGGAATGTCTTTCAAAGGAACAGCCACTCTGGATGCTGGAGGAGTACTGGCACCCATGAGATGAAAAGCCCTAACGCTTCGGCGACTGACCCATCCTCGTGCTGCTTATGACTTTGCAGGGCAGACCGACACCCTGAAAACTAGACACTTTGAGAGCCGATTGAATAAATCGAATCCACGGTTTTACATATGTTTATCTGGGGGATTGGAATCTGGATCGTTATGATTTTTAAAGGGATTAGTACCATGTTTGGCGGGAGTGAATGAGGCAAAAAAAAGAGGTCACGCCGGAAGGAAAAGTGAACTAAAACAGCCCTGGGAGGGGGTCGGATTTTTTGTCTTGGTCAGAATCAAAAACGGGGAAAATGAACGCCGCAGCCTAAAATGGCTTGGAGTGTTAATCGGCATGCAATAATGACCCACCTTTGAGGAAAATCGGCGTCCAAAATTGACCCACCGTAGCTACCCGCTACAATCCTGCTAAAAACTGCAGAACGTAGGGGGTGAATCAAAGGA
>JBEKPW010000202.1:0-7873 GCA_049520315.1 Syntrophobacteraceae bacterium
ATTGGACGTGGCCTGCCCTAAATTGAAATTGCGTCTACAGCTGCTTTTCTTCGCAGTGCAAGAGGTCCACAAGAGTATCAGGCATCGTTATCCACATCTCTCTTGAACATTGACTTTACAAAGGCACAATCAGCCTTTCCATGTCCGTCACATTTGTGAATCTTCATGGGCTGTCCATCCGGATCGCACGTATCTGATCCACCTTACCGTCTTCTGCCAATGATCTCACACGGGTCGGCGCCAACGTAAATTCTCAGTTTTTTTACCTCTCCCAGCCTCCCCGACCAGACCTCTTCCGCTGAAATGATGCTTCTTCCCTACATATATCAATATGCAAGATAGTACTTTGATCCACCGCTGTACTTATCAGGCCGACTGATCGAAACTCAGAACGGCAAATGGAAAACGGCATCATCCAGCAAAGGGAGACGGATACCTATTTTTTTGCGTACTCCTTCATTCCGGTTACATCGATCATCACCACCGGTTCATCTCCGACAACCCAGGCATCGTGTCCAGGAGGAACATTGCCGATATCCCCAGGTCCGAATTCTTCTTCGCTTCCATCATCCATCACTACATGCAGCCTGCCTGAGATATGATATTGAGTGTGCGGGGCCAGGCAGCTTTGGGTCCCGACTACTGGTTTGACGCTTTCCGACCATTTCCACCCTGGCAGCAGGGTCGCTTTTCCGAAGACTACTCCGCCCACTTCCACCAGCTCCAGTTTCCCCTTTGCAAAAGTCCGCACCTCATCGGGCGCTGCTATGCTTTTCTTTGTCATCTTATGGTGCTTCTCATTGTGGTGCATCTGACAGAACTCCTTTCAAATCTAATATAATGCTTGAAAATCTAAATAGTCCATTGCTCGGCGTCAACACAAACTCTCTTCTCCCAGACTCATCGGGCAAGACATCTTCCGCCCGCTGAAATGATGCTTCCTTCCTACATATATGAATATCCAAGATAATAATCCAACCCACCACTGTACTTTCAGCCGACTGGTCCAAACTCAGACCGGCAACGAAACTACATCACTCAGCAAAGGGGGAGGTCGGCCATGATTATTCAAGATCCGCGAATAAAAGCGAAGTGTCCATAGTGTGGAAGTGGGAATGTCCAATCAACACTATCTTTTACCAACGTTGCCGCATGGCTGGGGAAATTACTCGGAGTCCCGACGGTCAAGATTTTTGAGAAGAGGTGCGCGGAGTGCGGTAAAGAGTTTCAGGTGTTTCGGAAGTAACCTGCAGATGCCGCTCAAATCCCGTGTCACTTTGTCCACTCAATGCCGTTCTGCCCCTATTGCAAAGCGTACCCATCAAAATTCTCTCATTCAAAATTAGATGCTTGCCGATTTCCGTGATGGGCATAGAAAGCGGGATTCTTGCTTTATGCGCTAGAAGCGGAGAAGCGCGCCCGGAGCAGGCGGTCCCTTTTGACGACTCGGATTTCTAAAGCGGAGAATCCGAAGAGGGCAAAGAAGTAACATTGAAAACAGGGAGCAGCCGATGAAGATAAGCTTGAACAGTAAGATTCTTATCCCGATGATGGTTGTTTTCACTGTGATTATGAGTGGTATTGTTGGGATTACCTATTACTTATCATCAAGAAGTTTGGAAGAGCATGTCAAAGCAGAGCTGGCAGGAATTGCGGAATCCAAAGTTCAAACTATCGATACGTGGATTCAAGGTTTCCAAGTCCTGATAAGCACTTCTGCGACAAAGAATGAGTATGAGATGCTGTTACAGGAAGATACGGATCAGAACAGAAAAAGGGCCAATGCCGAATTGGCCGAACAGGTCAAAATTGCCTCCGGACTTTCTTATGTCAGCATTGTTAATGTAGAGGGAGAGGTTCGATCCTCCTCGGCAACAGATTCCATTGGAAAAGTGAAGGTGGGAGACAGAGAGTATTTCCAGAGGGCTATGAAAGGAGAAGTGAATGTTTCAGAGGCCTATATCTCGCGGACAAACGGGAAGCCGGCGATCTGCGTGGCTGCCCCGATTAGAAATAGCGGAAAGGTCATAGGAGTGCTTTTCGCGGTAGCTGACATGGATATATTTAGCGAGAAGTTTGTAGATTTTACTAAGGTACTTCGAACTGGATATGTTGCAATCTCCGACTCGTCAGGAATGGTCATTGCGCACAAAAACAGGTCCCTAGTGATGAAATTGAATTTCAACGAACACGATTTTGGTCGTGAAATACTCAAGAACAGACATGGACTAGTAATCTACACTTTTAATAATCAGAAACAGATTGCTTTCCAAAACCAGTGTAAGATGAAAAACTGGCTTGTTAGTGTTGTCGCTCCTTATCCGGAGGTAGTGGAAAGCGCAAGTAGGATGGCCTTTATCAATTTCATTCTTTTTCTTGCCGGATCGGGGCTTTTTTTTATCTTCGTCTTTGCGATTGTACGTGCAATTTCCCGCTCGCTAAGAAGTGTTGTCAAAGGCCTCACCGAAAGCACCGAGCAGCTAGCCTCCGCTTCTGGCCAGGTTGCGTCCGCAAGCCAGCAGCTTTCCGAAGGGTCTTCCGAACAAGCGGCATCACTGGAAGTGACATCCTCGTCCCTTGAAGAGATGTCTGCAATGACAAGACAGAATGCGGAAAACGCAAGTCAGGCCAACCAGTTGATGTCAGCGACCAAAGAGACCGTCGCACAAGCCAGTCAATCGATGGAGATGCTTACCACTTCGATGGGTCAGATCTCCAAGGCCAGCGAAGAAACCTCAAAGATTATAAAGACAATCGATGAAATTGCTTTTCAAACCAATCTGCTTGCCCTTAATGCGGCCGTGGAAGCAGCGCGTGCGGGAGAAGCCGGAGCAGGTTTTGCGGTAGTTGCCGATGAAGTGCGAAATCTCGCCATGCGAGCTGCCGAAGCAGCAAGGAATACCGCCAATCTTATCGAGGGTACGGTTAAGAAAATCAAGGAAGGCTCGGACTTGATGGAGAGGACCGATAAGGAGTTTCAGGAGGTGGCACAAAGAGTTGGAAAAGCCAGCGAATTAGTTGGCGAAATCAGTGCAGCATCACACGAACAGTCTCAGGGTATTGAAAAGGTAAACAAGGCAGTCGGTGAGATGGACAAGGTAGTTAAGCAAAATGCCGCCAATGCTGAGGAATCGGCTTCGGCCTCAGAAGAAATGGACGCCCAAGCCTATCAAATGAAGGAATATGTAGGCGAGCTGAAAACGCAGGTTGACGGCTCAAAAGGCAATGGTGCTGTAAGAAGCCCTGCGTCGAAAGATAGCAAACCGGCGGGAAATAGAACTGCCAACAAGCCACCAAGAATTTTTACAGGACATCAGAACAAAGGCAACGGCCATGCCATGATCGGTAATGGGAAAGATTTGGCGCAATTTAAGACGGGAGAGACACGACCGGAGCAGTTGATCCCTTTTGATGATTCAGATTTCTAAGCCTCCGAATCTGCAGGGAGGGGCAAAGAAACAACATTTGTCCCTACCTTTCACGGCAGCCTACATAGAGAGTTTCGAGTGAGCACAGAAAACTATCAGTAATCTCACCATTATGAAAACCTGGGAAATTCAACCATCTCAAAACATTGACTTCACAAGGGCACCAAAAAACTTTTGCATGTCAGTCATGTTTGTGAACCTTCGTGAGCTGCCCATCCGGATCGCAATCATCCCACAATCTTCCCATGGCTGGGCAGGATTCTTGGAGTTCCGACTGTTAAGATTTTGAGAAGAGATGCTCGGAGTGAGGGCATGAGTTTCAGGTATTTCGGGCGTAGATCGCAGATCTTTGAGCTGGTCTTTATGCACTGAACATCTGATGCCAATGCCAAGGACCCGCTCTCCCCAAAATTCCCGCATAGGCCAAGAGGGCTGAAATTTTCAATGGTTTGCCCTCGAGCAACATTTCCATTTGAACGGATATCCGGTCGAAGGTGTTTTTGGGGTGAAATTCACGCCGATTGCAGCTCGGAGGTGCAGTGGGGGCACCGGGTAGCCTCCATCGGGATCGAAGTGGCGCAATAAGGGCAGTTTTGGGTCGTGGGTTCCGCCGCCGCTTCCGGTTTTCGGCTCAAAGTGTTCAAGCCCTTTATGAGTATAAAAACTGCAAATGCCACGATGAGGAAGCTGATCATTGAATTAAAAAATAGTCCGTAGTTGATGGTGACGGCCCCGGCGGCTTTGGCATTGGCCACGGCAGCGTACGGTCCCGGTGTTGTGCCGTTTTTAAGAACGATAAAAAGATTGGAAAAATCCACACCACCCAGCAACAGCCCGATTGGCGGCATGATCACATCTTCCACCAGACTTTTCACGATGGTGCCGAATGCGCCGCCGATGATTATGCCTGTTGCCATATCCACCATATTTCCTCGCATCGCGAATTCCTTGAATTCCTTAAACATATGCTCCTCCTTTTCCAGCCTTGTGTTGCCTCGCGCCCCCTTCGGTGATTTGAACCGAGTACGATTCTTTAAATTGAAACGACACCCATGAGTTGCGCAAATTCTCGGGAATTCGTCCTCACGTCATGGAGGGTTTCAGCATAAAATAACGCTTGCAAACCCCTAAATTCTAAAGCAAGATAAAGTTGCGAAGTATTTTACTCAAGTACCCACCGAAAGTAATCCTGCAATAGGCCTACCAGAAGGAGGAAATGAATGAAAAGAACGCTGGCGATTATGTTCCTTATTGCTTTGTCTTGCGCCTTGATCTCGGGCTGTTCCTGCTTGCAGGGTGATTGCCAAAAGTGCACTGAACTTTGTCAAACAGCGCTGGATAAGGCAAAGACTACGGAGCAATCCTGCGCTGACAGTCTTAAAGCATCTCAAGGGGCTGCTACGAAAGCAGATAATGCGGCCCGCCGTGCGGAACAGGCAGCGGATAGGGCTGAATCAGTTCTGAAACAGGAAATGAAAAAATAGCATAATGGGCTTCGAAGAGATCAAGGCTGGCGGTGACCGGCCTTTTTCATTAGGAATGTTCGGCATATTTACTGTCTCTTCTTGATCAAATGGGGACATTTATCAGGTTGGACCACAAAGAGGCAGAACGCAGCCTATTGATTGATTCTTAACCGGACAGTTGTGTGAGTATAAGGGCTACTGTTTCGCTGGTTTCCCCTCGGCTTCTCAGTTCGGCGTTGGCAGCCCTGATCGCCTCAAGGGTATACTGGCCCTTATATAGGGTGACAATCTTTACCAGTTCCTCTGTCTCCATGGTGGCGTAACGCTCTCGCAGACTCATAATCTGCCTCCTCTCGCCCTGAATATCCCCACTTTGAAAGCATAGACTGCCGTTTTCCCTCTCGCTTCTTCATGGTACCCGGAATAGTGCATCCAGTTGTGCGGAGTGCAGGCCAACGAGAAATCATCTTCAAAATTCGCGTTGCTCAGCATCATAGGCTAATCGGCCTTCGGTGTAAAGAATTGGGATGAGTTTTATCCTGCCTGCATATTCCCCCTGTTTCAGCGATCTATAGTTCCAAAAGAGAGGATAATTTGCATTAAACCGGAATAATGCACCGACTTCTGCGCTATGCAATCTGCATGTTGGGATCGGGTTTTGCCCGAAAAAAGTTCCATTGTACCCCTGAACCTCGAAAACCCAAACAATTTCCCAATGGAATACGCAAGTTATATGTCAATGGGACTAGTTTGTGCAATTTTAGGATACACCTCCACCTCGCGGTTGGTGGATTCGTTCTGCAGCCTCACCCGGTATTGGGGTTCAGGCGAAAATGATGCGATAGTAACGGGCGAAGGAAAAAGCCGACGCAACGCGAACGTAACATTTCCTGACACGGTAGACCACCCTGGCCCCAACCTTTACAAGCCTCTTGATGATCGACTCTATGGTCGGTTTGACGTTCTCGCCCCAGAATGCGGTATCCCGGATAAGGTGGAGCAGATTGTAGGCGAGACATCCGACGAGAAGCCTTGCATAATTAGCCGCAAACCGATGGCAGCTCGTCTTGCCCCATTTTTGTTTTTCACGCTATCAAACAAAATTTAGATAAAATGTGATATGTAACAAAACTATATATCCTATTTCGTTAACTCCGGAGCCAGCTCATTCCAGCAAACCGGCCCTAGTCTTGATTTTCCTTAAATTTCAACCATCTACAAAATAGATATGAATTTTCGCCCCTTGGCATCAATGTTGCCATATCTATCGTTAAACGGCAAAGGGTAGATTAACTTGGAATGGTCCGAGGAAATTGTCAAATGGTGGAACAAGAGAAAGGAGTAGGGCGATGATTGACTTATTCACCACACTTCCGCCACATATCGTTGAGGTTTTCATGCTTGGCTGGCTGGCCATTGCCTTCATCTGCATCGAGATCCAGGAAGCCGAAGATAATGAAAACTACTGATTTCAACTTTCATATTGCGGTTCAATATCGATAAAAAAGCAAGATACAGAGGGGCAAATCATGACAACTTGCCAATCCATAAAGTCCCCCAAAAGGCCGACGCATAACGCCCTATGAAATAGACGATTGTACGAGTCGCGAAGCGCATTCGTGTAATCGATATCATGATTCTATTATGTGAATTTCCCCGAAGCGGCAACAGTCGACAGCATGTGCGATGAGATAGGAAACTTGGGGTGTGAATCGCGTAAGATCGAATTGAAGCGAAAACATCACTGGATCTTATCCCCAAGCACAACCACGCTGATCTCCGATACAAACGGGACCTCTGGGATGATCTTCTTGAATGCCTCTTCCATTGATTTTTTTACAATCGCCTCTACCTGATCCTCTATGCCATCTCTGGCTTCGACAATTATTTCGTCGTTTGAGTATGAACAATACGTGCATCAGTCCCCTCAAGCCCACTAGAAATGAGGCACAGGGCCAATTTAAATGCAGCGGCTCCCCCGTCTGGGGATTTCTGCCTCTACGCGCCTGCTTTCAACGAAATTTTACGAAAAAGATGGAAAAAGAAAGATTTCAACCTGTGCTGTTTTTGCGAATGCCGGACAGGATTGACGGATACCTTTGATTTTACAAGGAAAAGGGTTTCCGGACATTTTCCTTTCGTTGCAGCTACTTAGATGGTCGTCCAACCTAACATCTGTTCATCCTTGGTCTATTTTTCCTCTCATCCCGTTTCGTGTTTCTCGCACAAAATTGGGGAAATCAACTTTGACGAGCCCGTGAACATTCACTAAAAAAAGGTAGGGAACAAAGGTAACTTCTCTCCGGACTACACAAATTTTGAATTCTTCACCCCTTCTGGCCCGTGTCTCCTGATCAAATTACCTTCCTGTTCCTGCCGAATACTGCTTTGACCTTATTGGAATCTCGGAGCCAAAGCAGATGAAATGCAGTGCCGGCAAGCTGCTGCCCATCAAACATTGCGTGGATCAGTTTCTCTGTCGTAGCGGCTCGTCGAGAAAACGAGCCAGGGTTTTCAATAAGAGAAAATACGCAGACGCTGAGACGATGATTATAAGGGCATGGTCAAAAGGGAAAAGAGGGTTAAGTTATGCCGAAAATCCTTGTTGCCGATGACGATGAGTATATAAGGCTCCTATCTTCGCTGGAACTGAAGGATGCCGGATACGAGGTCATCACAGCGGAGGGTGGTTACAAGATTCTCGAGAGAATTGAAGAGGAGAAACCGCATTTGGTCATCCTGGACATAAAGATGACTGACTGCAATGGTCTGGACCTCCTTCAGGACATCCGAAACCATTTTTATGACCTGCCTGTTATACTCTGGACTGCATGTGATTACTTCGAAGGTGAAACGAAATCGATTGAAGTCAACTTTCATGTTTTAAAAAGTTTTGACTTGACCGAACTGAAGGAAAAAATCGTCATGGCGCTCGAAATAGGGCGCCCCAGTTGGCAACCCGTTTGGCAGGACTCGCCC
>JBEKPW010000203.1:0-7799 GCA_049520315.1 Syntrophobacteraceae bacterium
ATACTCCGCAGCAACAGCCGCAACAGTTACAGATATAGATATTCCCCCTCTGTTGATTAGCCGTAAGGTGCACCAGCCCCTGTTCTTCCGTTTCCTTCAGCAAGGCATAAGCCTCCTCTTTGCTCAGCACGCGACCATGGGAGTATTTATCAAAAACCCCGGGCACCGGGGCGATGGCCAAACAAACCTGCATCGGCCGGTCGCAGGGGTGGCCTAACAATCCTTGCTCTTTTTTGCAGATGCAGTCATTGACCCAAAAGGATTGATTCTGTTCAATAAGGGTGGAAACCCTCTCATAGGATAGGGCCTCCTGCTGTACGACGATCTCTTTTTCAATAGGCAGCACTTGCATCAATTGGGGTGTTTTGGAAAAAAATTGCTTACCATAGACCGGTCCGAACTCCTCATTAAGTTTGGCGAAATCCTTGTCCACCCGTTCATTTTGAAACTCATAAATCCCAAAAACCCAGGGCATCATCTTAAAGATCCAGGTGCCGCCAAAGTCGATGGCAAAGAGCTGCCCGGCCTTGCCCATGGCTATCAACCTTTTCTCCAGACCCTCCAAAGGGCGTCCGGTTCTCTTGGCCACCTGATCGGCCGTTTCAAAGGAAAGTCTCATATCGCAAAAAAGGTCGGCCTGGTCCGGGGTGAAAACCTTCTTGAGTAACTTGAGTTCCACGCCGCTTTCCGTAGCCGGGAATCCATTCGGCAAGGTATCCAGGACTCGGGCCAATTTCAAATAGAGTTCTTCTTCCATGATTTTTATCCTTTAGGTTTTTTTCTAACTTAAGCCAACAGCCTCGGGGGGCTCCCGCATGGCTTTCATCCGGGGAAAATGGATTTTAGCCTGAGGAGCAGACTTAGATTCCCGTCGACCTTGTATTTGCCGTTCATGAAAGCTTGCTGCCCGTCCATCTCACCTTGGGAGATGGCAAGCCAGACGTCTGGAGGAGTTTTGATGATCACATCAGGCTTTGCGGCAGGGCCGGGGTGATAAGTGCAAATACCTTCAGCTATTTGTAAATGGGCCGTAAAGTTCTCGCTGCCGGCGACCTCGAATTGGTAGATTGCCTCCAGACCTGCGGCTGCGCCTGGATCAAAGCCGGAAGGCATTGAGCGCAGTAACTCATCACAAGTCCGGGCCGCGCGAGGACCTGAACCGTACAGGGCTGGTATGGCGGCGTTATCAGCCATTTTCTCTGTCTCCTTTTCCTCTGTGTTGGACCTAGTGAGTGGGTATTCCGGAGCGGCTCGCAGCGAATCCTGCCGTGCTGCTCCATCCGAGTGACTCTCTTCCTGCGGTATTATTCCCAGTTTCCGCTGATAATACCCCGGGTACCACCTGGTTACAGGGATGCCGATGCTGAACATAATGGCGGCGGGAAGAATGCCCGTAAAAAGTACTCCATGAAAAGGCCCATGAAGGCTAAACATGGCTGGCACAAGGGTTAAGAGGCTGCAGAAGAAAAAAAGTATCGCCCAGACCCCAGTCAAATGATGATTGATCTCAATAAATACAGTTGTGCCCCAAAGCGCTTCGGGCGTTTCCTTCCTTGCAAAAAACATCGTGAAAACCTTTTTCCCAAGTAGGGGCGGCACGACAGCAACACCCAGGAGAATTATATAGAGCAACGTGGCCGCATGAGAGACCATGAACCGGCCTGCGCCCTCGGGCTGAATACAGAGCGCCGCGGCAGCCAGGGCAATGAAAATGGACATGCCCAAGTGGATGGGGGAGGCCAGATTCCTGCGGCCGAGATAGAAGATGGCGCAGGAATCGATCGCGAGGACAATGAGACTTGCTTCACGCAGAGAACTCAGGTTCGGATGCCCTGTCCCGAATAGAACAAGCAAGACCAAAGCGCCGACAAAAGGAATGGCATTGGGTACCGGGATCATCACTTTGTCTCTCCATCTTTTAAGTCCCGCATGGCGGCGATCCTGCGCTGGAATAACCGATCGATGATGTAGGCGCGGGTCATGCGGGCCGCATTTACAAGTTGCATGGTCAAGGAGGCGTTCTGGAGGCTTGGAAGATGGCGCGTCAGTCTGCCGCGCAGGGCCATTTCATGGTTAACTATCTTCTCGCCCAGCTCCACATAATAGGCCATGTCCTCCAACTGCAGACCCGCAGAGATCCCTGTGGCATAAGTCTGCCCCATTACGACATCCCCCCGGTCAAAGCGACCCTCCTCAGTGGGCAGAAGCAGCTTCGCTCGCAGGAATTGCAGCACCTGCTCCTTGCTTAAGCCTGTTGCTTCGCAGAACGCGGGGAGATCGAGATCGCCCTCTGTTTGCAAAGGACCGAAGATGAGTTCATTGAGGGAAGCCCGCATGGACAACTCTTCCTCGTCAACGCTTTCCGCAAGCACCCGCCGGATTTCAGAGAGCTTCAACCGGTGGTGGCGCTGAAGTTGGCGAATGACCCGAATACGCGCCACGCATAGCCGGTCATAATAAGCCATGTTGGTACTCGTCTTGACCGGTTCGGGCAGAAGCCCCTCGCGCAGATAGTGCAGGATGGTGCCCTTGGGCGCCCCCGTGGCATTCACTAGGTCCTTCATCTTGAGCCTGGTTGCCTCTTTTGATTCTGTCTTCGTTTCTTTTTCCTTCGAGGTCATCAGCACTCCATCGATCGTAAAGGCAGGATAAAGGAAAATGTGCAAAGTGTCAAGTGTTACTTTTCACTTTATGAAAAAATTCCTCGCCAACGGGTTGCGATTCGGTTGCGCGCAGAATGTTTTGTGAGGTGCTATCGCTATTTACACGGACTTCTGTGAGACCGGCGCATAGTCATCGAATGCTTCCCTCCGATTTCGGTTGGACATCTGAAGAGTTTTTAGTTACTAGTTGTGAGTTTTTTAGTAACTCAAAACTCAAAACTCTTGCAAGGGGGGGGCAATGGAGAGGACGCTTTCGATAATCAAGCCCGATGGAGTCGGCAAGGGGCTGGCTGGAGAGGTCATAAGGCGTTTGGAGCAGGCCGGTATCAGGATTTGCGCTATGAAGATGGTACGGCTTACCCCGGACCAGGCCAGGATGTTTTACGCGGTTCACAGGGAGCGGCCGTTTTACAGCTCGCTGACCGAGTTCATGACATCGGGCCCGATCATTGCGATAGTACTCGAGGGGGAAAATGTAATCCAGAGAAACCGGGAGCTGATGGGCGCCACCAACCCGAAAGAAGCCTTACCAGGCACGATCAGGCGCGATTTTGCGAGCGATGTCGAAAAGAACATCGTCCATGGTTCAGACGGCCCTGAGACGGCCGCTCAGGAAATAAAGTTCTTCTTCAACGATCTCGAAATCTTGCAATAAAGGCAGGCATCTGAAACAAGCAAGGAGGGATTTACAGATGAAAGGCAGGCGTCAAACAGAGAGGCTGGGAGTTACTGGGGCCGTGGTGGTATTAATTCTTTCGGTCTGCGGCTGCGCGTCATTGCAAACGGCCGATACAGCGCAACAGCCTGCCGCCCTCAAGGCCCAACAGGCCCAACAGCCGCCTGCCCCGGCCAGTGTGGCCTCCGCGTCCATAAACATTCCCTACGTCCCGCCGCCAAACAGCATTGACCTGTGCGGCGAGCCTGTCCCCCTTGAAAAGCAGGATGTGTATGAGCGTTTCGACAAGGAATTCACGCTGGTTGTCTATAATCATGCTCAGGTCTATCTCTGGTTGAAGAGGATGGAGCGTTATTTCCCGTTAATCGAGGAGCGGCTCCGTTACTATAATTTGCCTGACGATTTGAAGTACGTGGCCATTGTGGAAAGTGACCTGCTTCCGAATGCCTGCTCTCCCAAGGGGGCGGCCGGGCCGTGGCAGTTTATGCCTGGCACGGGAGCGGCTTACGGGTTGGAGCGCAGAGGATCGGTCGATAAAAGGTACGATTTTGAACGCTCGACCGAGGGCGCTTTTCTTTTATTGGACGACCTCTACAAAAAATATCATAGCTGGTCTCTGGCCATTGCGGCTTATAACTGCGGGGACAAGCGGATCCTTGACGAATCTCGCATCCAGGGCGTTCACGACTACTATGATATGAAGCTTCCTCAGGAAACTGAACGCTACGTTTTTCGCATTCTAGCGGTAAAGGCGGTGCTGAGTAATCCGAAGCAGTACGGGTACGACCTGCCCAAAGGGTGGGGATACCGGGAACTGAGGCCGGACCGGGTGAGCGTATCGCTGTCCAGGTCCGTGCCGATTCAGACGATAGCCAACGCTGCCGGCACAACCTACCGCGAAATCAAGCGTCTCAACCCAATTTTCCGGTCGGACGATATCCCTGCGGGCAATCATGAAATCAATCTCCCGATAGGGACAGGTAAGATATTCGAACTGAACTTCAGAGCCGGAAATGATGTCACGGCTGGGACGGTAAGCCCGCAAAACTCGGCGGCAAAGGGGCAGGATTTGTCGGATCCTGACACACCGGCCGTGACTTCGGCCCCTGCGTCCTCTCCGTCGCGGACCGCAGCGGCCCTTTCGCCGGCGAAGGCAGGGTCACACAAGGCGAAACAGAAAGCCAGGGAGAAGATCTACCTGGTCAAGAAGGGGGATAGCCTCTCGGCTATTGCCCAGCGCCACCAATTAAGCACGCAGGAGCTCAAATCCGCCAATAAGCTGAAATCAAACGACCTGACACCAGGACAGAAATTGCGTATTCCGTGAGCTGATACGAACATTCGAATACACTTGGAAGCAGAGGCACCTCATCCGGTTCATTCCGCGTCTCCCGCTCGGAATTTTTTTCGCGTTTCACCAAATATGGGTTACAAACAAGCTGGAAGGCGGCAAACCACCTCGCGGAGCCTGGAGTATGGGGACCACGACACTGAAGCAACCCGGTATTAGCCGTGCCGGGTGGCGCCCTTTCATCTCTTGCGCCTGGTGAGCAGTGGCCCATTCAGTATCGTTTAATTGTGAGGCAAAAAGGATGAGAAGAACGGGATTGCTTTATGACGAAAGATTCACGCAGCACAAAACCGGGCCGGGGCACCCGGAAGCTCCCGAAAGGCTGATAGCGGTCATGCGCGGCCTGGAGGAGGCGGACCTTCTGCCGAAACTCATCCCTATTCCAGCCACTGCCGTCAAAATGAAATGGGTTGAGAAGATCCATGCGCCCGGGTACATTCACCGGTTGGAGGAGGCCTGCTTGCTCGATCTGGGCGAACTGGACTGCGCCGACAACCAGATCTGCCCGCAAACCTATGAGACGGCCCTGCTCGCGGTGGGCGGCATTCTCAACGCAGTCGATATGCTCATGGAGGGGAAGATCGATAACGCCTTCTGCGCTGTGCGTCCACCGGGTCACCATGCTGAAATGAAGGAGGCCCTCGGCTTCTGCTTTTTCAACAATGTAGCGATCGCGGCCCGTTATCTGCAAATCCAGTGGAACGTCGGGCGAGTCGGCATCGTCGATTTCGACGTCCATCATGGCAACGGAACGCAGCACATTTTCGAGGAGGACCCCAACGTCTTTTACTATTCAATCCACGAACACCCGTCATTCTCATATCCGGGCACTGGCCGTGAATTCGAAAAGGGTTCAGGCCTCGGATTGGGAACTACTCTTAATTCTACTATCCTTCCGGGACAGGGCGATGAGGAATACAGGCGCAAGATATTGAGGGACTTGATTCCGGCGTTCGATGAATTCATGCCCGAAGTTATCCTCGTATCTGCTGGTTTTGATGCGCACGCCTCAGATGACATGTCTGACATTAAGCTCTCGACTGAGGGTTATTCCTGGATGATGAAAAAGATCTTTCGAATGGCGGTTCAGTATGCCGACGGTCGCCTTATTTCCATCCTCGAAGGGGGATATTCTTTGGATTTGCTTCCGGAACTCATCAGAAATCATGTCCAAATACTTCTGGACCTATAAGCACTCACACTCAGTTTGAAGGGGGCCATATGTTCATTGACAAATCGATGACCAGGGATGTTGTAACTGTCAGGCCGGAGACGAAAATACTTGCAGCGCAGACCCTGATGGCCCAGAACAGGATCAGGCACCTGCCTGTGGTTGCCGAAGATGACATCCTGGTCGGGATCCTTACCGACCGGGACATAAGAAGCGCCATGCCTTCAACGGTTCTTTCCGAAGCTGAAAAAGCTGCCGAGGAAAGAGGGATGGCGGCCATGGAGGTCAAAGACATTATGACCGCCAACCCTGTGACCGTCTCCCCGACCCAGACGCTGGAAGACGCGCTCCTGATGATGCAGAAGATGAAGGTAGGGGCCTTCCCGGTCGTCGGTCCGGAGGGAAAGCTCGAAGGCATAATATCGGTGCGGGACCTGATGCGGGCGTTTGTCAACGTGCTCGGTCTGGAGGAACCTGGCGCCCTCCTCGGAATTGTGGTCGAAAACAAACTCGGCCAGATGAAAAAAATCGTCGACGCCATAAGTGAACTGGGCGTGCCGTTCGGGAGCATCCTGGTAGCGAGGGTGTGGGAAGAAGGCAAAAGGGCCGTTTTCCCCTATCTTCTTACCAGCAACATCTCTAAAGTAAAAAACCACTTGCGTGAGCGGGGTTTTACGCTGCTCGATCCGATGGAGTGGTATCTGGATCGGTTGCCGAAGAGGTAACATTGGTATTGGTCTCCGGATAGCCGATAAACAACACCGGGGTTCAAACTCTACGCTGAATGAGGTATCCGGCGCCCGGTATCACCGGATCAAATCCCCAGCGCGGTTTCTTCCTGCCGGATTCGTTTCGTCAGGACCAATATATTTGAGAGGCCAAAGATAAGCGCTGTTATCCAGCATCCGAATAGGGCCGGATAAACGAAGATTTCAAGCAGAACCACGACATAATTGGGGTGTTTGAGCAATCTGTAGGGACCTGCGCGAACCAGCCCGGCCCCGGGGAGGATGATTATCCTGGTGTTCCAGAACCGCCCGAGGCTGAGGATGCACCAATACCGCCAGACCTGAAATAACAGGAACACCAAAATGAGCGATGTTGGAGAGCAGAGCAGGTTTGCGCCCCTTGCCGCCGCTTCCAGTCCGAATGAAAAAAACCAGCACACATGAAAGCCGACCAGCAGCCTGGTAAATGCCGCTCCGTATTCCCTGGCTCCCAGTCTTCTCAAGTGAATTTCGTTTAGTTTGGAGATAACCAGCTCGACCCCACGTTCGGCGGCCAGAATAATCAGGAATACATGAGCAGAATTGAATGCCATGTCGGATGTCGGATAATGGATTTAACGGATAGCAAATAATTAGAGTCAGAGACCGGAAGAAAATCGATAATTCCTTCCTCCGCTCTCTATCCTCCGTTCTCACACCTGCCCAGAAAAGCCTCGGAAGAAAATCCCGGACCAAGCGCGGTGCTGAGTATTAATTCACCCGGCCGGAACCGGTTTGAATCGAGAAAGTGTCTGAGAACGAAACAGACCGTGGCGCTGGACATGTTTCCGAACTTTCCGAGCACCTGCTTCATGCTGTCAAGCTTGTCCTCTTCGATTCCGAGGGCGTCCCGGTACGCCTCTATGACCTTCTGGCCTCCTGGATGGGCCAGGAAATGAGCGATGTCAGCCGGCCCCAGGCCGTGCCTGTGCAGGAAATCCAGAATGGCCGGCCGCGCAGCGCTGGCGACAACTGCCGGGATCGAGCGGGAGAAAACTACTTTCAACCCTTTTTCAACGATTTTCCAGCCCATAATGTCGAGGGTGTCACCCATTGAAAGGCACCCATTGAAAGGCAGCGGTCAAGAGTAAAGTTTCCCCCATTCCGGAACAATTCCTTTTTCTGAGATGGCTCTTTACCGCAAAGCTCCCGAGTGGGGCCCGTGCGGAGC
>JBEKPW010000204.1:0-7781 GCA_049520315.1 Syntrophobacteraceae bacterium
GTTGGCTCCGCACGGGCCCCACTCGGGAGCTTTGCGGTAAAGAGCCATCTCAGAAAAAGGAATTGTTCCGGAATGGGGGAAACTTTACTCTTGACCGCTGCCTTTCAATGGGCGACCCCTTTCGCAATTCTGTTCCTGCCCCCCTCTCCGCCAGCCTTTGGGTTAATCACTCATATTCCAAGTTTGCCAAGTTTGGTTGCACCGGCTAGGAATGTAGTCATCCAGAATGACGCTTATCGCATCGACGAAAGTTCCCGCCTCGTTTATGATTGCCCAGTTGGGCACGTTTATCCGCTGCATCGAGCCGCAATCCCCTCGCGGGGTAACCACAATGGATATAGTCGCATCCGGAGGAGTAGCTCCATGGAGATAAAGGTCAACTGCGCTCAGGAAAGTTGTGTTTAGAGCAGGGACAGGAATCGGTGGGGTTAGGTTCGTAATTTGGTCCGAACCCCAATCGCAGGTAAAATAAGCCACTGTCATTTGCAATGGAAAGGCGTTGGTCCCATTAACTATGTTAATACCGTTAATGGCGAGAATGTCGTCGTAGCCATCGTTCTGATCACCCAGGAACTCCCGGTTCCTGGTAATAATCAGGTTGGTCTGGTCGGGGTTCATAGTCAATAGCGCACCAAGCCCTTGGCCAACGGGAGACGTGTTCAGGCGGATAAAGTAATCGCTCCTTATCCGAGGTTCAATGTAGAAGTGATGATTCTCACCTGGACGGGCAATGTTAAGTTCATAATAGGCGCCAGCCTCGGCATTAAACGGTCCAAAGTTTCCGCTCGCATCTATCGGGTAAATTGCCTCCGGGTTATTATGTTTTCTGGCACCGGTTTCGCCGCAGAGCTCATAGATCTCCACGGTAGAGCCTGCCACGCCTACATTTTGAGGATACAGCAGCGCTCTTCCCGCAAGGTTAATGTCACCTTGGAACTGAGGCAAAACATCCGTACTTTTAGGATTTTGACCGGTTAAGAACGGGTACACCTGGGCAAACGAAAGAGGGCCGCTTGCCGATTCATTGTGGAGAATGTTGGGGATAGTAACGTTCGTCGCACCCGTAATATTACGCGGGTTCCCGGGAGGTCCAAACCCTGGAGGATCCAGCCCGGCCCATATGGCCAGGGTGGGCACCCCTCCCGGAAGGCTGGTGGCTCCGGTGCCGTCAAAACTTACGTAATGGGCAACATTTGCAGCACGCGCCGATGAACTATTCAGGTACGCCACCAACACAAATGTGCCCAGAGAATGCCCTAAGAGGTCAAGTTTATTGGCGCCGGTCTCCTTCAGAATAGTGGCGATAAGCTGATCAATCTGAGCAAAAACTTGGGCCGGATATGTAGGGTCAGTGAGAAATCTAACAGAATCGTATTCATATGCGTTAAGGTAGTTCTGGGGGTAGCCATTGCTTGTAAAACGCATGGCCTGCCACTCAAATTGGGCTGCTGAACCTGTAAGGCCGTGGACAAAAATCATGGGTCGAAAGCTCGGGTGCATTTGATGGGTGGCATTGGCTGGTGCAGATAAGAGGCCAAGCCCCATCAACACGATAACTACCAATGTGATCATTGAAAAGTGTGCTAATTTCTTCATCGTCATCCTCCTTTCTAATTTACTGATGAAATATTTGATGCCAGACTGCTCAAAAATCTTTCCCCTAAATGCTAATAGCTCACCATTGCTCTAGACACCTCTACGATTGATTTGCCGAAGACTATTACCCCCTTTCAGCCTTTTAGCTCTCCCATTTGATGGTTTATAAATAGGTCTCTCATCAAGAACCCCTCGTAAGCAGTTATTTTAATGGAACGGGGCGTCAAGTTAGAGCTATGCATCTGTACTTGTTGCGGGGTCGGATTCTGCCCGAGAAAACTTTTGAGGAATCACAAAGCCCATCCGCATGGACGCCACAAAGCAGGCTGCCGGCCAAAACAAGGATCCACACACCTGATAGACCAAAAGACACTACTGGCTAAAGAGAAACTATACTTTGTAAAGCGAAGTGATGCAAAGCAAAGAGACGGTTGTGGATAGCACCTGAGCGACCTTGAAATCTTCCGCACCAAGTACGCATAGTGCCGATGTAAAAGCAAGAGTCAAGGGGGATTTTAGGGGGTAGTAATTGGGTAATTCGTTTACACAAAGAGCTGTTTTCAAACTCATGTTTCAGCGTGATAGCTGAAATTTAATAAAGGATGGTAAATCGACAGGTCCGCAATCATCCTGATCTGAAAAATTGAGACATGGGAGATTGGCTGCCTCCGGGCTTTTTCGGTTAACAAAACGCGATATTATACTTGACAACCCCGCTTCGCGCGTTTTTAAAGGGAGAAGAAATGGAAATTAATTCAGATAAATCCGAGCCTTCGCATTTCTTCTTCGAAAGCTCCGAGGATGCGATTGACCATGCTAAGCACCGA
Organism: Syntrophobacteraceae bacterium; assembly: GCA_049520315.1. GTDB lineage: Bacteria > Desulfobacterota > Syntrophobacteria > Syntrophobacterales > Syntrophobacteraceae > SbD1. Next base: position 2,424 of record JBEKPW010000204.1, read on the forward strand.
GACGTATCGGGGCGCCACATGCACGGTTAATTTCGAACCCGATTTGATGCTCACGATATCAGTCAACGATGAGCAGGGTAAAGACGCGGTGAAAACCATCCAAAACACGGCCCTCACCGGAAAGATTGGCGACGGCAAGCTCTTTGTCACCCGTTTGGAGTATGCCCAGTAGGACAGAGTAGTGTAGATCTATTTGAGAAACTTTAAGCTGTAAATTCAACTGGGAACAGATGAGAACACAACCAGGTCTTGCGCTTGCCTTTGTGTGTTTTCTCTGTTCCGGACGCATCCACGGATTCCGGATACATCCAGATTCAACAGAAGGCGCCCCGCAAACGCCCCGTCTCTGGTCATAGACAGGTCAGGGAGAGCGTCGAGAATGGCGGCGGGCGCCTTCCGCGCTCCGCGATGCACATCGCCGAGGGACGCCCGCAATCGATCTGCCATTCTTTTTGCGAAGTGTTGCATATAAGTCTGTTTTACGAGGCTGATAATTAGCTTCATAGCTAAAAATCCACAGGAATGTTCGATTGCTTTTTAATTCATCGTGTTCAGTTGCAGGCCGGTACACATTCCTGGAGCAAGAGAGAGCGCCCTGTAGAGGCAGGACTTTTCACATGCCATCACACGATGTATTCTCTTTTGTGGGGACAGAGTGGGGACAAAGTCAGAAGGAAAAGAAAATGGGTTACGGCCAAATGACTGTAACCCTCTTCTTCAGAGGATTGCTTGTTCACACATTATATTAGTTGCGCAAACTGAAAGCACGAGCAAGTTCATCCTTGATAGGTCCTATGGCACTCTCAAAAGTCATTTCAAGGAAATTAAATCTGCTTTCGATCCCACGTCCGATTATCCGTAAGAATCTCTCCTCAACCTCTCTATTGGTGTTAATAACCCAAAATCGTCTGATCCTCTTAGTGCTCTCAGATCCTAAAGCATATAAATAGCGGAAGAATAGGTCTGTTTCCGGCATTGAATAGCCAATAATAAAAATATTTTCTGCGTGCGAGAGTTCAATAGCGGCTCTTCTCCAAACATTAAACAAATCTGGATGGTGTGCGGTTTTATTCCATGTGGGAGGAATCAGAATTGGAGGACCCATCAGGGGAGTATCACAGTGTTTTTTGAAACTTATCCTCGATCCGAGATCATAATGAACATACTCTGATATAAGTGCAGGAAAATATGCATCACTAATATCATGTGCAATAATTCTGTTACATTTTGCACATATGCCCCAATTAATTGATCCGTGTAATTTGAGATATGGCATTCCTCGTGGTGAACTGTCCGTTAGGTAATAATCATAGCTTCGTAACCTATTAAGGTTATAATCGAGAGCTAAATCATAATTAAAAGTTATGAACGTAAAATCAGTAAAGTGTAAATCTTGAAGCATACGTATAAAGGTAAAATAGGGTTCGGGTGGGAGGATTTTTTCATTTTGAACTTTAAACTTGACGCTATGCTCCAATGTCTTCACGATAAGAGTGATAATTGAAGTCCTTAACCTTTCTATCGAATCCTTATCTCGATTTCCTAGCCTTCCAAGAATTTGAGCCATTTCGATAGCTCCAAAAATAACCTCGATATTATTTAGATCAAGATACGATTTGGCATGGACCCCCTGGAGTTCGGCGAGGGCTGCGAAAACATCTTTGAATGATTCTTCGCGGCTCAGTTCAGGATCGGACCGCGAAAGGTCTTCCGCCCTATCGAGAAAATCGGCCATAAGCGGAGCACCTGCATCCCTTGAGGCTCCAGCACCAAAGATAAAAACAGTCTTCATTGTATTCCTTTCTTGTGTGCGGATTCCAATTGCCACTGCTTTTTCGTCTGCGATTTATTACTTACTGATAACTATCCTATCTATCGGATTTTAAAAAGGATATCAGACCGACAACGCAGACACAATGGAATTCTCGGATAAAATTCTCGCCAATCCGGGGTAGCTCACAGACTCATATGTGAGTAACGCTGGGATCGTGGCAAATAAGCCTATCCGGGCGATCCGCTAGTCAGGATCGAGCTTAGGCTTTTTCCTGTGTGAACTGCTTACCAGCGCCGTTATTTTCGCTCAAATGCCTAAAGACAGTGTTGTTGTATGGTCGGACCTGAAAAAGTCGCTTGCGGGGCATCCTGGCGCTTTCTCTGTATTGATGGAGTGCCGGTAAACCATAACCGGCTCTGCTTCGGTCGGGCCTTTCTATCCAAAATGTCTCACTGAGACAAATTGCGAAATATGGTAGTGGGTCATTTTGGAATGGGGGGTGGCTGAGGAGCCATTTTCGCAAGGGACTCGTAATCTTCACAGTAATTGTCTGTGCAGTTATGGTGTTTGCAAAGTTGTGTACCGAACAAAGGCTCCCCGGTTTGTTGATTGAGGCTGATGCTATTGACTCGCCAACAGAACTCGGTAACGTGCGGTTTAGTTCCTGTAAATACGTCATAATACGCAGCCCATCCCCAAATAAAATACCTCTGGATGGGGTGAATTGGTTGGCGTTGATCCAGTACAATATCAAGTTGACCACCCAAAATAGAAGATGTTCGTTTCGGTATCGGCCCAGCGACTTGGCTTCCTTTGGGGCTTATCGTAACATATGTCAGATCAGTATCTCTGATATCACCGACAATCTGCGCGTCAGTCGGCTCATCTGGCAGATCCTCGGCCTGGAAAGACTCTGCGAGTCCTATGGCTGGAGTTGCCCCACTATTTTCCCATCTAACCTGAAATTCCAAATACCTTTCGGCACCCGAGAGAGAGTGCCTGATAACCAAAGGGGCTGCGAATCCAGCCGCCCACACAAAAGCCCTCTGAACAGACTGCAAAGCTTCGCGGTTGATCTCATTGGATTTCCGCATAGCACACCATTGAGCACCGGAAACCAAAGTATAGGCGAGAACAATGAGGAGCGTGGCAGCTTCGATAGGTTTTTTCCTCCAAAACTTGCGATCTTGAGCGCTATTATTGGAATTATTGCTGTCTTTTGGGGGTGGGGAAACGCACGAAGCGGTTTGTGCCTTCCTTACAGCGACATTTTTTGGATGGCGGGTTGTATACTTTGGATATATGGTTTGTGGGGAATTATGCTTTGGGCGGCTAGATGCCATTGGGTCTAATCCTTTGATCGAATACCAGTTTGGCATCTTAGATCAAAATCCAATTTTCTCAAACATTATAAGTCTGTCAACCTCACAATATCCTCCACAGTCCAAAGACGATCCGTGATTTTTGCCTCCATCGCCGGAGTTACCCGCAAGCTCTGGTGAACGGATGATGGATGGATGATGGGATGACACGGCCCCCGGTGAGAAAGTCGATTGTGGGGCATCCTGGCGCGTCACAGTTCGAAGCGGCAAGGGACTCTGGAAGAGCAGCGTAAGATAAATGAGCTTGAAATCGTGGAACTTGATCGCCCGGAATAGGTGCGGATCTGATACGGATCAACTATGCCCAGCGTCCGCGTTGCTTTGCCTCAAACACGACGTGCTTGTAGAATAAGAGCATACTCACAAACTGCTCAGAAGGATTTCTTACCAAAGCTCCGATACGACAGGAAGCGAAAAGGTCCATGAAAGTTTCATGTTGAATTCCCGAACGGAATTCTTCGACTCCTGCAGACCCCCGGTCACCAAAGATTTCTTTTATTTCACAAGCATGGAGATACTTCTGCTCTTTATTAGAGGTATTGATACGGTGCCAAACCCCACAGAACCCCTCCATCCTGGGTGGAATGAACATCGGCGGGTTTCGGTGGTATCTGCAGACGCCTGGACAGTTTTCAAGCAATTTTCGAAGCTGAGCCGCATCATTCTGAATTCGCCCGGAGTTCTCCCGTTTAAATTGAACGATGACGTACTTTTCCCCTTCGATTTCATACAAGAGGTCCGCACCATGAATGTCACTTAGGTTGATTCCGGTCTGGTGAAGAATTCTAGTCTGTATCTCAACACCTTGCCACTGAATGATCTTAGGGGCAGCGGGAAAATCACCGGACTGCTCTCTGTAGATCCAATCCTGTTCGAAGGGGTTTGATAGATTTCGGCGTAACTCCTCTTTGATATTAGCCAGGACCTCTTGCGCATGCACTATCCCAGCTATTAAATCATTGGCAGAACCAATCGCTTCCAGGTATTCCGTTTCATTCATGTTACCTGTCTCCGGGGGAATCTCGGGAAGAATTCGCACTGCATCCGTGCACACTATATGCACACTAAGCAAAAGAGGCCACGGCATACTGACCGTAACCCCTTGATATCCCTGGCAGGCCAGGAGGGATTCGAACCCCCAACCCCCGGATTTGGAGTCCGGTGCTCTAACCGTTAGAGCTACTGGCCTGCAGGAACGAATCTTATAACTGGTTTGGCTTTTCGATGTAAAGGAAAAATAAAACCGCAAGAGCAGGCGAATAGGTGAATGGGTGAATAGGTGAGTGGGAGGAGCAAGGGCCAAGGGAGCGTGAACCAAGAAGCAAGAAGCAGGAAGCAACTTTTTTGTTTCGAAAAAACTCTACGATGCACAAAAAATGCGGCCCACTTAAATTTTTTCTTTCACAAGCGATCAAATTCGCGTATGCTAGGGCCACCTCAAATGAGTTTTCTCAGTTCGTGCTGAAGCGCTGCGCAGCTCAATCCCACTCTCCCATTGCCAATCATGCTCAAGAAACTCTCTATTGCGCTTTATAAACTGTGCGTTACATTGCACTCTATAAACTGTGCCCTGCATTGCGCCGCTCAGGCAAAGGGCTGAATTGCCTCCCAACCAGACCAGGGGAAGCCGATGAAAATCAAATACTGCAAAAAGTACGAGAAGTATGTGAGTGAGCAACATTGTGAATTTTTTAATGAGGGTAATTCCTGCGAGTTCTACAGTCAGACGAACTGGCCGAGCATCAAAGACCTGCTCAGGGACGACGACAGGCCTAAGTGGGACGTAAATGCCATAATAAAGCCTTTTAAATGCAATCTGATGAACAGGGAAAACACGCACCAGAGGAATCGCTCGCGCCGCGCGGCAAAACGCGTGGGCGTCTCCTATTAGCCGTGTTCCGTCAGAATTCTTTGTTCTCAAAGATTTTGTCCTAAAAGATTTTGTCCTAAAAAATTCTTTTCCGCCCCCGGACCAGGTCCGGGGCGGGCTCCGATCGAACTGAAGAGTGCAGAAGGGGGAAAACGCATTCTTTCCAACTTATTTCGCTCTTCACCCTTCCAACACAGGAATGTCCCCCTACAGGACTGAGGACTGAGGACTGAGCAAGAACCCCCGAAGGGTCAGGCACGCCAACATCGTCCCCCTACAGGACTGAACCCTCACTTCGTTCAGGTTCGCGCTAACATTTCGAGCCAATGTTA
>JBEKPW010000205.1:0-7776 GCA_049520315.1 Syntrophobacteraceae bacterium
CCTGCATACAATTGCATGGGGCACCTCCTTTTTTAAAGTTTGCGGCTTTAAACACCATTGCAGGATAATACATCTCGGCAATGGAGGAGGTGCCTTTCTATGATTATCGGGCCAAACGAAGTACATAATTAAGGGCCAGAAGGCGCCCGGTGAACGCACAACGCGATTGATAGACCAAGCGCAGCGGGTGCCTTCCGCGCTCCGCGAGATACATCGCTGAGGGATGTCAGCGAGAGCGTTTCGGCAAATGGACCGTCTAGGGTTGTTAACAAGTCTGTCATACGAGGTCTATTTGGACGGTGAAATGGGCACTCTAAGCCACGAGCCGGCCATAGGCAACAGCAAGTGGCGTTGCCCCGGTGCATAGCATCCCAGCCGGAACTCTGGTCCATCCAGCGAGTACCGTTGCTGTCCTTTTCCTTTTAGAGTTTAGCGCCGGTTGCCGCCGGTTCTGCCGCTTCGGCGGTGGACCAAAATGGCTTTATAACCAGAGAGGTGGTTGCGCAGTTGGCATACAGACTGGCCACCGTCCGAATAGGATCGGTGATCGGGTCGATGGCGAGAAGCAGGACGATTGCGGGTCCCACCGGCAATCCCAAGGGGTCGAACAAGATAGATATCATGGAAATAGCGACCAGCCCCGGTGCCCCCGAACTGGCCATTCCAGCCATTACCGCCCCTATCAGGATGATCACACACTGGTGGAAACCGATAGGCATTCCATAGAACTGCGAAAAGAAAATCGCTGCCATGGTGAAGTTCATTACCCCGGCGCAACGGCAAAGCGTTATACCAAGCGGGACAATCAGGTTCACCTGCTCCTGGTCCAGTCTTAGCCCTTCGTGCAGCCCGCGGAGGGCCGCAGGCATGGCAGCAAGACTGCTTCGAGTTCCAAAGCCTATGATGAGAGTTTCACGAACCGCTTTGAACGGCCTTAGAATCGAGCCCCGGGTCGATATCCATAAGATGAGGGCGCTGACGAGGCAAAGCAGACAGGACCCAAAGTATACGGCCGAAATGAATCGTAACATGGCCAGCATGACCTGGGACCCCACCCGGGAAATCTGGTCGGCAAGCAAACAGCACAGGCCAAAAGGCAATCCATACATGGCCCACTCTGTTACTTTTTCGAATGCCTTGAAAATCGCCGAAAAGAACGAGAGGATACTCTCACACAGGGTGGGCGGGATGAACGCGGTCGCCACACCAAAGATTATGGAGAAAAAGAGTATCTTAAGAGTCCTTCCCTCACTCAGGGCAGCGAATACATTAGCGGGGACCAATTCAGTCATAAAGTTGCCCAGCCCCTTTGCGGATTTTTCCGCATTCCCGGATACCGATATTTCGGATTCCACTGCAAAAGTGGAGTCTTGCCCCAATTCGGAAGCTGTCAGCATCCTCCCCAGAGTTGCTCTTGCCTGATTATCCAATCCCGAGCCGATTCCTCCTGCCAGGCCAATGGTAATGCCAAGAGCGCTCGAGGTAAAAAGGGCGATAATAAACATACAACCCATTCGCGCCAGGAGCTTATTGGACGTTTGCGATCTGAGCAAGCGGCCAAAGCTGGATGTAATAGCTCCAAGCATTATGGGCATAACGCACATCTGAAGGAAAGCCAGGTAAAGGTTGCCCGCCGGGGCCAGCCGCGCGGCGAGGTTTTTGTCGGCAAACCCTATCGCTGTCCCCAGAACCATGCCTGCAAGTACTGCCTTGGAACTCAAAAGCCATCTAAAACGCCTGCTATCGTGCAAGATCAAGAACTCCTTATAATAACGGATACGCCGGTCTGTCTCAAAACCGTCATCCGGGGTTGGGCATAAAGCTTTGCGAGTACTCTTTCAGAATGCCTTCCACGGTTAACTTCCCGCCCAATGAATCAAGGTAGAGATTGAGCCATGAAAGGAGGTTGGCGCTGTCCCACGGCACCGCTATCGCAATGGGATCGGATGTGTCTTTCAAAACAACAGTCTGAAGGTCTAAGGCAACTTCAGGCCTTGCCCCAATGAGTTTTCTGACCTTCACTTCATCATCGGTTGCCGCTATTACCTCACCTTTCATTACTGCATCCACAGCATCTTCCCATTCCGGATATTCGCGGATGGCTGCGAGTGGGAAACGCTCCCGCGCGGAGGCCGCGTGCGAGGTCCCCCCTTGGACCCCGATTGCCGTATCAGGAACCTGGAGTATGTCCATGATGCCAGAACCATGCTTTTGCCGGGCGGCCGCGACACGATTGATCAGCAAACCCTGGTGCAGGATGATGTAAGGTTTGGTAAAAGACACCCGCTTCGAGCGCTCAAGTGTGCAACTCAACGAACCTATTGCAATATCCGCCTCATGACGCGCGACAGTATCCACTACTTCGTTGAACGTCGTGGGATGGCAGTTAAACTCGACTTTGACCCCTAATTTGGCAGCTATCTCCCCAGCTAAATGGATATCGACTCCGTACAACCTGCCATCTGAATCGTGCATGAAAAAGGGTACCGTATCCCCATGGTATATTGCCACTATCAGCTTGCCTCGATCGATTATTCTGCGGATATCGGGGGGATAGTCCTGGGAAGCTGTCGTCTTGCAGAAAGCGCCAAGCAGGAGGGCGATGGTCGTAAAATACCTGACATATTTGATCACCTGGTGCGCTTTCAATCGGTGGCTCTCCTTCGGAAACATCTGCTTTATCTCAAAAGTGCCGGACTCACGCTCGGCGCAAATCCCGTGTCGGCGCGGCAATCATAAAAATGGCTGCTGATGAGCGCGAATAAAAATCAACATGGCAGGTGCAAAGGTACGGTCAATCTTTTTATCGGCTGGAGATCGGCATTGCTTTACTTCTTTCTCCAAACGGCCAAACGGCTCAAACGGGGTCGAGTGGAGAAAATCAGGCTGAAGCAAAAGAAAGACTGAAGGTTTTAAAGCCTTCAGCCTAATCATGGAATTAAGGGCCGGAAGACGCCCGGCGAACGCACAACGCGATTGATAGACCAAGCGCAGCGTTCGCCTTGCGCGCTCCGCGAGGTACATCGCCAAGGGATATCAACGAGAGCGTTTCACCAAATGATCGTTAGGGTTGTTAACAAGTCTGACATACGAAGTCTATTTGGACGGTGAAATGTGCACCCGAAGCCGCGAGCCGGCCATAGTGAGCGGTGTTGCCCGGGTGCATAACCTCCCGGTCGGAACACTGTTCGATCGAGCAAGTATCGTTGCTATCCTTTCGCTTTTATGTCAATAATATCCCCCGTTTTGAAACTTTTGCCGATCTCGGGGGCCATATCCGATGGTCGCTAAGAATACATGCAGTCTTCTCGGCATTGATGCCGGACTTAGGTTTGTTCTCAGCACCCATGAGATTGAATCATGTTACAATATGAATGGGATCCTACTAAAGCGAAGATGAATTTGCGAAAGCACGGAGTTGCTTTCAAAGATGCCGCTACTGTTTTCAAGGATCCACTGAGTATCACTACCTTTGACCCAGATCATTCCGAAGAGGAGGACAGGTTTATCACCTTCGGATTCGCGGCTTCCGGTCGGCTCTTGATGGTGGCTCATACTGACCGGAGGGACCGAATCCGTATCCTCTGTGCACGGGAGCTCACTCGTGGAGAGCGAGAGACATATGAAGAAGAAATCCAAAGACGAAAGAGGTGACGAGCTTCGGGCAGAATACGATCTTCGAGATCTGCTCAAGGAAGGTGTCCAGGGCAAATACGCAGATCGGTTCCTTGAAGGCGCCAACCTGGTTCTGCTGGACCAGGATATAGCCGAGGCTTTTCCAACAGACGAGGCAGTCAATGATGCACTCCGCCTGGTGGTTCAGCTCAGAAAGCTACCGAAGCCCGGCAAGAAGACAAAATCCAAATAAGCAGGCACATCGATTTAGGCTGGCGGGCTGTCCGACAATATCGTCAAGGCGCGTTGGGTCCTTTTGGACGAGCGGAATCACCCTGGATGACCAGAAGGGCAGGGGAATTAATTTCCCATCAGGAGGAGGGCAGGATTGTTCATTCTCGTCTCGGTGAAATTGCGTTGAAGCGCAATATAAAAATTCGAACATTTCCCGATCTTTTCGCTGACGTGCAAATCGGGCAGGCCCGAATCCGGCTGCTCCATCCAACTCCGGATTTTCTTGAAAACGAGTCCAAAGTCGATCTGTACGCACTCTCGCCCGTGATTATGCGCCGTCCGCTGCGGAGTGTCCTTCCTCAATCCGATCAGATGACCTCATGGAGGGATAGTGCTTACGACTTGAGGAGGCCAACCCCTAACGTTATGACGCTTACCGCAAGGATAAGGGCGCCCATATATATCAGGTAGACAGCCCGTCCCGGTGTCTGCGCCGCCGCCGAAAGCATCGAGAAAAAGAAACCGGCTGAGATAAGAATGGCGGAAGCAGGCACTCCGATACGAATCATCCATTTGATCGATTCAGGCAGGACGGCGGCGTCTACAAAGATCTGAGCCAGAAGCGAAAGAATGACGATTACACCGGCATGAGCGTGGCCGGCGCGGAAGAAATTCTGCCTCAATGCGTTCTCCATATATCCGGAGTTCCTATCCATCAGCGAAGTCAGCAAAAAATAGCCCCCGTATTGGATTGTCGGCACGGTGATGAAGATCAGACCAGCCATAAGTCTTGTAGCGCTGCTCATAATGTCCTCCTCATGTAAAACGGGGTTTATGCCGGAATAATGCGCTAACTTCTGCCCTATGCCTCGGAACTGCAATGTCGAGATCGCATCTTTACTTGAAAAACTTCCCATGCAGCTCTGAAGTCCGCAAAATCATACTATCGCCGGATCGGCAATGCAAAAAAATATCTCAGGGGCACTGGGTTTTGCAATTTCAGACACACCTCCTCCCTCGCACTTGGTGGATTCGTTCCGCCGCACACCAGGTGGCAGGCTCAGGCGAATAAAATACGGTATACCGGGTGAGCGGAAAAGCCGACGCAACATGGACATACCACTTCCTGGCATTGTAGGCCACCCTGGCCCCGACCTTTACAAGCCGCCTGATGATCGAGTCTATGGATGGCTTGACGCTCTCGCCCCAGCTACTCTCAAAGGGCGGTCACTCCGATAGCGGTATCCCCATGCAACTCAGCAGTGCTGCCTTCAAGTTGTGCAGTTACACTCCAAATGCGAATACTCAACGCTTTTTGCCCGTCTCTCTTCCTGCCGTTGTCAGCATGTCCCGGTGATTCGTTGATTAGACCTTTCAGGTTGCACTGAAGAAGGTGATTATTATCTATCAAAGAGAGAGGGGGATGGAATTGTGGGGGGAGTTGGCAGCGCCTTTTATCCCCCGGTGTCCGACAGTTCGCGTGTTTGCGCGGCCGATGGTGATGCGCATCTTGGCAAGAAAGAAAAAGAACCAATGTTTCGGTTTGACAACACCTATGCTCGACTTCCGGAAAAGTTTTATGCCAGGGTGGCTCCGGCCAAGGTCCCCAAACCGGAACTCATAAAGTGGAATACCGAATTGGCTGGACAGCTGGGGGCTCAAGCAGAATCACCTCCAGATATGGAATTGGCGGAAGTATTTACAGGTCAAAAACTGCTTCCCGGCTCAGAACCCATTGCCCTCGTCTATGCAGGTCATCAATTCGGTCATTTCGTCCACCAGCTTGGGGATGGCCGTGCGCTGTTGATGGGAGAAGTTGTGGACCCTTCAGGACGGCGTCACGATATACAGCTCAAAGGCTCTGGGAGAACCCCCTTTTCTCGCGGTGGAGATGGAAAGGCGCCACTTGGTCCTGTGTTGCGGGAATACCTTGTGAGCGAGGCCCTGCATCATCTGGGACTGTCCACCACCAGGTCCCTGGCCGCGACCAAGACAGGAGAACTGGTATACAGAGACAGGGTTCTTCCTGGAGCGATTTTAACCAGAGTGGCCTCAAGTCATATTCGTGTGGGAACCTTTGAATATTTTGCCGCCCAACAGGACCTGGAAAATCTAAAGCGTTTAACGGAGTACTCGATCAAAAGGCACTACCCCGAAATCCAAAACGATTCCGAGGCACCTCTTTCTTTTTTCCGTAAGGTTGGACATGCTCAGGTTGAACTTGTGACAAGTTGGATGGCCCTGGGATTCATTCACGGCGTGATGAACACTGACAACATGTCCATAGCCGGGGAGACGATCGACTTTGGACCCTGCGCTTTCATGGATCAATTTCGTTTTAATCAGGTTTTCAGCTCAATCGACCAATTCGGTCGTTATTCTTATTCCAACCAGGCCCAAATCACCCTTTGGAACTTATCCCGACTCGGCAAGTGTCTGGCTCTCCTGACCGATCATGGCTCCAAGGAGGCAGCGGAGATGCTGAACAAGGAACTGGAGTCTTTGGGTACACTTTTCGAGCAGAGGTTTGCATCAAAGATGGTAAAGAAACTTGGAATCTTAAAGGATGTACAGCCCCAAGACAGGGATCTTGTCAGTCAATGGCTCCGCTACCTGGAAACACAGCAGCTTGATTACACCATAAGCTTTCGAGACCTTGCCAATTTGGTGGAAAACAATGCCGATTTTAATTTTTTTGAATGGACCAGCACCTTTCAAGACTTTTATCAGCTATGGCAAAAGAGGGTTCAAAATCAGGACTTGGAAACCGAGACAATAAAGGAGGAGATGAACAGGGTAAATCCTGTTTTTGTCGCCAGGAACCACAAGATAGAACAGGTGATTGAAGCGGGGCTGAAAGGGGACTTCAGTCTTTTTCATGAAATGAACGAGGTGCTTAAGAAGCCTTATGAAGAGCAGGAAGAGTTCAGCAGCTATAAATTAGCTCCCAGACCGGAGGAAGTTGTCCAGGCCACGTTTTGCGGAACCTAGTAGAGGGAAAAGTCTTCAGGAGATACAACAAAATGAGAGCGTTTTTTCCGATGATCCAGAGCTTTTTCGGATGGAATCCGAACCGGAAATGCGGTTTGGCTCCAGTTGGGGGTCAAGTTGACCCATTATTCCGGCTTAAGCGGAAAGGCCACTTTTCTGACGGTATCGATAAAATGTAAAATAGTTAAAGCTTTTTTGCTTTAATAAAATGGAGGGATGATGATTACAGGTGCGCATTCAATTATTTATAGTACTAACCCTGAGGCTGACAGGGTCTTTTTGAGAGATGTAATCAAGCTACCATTTGTTGATATAGGCAATGGATGGCTAATCTTCGGTTTACCGTCAACTGAAGTTTCTATCCATCCATCAGACGCAAATAATGTGCATGAGTTCTATCTAATCTGTGAAAATATTGATGGATTTGTTGATGAAATGAAGAAACACAACATTGCCTGCAGCCTGATCAAAGATCAAAGTTGGGGTCTACTTGTACATTTGACACTTCCAGGTGGTGGGAAGCTCGGGGTTTATCAGGCTCGTCACGCACATCCGAAAGTTATGACTGGAGAAGCTTAGAAAAACGGGTAAATTATATAATTTTGCGAGCTTTGGGATTGTTCCGGAAGTTTATGGACCTGAATCCGATCCGCAAAACGTGGTTCGGCATCTGCTGACAGCCGCGTTGATACATTATTCTGGACTATATCTATGCCCGACTTGCAGCGGCATCTTAGTAAACAATTTGATGTACATAAAAGTGGCGAAAAATTGTATGTTTACAGACGATACAATTCTGAGCGGAGTTGGGAAGAATCCAGCAAGTGAGTAGAATAGTCACAAAGATCGGGTACCGTCGGCAACGGAAGTGGTTGATTCATATGGAGACCATCAACGGCGAGGACCCCTCCCGCGACCCCTACGCCAAAGCCCTCA
>JBEKPW010000206.1:0-7750 GCA_049520315.1 Syntrophobacteraceae bacterium
CCTACCATTCGTGAACTCTGAATTTTTCAAAGAACCCTGTTTTGTAGTGCCAAGAAAGTCAAGTGCTAGTCTATGTTATTGAATTTGCAGAATAACTTTTTTGATACTGTTAAAGATGAGCTAGAGGTTACTTTGGCCCGACCCCTGCGGCCGTTCGGCCCTTAGCACTCAGCGGGTAACCAAGGTTTTGGGGAAACGGACCAAGCAACGGGCCACGCCCACCGGCTTGAGCTATAGAAGTGTTTGTCAAAGGAAAACATGCTGAAAAACGACGCGCCCAATCGCGAGTTTCACTCACCGTCCGGACGGGTAGCCATCCCGCAGCTCGACTCCATCCGCGTTTTTGCCATGCTCGGGGTGTTTGCTCATCACCTCTGGAAGACGGTCATCATTACTCCGCAAGACACTTTGCAGGGCTTGCTGGACCCGATATTCGTCGCCGCGACAGGCAGCGTCGTCATTTTCAACATCATCTCGGGGTTCCTGCTGGCACGTCCCCACCTAGGGCCGGACCACCGCCCCTTCGAGGGCTATCGCGTCTTCCTGCGAAAACGTTTCCTCCGTATCATCCCTCCCTACTACCTCGCACTTCTCCTGTTCACGCTCGTGAACATGGTTCACTTTGGATTTCCCCTTCTCCCTGCTTTCACTATGCTGATGGAACACCTCCTGTTCGTGAACTCGCTGGACTATTCGAACATGTTCTCGAACTTCTCCCATTTCTGGTACCTCGGCCTGCTTGCTCAGTTCTATCTGCTGTTTCCGCCCATCCTCAGGTTCTTTCTTTGGATGCGGCCGGCTAGGGCCGCCCTGACGATAATCGCCCTGTGCTGGGGGACCTGGGGCATTGTCGGATGGTTTTGTCCGGAATCCCAGCAGTCCTCTCCTGACATGTGGGGCAATCTGATGCATTTCAACCTGCCGGGCCGCCTGCCCGAATTCGCAACGGGAATGTGGCTGGCCTCGCTGTGGGACCCTTCCGTCGAATCGGTGCGCCGGAGAATTTTTGAGAGACCCTTTTCATTCTATGTCGGGGCATTGGGTCTGTTTCTCGTCGCCGGGACCCCGTTTCTTCCTTCCATGGTTTTGCCATACGTCCACATCTACTATGTCGCCCTGAGTGTGCTCCTCTTCCTCGTGCTTTTCCTCTGGAAACCAGCCGCAAGGGCCGGCCAATCCACTTTCATTAAACACTGCTCCACGCAGACCTACATGATCTATATTGTTCACCACCCCCTCTTCAGCTACTTAGGCGTGATGCCGTCGAATGTGACTCACACAGTTTCCAATTTTCTTTTCCTGGGGGCGATACTGCTGCCCCTCACCTACATTGTGGCCGTGGTGCTGAACCGTATGTCTGACTGGATCGTAAACAGGGTTCTTGTCCGCCGCTACCAGGGTGTCCCCGGCAAGGAAGATTTATCCTAGGTTATTAGGATTGGTTCGCGAAATTGATGGCGACTGCAAGGAGGTTTGGCCATGTTGAGGCACTTCACGCTGGGATATTGGATCGATGATGGCTGGTACGTCGGCAGACTCAGAGAAGTTCCCTGCGTTCTCGCCAGGGAGAGACCATGGATGAGTTGGAGCAAAATATAAGGGATGCCTATCAGATGATTCAAGTCATTCAGAACTAAAGGACAGTCTCTGCGAACTGATTCGAAAACAGCTCGAAATCGGCAGACAGAATCAATTGTCCTCGACACCATTGGACTTTGGGACAGGCATGGGCAACAGTGTTCCAATGAGTTTGTCTTTTTCATCCCAGAGCTTATCCAGCCAATCCTTGAACTGTCGGCGGAATTCCCGGTCTGTAAGATAATCTCCGAGCAACTCCGGGGTGACGGGTATCCGTTTTACCCGCACCTTGATTTCCATGGAACTGCTGCACAAAAATGTCCACAACCCCGGAGTTCCTTCCGGATATACGATTGTCACATCCAGTATTGAGTGAAGCTGCTGACCTAAAGTGCCAAGCACAACGGCCATGCCGCCGGGCTTAGGTCTTAGCACGTAGGTAAAGGGCGAGTTATCTTTCTCCCGTTTTGCCGTGGTGAAACGCGTTCCTTCTACGAAGTTCATTATGGTTACAGGGAGCAGTCTGAATTTGTCACAGGCGTTGCGGGCAGTTTCCATATCCCTGCCGGCTGAGGCCGTTCGCTTCATAAAAGGAAAGTCCAGAGCCCACCAGACGATTCCAAGGAACGGCACCCAAATCAATTCTTTCTTGAGGAAGAATTTCAGGAATGGGATTTTGCGGTGGAAGATGCTCTGCAAGACGACAACATCGACCATTGACTGGTGATTAGCCACCAGCAGATACCACGCATCGGGCTGCAGCGCATCGATGCCTTGGACATCCCATCGAATATTTTTGGCCAGCTTCAACCCCAGACAGTTGATCCCCACCCAGTCCTGAGCGATTGAGTTGGCCAGTTTACCACAGACAATACGCCAACTGTGGGATGGAATAAGCAGCTTGACCAGCGCCACCACATAGACCATCAGCGAGCACAAGATTGTATTGACTGTGAGCGCCATAAACATGATCGAACCTTGGAGCGGGGCAGGCAAAAATCGGAGCATGGTTCTGAGTGCTTTCTTTCAGTTTAATGAGTCAACAAATCCACTGTCGTTTCCCCCCAACATTCTCCTCATCAGCGGCTGGCAGACTTCAGCCGGCAGGTCTATTCCCAGTTTTGAGCCGCTCCAGGTCCGGTTTTTCCAAGAGGATAAAGTTCCTGAAGATCCCAAGAGCCTTGAATCGCTCTTTCCCAAACTGAACCTGATATGTGCTGAACAGGACGTAGTCGGTTCTGATGGTTTGGCTGCTCAACACACCTCCCGCTATACCACCCAGAATCGTGCCCAGGAACGGGCCCCGGGGGTCTTTGATTCTTTTCTGCGATTCCTTCATGACGTACTGGCGGACATAGTTGCTGAGATCATCCTTGGAGGGGTTCGTGTAGACCATCAGGCCAACCAGAGCCACCAAAGCTATTATAATTACTAAGGATTTCATGCTTCTTCCCTGTCACCCCTGCCGGCAGAGGAACATGTCATAATATGGGTCGGCCAGGTGCGTCCATAATGTTGCCATGATGCTGACACCGTTGGGAAGGCTCATAAAACTGACCCGTCCAACGGATTCATCCCTTCTGATCAGGGTTTGATGTAAGCGTTCAGTCCAATGGTAACCGGTTTTCCGTTTACCTGGGCAGTGGTAACGGTATTCCCATGCGTACTTGCTACAACGAGGGTCTTGCCGGATGAAGACGGTGTGGGTTCTTCCAAGTCGATCTCTATGCAGAGTTTGTTATCTTTGATTTCGACCTTCATAGCCATAAATGGTTCTCCTTTGGATTTACTTGTGGATCGGCCCGGCCGAAATCGGATCGGATTTGTTCGGGCCAAAAACAGAAGGGCCGGAATTTACTTCTCCAGCCCTTCGGTTTCCGCTATGGATGAACAATTAGAGCTTCTTTACTTTGGCTGCCGATGGTCCTTTGGCGCCCTGCTCAATCTCGAAGTTGACACGATCTCCTTCAGCGAGGCTCTTAAAACCTTCACCTTCGATGGCACTATGGTGAACAAAGACATCTTTGCCGCCATCATCTAATGTAATAAATCCGAAACCCTTCTGATCGTTGAACCACTTTACAGTACCTTGAGGCATAACTCTTCAAATCCTTTCATATTGTTGGTTTCAACCATTTTAAACACACGCAACATTAATGTCAAATCGCGGTGGAGGCAAGAAATAAAGCAAAAACTCCCGTCCGTCTATGGAAAAAATTGCGGGGCAAGTCCAGGGAATTGTCCGGTCACTTATTTCGGTAAGGCAGCAAGCGAGGTTAGCATGATTCTGAGTTGGTTCTGCCAGTTAAGGGCGACCTATATCCTGCGAGGCAGCGGCCGTGCCGGTGAAGGATCGAAATGAAAGCGGAGCCGACCATGAGCAATCCCCCCTTCACCACATTTTCAGCAAGTAAGAACCTGCAGAGCACTTCAGCCCAAGGGGAGAAAAACTGCGGCGGAACACACGAAATGGAAAGAAATAAAAACAATCTATTTTCACTGTAGCATTTTCTGATCACAAATACTTCTGCTTCAGGCAAAAAATACTCAATCCAGTTCATTTATTACTCTCAAGTCAGTGCCTATCCGCTACCCGGTGCAGGGACCGGGCCGAAGCATTGTTCAGCGATGCGTTCCACTATGTGGGGGAAAAAAAGTTGTTCTATGACCCACGCTGATAACCTGACCAAATTCGAGTGTCTACCGTAAAGAATGGAGATCAACAGGGTTCCTTTTAGCAGAGTCCCTGGTTTTGCCGGCATACTGTCTCGTCCCTGCTTCATAACTCCTTCAACGGCTCAGGCGGCCTGTGGCCGCTCATCGCGGCACCGGCTTCAGGGGTTAGTTTTCGCAACGGAAATACGGATAGTATGGCGATGACCCCAATGATCGCAAAGGCCGGCCAGAAGTCATCGGCGTTCAAGGCCGTCTGCTGATGCCAGTTGAGCGTCAGGCTGAGCAAGAGGGCTCCCGTGCCGACGCCCAGACTCAAAAACAATTGTTGCAACATGCTGAACAAGGTCGTGGCGCGGCTCATCGACCCGTCCGGTACGTCGGCAAACACAAGGGTGTTAAACCCCATGAACTGCAGTGAGCGGAAGAAGCTGCCGACCAGCAAAACCACCATGATGACGAGATGCGGTGTCTCGGGGCGAAAGAAACCGCAAGCGATCATGGAGAGAGCGCAGATGAATGCATTGCCGATCAGCATACGGCGAAAACCAAGGCTGCTAATGATAAACCGGGCGAAGAGCTTCACAAGAAGGGCTCCAAGAGCAAGGGAAACGGTCAAAAAGCCTGATAATAGAGGGCTCAGGCCAAAACCGATTTGAAGCATGAGCGGCAACAAAAAGGGCATGGCGCCGATACCGATGCGAAACAAAGAGCCAGCCACAATAGATGCGCGAAAAGTGGAAAGCCGGAACAGGCTCAGATCGACAATGGGCGCAGGCACGCGCCGCGCATGGATGATATACAAGGCAAAGCAAAGAAGGCCGCCGATCAGGAATCCGGCAATCGCCCCGTTCGTCAACAGGTTGCGGCCTACGGTCTCAAAACTGATCACCAGTCCCGCCAGGGCTGCGGCCATCATCAGGAATCCACTGATATCCAGCGGCACAACCTTTTCCTCGCGAATGTTGTCGATGAACAGGGTGACCAGAACCATGCCCAGAAGTCCGATCGGCAAGTTGACGAAAAATATCCAGCGCCATGAAAAATACGTGACGATCAGGCCTCCCACGGGAGGCCCCAGAACCGGGCCGAGCATGGCCGGCGTTGTCAACCACGTCATGGCGCTCACCAATTTGTGTTTGGGAACCATCTTCAGCAACACGAGCCGGCCGACAGGCATCATCATGGCGCCGCCCAGTCCTTGCACAAGACGTGAGAACACTAGTTGCCACAGGCTTTGCGAGAGCCCACAAAGGGCCGAGGCGAGTGTGAAAATAATGATAGCGGCCCGGAACACGGTGCGCGCGCCAAAGCGATCAGCCGCCCAGCCGCTGAGCGGGATGAACAGCGCCAGGCTGAACAGATAGGCCGTAATGGCGAGATTAAGGTGAATCGGATCCGTGTGCAGCGACCGGGCGATGGCCGGCAGGGCCGTCGCGATGATCGACCCGTCAAGCAGTTCCATGAACAGGGCGCTGGAGATGATAAGAGAAACGAGCGTGGTGCGCGGCAATAGGGAAGACATAACGACTAGACCAGAGTCCGGACGATTTCTGATGGGAGCGCGATGGGGTTTCTTGGCACGGGCAATCCTTTGGCGTGGAGGTGGAAGTGGAAAATGCAAAGTAAGGACATCGGATTCAACAAGTGAAAGGATTGTATATTATCATAATTTGAGACAAGTCTCTTTCAGGATTCGAAACGAGGAAGTTTGAGAAGAAAAATCGTATTCCCGTTGACCTTCAGGGGGGAGGAGATCAATCCTCTCCCTCCCAAAGTTTTTTAGAAATCGGGATTGCAATGAAACCGGCAGCCGAATCGCGCCCTGGCATCGCTTTTCTTTACAGCCTGGAGACAGAGCGGCTGCTCAAATTTGCCACCCGGATGTTTGCCGCGTCGAAGGCGACACCGGTAAGGCTATTGGCGCCGAAACTCATACGCTCCGATCGGAGATCCGTCGCTTGCCCTGAGTTTCATCACAGTACCGCCGGCATTTGCCGCCCAGATGTTTGCGCCGTCGAAGGCAACGCCATTTGGGTAACCGCAGACTGCATACGTTCCGAGCAAACACCCGTCGCTTGCCCTGAGCTTTGTGACAGTACCGCTGACATTTGTCACCCAGACGTTTACCCCGTCGAAGGTTACACTAAATGCACCCTGGCCGACTTTATACTTCTTGACCACAGACCCGTCGTGTGCATTGAGCTTTGTGACAGTTTTGCTGCCATAATTTGTTACCCAGATGCTTGCCCCGTCGAAGGCAATACCCCATGGATTGGCGACAGCATACGTTCCGACCAAAGACCCATCGATTGCCCTGAGCTTCGTGACGGTACCGCTGGCATTTGTCACCCAGATGTTTGCCCCGTCGAAGGCAATAGCCCATGGAGTAGCGACAGCATACGTTCCGACCAAAGACCCGTCACTTGCGTTGAGCTTTGTGACGGTGCCGCCGGCATAATTTGTCACCCAGATGTTTGCCCCGTCGAAGGCAACACCATATGGAGTAGTGCCGATACTGATTTGGTTTGCCAGAGCAGATATTGCCGGGGTCTGCAATAGCAGAATACCTGAAATCAGCAGAAACATTCTAAATTTCGCACATTTTTTCATTTAAATCCCCCTCCTGATGCAAGTCTTTGAAGTGACTCACCCCTTTTGAGCCGAACGACGAGTGGGGACAGATCACAAGGCGATGGGTCAGCCACACTGATCTCATATGTTGTCAACAATCACAGCAAGTGTCAAATGTAAAGTGGATTTCGCTTTTGCACCAAGAATGGTCGTGGTGAACTTTTTGTGCCCGACGAGGTTCCAGCAAAATACTATCACCTCGCAATCGCGTGAATGAAGAGGTGTTATTTCGAGAGATTCTTCTCTGACGGTGGTTTGAGTTCGGATGGCAAAATTAAAAGGCCCAACCAGATCAACTTGCAACCCGGTACGGATATTCATGTGAAGAAAAGTCTATCGGGATTTCAACCCGAAAAGTGATTCCTTTGCCGAGATTGTCTGAAATTTCTACATGACCCTGGTGCGCCTCGATGATCTTCTTGACAATAGCGAGCCCCAAACCGGTGCCTTCCTTCTTACTCGTGTAGAAAGGGGAAAAGATTTCATGCCTTTTATCGGGTGGAATGCCGCAGCCGTAATCAATTACATTTATCAGGAGGTTCTCTCCCTTTGTATCACATCCGATTATAACGTCCTCACCCTCTCGTGAAGCTTGTATGGCGTTTGTCAAAAGGTTTATCAGCACCTGCTTCATCCTCATGAAGTCAAGATAGACCAGGGTAGGAGTACCGGAATCGAAATGGCTGCAAAGCTTTATTTTCTTCTCTTTGGCCAGCGGGGCAACTATTGCGAGGCATTCAGTCACTAGTAGGTCGATTCCTAAATAACATAGCAATAAGTCATGCTACTGAAATGGTATCAAGTCCGTATTTCCATCGAAAAATAACGGGTGACTCGTTGATCTCATCTAACCATTTGAGGATTC
>JBEKPW010000207.1:0-7742 GCA_049520315.1 Syntrophobacteraceae bacterium
GGATCATACGAGCCGGAGCCATCGAGCGTGACGGGCGACATCGCTGCGACAGTCAGGTCGAGGCCTGCGTTGGCAACGGGCGGCTGATCCACGGTTACTACGTTTACTATACACTGGTCTCTTGCCGTCAATCCGAAATGATCGGTCACTTGCAGTTGGAAAACCAGGGAGGCGCCAAGGGTGCCGGAATCAGGAGCTACAAATGAAGCGATGCTGGTATGGGCATTTAAAATTTCAACTCTCGGCCCCTTAACTTGAACCCATCTATACGAAGCGATTGTGCCATCCGGGTCAGATGATCCTGATCCATCCAGGGTGACGTTGGTATAGGGGCTAACAATCCGGTCGGCGCCGGCATTTGCTGAGGGAGCTTGATCGGTTCCACTCACGTTTACCAGGCAATAAGCCGTTCCCCTAATACCTGCTGAATTGGTGACCGCCAGATTGAACTCAAGCATCCTTCCACTCGTAATGTTGGGGGCCGTAAAAGTACATATAGAGGCCGAGGGGTTTGATAGTTTTACCGGAGGGCCTGACACCTGAGTCCATTTGTAAGAAGCTATTCCACTCACTGTGTCGGTCGAATTTGAACCATTCAGTGACACTATGGAGCTGCTTTCCACGGCCTGATCAGGCCCGGCGTCCACAACTGGCGGAGGAATCTTGGTGAAGACCGCGTGAATTGTATGGTCACCGGTCACATTGGTAAAAGCGTAACTTACCGCACGTGTAGGTTTCCCGCCGGAAACCACACGGTTTAATACCCCGCTGGAAACCGTTCCAACTGATTCCCCGTCGATCACCACATCTGCAAGCTGGTAATAGGCGGCCGGGGTTATGGTGAACGCCTCGTTTGCTCCTGGAGATACACTCAACCTTCCTGACGGGGAAATCGATCCACCTCCCTGTATGGATGACCATATATGGTACCTGATGGGCGCAAAAGCAGCCTCAATGCTATGGTTACCCGCCACATTCGTAAAGGTATAGCTAGAAACCGCACCAATCCATTTCCCGTCGACTCTCACTCCCGAAATTTCGTAATTGGCGACCGGGGTTATCGTGAATGCCTCGCATGTTCCTGTAAAGACATTCACCTTTCCGGATGGGGAAATCGATCCGCCGCCCTGAACATTTGCCGATATGGTGTGTGTAGGGATTGGCGAAAAAATGGCCGAGATGGTATGGTTTGCTGTCACGTTTGTGATGGTATAGCTTGAAACCGCGCCAACCGAGGATCCATCCACCTGTACGCCCGCTACCTGGTAGCCGGCGTTGGGGGTGATGGTAAAGCTCTGACTCGCGCCGGAGCTTACCGCGACAGCACCCGAAGGGGAGATGGAACCGTTTGAACCTGCGGTTGTTGTGATGATGTAGCTGGTGGCGTTGGCTGAAAAAGTGGCGGTGACGGTATGCGAGGCCGAAATCCCGGTCAAAGTGTAACTGCCAACGGGTCCTACGGACTTACTGTCAACCTGCACATCGGCTATTTGGTAGCCGGAGGAAGGAGTGATGGTAAAGGTCTGGCTTGCACCCTGGCTCTGAAAAAAATTGCCGCTCGGCTCTATCGTTCCGCCTGCTCCGGCAGACGCAGTCATTAAATCAATGGCCAGTTCCGGCGAGAAGCCACTCTGGTTGCCGCTGCTGTCGTAGGCGGTGACGGCAATATAGCAGTTCGGCGAAGACAGATTTTGCAGCGTGGAGGTCGTGTTGTTGCCGACGTCTACGGTGGTGGTGTAGTTCCCGGTCGATAGACCATAATGTACCTTGTAACCCGCAACCTGGCTTACGTCCGGGTTCCAGGCCACCTGGACCTGCGCCGCGGAGACATCACGAGAAATGCAAACAAAGAGAAAAAGCGAGATTGCCAGGCCACTTAGCAGGTATCCTAAACTTCTGTTCATCTTGACCCCCTCAGGTGGACTTGCCCGGCAAATTCAGCGTCCCGAGGAGGTGCTGCATCCGCCCAGCGGTCCTGCGACCATATCCCGGTATTCCGAGACTTAGGCCAGTGACTTTGCGTCCTGCGCTTTCACGCAGTTTGCCTTTTATGGTGCCGATTAATGCTGCCAACCCGTCAGAGCAAATAAGATGCCAAGCTGCTCATCCACACAGGGCAAATCTCCCTAAGTGTTGTGCACCAAGCGTTTGATCGGAATATGGACTTAAGTTTTAATGCAGGAATTTCGGCTGGGAAGGCTCAATTCCGAGTTGTATTCCCATTTAGATTACGGTTTCGTAATATCCGTTCACAACTCAGACAGCTATAGAAATCCGCAGAGCCTTCCGATAATCATCATTGCAATTGTTACTTGGTCGAGGCACAATCATGGCCGCCGGCGGCTCGTCTATTTCCAGGCTCCGCCAGGACAAAACCCGGGGGGAAATTTTCAATGGATCTTCAAAAACCCGTTTTAGTAACAGGCGCAGCCGGTTTCATCGGTTTTCATATAGCCTTGAAGATGCTTGAAGCGGGATGGACTGTAAAAGGCCTTGACAATATCAACGACTATTATGACGTAAAGCTCAAGCAAGACCGGCTTTCTTTACTTCTCCAATATCCCGGTTTTAAGTTTTTCAAACTTAATTTGGAGGACCATTCTTCGATTGAAGAGCTTTTTAAAGAAAATTCATTCGATATAGTGGTACACATGGCTGCTCAAGCTGGAGTTCGCTATTCGCTGATCAATCCGCGCGCTTATATTCAAAGCAATATCGATGGCTTTTTAAACGTGCTCGAGTGTTGCAGGCACACTGGAGTTAAGCATCTGGTCTTTGCCTCATCGAGCTCGGTCTATGGCGCTAACGAGAAAATCCCCTTCTCCGTACAAGATAACGTGGACCATCCGGTCTCCCTTTACGCGGCTACTAAGAAAGCAAACGAGCTGATGGCCCACACGTACGCCCACCTCTATGGAATTCCCTGTACAGGTCTGCGCTTTTTTACCGTTTACGGTACCTGGGGACGTCCGGACATGGCCCTTTTTCTTTTTACTCGAGCAATACTGGCCGGGGAACCCATCAAGATATTTAATAACGGTCTTATGAGCCGCGATTTTACCTATGTTGACGATGCTGTGGAAGCAATACTGCGGCTCATTGATCATCCTCCTGTTGCAAACCCGGAATGGGATGGACTCAGGCAGGATCCCGGCGCCAGTTTCGCTCCTTACAGGATTTATAATATCGGAAACAACAAGCCCGTCCAGCTTCTCGAATTTATATCGGTAATTGAGGATTGCCTTCAAATGAAGGCCCAAAAGGAATTTCTTCCCATGCAACCCGGTGATGTCCGGGTGACCTATGCGGATATTCAGGATATTGCCCGCGATTTCGGCTTCCGCCCCCAAACCCCCCTGCGCCAGGGGATATCGAGTTTCATAGCTTGGTACAGGCAATACTATGGGGACTGCAGAAACAAAGACTCGAAGCGCACATAGCCGAAAGCCGGGAACGAATAGCTTCCCGCGACCAATGGAAACCTTGGTTCTCTTTTCATATCTCTTGCTTCACGTTGCCGCTTCGGCGCAAAGCGGACCGGAGGCCGGCACTGATGCGACTCAGTCAGCGAACAACTCACAAAGGAGTTGAAAAGAGCTTAGTTCGCTTCAGACCAAGACCACCTTTAGCCGTTAGCCATACGGTTTTTTCATACGCTTTCTGACTTTCCGGGATATCAGGATGCCGGAGATTCCGCTTGCTAACAGAAGCAAGCTGGAAGGCTCAGGAACAGATGGAGGGGAGGGAGGAGAAGGAGGCGGACCCGGTGGAGAATCTGGTCCTGTCGGGATGAATGGGATAACAGGGATTACAGCGAGCAAGGGAAACCAGGCCGGGAAGGAATAGATCGCTGCTGCCGGGGCCGCCGCCGGCACGATAGCATCTGGAGCGAAATTGATATTGATGGCTTCCGGAATTTTGTATTCTATAAACACTGGCTGTTTTTTGTCGTCAGGCTTACAAATGACTGCTAAGAATTCACCTTCTGCCGGTTTGTAATCTTTTCCCTTGAGGTTGGCCTCTTCTATAAGTTGAGCTGCTTCCACACTAAATGTCGTCTGCTTCTCGCTACCTGCGAAATGCCAGATTGCCTGCTGGATGGCTTCTTTGGACCCCTTTTTATGATTGACGACATAGTTAATCTGGTTCCATTCCATGCTCCTTAATTCAGGGGGGAGATTAGGATCATAGCAGTTGTAAAGTCTGATCTTATGAATTGCATTCCTGCGGATCGGCTTACTCTTAACCAGACACCATGCCTTATAGAACTCGAAATCTACCAGGTCATACCCGTACCTGACGTCTATGAAGAATAACTCGAATCGGCTGTTTAGCCCTGGCCTTATAAACATATGGACTGGTGAATCAGGGATTTTGGCCGTCGGAGGAGTCGGTGCGGTACTTGACAAAATTACAGCGCTTCCGTGGATGTCAGACTCGGGAACCGATTCAATCGGGACCGCAAACCCCGGACTGGATGATGCAAAAATCAAAATGAGAACCAGAATCGAAGCTCCCCGCACTCGCTTCGCCTCCAATACCGCAGTGGGTGCCATCTTATAAACGATTTTATATTAATGTACAGAAATAAAAACGTAAGGAGGAAATTAGGATGTACATCGAGGGTATTCAATATACCTTAAATTTATAAAATACTTAAATATTCCAGCTATTTATTTCCATATCTACAGAAACTGCTATTGACCGGCTCGAAACCTGATTCATTTTTTCCTTTTTTTCTTTTTCGTCTCCAGGCTCTGAAACGTCTCGGATGAAGGCTCCGGCGGCTGGTCGGGAACCGTAGGAAGCGGTTTCGTCCCAAGGGGGAAAATCAGCCGGAAAGTGGTCCCTTCTCCCGGAGCGGAATCCAGTTCCATAAGAGCACCGTGTTTTTCGATTATCTGTCTTGATATACTGAGACCCATTCCTGTGCCTTCAGGTTTTCGCGTAAAGAACGGATCGAAGATGCGCCCTTTGTCTTCTTCCAGAATACCGACCCCCCAATCGTGAATCTCAAAGATTTGCCCCTGCTCCGGATGCAAAGAAGTGCTTATCCGCAATTTTCCGCCCCCCGGCATCGCCTCGATGGAATTGATTATCAGATTCATCAATACCTGGCAGATCTGATTGAAATCCATTACGGTGGGGGGCAGATCCGGCCACAGATCGACCGAAACTTCAGCATGGGCCTTTATGAGATACATTTTCGACATATCCAGGCAATGGCGCACTACTTCGTTCAGGTTATGGGGCATGAACTGAGGCTCGCGAGGCCGCGCGAAATGGAGCACCTGCTGAATGATGCGGTCCATCTTCCGTATTTGCTCGAATACGTCTGCGAACATCTCCTGCTGGGCCGGTTTTAATTCCAGCTCGCGCCGAAGCATCTGGGTATTGAAGTTTATAGTAGCAAGCGGGTTTCGAATTTCGTGAGCTATTCCAGCGGCCAGCGTCCCCAGCGCCTTGAGCCGCAACGCCTGCTGAAGGTGTTGGTCGAGTTTCCTGGCTTCAGTGGCGTCCTTCTCAAAATAGATCACCCGCTCCAGGTCCCCGGCCACGTTGAACACGGGAAATGCGTGATAGTGGTAGTAGCCTCCCCAGCGCGGGTGAGGGCCCTCCCTGCGAATTGGCTGAGTACTCCACATGCATGCCCGAATGGGACACGCGACATGGGGATGTTCAGTCCCGTAAATTACCTGAGGGTATTTTCGCCCGACCAGGTTCGGCCCGTAAACCATCTCACTGGTGCGGTTCACTCGATAAATCCGCATCCTGTTATCAATCAGGAAAATGGCGTCCTGAATGGCGTCAAAGCTGATCTCCAGTTCGCACTTCGCTCGTTCTACCGAGTCGAAGAGCATTGCATTCTGGATGGAAACCCCGAGCTGGTTTCCGATGGCCCTCAAAAGTTCGCTTTGCCCCGCTCCTAGCTCATACGTTCCGTCATTGGTCACGTAAAGCAGCCCTACGACGTTCTTGTGTGACATAAGAGGGATGCAGATGATTTCATCGATTCCCTCCTCTTCCATGCGCTCGCGCAGGACGGGAAAGGCAAGCTTTGAGATCGGAAACCACCTGATCGGGTCCTTATCCTTGTACCTGCCCATCATCTCTGAGGCCATCGTCAGGTACTGGATGTAGTTGAGCAGGGTGGGCGAGAATCCATGATGAGCCGAAAGCTCGAGCCGCCACTTTTCTCCCGATGATTCTTTGACGAGGTACAGAGCCCCCATCTTTAACTTGAGGGTCTCGAGAATATTGGAAAGCGCGCGTTTGAGAACGTCCTGAAGATGCGGCGAACTGTAGATAGCAGAAAAGATATCGTAGAGTATCTGAAGTTCCAAATGCCTGGTCAAATTTTCCTGGCCACGCTTCACACTCTTGGCGCCAATCGTCTTTGACTTATCTAGTTTCATTTTCAATAACGATTCTGCCCGACGATTTGAAACAAAGCCGGATCAGGGCATGGTCGAACGCCTGCTCATTGCTTCCCATTGAGCATGAATTACCCGAGCGACCCGTATGGATGCCGCGTCGACCATTTTCCCATCCAGGGCGAACGATCCCAGTCCCGCCGCCCGAGCCTGTTCATAGGCCTCCAGGATCCTTACGGAACGTTGGAAATCTTCCTCACAGGGAGAATAGACTTCGTTTACAATTGCAACCTGATCCGGGTGAATCACCCATTTGCCGTCGTACCCCAGAGCGGCGCTCATCAGGCATGAACGCCTCAGACCTTCGGGGTCTTTGTAGTCTCCATAAGGGGCGTCGATAGCTGCCAGACCGGCAGCTTTCGCCGCCATTGCCATCCGGCTTAATGGAAAATGGAACCTGTGACCCGGGTAGAAATCTTCCTCCTCACCGTGACCGCTCACACCCTTACTCAACATGGTCAGGGAAGCGCTGTAATCAGCAACCCCAAATACGAGCGTCTCAATCCGCGGTGAGCTGAATGCGATTTCCCCGGCCTTTAACATCCCCGACGCCGTTTCTATTGAAGGTTCAAGCCCAATCGGCCTTTCAAAGCCCATCCGAAGCTCTATCTGGGTCAGAAGATAGTCGATCGCTTTTATTTCCGCCGGGTCATCGACCTTTGGGACAACCATCGTATCGATGTATTCGCCCGCTTCTTCGACCACATCAATTATATCACGGTAGGCAAAGGGCGTATCCATCGCATTTATGCGAATCGACCTGAGCTTTCCTTGCCAATCCTGTTCCCTGAATGTGGAGATAGCCCGTTTGCGGGCCTCCTCTTTTTCATTGACCGGAACGGAATCTTCGAGGTCCAGCATGATAACGTCAGCATCGAGTTTGAAGGCCTTGGAGACCATCTTTTCGCGGTTTGCGGGAACAGAAATTATAGAACGGCGAAGGCAAGTTGAGTTTTTCATGTAATCTCCATCAGCTGTAGAAGCCACGTACATCCGCACAAGTCACGCGAATATAGGTCTTGCACGTCATATTTTGACCGCAACCGTTGAAACCTCTGCGTATTCGGAATCCTCCTTTTCGCGTTTTTCCTTTATGGCAGCCTGGGCGGCGGCAAGAGTAGCAATCGGGATTCTGTATGGTGAGCAGCTAACATAATCGAGCCCTATTCTGTGGCAGAACTCGACAGAACTGGGATCGCCTCCGTGCTCGCCGCAAATACCGATCTTGATATCACGCCTCACGGAACGTCCTTTTCTAACGGCGATCTCCATAAGCCCGCCCACCCCCTTCTGATCGAGCCGGGCGAA
>JBEKPW010000208.1:0-14900 GCA_049520315.1 Syntrophobacteraceae bacterium
CGATCTGGTCGTGATTCTGAATATACGTTACGAATTTCGCCGGCGCCAGCCTGAGGCCGGGTGTGCCGCGGCGCTTCTTCTGCCACTTGTACCGCTGTCCCTGGTAGAGATAGCCGTACTTCACCATCGAAATGAACTCCTGCGGTTTGCCCAGGTAGTCGGTGTAGTAGGCTTCGTTGCGCCCGGTCATCGCTACCATGCCGCTGTGATGGAAGTCGTCATTCCAGAGAGCGTCTAGCCCGTAGCCGCCACTCTCGATCGGACGCATTAGCTTCGTGAGTTGTGGCTCGTTCTCCGCCACAATGATCGTCTTCCGTCCGCGCGCGGCTTCCCGCAAGCGTTTTCCTATGGCCGTCATGATGTTTTCCGGCGAGGCGTCGAAAATATCCTGTGTAGCGTCTAGCCGCAGTCCATCTATGTGGAACTCCTCGATCCAATAAGCGGCGTTTGTTATGAAGAATTCGCGCACCGGACCTGCCTTCTCGCCATCGAAGTTGATGGGCTCACCCCACTCGCTCTCGTACCTGTCGGTGAAATAGTCGGGCGAGAACTCGTTCAGGTACTCCCCGTCCGGTCCGAAATGGTTGTATACCACGTCGAGAATCACCCCCAAACCGACGCGATGAGCCTCGTCCACGAAACGGCGGAAATCGTCCGGCTCGCCATACAGCCGAACTGGAGCGAACTGCCCAACTCCGTCGTAGCCCCATCCGAAGCGGCCGGGAAAATCAGCCACAGGCATCACTTCGAGCACGGTGATTCCGCAGTCGGCCAACTCCCCGAGTTCCCGCTGAGCGGCCTGCCATGTCCCTTCT
Organism: Syntrophobacteraceae bacterium; assembly: GCA_049520315.1. Classification (GTDB taxonomy): domain Bacteria; phylum Desulfobacterota; class Syntrophobacteria; order Syntrophobacterales; family Syntrophobacteraceae; genus SbD1. Next base: position 816 of record JBEKPW010000208.1, read on the forward strand.
CGTGTGAAGGTCCCGATGTGCATTTCGTAAATGACCTGGCCCTCGAGACCGACGCCCTGCCACCTGCTGTCGTTCCACCCAAAACCCGAAGGATCCACCACCTGAGATACTCCGTGGGGCCCGTCCGGCTGATACCGCGACACTGGGTCAGGAAAGCAACCGGCGTCATCCAGCCGGAAGCGATAGCAAGTGCCCTCAGCGGCCTGCGGGACCAGGCCCGCAAAGTATCCGTCCTCCTGCTGTTTCAGTTGTACGGTCCCCGGAGCTCCAGGACCAGCCTCCAGCAATACTTCCACTTTCTTTGGGCGAGGCGCCCAGACGCGAAAATGCGTGCCACCGTTTGGCTGCACCTCGGCACCGATGGGATATCGTCGTTGCATGTTCATGATAGTTCTCTCTATAAAAGTCCACCCTCATAGCGGTATCCGGGCCGTTTTTTCGGATCAGGCTTCCGCCGGAATGTCAAAAAGAGCTTCCTCGTTCGTTGTGATCAGCTGGGCATAATCGCTCGCCAGGAGGTTCTCCTCCGCTCCGAACGACTTGTCACCGACCATGCTGCGCAGTTCGAATCTATGGCGCCGGCCACCCCATGATCGGCACCGTGCTGATGCTGTTCTTCGGACTACCCTCGATAACCCGATCGCTATACGCGACGTAGACCAGCACATTGCGCTCGCGGTCGAAGAACCTGACGACCTGAAGCTTCTTGAACAAGAGGCTGCGATGCTCGTCGAAGACGCGCTCGCCGTCCTTGAGTTCACCGACAATGTTGATCGGACCGACCTGACGACAGGCGATGCTGGCGTCACTCGTGTCCTCCGCCACGCCCAATTCGCCCTTCATCCCTCCCGTTTGCGCACGGGAAATGTGACAGGCGACGCCCTTGACTTTGGGGTCGTCGAAACCGTCGATCACGATCTTGTCGTTGGGCCCGAACAAGCGAAAATGCGTGCTGACCGAGCCGGTCGTGCCGCGTTCGGGGCGACTGAAGACCCACCATCCGAAGAGCACAATGACCAGGAGAACCGAGCCGCCGACAATAATTCCGATCCGTTTCATGATGTTATTCCATCCTGAGTGAATTTGCGCCCCCTTGGAGCCATTGAGAGAATGAGGCGATAGATGAGATGATGGTTAGCGATCACCGTTATTCCATGAATACGACAGTGGAGATCACGGTCGCATAGCCACCCTATCCTGCCGTTGTCTACACAGGCGAAAAATAATGCTTCGACCACCTTTCTGCTCATCAGGTATTTAGGCGGATCTGATTCTGGACCTTTTCCTGCCCGAATAGAGCAGGAGCAAATTCCATACCCGATAGATCGAGAGGCGGCATATTTACAATTTTGCTAATACGTATACGCTCTTATGGCAGGTGAGACCCATCGAAGGTTGTGGATTTTGAGGAGAAGAAGTGTTTCATGCTACAGAAGCGTTGCATTGCCTCCATGTCACGTGCAACATTTCTATATCAGGAAGTTGCCTTAGTGAGATTTTACTCGAACATCGGGTCTTGAGTATGCCAGCAGTGCCGCAAAGCTCTTTTAGTTGAAGGGGCGCTCTCTTCTGGAAGAAGAAATAACCACGCTCTATTCCTCACACTTTATTTTCCTCTACTCAGTCGGCTGGTAGCCTGCGAACTTCGTTCTAATAAATTGCCGATGGACTCTATCCCTGGCAGTCTAAGCCTAACGCTCATCTTCCCTGGATATGGTGAATACGAAGTTAGACCCGTCCGGACGGGCTTCGTACCATATCTCACCGCCGTGCTCGAGGATGATTTCCCTGCAAAGGCACAAACCAAGGCCGACACCTTCCGTAGTGGGACCTCCCAATGGCGCAATCCGCTCAAACCTGTGAAACATCTTCTTGCGATCTTCTTCAGCAATCGGTCTGCCGCTGTTGTAGACGTTCAGACGATAATGCGATTCGTGTTGTTCAAATCCAAAAGAGATGGTGCACCCTTTGCCCCCGAACTTTACGGCATTGGTGAAGAGGTTCCTGTAGACGGCCTTCAGCCAGGTCTTGTTGGCGCTGATGGTAATGGAACCGGAGGGAATGGCCCCCAGACGATTGTCGATGACAATCTCGCGCTTGGTGATATCGTCGGCGAGTTCCTCCAGCACCACATCGATGATATCCTGCCTCAGGTCCAGCACTTGGCGTTCCATTTCCAGAGAGCCCCCGACAATGGAGGCTTTCCCGAGGTAATCCTCGGCGATTCCCAGCAGGCGGGCGCAACGGGACAAGAGTTCCTGCACAGTGTTTGCCGGGCTTTGATCCAGCTTTCCGTATACGCCTCTAAGCATGAGCTTCAAGATGGACGCAATGGCGACAAGAGGCCCCCTGATGTCATGAGAAAGGACCATCACCATGTTCAGAATGTGCTCGTTCAACCGCCGAACGCGCTGTTCGGATTCAAGGAGTGCAGCTTCCGCCCGCTTACGCTCAGAGATGTCCGTTACGGAGGTTCTGCAAGAGACAGTGCCGTTTGCGCTTTCCAGGAATATGCTATCGAGACGGGCATAGAACTCACCGCCATCTTTTACTTTCAGTCCGACTTCACACGTGTCGTCCTCACGGGTGTCGAAAATCTTCTTTAAGTGGGAGAAAAACCCCTTCCAGTCGCTCTTGACCACAATAGTCACAAAGGGGATGTTGATGAGGTTGCCCCTCTCGATACCCAATTGCTTTGCACCGGTAAGATTCACCTCGATGATCCGTCCCTGCTCATCGAAAGTAAAATAGCTGAGGGGAGCAAAATCATAGAGGTCGGCATAGCGCGCACGGGATTCCTCAAGCTGCGTCTGAACATTGCGAAGTTCCTCGTTCTGCATTTCGAGTTCAATCTGGTGAACCCGCAATTCATGGATAAGTCGCTGTGCGTCTTCGTTGGGCATCTCTTTTGGCGGTAGCATACCCGATTTGAGCGTTCGTCCAGCCTCCCTACGTAAGGTTATGTCACTGCCCAGTTTTACCCCTGGCATTATTGCGTTCCTTTCTGCCGGACTCGATCGGTATTGCCCTTCTATTGCGGCACTTATTGGGTTTCTGCAACTCCTTTTTGGCTACAGATAAATACACGCGGGGCAGGAACCACCCCAATGGGGTATGTGAGTATCACATTCTTTCTTCTGCAAACTAATCACTGAAATTGAGGTGGTCAGCACCCCTCCCCCGTTTGAATGCTTCTAATTTTATCACTACGGCTGGATTTTGGGCCAGATCGGATTTGTCTTCCGTCATACTTGCACTCTCATTTTCGTGAGTTTTATGGTCTTTTTGCTAATTATCCGTGCATCGTTGCCCTCTTCGAGCCGCTTTATCGACTGCAATCGCAGGGGACTCCCTCGTATTGGAATTAAGCATGTGGCATGGAAGTAATGCAACACTTCTGTTGCATGCAACATTTCTTCGAGTCAAGTTAACACTCTTCGATTGCTCTGTCCATACCGTAAATGACTGAATCTTATAGCTAAAGTGCAAATGTGACGCCTATCGATCCAGCGGGCATAAAACTTGCGAGAGTATAATGTCATTTAGCGCATTGCTAATGGGATATGTCCCTGCAGGGTCAGAGATGCTGACGGATGCGCTCAGTCCGGGCATCAGCAGCGAGTCTTGGAATAGATGCAGGTGAGGTCAGGGGACAATCTGCTTTCCAGTCCAACTTAGAGAGGGGGTGATGATATGAGTACCATCCTGATAACGGAGGATACTACTGGTCGAGGCGGGGCCGTTAGACGTCCATATCCGGGGTGGAGGCCATGGCAGCCACGTGCACGACTTAACTGAAGTGTCCGAGTAATTTGCATACTGCGCCACCAGGGGTTGTTTGCAGCGAAAACCGCTGAGGCTGTCGGTAGCAGAATGAACCCAATAAGTCGAACAAGAGGAGTAAGGCATGAAGGAAACGAGCGAAAAGTCGGTGGCCATGCACGGCGTCGTAGCGGCATCGAAGATCATCGGCGAAACGGTGGTCAATCGCCAGGATGAGAAGGTGGGCAAGATCCACGAGCTGGTGATCGACGCAAAAAAGAACCGCGTGCTTTACGCGGTGCTCTCCTTTGGCGGCTTCATGGGCATGGGTAACAAGCTGTTCGCCATGCCTTGGGAAGCCTTCGAGTTCTCTGCCACTGAGCACAAGCTCATCCTCAACGTGGACAAGGAGAAGTTGAAGGCCGCTCCCGGGTTTGAGAAGGGCGATGAGTGGCCCGATTTCTCGGACACACTCTGGGGAGAGAGCATCTACAGCTACTACGACTATGTCCCCCCCTGGAAGTCTTAGGATCGACGATTCGGGGTGCTTGTCAAACGGATCCAGTGCCATCGACCGCGCCCTGTGACGCCCGAAAACAATCAAAACATCCATTCCGTAAAGACTGGGTACGAGGTTTTTCGGGCTTTTCAGGATCCCGCCTTCGGGCGGGCCCGAAGTGAGTTGGTCTGGTTCCCCCACAGGCTCCTGCGAGGTGGCGTTTAGGGCACATTCTTTTGCTCTGGCGATTGTAGCATGTTTGCCGAAAGGATTGCTCCCTTGGGGGTCTGTTTCTTATCATAGAAATATTAATCCGATGGTTGCCGGATCAACCCTTCCGGCATGGATGAAACGGCAACGCTTGGGGGAGGGCTGTGATCTTGCAGACCCATGGCTGAGGGAAAAGCGTAAGGAAGTTTACGAGAGACTAAAAAAAGGAGAAGACAAAATGAACAGAAAAGTTATGGCGGTGATGATTTGTCTGGCAGTGGTTGGGATGATGGGGAATGCCATCGCACAGCAGCATGCGCCGGTGGCCGGTGGGACGACTGCCATCGCAGTTCCAGCGGATGAACTGGTGCTGCTAGCCAAAGGATGGAGTGCCAACAAGCAGATTATTGGAAAGGACGTCTATAACGACAAAAATGAGAAGGTCGGCGTAGTGGAAGACCTCATCATTGCACCGGACAAAGCCGTTTCCTACGCCATCATCGGGACGGGTGGCTTTCTAGGGATGGCCAAACACGATGTTGCCATTCGAGTAAATAATTTAAAGATCGTGGAAGGCAAGATCACTTTGCCGGGCGCCACCAAGGATGCAATCAAGGCCATGCCCGCTTTCGAGTATGCTAAATAGGTAGGTGGGATTGCTGCAGCCGTGCAGCATTCCCAAGGGTGAAAAGATGCATAAGCAGCAGTTGTCCTTCAATGTCATTAACTTAAGGATTCGTCGGACGACCCGATCGTGTAACTTATTCCCGCTGAGGGAGTATCCCCCATTTGGACCGGACACCTCTAAGCCCAGAGGAGATAGTGGTGGGGGTATGTCCAGACATAATAGTGCGAACGGGTTCTCAACGGCTGACAAAAGCGATGAGGAAGCAACGCAGAAAGACTATTAGCTAACATCAGTTAAAGACCGCAATTACACGCGGGGAAGGAGTATTACCATGAAATCCAGCACGAAGGACCAGGCGGAAGGCGGGTTTCACAAAGTAAAAGGTAAGGTCAAGGAGATCGTAGGGAAACTCAGCGGGAAACCCAAATTGGAAGCCGAAGGCAAAGACGAAGAAATAGCCGGCAAAGTACAAGAAAAGATCGGCCAAGTTAAGAAGGTCGTGGAGAAGTAGGAGAGGTAGAGCTGCCGGCATTCCTGCAGCGCAAGAGGCCGCCTACGAGTCACTTGGGACTAACGAAAAGGAGGATGAAAAATGCCAACAATTTTACTTATCGTTATACTGATCCTGTTGTTCGGCGGCGGGGGTGGCTATTATGGCTATAGCCATTATGGCGGGGCCGGGCTTGGCGGCGTTCTTGTTCTAGTGCTAATCGTTATCGTCGTGCTGGCGGTTCTCCGACGTTAACCGCCCCTAATCTGTCCGCCGTCAGCAGCTATGGGACAGATTTGGCGGATTGAGGAAGGGAGGATTTCTGGCTCATCGTAGCCTTTGAAAGCAGCGAAGATGAGACAGAGTTCCGGGCCTGTGCGAGAACCGGCCGAACAAGTCGTGAAGGATGTCCGCCAGGCTCAATACTATCCAAACCCTACGGGTGCAAGTCTTTTCTTGGCGATATGTTCTTGATATCTTGCCAAGATGCCACTTTTTCATGTTGACTCACCTCACTAAATATACCCCCGATGTTGAAGTGTTGCACGTAACTCAGAAAGCATGCAACGCTTCCGTTGCAGGCAACACTCTTTCGATTCAAATGAACAACCTCAAATGGCTCTTGTCATACCGTAAGTGCCTATATCTCTTAGCTAAAGTGTAAAAGTGATACCTCTAGATAAGGCGGGCATAAAACTTGCTCAAAAATGACGCAGCATGGTTTATTGCTAATAGAATATGTCCCCGCCTGATGTCTTTCTCAACGGGGGCAAAAGGCATCCTGGGAGGTCTAAGATGCTGGCGGATGCGCTCAGTCCGGGCATCAGCAGCGAGTCTTGGAATAGATGCAGGTGAGGTCAGGGGACAATCTGCTTTCCAGTCCAACTTAGAGAGGGGGTGATGATATGAGTACCATCCTGATAAGCGGAGGATACTACCAGGCTATCCGATTCGCCGTCGGCTTGTTTCCCATACTGTCGCCGTGATCTACCCGGCTGTGGAAAACGTATCTGATCGTCTCGATCCCTCAGTGTGTGCCGGGGGAACCCTTCCAGGTAATCGGGCGGATTGTCTGAATGGAAGTCACCGAGGAGCATGAAAGGATCGAATCTAGGTGCCCTATGCTACCCGAAGGCCGCCTCAGATGCACGCTGCCACCTCAATGGTCGGTTTGCATTTCGATTCCTTGCTGATCTAACGCACGGAACCCATAAGCCGGAATAATGCGTGAGTTCTGCGCTATGCATCCAAAGCGCATTTGGGGCCGGATTCTGCCCACAAAACCATAAGACATCCCAATAGAACATGCAAGTGATATGTCCATGAGAGCGAGTCTGGCCGCTTTCATTACATACCACCATCTCCCTCAGGTGATAGCTCCTCTCCGCAATCCAGACTCGAGTTCCGAGGACAACTATTTCCATAGATGGACATTAGGGTGAAGACGTGAATTGGGCAAGGGTTGGAAGCCAGAATGAAGAGGCTTTCGTCGGTCTGACTATTTTCGAAATACCTGAAATTCGTGTCCGCACGCCTCGCAGCTTCTCAAAGATTTTGACCGTTGTGACTCCCAAGAATCTGTTTATCCATGCAGTTCATCAAAGAACATAGCCCCACTAACCAGCAGATCATATTCTGGGATATGGATGAGGAAACCTGAGGACAATCCGAAATGACATGTTATGACATGGCATCAGACAATCATGTCTCAAATCCTGATGGTTCCTCCTTGGTCGATTCGTCGGGTTTGCGCTCAAGTTCTGCAATAACCTGGGCTCCCAACAGCAGGATTACTGCTGCAAACTCTATGCTGAAAAGGGCAACCATCGTTATGGCCATGGAACCGTAAATTACATTTACCATAGATACGACCGTGTAATAATAGACCGTCACACGGCGGATGATCTCCCATAAAACCGCTGCGGTTAGCCCACCGATGAGTGCGTGACGAAATCTAACCCGCACCACGGGCATCACCAGATAGATGGAGCTGAGCATCAGCACCTCGCCAACTATCCCCAGGATATGTAGCGCCACGCTGGTAGCGCCTCCAAAGTTCAAGCTCCAGCCAAGGAATGTCAAGTGCCTGCTTTCCAGTGTCTCGATTGCACCCACAATAAACGACACCAGTACTATTCCCAGCCCCATCACAAAGATATATACATAGGGAATAATTGCGGACATGAGAAAGTTGCGACGTTGAATTCTGACCTGTTGGAAAAAGATCACCGACATGGCGTTTTCAAGCACGGAAAAGGCTATGGAACTGAAAAACAGCATGACGATGAAACCGATGATACCGACCACCTTACGGTGCTCAAGGAATGCCCGCACCTGTTCGGTCAAAGTCGCTGCATAGCCGGGTATCACCATGTCCAGGTACGTTGATAAGGTGTGAATCAACTGCTGCTCTTCTACAAAATGTGTCAGCACAACGAGGGCGAGGATTGACAGGGGTACAATTGACAACAAGGTATAATAGGCAACAGCTCCGGACAACAAGAACCCCTGGTTGCTTCTGAAAGCACGCGCTACCCTGAGCACGAAGCTGCATAGCCGACCCATTACCTGATTTATATTTTGTCGTTTGTCCATCATGGGGTAAGAATTCACCCTTCATCACTCAGCGGCGAAGTGCCGGAAGAACCATTGTTTCATGCCTTCTACCACCAACACCAACAGGTAGGCCACCAGCATGACGGTCAATAAGAGGAAAAAGAAAGCCGGAGGCGCCACAAACCCGAGGTAAACTCCCGCAGGGGTGAACGGCAAAAGAACGGCATCGCTCCATAACGGGTCTCGATATGAATCCGAACAACGCATCAACCTGGGCGCGATGCATGCCGAACCGCACTTAGAGGTTTGGATGCCACTAGAAAAAGGTCGTGGAACGCATTGTCCTATACCCGAATCAAACACGCAAGCGATAAGCCAATGGCGCCGGTCAGGGTACTCCATTTCCTGCCGGCGATAGCATCTCCGTTCAACGCAGGATCGAGAAAGGACTCCCTTTCAATCGATGGGCATTAAAGTCGGGGAGTGAATCGGGCAAAGGTTGGAAGCCAGACTGAAAGGGTTTGGTCGGGATCTACAGGCTTCCTCCGCCGGCGGTCCAATGAAGATCCACTGTATCTCCGCATGGAATCATATACACCATTGGCACAGCTTGAATTTCCAGATAATGACATCGCCAATGCTGGTCAACCCGGTCAGAATCATCACAACCAAACCGATAAAACTGATCAAGCCACCAATGTACAGAATCTTCGCTATTGTGCTGACTTGTCTCCAATCGGACAACATAAGATACCACTCATTTCCGAAATACCTGAAATTCATGTCCGCACTCCGAGCATCTTTTCTCAAAAATCTTTACCGTAGGGACTCCAAGAATCCTGCCCACCCATGCCACGATAGTGGTAAAGGATAGCTTGGATTTCACATTCTCGCTTCCACATTCTGGACACTTCGCTTTTATTCGTGGATCTTGAATAATCATGGCTCGATCTCCCTTTGCTGAATGATGTTGGTGTCGATGCTGATCTGAGCTCCGATCGGTTGGCCTGAAAGTAAATGGTGGATTGGATTTTTATCTTGGATATTCATATATGTAGGGAGGGAGCATCATTTCAGAGGCCGGAAGATGTGTGGTTTAGGTGAGTCTGGAAGGAGGATTGGGCAGAAGACGGTAGCATGGATCGGATGCGTGCGATCCGGATTGCCAGCCCCTGAAGGTGAACAAATGTGATGGACATGGAAAGGTTGATTGTGCCTTTCTGAAATCAATGTTCAGAGATATCTGGAATTTTAATGCGGCCTTTGGGCAACAAACTTTTTTCCAGAAATGCACGGTTACCTCACCCTTCAACTTGCAACCGCGATTCAAAGAACCAAAGTACAGCTTAAGCAGCATATCCGAATCAACTTCACCGAAGAGACCCCCGATATTGAGGTGTTGCACGTGACACAGGAACTATGCAACGCTATCGTTGCATGCAACACCTATTTTATTGCCGGCTATAGGCCGGCACAGCCTTAAGCTTATGGTATTCAATCATAATATGGGATGAGTGGTATCATCTGTCTCCTCGGCACACATCTTGATCAATCCAAACCATAACGTATGGCTGCCTGATCTTATGGGGCAAAATCCTGCCGCGAGAGGAGATTGAAAATGAGTCTGTTACATAGAGGTTTTTTTATCGTCCTTTTATTAGCTTTCGTTCTCGGATTGGCCGGTTGTCAGCAGGGGCCAGCCGAAAAGGCAGGGAAGAAGATTGATCAGGCGGTTGAAAAAGTGAACAAATAAAGTAAAGAAACCTCTTGAATCGGACTATCCGGGGCCAAAGGCCACCGGCTTTACGCCCGATTCATGGCTTCGCCACCGCGATTTCATGAAAGACATGGTGAGGCAGAGCCGCGTGCCTCTGACCTGGCCCTGAGGGCCAGGATTTCTACACTGGATTAAAGGAGCGGCAAAGCTCCTAGAGTAGTTTGATTCGGAGCCTGACGTCTTTACCGCTGCACCATGGAACGACCGGCGCAGTTCTCCACCTTGAGGCATTCTACACCAAAGAGAGGAAACAATAATGAAGCGAAGCAGAACCCGCAATTCGTTTGCCAATCCGTTCCTGATCTTGACAGACCTGGCATTGAAAACTGGCGAGATGATGCTGGCCTCGGCACAGGTCATCGGCCACCGCACAGGCCTCATGGCTGCGGCGGGCCCCAAGCCGAGCAAACGTGATCGCCGTGAATTCACCTTGATGGGACAGGAAAAGATCGAGGCCGCCGCCGAATCGGCCCAAGCCATGATCGCACAGATGATGAGGATGAACCTGCAGCTCGGGGCGAGAACAGTCAAGCAGATGATGACCGGAGCAACGTCCATGATGTCGCTCGCGGCAAGCCACACCGTCGGGCAATCCATGGCTCGGCAAGCGAAGCTCGCCCGCACCTTGATCCAGTCGGCCGCTACGGCCTCGCAGCTCTCCAACTCCACCGCTCTGCTCGTCAAGCGCGGGCTCAAGCCAATACACTCGCGGGCGACGGCAAATGCCAAGCGACTGGGCAGATGAACAAGCCGGTATCATCGCTGAAAACCGCTCAGTAGGAGATGGTCGGAAAAGACAATAGCCGCCTGTCCGTATGCATAGTGAGCGATACTTCTACTGGGGAAGATGTGGGGCTCACCCGGAAGAAACGGTGAAATGGAAACTTGATTATCTACCCCTGTGAGAAGTGGCGGTACCTTGCCAATTTCGAAACAGCCAGTTTGCGGCTATTCGGTAAACAAATGATTCGGAAACAGTGAGGATTTCGGAGTTCTGTTTCTCAAGGCCCAGGCAAGATGTCTTCGGCTGGTGAGGATAGCTCGCTTCTCGACCTCGCCGATTTGAAGGGCGCAGACTACAATTGGCGCTAGAATCACTCTTTCGGGATCGCCGGGAAGAGGCAGGGGCAAGTCCCATATAAGTCAGCGTCTGTTCCTGCCCTGTTTCCATTTACAACGATCAGCCGTGCAACCCTCGATTAAGATCCTTGAGTACATCTGCGCTTAAAAGCTATTGATCCGCAATATCGACATGGACGCCTTCTTCGCTGCTGTTGAATAAAAAAAGGAGACTGGAGCTTATGGATACCGGTTGGAATGGTTTTCGGCTATAGTTTGACCGCTTCAGGCTTCCTCCATTGATATCCTCCACAGGTGACACGGAATACCCCGATGCTTATGATCGATTAAAACCTAAATACATAAGAGAGGAGGAGACGTGAGAAAGCTTCACTTGGCTATTATCATAATTTTTGTCCTTGCAGCCCTGTCCGGCTGCGGCTACAACACCATGCAGGGTCAGGAGGAGGGGGTCTTTGCGGCGTGGGCCGACGTCGAGGCGGCCTACCAACGAAGGGCCGATCTCATTCCCAACCTTGTCGAAGTGGTCAAAGGGTACGCTAAACACGAGGCCGGTACCCTCACCGCCGTGACCGAGGCACGGTCCAAGGTGGGCACCGTGCAGATTTCCAAGGAGAGTCTGGGTGACCCCGCTGCCGTCTCCAAGTTTCAGGAGGCTCAAGGACAGCTCTCAGGAGCCTTGTCCCGACTGATTGCCGTGGCCGAGAACTACCCCGACCTCAAGGCCAATCAGAACTTCCTCGATCTCCAGAACCAGCTGGAAGGAACCGAAAACCGGATCAATGTCGCCCGGGTCCGTTACAACAAGGCGGTGCAGGATTTCAACACGACCATCCGGAGCTTCCCCAATTCGCTGACCAATTCGCTGCTGCTCCACCTGAGCCGCAAGGAGCCCTTCCGAGCCGACGAAGGCGCTAGGACCGCACCCAAAGTGCAGTTCTGAGCTATTGCCCATGAAAAGTCCGATCACAACACTGCTCTTACTGTGTCTGCTCACTCCGGCTTCAGCCTTGGATGTGCCGCAGCTGCGCGGCCATGTGAACGACACTGCCGGCATGCTCTCATCCGGAGCGGCACAGCATCTCGAAGCTGCTCTCACGGACTTTGAGCAGACGGATTCGACGCAGATTGTTGTTTTGACCATACCCACGCTCGCAGGAGAAAACCTGGAGGAGTACTCCATCAAAGTGGCCGAGGCTTGGAGGATCGGCCATAAGGGCCTCGACAATGGAGCGATCCTGCTCCTATCCCAACAGGAGCGCAAAATTCGGATCGAGGTCGGGAGGGGCCTGGAAGGCAAGCTGACGGATCTCACGTCTGGTCGGATCATCCGAGACATAATCACTCCCCGCCTGAAAGCGGGAGATATCGACGGCGGCATAACGGCCGGCGTTTCTTCGATCATGGAAGTGGTCCGTGGAGACTACCAGGCGAAGGCTCGCGACCTCACGCAAAGCAAGGAAAGCGCCCCCCCTGTGCTAACGCTGCTCTTTTTCCTCTTCGTGGCCATCATCTTTCTGGGAGGAATATCCCCCTTTTTGGGAGGTGTTGCGGGTGCCGTGGGGCTTCCGGTCATCGGCTCACTCACGCTCTCCGGTCTGGGGCTCTTTTTTCTCGGCGCGCTCGGGTTCATCGGATTCATCGGCGGCATGATCCTCGCCTTGATCTTTAGGGGCGGGCGCGGCAGATGGAGCTTCTGGGGCGGCCCGTTCATCGGAGGCGGCTGGGGAGGCGGGTCGTCTGGCGGTTTTTCCGGCGGCGGAGGGTCCTTTGGAGGCGGAGGGGCTTCGGGAAGCTGGTAGGGCGTGAGAGGCGAATCGGAGCACACTGTTGAGAGGGTCCAGTGAAAAAAGCCGAAGAGTTCTTAAGTGCTGAGGAGCAGGAGCGGGTCCGCAAGGCGATCGAGGACGTCGAGGCCCACACGTCTGGAGAGGTCGCCACCATGGTGGTGGCTCGCAGCGAAAGCTACCGGGAGGCGGAGATTCTCGGGGCGGTGCTGGTCGCCGGACTTCTGGCACTGATCGTCGCTGTTATTTTCCACCACATCACCATCTGGTCCTATATGCCGATGGTCTTTGTGCTCTTCCTGCCGGCCTGGCTGCTCATTCGGCATATCTCGCGCCTTGGTCTGCCGTTTGTCGGCAGGCGGCGCATCGAGGAAGCGGTGCAGGAGCGGGCGTTTCGCGCCTTCTTCGAAAAGGGCCTTCACCGGACGCGAGATGAGACCGGCATCCTCATCTTCATCTCCCTGCTCGAGCAAAAGGTCTGGATTCTGGGGGATCGGGGCATCAATGAAAAGATAGACCCTGGGTCCTGGCAGGCGCTGGCACAGCAGGTTGCGGAGGGCATCAAGGCGAACAACGCTTCTGAGGCGCTCATCCGTGTGATCGCTCAGTGCGGAGAAGAGCTCAGGAAGCACTTCCCCCGAAGAGCCGACGACACCGATGAACTCTCGAATCTGCTCATCCGAGAGTGAAGGCCACACAGCTTGCCAAATGTGAAAAATCCCGATGTAGCCGGAGTGCATAACGAAAATGATTTGCAAATGTTAACTCGCGTTGCTGAAAGAACAGGAACATGTCGATCTCCTCGTAGAGCAATCTCAGCCCAACTCACGATGCGTACACCGCAATCCTCGATGATTTTCCCTTGCCTGGTAAAAAACCCCGCCAAATCCGAGCGGTCTTTTCTGAGTGAACCCGTCTTTGCTCATACTTTCAAAATTTCAGATTTAAAACTCCGTTCCTTTATCTAGATAAATACGAACGTATATTAAATGTGGCTCAAGTATAAGGAATTGCTTGTTAAATGGACTGAGATATCCTATATATAAATTAGCAAATTAGGGTTTACTTATTATTCACAGGTACATACGAACAAGAGGAGTATTAAATGCAAGTAATCGGCTATCTCAGAGTTTCCAGCACTGATCAGGATTTGTCGAATTGCAAAAACCAAATTCTCCACTTTGCCAACGAGAAGCGCCTTGGTAGCGTGACCTGGATTGAAGAAACTGTGAGTGGTACCGTCGATTGGAAACAAAGGGAGCTGGGAAAGGTACTCCAGCAACTCAGTCCTGGTGA
>JBEKPW010000209.1:0-7602 GCA_049520315.1 Syntrophobacteraceae bacterium
GGGGAAAGCTGCGTCATGGAAATAAGTCTATTGGACGAGAATGAAGTTCGCTACAAAGTTTCCCAAATCAAAAGCCTGCCCCCGCTTCCTTTGGCCCTGCAGCGAATGCTGGACATCATAATAAACGAAGTGGATTCGCCAGATGAGCTTGTAAGCTTCATCAGCTATGATCAGACTCTAGCGGCTAGGATTCTTTGCGTTGCCAATTCTGCCCACTACGGGTTCCGCGGCAAAGCTCCTAACCTAACCCGATCTGTCATCGTCATCGGTTATGACGAGGTAAAATCCATCTGTGTATACGAACTTATGTCGGAAATTTTCTCCGGACAAACCTCGATAGGACGTGCTGAGCGAGAAAAGCTATGGAAGCACGCTTTCGCAACAGCCAGGATCGCCTACCACATCGCCCAGAGGCGGCCGTGGGTTTCCAAAAATGAAGCCTATCTGCTGGGCCTTCTGCACGACTTGGGGCGAGTTGCAATGGCGGTCCATTTCAAAGAGGAGTATCGATCCATTCAGAAATTAGCCCAGGACAGGAAGGTTCCTCTAAGATACGTAGAACCCCAATTTGGAGTATACCACACTTTGGTCGGGAAATGGATTTCGATACGCTGGTCATTTCCAAAACATTTCCAAGCAGTTATTGAATTTCATCATGAGCCGGAGAAAAGCCCTTTATTTAAACCGGAGGTAAGAATAATTGCCTTGGCAAACATTCTTGCAAATTCCAAAATGTATCCTGAGTATCTGGATGATGATTTCACACGACTGTATTGCCAAAAACTCCATATAACCAATGAGGAATGGGAAGAATATCGGAGTCGAATGGGGCAACTCTGGCCTGAAGTCGATCTGTTTTGGAGTTTATTAAAGTAAAAATTTGAATATGCTCAGGGCTATTTCTACGGTAGAGCCATCACCTATGGGTGAATTCGCCGTCACCTGAAGTGGTGGTGTCCATGAATGGTCTCTTAAGAAGGTCGTCAAAACTCTCTTGGACATTGAAATCTCAACGTCCCGAAAATTTACTACTTTCAGATCATAGATTCACGAAACCGATGCAGGTTGCAGGTTCAACCTTCTGGCAAGATATTGTGAGTATATGCGGGGTAAGACTTTGAATAAGGGTATAATTGGGAACAGCGGAATCGGCGCATTCAAATGGCGCGATTTGACTGATTTACAGCGCATTCTACTTCTGTTGATTATCACGAAAGACCATCACCGATAGCTCTCCTGGCCAACAGTTAGCATGACCGAAGCAGATACCTGAAAGGGATCAGTTATCCCGAAGCTGGTTCAGCCCCGATGGGATGCTGGTCGCTTTCGATTAGGCTCTTCCTTACCCAGGGTGTGCAGACAAAGCCAAGAGTTTCCTGCAACCATGAGATTGAACTGGAAGCCCATGCCGAAGTTCCAGTCGATTTTGATAAAAACATTATCCGAATTGCGTGCCCTGTTTATCGTTTTTCCCTTAAGAATTATGCGCCTGTGTCCGATCCCTAAACATAGAGGGCCGGACTTCACTTTTAGGGAAGGCTGCCTTCTGAACCCGCTTGGGCCTATAAGGAGTAACGAGCGATTATGACCTCATTATTTCTGAAGTGAAATCCAGTGCGGAATGCTCATGCCGCCGGGAAGTGGCATTCCAGCCCTTACTGTTTCTCGGTTTGGAAAACGTTCATTGAGTTAGTTCCCTTAATCGCCTGCTCATCCCATGTAGTCAGAGGAAGAGTAATCGTGGTCTGGACACAATTCTGGAGGGGCTGATAAAAATTGGCTTCCTGTTAACACCAGGCCGGTAATTGAGGGAAGAGGTCTACAAGTTATACCTGTCGATTTCCTGCAAGCCTTGTCGGAACGAAGCTTGCTTCGGGGCCTTCATAAAGTCTTGCTAAAAGGCAGAGTCATTGTGTCCAATCCTCGACTGATTCGACTGACTGAGTCACCTGACATGGTGCGGAATTGCCACAGATGTTCCACTTGCAGGAGTGAGCCATGAAGCCTCAGGCCGCGTTTCCTTCGAAATTCGTACAAGAAAGCCTCCTGATTTGCATGGCTGCTGCGGTATGGGTTATCCTCGTTGCAGTGTCAGTCATCTGGAACTGGCACCAAGTGGTAAAGTCCATAACTGAACTTGCCGTGACTGCGGCTCGCTCTAGTTTCGACAAGGATGTTCTCTATCGGCGGTGGGTAAGCATGCATGGTGGGGTGTATGTGCCGCCCACGCACAAAACACCGCCCAATCCCTACCTTATAAAGTTGCCTGATCGTGATGTCACCACAAAAACCGGAAAACAACTCACCCTTATCAATCCGTCCTACATGACCCGTCAGGTCCACGAACTGGGCCGGGAGGCGGACGGCGTACAAGGTCACATTACCAGTCTAAATCCCATTCGCCAGGAAAATGCACCGGACTCCTGGGAGACCGGTGCATTACGTGCATTCGAATCTGGTTCCAAGGAATTCAGATCCTTGGAAGAGGTGAACGGCAAACTCTATCTGAGACTCATGCGTCCCTTGATCACCGAGGCCGGTTGCCTCAGGTGTCATAGTGAACAAGGCTACCAGGAGGGAGATATCCGGGGCGGAATCAGCGTTTCGGTGCCCTTTGCACCCTATATGAAGATTGCGAGTCGTCAACGAAGCACTATATCCATCGGCCACGTGCTGATCGGGGGGCTCGGGCTTTTGGGGTTATGGTTCGAGTGGAAACGTCTTAAACGCGCTGGAGTAAAGCGCAGGTCTGCTGAGGATGCACTGCGGCTTAGCGAAAGGCGTCTTCGGAGGGCAGAGGTGGTGTCCCGCTTCGGCAACTGGGAGTTTGATCTGGCGTGCAATAAAGTGAAGGCCTCCGAGGGTGCGAGAATCATTTACGGGTTGGAAGGCAGCGAGTGGTCCATGCCCGTAATACAGAAGATCCCCCTCCCGGAGCATCGCGGCATGCTCGACAAGGCTCTTAATGGACTCATTGAGGAGGGGAAACCGTATAATGTGGAATTTAAGATCCGCAGGCCGGCCGACGGGAAGATTATCGATATCCATTCCATAGCGGAGTATTCTCCCGAGAAGCGAGTGGTGTTCGGCGTCATACAGGATATCACCGAGCGCAAGCGAGCAGAAGCGGCTTTGCGGGAGAGCGAGGAGTTGTATCGCACGCTTGTCAGCTTATCCCCCGACGCTATCTCGGTGGTGGACCTGAATAGCTCGCTTATCGTCACTTCTCCTAAGGCAATGGAAATGTTTGGAGATTCGCCTGATGATGAGGTCCTTGGACGCAGTATATTCGGTTGGGTTGCCCCGGAAGAGCAGGAAAAGGCGTCTACGAATATAGGGCGTCTTCTGACAGAAGGAACACTCACAGTTTCTGAATACACACTGATCAAGAAGGATGGGACCCGCTTTATCGGAGAGGTCAACGCTGCGGTCATTCATTCTCCCGACGGCACTCCAATGAGTATTATTATCATTACCCGTGACGTCACCGAGCGGAGGCGGGCGCAGGACGAGCTGTTCAACTCGCGTCAGATGCTCCGGACAGTTTTGGACAACATCCCACAGCGGGTGTTCTGGAAGGATCGAGACTCGATCTTCGTTGGCTGCAACAAACCCTTCGCCCTGGATTGCGGCTATGAGGACCCAAGTGAGCTTGTGGGCAAGACCTCTTATGAGACCGCCTCCGCAGCAACTGCCGACCTCTATCATGCGGATGATCGTGAGGTTATGGAGAGCGGCAGGCCCAAGATCAACTATGAAGAACCGCAAATCAGGCCGGATGGGTCTCGGGCCTGGCTGATCACAAGTAAGGTACCCATGCATGACCGGGACGGCCAGGTGATTGGTCTGCTAGGAACTTACTCGGACATTACGGAGCGCAAGCTGGCCGAAGACGCGTTGCGCTTGAGCGAGGAACGTTTCTCCAGATTCTTTCGCGCCAGTCCCGTTGGCACCAGTATAACCCGCTTGAGCGACGGCCAATTTGTCGACATCAATGATGCGTTCCTGGGCTTATCTGGCTACACACGCGAGGAGGTCATCGGCCAAAACTCGTTGGAACAGGGGTGGTGGGCTAATCCTGGAGACCGGGCGAAGGTAATCGAGATATTGGAAGAGCAAGGCAGGATAAGGGACTTTGAAACCAAGCTCGTCAGCAAATCCGGTGAGATCATAGATGTGCTTGGCTCGGCGGAGGTGATCGAGATGGCTGAGGAGAAGTATATGTTGAGCCTTGCATATGACATTACCGAGCGCAAGAGGGCAGAGGAGGAGCTCCTTGAATCCGAAAATAAGTTCAAGAGCTTTGCAGAGAATGCGCTTGTAGGCATCTATCTCCTACAGGACGGAGTCTTCAAATATGTAAATCCAAAGTTCGCTCAAATGTTCGGCTACACTGTCGAGGAATGTCTGAACGACATGACTTTCAAGAACCTGGTCTACACGGAGGACTTGACCAAGGTCGAAGAACAGGTCAGGAAACGAACATCGGGCGAAGTCGAATTCGTTCACTACACCTTCAGGGGGCTGAAGAAAAAAGGACAGAGTTTCGACGTGGAGGTTTACGCATCCACAAGCAATTATAAGGGAAGCACGGCATCCACAGGGACTATTTTGGACATCACCGAACGCAAGCGCGCGGATAAGGTAAGAAAAAAACTTGAGGAACAACTGTTCCAGGCCCAGAAGATGGAGTCCGTAGGGCGGCTAGCCGGCGGTGTTGCGCACGATTTCAACAACATGCTTGGCGTGATCATCGGGCGGGCGGAATTGGCGTTAAATACGGACGTTTCTGCTGACGAACTCCAGCATAACCTAAAGGAGATTCTCAAAACGGGCCTTCGTTCAGCGGACCTCACCCGGCAACTGCTGGCATTTGCCCGCAAACAGACCGCCGTCCCGAAGATACTGGATTTGAACGTCACGATCTCGGGCATGCTCGAAATGTTGCGGCGGCTCGTCGGCGAGGATATCGACCTGTTATGGGCGCCGGAACTCAATCTTTGGAAAGTCAAAATTGATCCCTCCCAGGTGGACCAGATTTTGGCCAATCTTGTGGTCAATGCCCGCGATGCCATTTCCGGAGTAGGCGCCATCACCATGAGGACCGATAACGTTGTGATCGATGATTCCAATAGGGCTGAGACCCCGGAATTTATTTTCGGAGAATACGTCCTGCTGACCATTAGCGATACCGGAGCGGGCATGAGTCGGGAAGTGCGCGAGAATATCTTCGAGCCTTTTTTTACCACCAAGGAAGTGGGCAAGGGAACAGGGCTGGGATTGTCCACGGTCTACGGCATCGTTAAACAAAACGAAGGCTTTATCTATGTCGCCAGCGAACCGGGGAAAGGAACCACGTTTAAAATCTACCTGCCAAGGTTCGTGGCTGAAACCGCACAGGTCGCCTCTGAGGAGGCAGCCGACAAGCCCCCGACAGGTACGGAAACCATCCTGCTGGTCGAGGACGATGAAGCGATCCTGAACCTCGGCAAGATAATTCTCGAAAACCTCGGCTACACGGTCCTTGCGACGCCGACTCCGGTACAGGCCATTCATCTTGCCGAGGATCATCCCGGAGATATTCACCTGCTAATCACGGACGTGGTGATGCCGGAGATGAACGGGCGAGAACTCGCAGAAAAGCTCAGCGCCATCCGCCCGAACCTCAAGTGCCTGTATATGTCGGGCTATACCGCCGATGTGATAGCAAATCGCGGCATCCTGGACGAAGGACTAAATTTCATTCAGAAACCTTTCCTAAGCGATGATTTTGCAGTAAAAGTCAGACAAGTGTTGGACCGCCTGGAGTAGATGGCTAAAAGATCGTGTCGGCACTTGCTCTCCTGGTCCTTGAGTTCCTGAGGACTCAAAAATTCAGCGAATGAGAATCATGCAAGGTTCCTCCGGTAAGATTCAAACGGCTCGCCTCGCTCCCGCGTCCGGCTCTCCAGTTGATGGTTTTACCCCAATGAGGACTGGAAGAAGCATGACAAGAGCACTTAAAGCTCGTGCACTCTTGATAGGCCGTCATGAGACCCAGAGTAGTGTAAGAGTTATTTTTTTGATTAGAAGATAGTTGTTTTTTAGTTAGAAAATCCTCAAGTCCCCCCCACCTTCTGCCGATAAGCAAATATATCACTTGATAAGTCGCGTATCGAAATCGGGATACGATCAGGGCCTTATCCAGCTTCAAAGGAGAGAAGAGTTGAATGCCCGTAATGACATCGCCGGATTGATCCGGGAGATCAGGGAGCGTACCGGGCTTAGTCAGGAGAAATTCGCCGCCAAGCTCGGTGTCACATTTCCGACTGTCAGTAGATGGGAAAATGGGCGAGCAAAGCCGTCGCCGCTTGCGCTGAAACAGATCGAGAACCTGCTCCGCAAATTGGGTGATAAGGGCCATGACCTCGCCCAGGAGTATTTTGAACATTAGAAGGCTGATGAAAAGGGTCTCTTGATGGGAGAAGAGCCTTAATAGGACCGTTGATTTCGTCATATCAGTGGACCCCGGATCGGGTCCGGGGAAGGCGCCAGAACTCTCGCCGTTTCCGAATTGTTTATTTACCGAATCGCCGCAAATTGGACTTTTCAAAATTGGCAATATCTGGGTTAAGGTGTCCCGAATGGTCATGAACGACCGCGGTGGACGGTTACCTTTCGTTCAAAACGAGTTCCCGCAGTCTCAATTCATGACAGAGGCATTCCTCACAGGCGGATCAGGAAATGGATTAAAGAATTCTCAAGCTTTTGCCGATCCAGCAGCAAAGGGGCGGGGTATGTCAACTCCGCCAAACGCTGTCTACGGATGGGGCGCGGATGGCGGTCAGATCGCCGGAAACGGCCGGCGGCGTACTCGTCGGCATAGACTAGCGCCTGATCGAATGCGATGCAGCATAGAACACTTTGATGCGCAAAGGCCTACAGGACATGAATCGCGAGCCAACTAAAGAATCCGATGCGGCGAAGCTTCGTGCGCGCCGGCATTTCCGTGCGCGATTTCCGCTTATGTCTGTGCCCTCCTATTGTGTTGACGTAGCGGTCCTCGCCTGTTTGTCCGCCGCCGGCACCACGTCTGCATGGGTTCCCGTTGTATACTTTGCGGTCGGTTGTACGAGTGCTGCAGTTTTCTACGCCTTGATCATCTCCGGCTACAGCGAGCGCTATTCCGATAAGTACATGGCGCTGCCCCAAGTCTGCGTCTCATTGGCAAACGCGTTCGTGTTTCTTGCCTGGGCTCCGTCTGTCGGGTTTTTATTTCTTGGAACACTCTTCATTATCGGCGGCTTCGGCAGTTTGAGGTTCTCATGGCGGCAGGCCGGCATCGTGTGGGCCGTGACTGTGCTTGCGACCGGCGCCATCCTCTACACACAGGCATATGCTTCTTTGGTCCCGTATTCGAGTAGGGCCGAGAAGATTCTTGTCTGGATTTGGTTCGGACTGATGCTGGCCCGGACAATCACACTCGGATGTCTAGGCTCTATGTTGCGCATGAGTGCGTCCCGGCGCCAGCGAAAGCTCGAACTTGCGCTCGCGAACCTCGCGTCGAGCACAACCGAAAAGGAAGCAGCGGAGACGGCCAGTCGGGCCAAATCTCAGTTTCTT
>JBEKPW010000210.1:0-7515 GCA_049520315.1 Syntrophobacteraceae bacterium
GACTTCGCCCTGACTGAAAAATATGTCGTCCTTTATGATCTGCCGGTCACGTTCAGTCTTGATGCGGCGAAAGCCGGGAGGTTCCCTTATGTCTGGAATCCGGCCCATGAAGCGCGCGTCGGATTGCTTTCGCGCGAAGATAGCTCACGTGGAACGCGCTGGTTTCCCGTCGAGCCCTGCTTTGTCTTCCATACGCTCAACGCTTACGACGATGGTGACCGTGTTTGCGTTGACGTGTGCCGCTACGCAGGCCGTTACGATGTTTCACTGATGACCGGACCAGGCCCGATTACCCTCGATCGCTGGACCATCGATCCTGTCAGCGGCAAAGTCACTCTTCGGTCTCTCAGCGATCGGTTCTTTCAGGAGTTTCCGCGTGTCGATGATAGAGTCATCAGCCGACCGCATCGCTACGGATATACGACCGCATTCAAGCAACTCCAGGATAACGTCGTCGCCCCGGCCACCGTGACGGGCCAATTGCCCCCTGGGTGCGGCCATACGTCTGGCAATGTCCTGCTCAAGCACGACCTTCAAAGCGGCGCGGTCGAGGAGCACCGTTTCGAGCACGGCGCGGCGGGCGAAGCCGTGTTTGCTCCCGTGTCGCTCAGCGCCGGCGAAGACGAAGGCTATGTCATGGCCTTTGCTCACGATCTGGATGGGGGCAGGACGGATTTGGTGATTCTTGCAGCGCAGGATTTCGCGGGCGAACCGGTTGCGCGCATTCACCTGCCGGTCCGCGTTCCACTGGGGTTCCACGGCAGTTGGATCGCGGACAGTTAGGCTCTGTTGCGCAGGCCGAGCCCGCTACGCTCCTCAAAGGAAAATTAAGCTCGACCTTGCCCTATTGCACCAAATGCAGGCCAACGTTATTTGTTTATGTTTCGTGGCATAGGTGCGCAGTGTTGACCGTTGAGTAGAGTTTTGTCGGGGAAAGTTTGGAAGGGGCGAAGATCAGATTTCCGAGTTAACATTCCTCTCCTCATAATTAACTTCACAAACCCCCGATCAATCTTTCCATGTCCGTCTCATTTGTGAACCTTCACGGGCTGTCCATCCAAATCACGCGCATCCGATCCAATATACCGTCTTCTGCCAATGGTCTCACACTGGTCGACGCCAACACAAATTCTCAGACCCACCGGACAAAACATCGTCCGGCCGTTGATGATGCATTATTCGGAAAGAAGCTCTCCACGATTCGTCTTGAAGTTACAAGAAGCCTTACCTGTCCTACTTTTTATGTTCAGTGGAACTTCCAATTCCACAGGAAGCCGACATTCAGGTAGAGATACCGAGTTTCGGTAATACCCATTTGTTCAGAACGAACCATAAAAACAGTCCGCCAAGAATAAAAAGTGCTGTTTCCATATGTATTCCTTTCGAAATAACCGTTTCAGCTATCATCACTCTCAAATTGAAATCGTTCTATAACAGCATAACAAAGATAACTGTCCTTGAACACTGCATCAAGGAGCAAAGCGCAAATTCACATGGGTTCAGGTATGGGTTTCGCGGAGATCGTCGATTGTGGGCCATTCTGAGAGGCACGAATTGATGACCCACTCTGGGCCATACACTTTCCCTCTGCTAAAATGATGCGTCCTCTCTAAATATATGAATATCAAAGATAATAATTCAATCCACCATCTACTTTCAGCCCGACTGATCGAAACTCAGATCGACATCGACATCATTCAGCAAAAGGAGGCCCAGCCATGATTATTCAAGATCCACGAGCAAAAGCGAAGTGTCCGCAGTGTGGAAGCGAGAATGTGAAATCAACGCTATCTTTTACCAACGTCGTCACATGGGCAGGGAAATTGCTCGGAGTTCCAACGGTTAAGATTTTTGACAAGAGGTGTGTGGAGTGTGGTAAGGAGTTTCAGGTTTTTCGGAAATAGCCGGTAGATCCCGCTCAAATCCCGTGTCAACACCATATGAAACTAGGCCATTAACTGCGGGGATGGTAGTGTGTCTTGAAAATGCCCAAAGTAGTCTAACAGGCATTCCATTTAAGTTTTTCGATTGGGATACCGTATGATTTATGGGCTATGGGCGTTCCAAGAGCTTTTTCGGGTTGAATCCTATCCCAGATGCGGTTCGGATGCATATCGCACCACTTGCTGGGAGTGGAAACGGAACAGCAACTCCAATTCCTGCTCTGGAACGGTTGTGATGAGATGCAAGGTTATCTTTTTAGCCGCCAACAACTGATGAGAGTATCGAAGGGTTCTTGCAAGAAGGAAAATGCCTTCTTGGACTAGACCTGACCGATATACATAGGGTCTCGGGAAGGGATTGAGGTATTTAAATCTTTTCGCTGTAAGGAGGGGAAATGGATCCGGCTGTATCG
This sequence comes from Syntrophobacteraceae bacterium, assembly GCA_049520315.1. GTDB lineage: Bacteria > Desulfobacterota > Syntrophobacteria > Syntrophobacterales > Syntrophobacteraceae > SbD1. The sequence continues at coordinate 2,357 of JBEKPW010000210.1, forward strand.
CTCGACGGCAATGCTGAGACCTTCTGCGGGGTCATAATCGATGCGTTAAAAGAGCTCAGATCGAGAGGTGAGCTTGTTTCTCCCAGCTTGCTTCACCAAGAGCTATCCAAGAAACAGGAATACATTGGGTTGCTGAAGGATAGAGGATTCGCCTGTTCTCCCTTCGAACGTTCTTTGCAATCTAACGAAGAGATTCAAGGAAAGGAGCCAGTCCACGAAGGAAACGATCCATTGCTCGAATCTTATATCAAAACACTCCAGGATTTCCGTCTGAACCTTCTTAGCGAATTCGAAGATAGACTCCCCAGAGAATTTCTTACACAGGCCTCCGAAATCCGTGAACTCATCAGCAAGAGCGATAAAGTTCAACAAATTTTGGACCTCAACGACAATATTCTCGAAATTCTAAGGGCTGCAACCCGCAGGGCGAAAGGAGAACTGGAGCAATTCACAAGTCTCGTGAAAGAAATAGGTAAAGATTTGGTCGAAATGGAAACCGGCCTTATGTCTTCCTTCTCCTGCACTCGCGAAACCTTCGAGAACAACAAAGCGTTCAACAATACACTGGCACATAATTTGGCGGATACCGCAGAGACCATCCACATAAGTACAAACCTGATTGAGTTAAAGGGTTTTGTTGCCTCCAAACTCTCGACGATCAAGGAAGCACTTGAAAAGAAGCGCAAATATGACGACCTTCAATTAAAAAAGGCAACAGTGGAGGTCAAGAAACTTAGGCATAGCGTCACAGGAATGAAACAAGAAATCGTTCGGGTTCACAAAAGGACAAGAGTTCTAGAAGAAGAGACTCTCCTTGACCCCTTGACTGGAGTCCATAACCGCAGGGCCTATGAAAAGCGCATCCAGGAAGAGTTGGCACGTTTTGAACGTCACGGGGAGATTTTTTCTATCCTGATGATTGATATAGACAATTTCAAGTCAGTCAACGATCGCTATGGGCACTGGGCAGGAGATAGATGTCTGGAAGAGCTCACCAAGCTGATCAAAAGGATTCTGCGGGGAACGGACTTTTTGGCTCGTTATGGAGGAGAAGAATTCATCACAATTCTTCCAGGAACGGATGAGCAAGGGATCTGTATTGTTGCTGAAAGACTGCGCGAACTCGCAGAGCGGGCTCATTTTCTTTACCAAGACGAAGAAATTCCACTGACCGTCAGTATCGGGGGCACTACTGTAACGCCTTCTGACAAGAACACTGAAACAATTTTCAAGCGAGTGGATAAGGCAATGTATGAAGCTAAAAGAACCGGACGTAACCGCTCTGTGATCTTGTAAAATCTGCTCAATGGAGTCAAACTCATGGAGGAGACCGGCGGAGGCGGGCATGGTCCCCATTGGATTCTCTGAATAGGTTTTGATGGAGGAAGTGGAATGGAAGTCTTCATCGCCAGGCAGCCAATCTTCGACGCTAAGCAGAGGGTATACGGCTATGAGCTTCTGTACCGCTCCAGCGCGGAAAATATCTACTCAGAGGCTGACGGAGACAAGGCATCCTTTTCCGTCATCGGAAATACCCTCTTGGTCATCGGCGCGCAGCAAATTTCCCAAGGCAAGAAGGTTTTTGTGAATTTCACTCGAAAACTTCTTCTCGAGGGTGCCGCTACCTATCTCCCGAAGGAAATCGGTGTCGTTGAGATCCTCGAAAATGTGGAGCCTGACGATGAGTTGATCGAAGCTATAAAAACGATTCGCTCCCAAGGTTACATATTGGCCCTGGATGATTTTATTCTCCGTGGCAATGAGGATAGTCCTTTCCTGGGGCTGGTGGACATAATCAAGGTTGATTTGCGCCAAACAGATGAACAGGAGAGGAAGGCCATAGCTCAAAGATTTCCCGGTGAAGGCGGGGTAAAACTCCTTGCGGAAAAGACCGAGACCCGAGAGGAATTCGCAGACGCTCTCGAGATGGGATACAGCTATTTTCAGGGTTATTTCTTCTGTAAGCCGGAAATCCTTGCCAGACGGGATATTCCCGGGCACAAAATACACTATCTTCGCATTCTGAAAGAAATTAGCGTGGATAATCCGAGCTTCGAGACGATCAAGCAAATCATCGAGCAAAACCCTTCCTTTGCTTACAAACTTCTCAAGTATGTCAACTCCGCCTTCTTCGGCTTGCGTCGCGAGATCACATCCATAATGCATGCTCTGCAGATTCTCGGCGAGGCGGAGATCAGAAGATGGGTATCCCTTGCTGTCATCATGGAACTGGGAAATGACCAGCCCCAGGAACTCCTTAGGCTCTGTTTGCTCAGAGCACGGTTTAGCGAAAATCTGGCTTCTAAATCCAGATATAAAAAGCAGAAGTCCGAATTTTTCTTCATGGGATTATTCTCGTGCATGGATGTTCTCCTGGGCAGACCTATGGAGGAGATTCTTGAAGACCTTCCTATTCAAACCCAAATCAAGGAAGCCTTGCTCGGTAAGCCCAATCTTTTCAGAATAGTACTTGATCTTACCATCTCTTACGAAAAGGCAAACTGGATGGACTTCCCCTTTTTGGCTTCACAGTTGGGGATAGAAGAATCAGAGATACCGGAGCTCTATTCCGATTCCATCGAGTGGGCTGATAGGATATTCTGAGGTCTGTTCGAAAGTTTTCCTTGGCTAATGAGATGATTTAGTTGACTCATGAAACGATTGGTGATCGGGCAAGCCGTTGCCATAGCTCCAACAAGTCGGAATAACGGTTCCAGAAGAAGATCAGGAAAGATTGTTCTTGAAATTTGGCCAATGGGTGATTGAGGCAGTGTGATTTGATTTCTTGCGAATAGGACCTTCGGGGATCCAGAAAGGACGGTATCAGACTCAGTGGCATACAAGGACTTGGTAGCTATGGTTGTGGATGATTTTTCTACAATGCGAACGCATCGTACGAAAAATTCTGAAAGATCTGCAATTCAAGGAGATTATTGAAGCGGAAAATGGCGTCCAGGCGCTCAGGCTTTTAAAGTCCAATAAAGTTGACCTGATCGTCTCAGACTGGAATATGCCAACGATGAATGGGCTTGCACTGTTAAAGCGAGTGCGGGCGGATGAACGGCTAAAAGGAGTTCCATTCCTGATGGTCACTGCCGAGACCCAAAGAGAAAATATTATCGAGGCGCTTCAGGCCAAGGTCAGCAATTATGTTGTCAAACCCTTTAGCCCGGCAGTGTTCGCGGAAAAACTCGCCAAGGTTATTCCTCAGGGCCAGTGATGGAGAGCAGAAGATGGATATAAAGATGATCAATCCCTTTCTTGCCGCGACACTGCATGTACTTAAAACAATGGCTCAAGTTGATGCCAAACCTGGTAAGCCCTTTCTAAAGAAGGATGATATTGCTATTGGAGATGTTTCCGCGATCATCGGGATCACCGGCGAGGCCCAAGGGTCTATGGCTTTAATTTTCACTGAGCAATGTATCAAGAACATTGCATCGAACCTTTTGGGAGTGCCATTCACTGAGCTCAATCATGAAGTGAGGGATACCGTAGGGGAACTTACCAACATGATCTGCGGAGATGCCAGAAGGCGCCTCGCTGAGGATGGGTTAATTCTCCAGGCTGGAATACCGACAATAGTTGGGGGAAAGGGTCACACGATAAAGCATATTGCAAACGGACCACGCCTTGCCGTCCCCTTCGAAACGTCTCAAGGTAGTTTCATGGTCGAGGTGGCGTTTAGCAGGTAGGCATGATCCAGCTTCAAATATTTCGGAGATGAGGTGTATCCAGGATATCCTGATGGAGACAACTCGACACGGTTACGAAAATTTTCTACGTTGGCGGTCTGATCAGCTTCATCGGGCTGGGAAATCTAATCCTGTAACCGAAAATGACGCCTCAATCGTCTTAGCAGGTATTGAGGTGAACCGGGCATGTACGCTACCTGCTATGTTATCTGGACTGACAACAGCCGAAACCATTTTACATTTTCTTATGAAGAAGACGAACTCGTCGGCCTTTCTTCGCAGGACGAATTTATTTTCCGCAAGTGTCTCGAGTTGTTTCCAAAAAGGACCAGCCAACAAATCAAGTGGATTATAAAGGAATGAAAACTTCACCGCCCATCAGTTGAAAGGCTTTCGGAAATAAAGGACTGCCATGATAACCAAGCAGAAGACCCCGAGCAGAGCGACGAAGATCTTCTACATCGCCGGCTTTGTCAGCGCCATTGGGTTGGCAGTGATGATTCTAGCGGGATGGTGAGTATTGGCGATATTCTTACCTGGAAAGTCAGGCTGTGCCCTTGGTGCATGTGACCCATCCACGGAAACAAAATATCTCAAAGATCATGCTTAATCCACTCTAGGCCTGATTCTACCTCTTGACCCTTTCACAGTCTCACTCTACATTCAAATCATTGAGATCGTAGACGAAATATCATGGAAACTTGAAGGAGGAAAAAAATGACGAAAGCTGAATTGGTTGCAGAAATCGCAAGTGAAGTTGATATTGCCAAATCATTGGCTGAAAAAGTGGTTGACGGATTTGTTTCAGCTGTTTCTGGTGCGCTATCGGGCGGAGACAAGATCACTCTGGTAGGCTTCGGGACTTTCAGTGTCGGTTCAAGGGCTGCTCGTGAAGGCAGAAATCCCAGAACACGCGAAAAGATCAAAATCCCTGCCTCGAAGACTGTAAAATTCAAAGCAGGCAAGACTTTGAGCGAGAAAGTCAGATAGCGGGATTTAATCCCCTCTCATTAAGATGATCTGAAAGGACTGCTCGCCGGAATGAATAGGCGGCCAGTCCTTTTCATTTTTATGGGACCACTTTGCCATCCGGCCTGATGATTCACATTATCTCCGAACTTGTGCTTCTGGCTTAGCTCACGCCATTACCCGACGGACGTAGCGAAAGTCGCGGGTTACAAGATCGAATCGGAAAAGTGAAAGATAAAAAGTTCCAATTTTCATCATGAAGGGAATGATTATGAAAACAAAACAAGACAAGGTGATGAGCGCCAGGGAGGCCGTCACGGAGAACGTTCATGACGGCGACACGCTCATTATTGGAAATTATACCATCGGTATTGGCATGGGTCTTGTCCATGAAATTGTTCGTCAAAAGAAGAAGGGGTTGACCCTGTGCTCGCAGTCGGGGCATTTCTGCGACGAGATCCTGACGGCGGCCGGTTGCGTGGAGCGCATAGTCAC
>JBEKPW010000211.1:0-7403 GCA_049520315.1 Syntrophobacteraceae bacterium
CGAGTGAAAATCATCGAGGATTGAGATGGACGGAACGTAACGTGAGCAGGGCCGTGATTAACTCAACAGGAAACTCGACATATTCCTGTTCTTTCGGCAAAGTGGGTTAACATATTAAAATCTTCGTTATGCACTCCGGCCACATCGGGATTTCTCACATTGGCAAGCTGTACGTAGACTTTGACTTAGTCTGAACTGGCGGCTACTCCAAAGAGTTGTTACGCACAGTGACCCCAAAACGGGGGCTGGCTCTTTAGATATTTTGGCGATCTCTCTTCGTAGTTCGCATGGAACTGAGATATAATTCATGGATGCAAGAGACAGCGCCTGGCTCGGGTGGCCTTTGAGCTTTGTCGTTGGCCATCTTCGGATTATGGAAAGAAAAATGAAGCGCATCCCTTTTTCAGAATTCCTTAAGAGATCTCGATGTATCCTTGGTGAAGGGGCTGTTATCGAGCGCTTGCGCCGCAACACCGACTTTGAGATCAATCCCCACATCGTCAATTCGGCGTTTATCTATGACGAAGCGAAACGTGCGGCTCTTGCGGTCATCTGCCGGCAGTACCTGGACATCGGTTTTCAGCACGGCTTGCCGCTCCTCCTTTCCACCCCAACATGGCGGGCCAATCGGGAACGAATTGCGGCCGCCGGTTATAAAGGGTTGGATGTGAACGGCGACAATTTCAGGTTTCTTGATGCACTGCGAAACAGCTATGGGGAATACGCACAAAAGGTCGCCATCTGCGGCTTGCTGAGCTGCCGTGGGGATGCCTATAAATCAGCTGACGCCCTTGCTCCCGCTGAGGCGCGAGAATTTCACATCTGGCAGGCTACGATGCTGGCGGAAGCGGGAGTCGACTTCCTCCTTGCCGCCACTCTACCGGCCCTAAGCGAGGCGACCGGTGTTGCACTGGCCCTGGCCGCAACCGGTAAGCCGTACATTGTCAGTTTTGTTGTTCGTCCCGAGGGTACGATGCTTGACGGTACGCCCCTAAAGGACACAGTTGCCGCTATCGATGCCACTGCTACCCCAAGTCCACTGGCATACCTGGTCAATTGCACTCACGCTTCGATCTTTCGATCTGCTCTTCTGAATGAAGTCAATTCATCTCCACTTGTCAGAGAGCGAGTTGTTGGTCTGCTGGCCAATACTGCAGCCCTCAGTCCTGAGGAATTGGATAACAGCGTTGGTCTGGTGGAAGAAGAGCCTGAAGCTTTCGGACGATACGTTGCCAGCCTGCACGGGGAGTTCGGCATGAAGATTCTGGGGGGCTGTTGCGGAACCGACGACCGACACATCCGTTGTCTGGCAAAACAGCTTACCCAGGCTTTGGCAACCAGTTAAGATTGATCCCTTGCTGACTCCAGATTCAAGGTCAACGAAATGAGCAGATCTGACGATCAAGAAGGCTATCCTCCTTGTTGAAGAATCCACAACTAAAAATGTCCAAATCATACTGCATACAAAATAGCCTGATTCTGATCTCATGGTTTTGGCAAGAAAAATGCTTCTGTGAAGTTGCCAGTGTTGCTAATGCGTTCCCGGCTCAATTTCTTCCTTCTATGTTCCTCTCTATTGGGTTGAAAGAGCCCGCCGCTGTTCCCATTCAGGAATACTTGCAACACCGGTCGTTCAAATCCCGGTTCTGAGGGGAGCAATAAAAATCTGATTCACGCCCTCCGCTTCCAGTTGCAGAACCCACGATTCGTGGTCATAAACAACCCGTCTGATGTCTACCTCAAAGCCGGCACCTCCCGGCCTCAACAGAGCATAGTGGATAGCCGGATCAAAAGTTGAAGACCTTCGCTTCGGCAGCCAGATCGATCAAATGGGGTCCGCCGTCCAGGGCCATGTTCGGGAAAAAATTCGCCTCGTCAACCTGACGGGCATTTGCGCAGGGAGTTCAGACGCCTATGAACACTTGATGTTCGACAAGGTAGGGCAGGAAATCATTCGGACAATCACCTGTCAGCGTTTTTACGCTGAAATCCCTCGTCCGGTCAGCCCACAAGACACCACCGTCGACCAGAAAAAGATTTACGTTATGGCCTTTGGAATGAGCGACTTTGGCCAGATGAAAACACCTGGTCGCTTGCTCGGTCTCATTTTTGCTCAGCACGAATAGAAAGTTAGCCATTCTTTATTTCTCCTATGCTGTGAGTAAGTCCCGTTTCGAAAGCAAAGGAAACACAATGATCCCCTTATTTTCCCCAATTTCCGAATCAGACCATTCTACGAATGCTTGTGTCATGGGCCACAATTCAGGGTGCTCCTTTTCCTCTTCTTCATAGCAGCTTTTCCATGGCTTACCTCATTCCCCGCTTAGAGATTGCCTCCCTGACAGCCGAAGCCAGTGAGTCAAAATCGGGGATATTATCAAATGCGATCCTCTCGTCGATCACAATAGAGGGAGTAGGAGGTCTGCGCCCACACAGTCTTGTTAGCTCATTATGCCTTTGGATACCCTCCAGGGTGCCCAAATCTACGATATCCCAGGCCAGCAAGTCTCCCCGTAAATCCTCGGAGAGTTCCTCCAGAATCGCGATAGCAAGATCACAAAGGACGCATCCCTTCCTTTTGGCCACGATTTCTACAAAGACCTTTTGACAATTCATGCTGTTAACCTAGTACCATGTAACAATTATAGTTGCGGATAAAGACGCTTCAGCTTGATCCGAGCGTCCGTTGTAGTGAACTGCCAATACAATTTTTCTTGTGCTGTTGTTCCGGTCTCGACCCCATGCCGCCACTTCTGTCTGCATGGTTTCCATGTCGGCAATCCGGAGATCGAGGCACTGCCCTTTCAGGACGCTGAGTTCAATCTCCGCCATATTCAACCAGCTTCCGTGTTTGGGTGTGTGAAGAATTTCAAGCCTTTCCACCAGTCGTCTAGCCTCGTCGGGGGCGAATGTTTCGTAGAGTGAGGCAATACCGTGGGTGTTCAGATTGTCCATCACCAGACGAACTTTGATCGCGTTCGGATACCGCTCATCAAGCATCTGCTTGATCTGAATAGCCCAATCCTTTCTGGTGCGGCGTTCCGTGACCTCCACATGTCTCTTGCCGGCCAGTGGTTCCACTTCCATGAAAATTTGCGCCACTCCGTTTCTAACGTATTCGTCATCAATGCGTGCCGGCTGACCCGGTGCGTACGGTATCGGCTTACGAACTTCGCCGATCATTTGCTTGCAAGATTCATCCATGCAGACCACCGGATAGTCAGAATCATACGGCAGGTGATAGACGTACAAGACATCCTCCATATGCGCTACAAAGGCTGCGCTCCCTTCGGGCGGGATTTTCTAGTACTTGCTGAGATGAGGTTTAAGTTCGTTTTTTTTAGAATCCGCTGCACGGTCATATGCGATACGGATGATGCAATGTTAAGTTCGACGACCTTGTCAGCAAGAAGCCGGACAGTCCATCGAAGCTGTCCCTCAGGAGCATCTGAGCAAGCCAAGGCGATCAACCTGGCCTCAAATGCACCATCGAACGTGACTTCCCGTGGCGGCTTTTCCCTCCGCTTGCGTTCAAGGGCGGCCTCAAAGCCATTCTCCACAAAACGCTTTTTGAGCTGTTCGATTGCCCGACTGGACACCCCCAGCGCTTCGGCCGTATCTGCAACGCTCCATGCCGGGCCATCGGCGCCGGCGTCACACAGCAATAACGCACGGGCATGGATAAAGCTTCTGGCATGGGTCTTTCCGCGTCGCGTTAATGTCTCAAGTTCTTTGCGCTCTTCCTTGGTAAGCGTTACTCGGTATCTCGGCGACAAGGCGGCCTCCTTGATTGAGTTGCCGCCAGTATACCACACGTTACCTTAATACGAACTATTAAATGTTACATGATACTAGCTAAGCGTGAGGCAAATTCAGTGCAGCTCTTGAATCCACAGTCCCACATTCGGTTTCTGGAAAAAATTGGGCGAGTTCCTTAACATGTAGTGGATAGACTTCCGCCATTTCCCGGTCGATCACCATGTTGTCCTCCTTTCTTTTTTGTTCCTCGGACCGGCTCGCCTCTTATAATGCGCAGCGACTATGTGAGTGAGTCGGGGCATTACCGGGAAACCCGTTCACGAATCGCCGCAATCAGCTCATCATGTTGAGGAATGCCCGACTGGAACATAACCCTCCCGTCCACCGCAATGGAGGGCACGGCCTTCGCCCCCAGTTCCTTTTTTTTCTTGATTCCTGCCAGTTGTTTCACGTTCCAGACGTTGACTTCGATTATGTCCTGAATCTCTTTCGGTAAGATCTTTACCGATTCGACCATGTAAGGTCCGGATGCTCACTGGTCTGTCATGAAGATGTCAATGGCCACCTTGGGTAAACTTACGCTCATCTTTGTTCCTCCTGAAGAATCTGTACTGTCACTCCTGATCGATTCACACTGATCGATTCACTTGAAACTTTTCCCCAAAAGGCTTAGCCTTTCATTCACAAAAATTTCACTTTCAACATATTCTTCTCCTGATTGTCTTATGTCTGACTGGTTCTCAGCTTTACACGTCCGGCTGGAAAATTGCCCGCAAAGGGTTCAATCCCGAGGTAAGCAAGTCCTTTTCAACCTAGTCAAAGAGTCCGTCTACGTTATTTCCCCAAGAGCCGCCCAAGGATACCCTTTTTTTGCTCCTGGGGTTCGGCAAGCCCCAGACAGCGACAAATGACATCTTCCACCTCATCCTGTGAAACGTTGGAACCTTCGACGACGATCTCGTCTCCCACCATGACGGCCGGTGCAACGGGCAGATCCAGTTCGAAGTACTCATCGTTCTGGTACTCCGCGATGGGTTTGGACATGACCTCGATTTCAATATCCTTGTACTTTTCGCCCAACCTGGGCATCATCACCTTGAAATTCATTCACGGCTTGCCGTTGGGTTCATTGAAGAATCTTACCTTCAACATGGTTCTCTCCTTTCTTCAACTGCCGCTTTTTTACGCTCTGCCACACGGCCAAGGAATTGATCGGGAGGGAGGAAATCCACCGAGCGCAGCCTCGTTGCGCCTTGCCGCCATTTTCCAGAAACACAATTGTCGGCACCTCTTTCTCCTCGTATTGCTGCAGCAGTCGCTCATGAACTGGATTTACGCCCTTGGTCAGATCGACCTTGACAAAGGGGTCATGCTCATGCAGGGCAAGGTATGACAGAGCGCAACGGAAGTATCCGTTTAATTACACTCGTTATCGTCCCTAATCCCTTCAATCAGAGCATAAGTATCGTTTTTCAGATATCGTATTCCTGTCACATTGAGTTGCGGATTGTCCTGAACATGCCGAAGGGTTTCGCGGTCGAAGCCCGCACCATAGACCATTCTCACAAACGGAGCAAATCGCTCCTGCCTCTTTCGCAGCTTGGGGTCGTTCGAGTACTTCATCTCGAGCAAGCGGAACCTGCCGCCAGGTTTTAGCACACGGGCAAACTCTGATACTGCCAGGTCCTGGAGCTCTTCGGGAAGGACACAGCATAGAAAGAAAGCGACCAGCCAATCATAGCTGTGTGATCGGATAGATTCCATCCGTGTAGCGTCTTCGTGCACCAACTGAACCGTGCATATCGCTTCGCTGCACCTCTTTGATGCCTTCCTCAGCATGACAGCACTCAGATCTAAGGCAGTTAAATTCACACCTGTTGGATAGTGTTTCAGATTACGCCCGGTCCCAACCCCAGGTTCGAGCACCTCTCCGTTTACGTCGCGGAGAAGCTCCCGCCGCCACTTCCGGTATTGCAGTTCCCACGGAAAATCCAGAACGTCGTAAGACAAGGCTGTGATAGCATACCGCTTCTGGTTTAAGAGGTTTAATTCGTGAATTTTCCCTTTCATGACCATACCTTCCATTCACTCTGAGGGCGACTGTTTGTCGATGCTGGTAATCACGGCACAAGTTTCCCAGTCGAAACCCATAGAGGAATCGTTGTACCCGATTTCCTTCATAGTATCTCTGACAATATGGGGAATATCGACATAGGTGGAGGTCGTAATCTCGCCTGCAACGAAAGCAAGCCCTGTTGCTACAAGGGTTTCACAGGCGACACGCACTGTTTGGTCTTCCGCTATAATCGCGTCAAGAACGCCATCTGAGATTTGGTCGGCTACTTTATAGGGATGGCCTTCCGTCACGGATTCGGACGTAAACAAATAACTTCTCATTGACGTCTGGAAAATCTCCTCTCTTAGCAAGAACCATTAAACCGGCACGATTCCCGGCTGCTGTAGTCAGTTTTGGTCCGCAAAGGCGCGTTCCCCCTTGTCACGCCAAAGGCTGAACCTATCTTGACCCACGGGGGATTCGAGACATACCTGTTCATCTCCCCGCAACCTATCGCCTTCCTTTATCCCATGTGGCATCCTTGGGGGGTGGCGGCGCGGTTAGTAAACCACAGAACCCCAATTGTGATCAGTATGGGTAAAATAGCTGATAGAATTATTCTTCTGTTCTGCATGGATTTTCTCCAGCAGCAAGCCCTTAGTGTTATGCCAAGAGGCGGGGAAGCTTTTTTATAAAGCTCTTGATTTTATCACGTATGTTTCGGTAGTGAATGAGAGCTTCTTCTTCATTTTTCGATGCAGCGGCCAGTTGCGGCGGTGCGCCGAACCCCATGCAAGACTTTTGTTTTTTCCGGAAAAGCTGGGCAGACTTGTTGGGCGTTACTGCAGAGGGTCATGATGTAATCGAATTGCATCCCATCATACTCTTTCAAGTGCTTTGCCCTTTGAGCCGAAATATCGACTCCGGCCTCCGCCATCACCTTAATTATCCGGGGATCGACAAAACCATGTGGAGACACTCCGGCTGAATAGGCTTCAATACGGTCCTCCCAGAAAAACCGGCACCATCCTTCCGCAAGCTGGCTCCGACAGGCGTTACCGGTGCATACAAAGAGACACCTTGATTTTCTTTGACTTTTTCTCATGTGCAGTCTCCCACGAGAGTCTTTGGAGAACATCACTAATTTAGCACTATAGAGAAAATCTATCCAATTGAAAAATCAGATAGGAATAATAGATAGATTCAATCGCAATTTCGATCAGAGGTGCATCATCAAAAAATCAGCAGCTTTCCTTGCCCTTGAGAAATGAGGCGCCAAAATCTTCGCCATTTTCGAATCATTTGTTCACCAAATCGCTTCAAACTGGATTCTTTCTACATTGGCAAGCTGTACGTGGACTTTCGCTGACCCTGAGCTGGCGGCTCTTTCAAAGATTTGCTACGTATAGCGGCAGGATAGAGTCGGGACAGTAATATTGCAAGAAGCCCGATTACATGGAATTAGCTAGTGTCCATCCGGAAACCACTATTATGTTGAATTATTTAACAAAATCGACGATTTTTCCATTGCATTTTGCTCGGCTTTCTGGCATTCTGCTGGCGCTAACTTTCGGATTTATTTGGTGAA
>JBEKPW010000212.1:0-7193 GCA_049520315.1 Syntrophobacteraceae bacterium
CGTCAGTTGGTGCCTTCAGTCCGGGCACGATCTCTTGTGAGTGCCCAGTCCGGGCACGGAACCCTCACTGCGCTTCGGGTTCGCGCTGTACACAGTGGAAGCACGCCGGATGCTTCAAGTTCCCGCCCGATTCGTTGTGAGGGCGCTTTGTGAGGCCGCATCGCTGTGCGACGAATGGTGAATAGAGAGAAGGCAGCAGTCAAGAGTGAGCAGTGGACGGGTATTCATGTCTCTTTGAAACATCTGTGCTCATCTGCGTAATCTGCGGATACATCTTTCGTCACTGGTCCCCTGACCTGTCGATGATCAGGCATCTACGGAAGCAGCCCTGCGAACTGAAGCCTGCAAAAGAAATAGTCTCAAAGCGGCCCAACCTATTGACTGATTATCTGATGATAACTATTCTTTGCGCTACCGCGCTGGAATTAACTTTAGAGGAGCGAGCGCAGAGGAACCTAAGATAAAGTGCAGCGCGGTTTTCATCTCTTTTCCAATTTTAATGTAAAAGGCCCAAAAAAAATTCCGGCGCTGCAGAACATGTAATCCAGCGATATTACAACTCAAACAGTTTTAGTCCAGAGGAGGAACGATCATGCCAAGAGGGCTCGTCGTCTTTGCATCGCGAACCAATCAGACACAAAAAATCGCTCAATTGATTGCCGAGGGAATGCGTTTCGAAGGATATGACATCGAGGTTCGTAATGCCGGCGAGATCGACAAAGCAGGCATTTCACTCGATGACTACAACGCAATTGTCCTTGGATCGGCTACCTATCATGGCGAGATGCTTCAATCCATGAAGACATTCTTATTTCTTGCCGAAAAAGCGAACCTCGAGGAAAAAGCCGGCGGAGCCTTTGGTGCCTTTGGATGGAGTGGAGAGGCGCCCGGGCGTATTTTCGATACCATGACACATATTTTCAAGATGAATATGGTGGGAGAGCCACTGATGCTGAAATCTGCGGATCTTGGCGGCGGGATCAAAATGGCTCAAGATTATGGGCGGGAAATAGCCAGAAAGGCACTCGCGTCTGCGTAGTGGATTCATCGAGAAAGGAAAGAAGAGATGGGGGCTGCAAAAACTACTGGTTCTCCAGCTATGTCAAAGATTAAAGAATCCGGTCTTCAGGTTACCCATCAGAGACTGGCCGTCTACGAGGCGCTTTGTAAAACCACGGAACACCCGACTGCCGAACAAGTACACAAGGAGGTAACGAAGCGATTTCCCATGATCTCCCTGGGCACGGTCTACAAGACCCTTGAAAGGTTACATGCCGTGGGACTGATAAAGAAAGTCAATCCAGTCAAAGATGTTGGCCGGTACGAGGCGAAGGCCCAATTGCATCATCACATGATCTGTGAGAAGTGCCAGTCGATTCTTGATATCCATGAACTTTCCGGGACGATCCCATTTCCCGAGAAGCCGGGGTTTAAGATTACACGCCATCAGGTCATCTTTCACGGCTATTGTGAAAACTGTGCAGATGACTAGCCGACAGGGAGATGCATCCGCAGGCGATCCCATATCGCTGCGAAGGGTTAGATTACGGGTCTGACACATCTTATTGGGGGTTTTTTCATGGAAATACCTGCATACGTAACGGTTGAAGAGGTCCAACGGGTTTGCGCACTCCTGAATATAAGGGACTGGACAGCACGGGGCGATTCGGCGGTTCTCCCCGAGGAGGCTCGAGTCATCATGTCCGAGGTAAACACGGAGGGAATGAATATCGATGCCGAAAGCTTCAGAAGGGGCCTCGAAGTCGAGCTGGAGCATGGAGTACGGTTCAAGGATGCAAATGTGACGAATAACCATCCCCTTCTGACCGGCAAGATCGTTCTGGCTCATCTCAAGGAGACTATGGATTATTATGAGCGGCTGGAAGTGGCGGAACTGGAGGGAGACCTGCTCAAAGCGGCTGTGGCCAAGAACGCGGCAAAAGTTGAGTCACTCTATAGGAAGTTGCTCGCTGCAAAGCTCGATCTTGCCAGGGTGGAGTCCGCATCGCTCCGCGATGAGTGAATAGTGAATAGTGAATGGGAGGAGCGAGGGGAGAGGAGACTCGATCGAGGATCAAACCAACCGAAGAAAGGGACCGTGTAAGGAATGTTCTGCAAAGAAATAAACCGGAAAAGCGTGGGGTGCCGTGCCCCCACACCCCCACGCCGCTGCGCGGCTCACTGTGGGGAGTGCGGGGCGAAACTTTTCTCCACTCTTTTGAGCTTCCGCAATTTTCAGAATTTTGCGCACACAATCTAGAAAGGGGTGCAAGGATGTATGCTCACGATGTGACGCTTTACGCTTTAAGTACCTGCAGCCACTGCAAAACCTGCAAGGAGTTCCTGAATGGCTGTGGTGTAAAGTATGACTGTATCGATGTGGATCAACTGGAAGGGGAAGAAAGGAAGATCGTTTTGGAGAAGATCAAGGAAATCAACCCGATGTGCGCTTTTCCTACGCTCATCATAGGCGGTAAGGTCGTTATAGGCTTCAGGGAAGAGCAGATAAAGGAATATCTGAACCTGTGAATAGTGAATGGTGAATAGTGAATAGTGAATGGGAGGAGCGAGAAGCGGGGAGCGGGGAAAAGTGAAGAGTGAAGAGTGAAGAGTGAAGAGTGAAAAATAAATTCCTCTCACAAGCGGGAATCCAGGGGTTTTGCCAACTAAATGATATTAAAGCTAAAGGCGCTGGACCCCGGCCCCCGGACTAGACACTTCCGGGGCAGGCTTCGCCGGGGTGACCGGGAGGTGATCGGGGTGAACGAAAAAAAGTAAGCCTGCGCTGTCCGGTAAGCCAGCGAGAGGTTGAATGGTACAACTTCTGCTACTTCGTTGAAAGGCTTGACAATGCTGAATGGCCCAAACAGCTTTAAGGCTGGTAGAGATAGGGCCTGCCTTTCGCCGCCTAAAATGAGTGTTTAAGGAGGATGCCATGAAGGTGAGAATCGACTACGGTCTGTGCATGGGCGACCGAAATTGCCACAAGGTTTGTCCTGAAGTTTTTGATTTTGACGAGGACCAGCTTCAATCGATCGTTCGTGTCGACAGCGTGCCCGCACATCTGGAGGGCAAAGTCAGAAAGGCAGCCGAGGAATGTGCGCCGGGAGCCATCGTCGTGGAGGAGTGATCCGTCTCACCCTCATAAGACGCCTGGATGGTTTTTCAGAGAATGTGTTGCACCTCGCCTTGGGGTGAGAACCGAACACCAGCAAACAGAAATTCTTTTCTTCTGAAGGCGATGAGAGGTACACCCTCATGGAACCAAGGGAAGCGCTCAGAGAAGAGCATGGCGCGACCATGAAGATGCTCGCAGCTCTCGAGAGGTTTATAGCGAAAGTTTTGGATTTAAATGGGAGCGAGACAAAAGACCTCGAAGCACTCATCGAATTCTTTGAGATTTATGTGGACCGGTATCACCACGGAAAAGAAGAGCAGGTATTGTTCCCAGCGCTGTCCCGCACTCGAACCGCCCGAATCGATTCTCTCATCGACGCGCTCCTGGAAGACCACCGCGAGGCCCGCACGAGCATGGAACATATAAAATCCAATGCGGTGTCCCTGCACTCCTGCCCTGAGGCTGACCGCTATAAATTCAGGGAAGAAGCCGATCGGTACGTAGACCTAGTCAGAAAGCACATCCGCAAAGAAAATTCGGAGTTACTTCCATTGATCGAAGAAAGGTTTTCTGAAACTGAAAGGTCGCAGATGGCCGGACAGTTTTATGATGTTGAGAAGGCGACCCTGGGTTCGAGCGGGCTCGAAGCATTTCTGGCCAGCGTCCGAAGACTTTCGCAGAAGTAAATCCCACCGCATCGCTACGCGAGGAGCAGAAAAAGCTTTGAAACGAAAATCTCCCCAGCCCACCCCTGCCCTCCTTTATGAAAGGTTCATCCCGAGTGTGTATCTACAAGTTGTGACGATGGCAGATTTTATGTAACTCCTTCAAAGTAAAAGAACCGGTTCGGTTTTGGCGGCCTGTTCCCGGGGTGGCGTCCCGCCAGGCTCGAGACTGACCCCGGGCTATATTATGCAGCCCCTTCGGGCCACCACTGGTACTCTGATGAACCATGGGGCACATACAGTATTTAAAAATACGGTACTCTACTACTTTACTCGGAATTGCTACCAGACGATAATCTGTTCCAACCCACAATCTAACCGAAAGGAGATATGGTCATGGTCCTTTCAGAAAACCCAGCATCGGTTGAGGACGTTGTGCGGGATATTAAGGAACAGAGTTGTCATGACCCGCAGTTGGTCGTTTTGATGGCCGACGACGATGAGGACGATTACATCCTGGTTAAAATCGCCTTTGAGGCAAACAACACCCCGGTAGATCTGCGGCGGGTTGAAGACGGGCAGGAAGCTATGGATTACCTTCTGCACACGGGCAAGTATCTGGCCCACGAGACTTCCCCACGCCCCGACGTCATTCTGCTGGACGTTGTAATGCCGGGAAAAGACGGTCTTGAAACATTGAAGGAGATAAAGGGGCACCCGTACCTGAGGAAAATTCCCGTAGTGCTGCTCACTTCATTGACGAAGCAGGCGCATGTGTCTTCCGGACTCAAGCTGGGAGCCGATTCTTTCATCATTAAACCCCATGGCCTCGACGAGATGGTCAGGCTAATGGGATCTCTTCACGAGTACTATTTCGGCATCGTCAGGCTGCCTGAAAAGCTATCGTGTTCCATTCCCTATGCCGGCCGGTGCAAAAGCTGTAATTCCTAGGCGTTGGGACCGCCAGCCAGGATCGCCACTGCCTGCGGCTGTGGCACAACCAGGATCTCGACGCTATCCCCGGCCTGTCCATGACCAAAGGCGGTACCCCTTCCGGCTAAAGCTGGTGCAAGGGATGACCATATTATGTACGCCTCCGCGCAACCCCCTCCCTTCGGCAGGCGAACTTGTCCTGAGTTTCCGAAGGAGGGCAAGCTCTTTCCTTGCCAAGACGAAAAATGCCTTTCTTTTAGGTCAAAAATCCGAATCGAAAACTGCTGGTGACTTATAAAGTCAAATTCTCCTACGTTCATAAGGTGAAATTCTCTTACGTTCATAAGGGTTTCCGGATGGACACCAGTTAGTATTTATCGAGAATTCATTACCCGGCCATTTCAGCTTCCAGTTTTTCCAGGGCGGTCCTTGCGAAATCGATGTCCGGATCGAGTTCCAGAGCCATGCGGTAAAGCTGGATGGCTTCCTGCTTGTGGCCCAGTTCTCTCAGGTTAGATCCTATATTGGCGTAATCTATTGCAGAGCCGGGATCCAGTTCTATAACCCGTTCAAAGGCAGCGATCGATTCATTGTGTTTCTTCAGTTTGAAATAGCAGAACCCCCGCAGATTGTAGATTTCCTTGAGTTCGGGGTTGGCCTTTTCGGCAAGGCCGAGTGCATCCAGAGCTTCTTCGTACCTTTCCAACTCTTTGAGACACGAGGCAATGTGCACGTAGATGCTGCCGATTTCACCCGGGTCGGGGGATTGATCGAGAGAACGCTGGAGAAGCCGCAAAGCGGTCTCCGGGTGCCCGTTCAGTTCGAGGCTGTGGGCCAGAAAGAAAGTTAGATCATAACGCGGCCCGAAGGTGGACAGGAGGCGCTCCATCTGCGGGACCATCTCGTCTTCGGCAAGCCCCCGCAGCATGGTACGCGCCGCGTGCTGCGGAAAATCCGTGTTGCGGGTGTGATCCAGAAAGTGCGCCCCCGGGATGATCGTGTAAACTGCCGGGACCTGCAGTCGCGGATGCGTGACATTGATCACCAGGACCTGAAGGCCGATTTTTGCCAGAGCAGCCGTGCACCTTTCGATTTCCACCCGGATGTTGTTGTCGTCGTGGTTCGGAAGGTCCCGGATCGAAACTTTCCCGTTGCTTTTCATCAAATAGGCAGCTTCTTCCAGGTTGGCATACTTTGGAAGCGTGGGCCGATACGAAGTATGGCTCTGGAAGTCCCCGGCGAGCTGCGCTATTTCGGTGAGGGCCCGGCAAAGAGATTTCTCGGGATTGGAGGTGGTGCCGGCCGTAAAGACGATCTCGCTTTTTTCCGGGAAGGTGGACGGGTCGTAGGCGAGCGCTCCCACGGTAGGAATCCCGGTATCGAGAGAGAAGTCCCGCAGAAACAACTCGATTCCTTTTGCCCGAAACTTCTTTACGAGTTCGATTGCAGCGGGGTCGCGAAGGGAATCGACATCAATTTCAGGGGTAACCAGCATATCGTTGCTTATGATCGAGCCAACGTGTCTTTCGACCACCTCGCACAGGGACTGGAGGATTGCTTCCTCGAGGGTGTTTCCGGCAGCCGGCCCGTTATACTCGTTAATGGTGTAGAACCAATCGATCGGCACCCATTGCTCCCTGCCGAGCAAAAGGTTTCGGGCCTTGACCCACCGGAGCGGCAGATCGTCGAGAAACTGCCGGCAAAGCTCCAACGGCGTCTGAGAATCATACACCGATTTTTTCAGATCGTCCGCCGAGACCGCAAAGTCGTCGAGGGCGCTGCGCCGGAAAGTGGAAAACGGAAACTGTTGAATGAATGCAAAGAAGCTAAAACGCTCCATCAGCTCCATCAGAGCGCTGGCTTCGGATTGCTGCGGGGTGGCGCCTTTGCCCATCTGTTTTTGCGTCCCGGTGAACCGGATCGCGTCCTCGCCGCAAAGACTAATGTATATGGGGATGTCCAGCCTGCCGGAATCGATTCGCATAGTCCTCGCCAGAACATTCATATCCAGCCCGGCCAAACGTTGCCTCACCCACGAGATCGTCTGCTCGGGGGTCCTCGTTTTATCCTGATCGTGGCTGTACTTTTTGAAACTGTCCTTTATTTCGATGTTAGAAGTCATTCAATCTCCGTTAATCTTTTTATCGCTCCGCGATGAATGAACAGTGAATGGTGAGTAGTGAATAGTGAGCAGAAAAAAATAACTCATTTTGGTGGACCCTCACTTCGTTCAGGTCCGGGCTTAATACTCCAGCCGTTGGTTAATGCTTCAAGTCCGGGCACGATCTTTTGTGAGTGCCCACGCTCACTTCGCTTGCGTTCGCGCTAATCGTTCGGAAGCATGTGAGATGCTGGACCCTCACTTCGTTCAGGTCCGGGCTAATGAGCCAACCGTTAGTTGGTGCCTTCAGTCCGGGCACGGAACCCTCACTGCGCTTCGGGTTCGCGCTGTACACAGTGGAAGCACGCCGGATGCT
>JBEKPW010000213.1:0-7154 GCA_049520315.1 Syntrophobacteraceae bacterium
TCGAGACTGTCCATCACCCGCTCGGCGACCTGCTCGTTATCCCGGAAAATACCGCTCTGCCACAGCATGGCATCAACGAGGGTCGTTTTGCCATGATCTACGTGGGCGATAATGGCAAGATTACGGATGTCGTGACGTTTTTCCATGATAGTTACCTTCCTTTGCCGCAGAGCGTTCACGGCAGAGAGGTCAAAAGCTATTCAACGCGTAGACTGGTCGCAGACAGGTCATCGAGAGGCAAAAAGACCTTTGACAGGATTAACAGGGAACGTAGGAGAATTTCACCTTATTAACAGGAAAACAACAGTTACAGATGAAGAATTCTCCCTTTGTACCTTGGGAACGGACTGAGGAATTGCCGAATTGAGGAATTGGGGGACGTGGAGCAAGGAGCAAAGGTCAAAAAATAATTCCTTTTGGTTCTATCGCCACGCGAGTCCCGTTACCCGCTTCTCGTTTTACAATCTCTGAATCCCTGAATCTCTAAATAGGAGAATTTCCAATCCTGTTAATCCTCTTAATCCTGTCAAAATCTCTGTGTTTTCTGTGCTGTGGTGAATCCTTTTCTTTCAGCGCCTCGCGGTGAACGGATGCAAAAGTCCGGAATAGTGCCCGATTAACTGGAAATAGTCAACAGGACGGCTGTCTGTTAATATCCTTGCGAGCACGGGACCGTATTTGAGATTTTATCCGATTTTTTCTAATAAAGCCTGCATCTTAATGCAGGCGCTGCATGATTGTTGGAGATATGATGACGCTGTGGGTGGATGCCGATGCATGCCCTGGAACAATCAAGGAACTGATTATCCGTTCGGCAAGGCGGCTTAAAATTCCTGCGGTCTTTGTCGCGAATAAATACATCAGCATCCCTGAATCCAGCTTCGTTTCGAGCCGCAGGATCGGGGTGGAGCCTGAAGCGGTCGACATGTATATCACCCAAAACGCCCGGGCAGGAGACGTTGCGGTCACGCAGGATATTCCGCTGGCTTCTGTCCTCGTGCCAAGGGGAGTAACAGTAATAAGCACCAGAGGAGAACTCTTCACGGAGGAAAACATAGGGGAGCGGCTTTCAATCCGCAACTTCATGCAGGACCTCCGCGAGGCAGGGGGCATTACGCCCGGCCCCAAAGAATTCGCTCAAAAAGACAGGCAGCGTTTTGCGGATACCCTGGACAGAGTGTTGAGCAGGCTCCTGAAGCCGAAAGCTACATGACCGCGAAGTTCACGACTAACTCTGAACCGGTATTCCCATTCCAGGGAAAAGCACTCCTTTTCGCACTTGACACAATCAGTGTCTTGTGATAATGAGTCTCCATAACCTCCCGATTTGGAAGTCTCTAATGCAGGATATCCCCAGCCGCTTCGACAGTATGCTCCGCAAACTCCGGGAAAAGGGATACCGCATTACGCCACAGCGACAGGTGCCATCCCGAAGCGAGGGAAGGAAGCCGATCAACAAGAAACTTTGGTACTTTGGGATATTTCTGCTTTTGGTTGTCGTAGTGTGGGTTGTGCCAGGTGATGGACTGGCGGCCCCGAAGGCCGTTGAAACCAAGCACGAACCTGCTGCAAACTCCATTTTGATTGAGAAATTGGGGAAATCGATCTTTTTCGATAAAAACCTCTCGGTCAACAATAACCAGTCCTGTGCAGCGTGCCATGCGCCCTCAGTTGGGTTTACCGGACCCGACCCCAGCATCAATGCTCTGGGAGGGATCTATATGGGGTCCGTGGATGGCCTCTTTGCCAATCGTAAACCGCCGAGCGCAGCCTACGGAGGCAGCAGTCCCGTTTTGCATAAGCAGGGTGATGGAACATGGTGCGGAGGGATGTTCTGGGATGGCCGCGCAACAGGTGAGAAGTTGGCTGATCCGCTTGCGGAACAGGCCCAGGCGCCTTTTCTGAACCCTCCGGAACAGGCGCTCCCCAATTCTGCCGTCCTGGTAGAAAGAGTTTGCAAGGCCGGCTACGCAGGACTCTTTAGAACCGTCTGGGGAAAGGGTGCGTGTCGCGATGTGAACAAGGCGTATGAATGCATTGGACGCTCTGTCGCTGCCTATGAGAGGTCGAAGGCGGTGAACCCGTTCAGCTCAAAATACGATTTCTTCCTTAAGGGAAAGGCCGCTCTCACACCGGAAGAAGCAAAGGGCCTCGATCTGTTCAATGAAAAAGATAAAGGAAAGTGCACGAAGTGCCATCCAAGCGCGATGGATCTTAGGAAGCGCGGCCCGATAGTGTTTACCGATTTTACTTACGATAATCTGGGGTTTCCGAAAAACCCGCTTAATCCGTTCTCTTATGAGCTCGGGTTAAACCCGTCGGGTGTACACTGGATTGACCTCGGTCTGGGCGGTTTTCTCAACTCAGCCACCGAGTACGGCAAGCACAAGGTTCCGACTCTACGAAACGTTGACAAAAGACCCTACCCGGCATTCGTGAAGGCCTATGGGCACAATGGCTATTTCAAAAGCCTTGAAAGTATCGTCCACTTCTATAATACGCGGGACGTGCTGCCGGTCTGTTCTGAGCCGCTTGCAGCAGGCAACATGCCGGGAGACAATTGCTGGCCCGCCCCGGAATTTCCGGAAAACGTCAACAAAAAGGAACTGGGCAACCTGGGATTGAGCCGTGAGGAAGAGGCGTGCATTGTGGCCTTTCTTAAAACCCTTTCGGATGGCTGGAAACCGGGTGCGGCGAAAACCCATGCGACAAAGCATGCGAAGGCTTCGGGAGATTCCATGTTGAGGATGAAGAGTA
This sequence comes from Syntrophobacteraceae bacterium, assembly GCA_049520315.1. Taxonomy (GTDB): domain Bacteria; phylum Desulfobacterota; class Syntrophobacteria; order Syntrophobacterales; family Syntrophobacteraceae; genus SbD1. The sequence goes on from JBEKPW010000213.1 coordinate 2,758, forward strand.
CAGGTGATTATCGTTAAACTCCGTTATTGGAGGTGAGTAGAGAGACTATGGCCGGCGTTTTCCGGTTGCGCTAAGGAGAAACTTGTTTCCAAAATTCTGTCCCGGAGGAGACTGCAATGGCTGATAAAGTAGAAGTATGTATGTGCGAAAAATGCGGCAATGAGGCGGAGATGACCATAAGCTGCCAATGGGTCGATGTTCAGTCATCATCCGGCGAAACCCGGAAAAAACAAAAAGAGACCAGGACCTGCAAAGTCTGCGGCAATGAAGCCGACATGATTATCGACTTTGGCGACTAGTTGGTTTCGCTTCCGACTGTTGTTACCTGTCTTAAGGAACCCGGGGCCGAATACCCGAAAGGTAAACGGCCTCTTTTTTTTTACGTTTTTCGAGCCCTGCATGGCAGTTTTCTTTCCGGAAAGTGGTTCAGGCAGTTGATCGGTTAATGAAAACAGAGGTGAACTATGTCTGGATACGTTGCCGACATCGGAGAGAGCAAATAACCGCAACTTCCGTACAATGCTTTATGCAACTTCGTGTGGACATCAGGCTATATACGGTTTATACGCCACGTGAACACGCGGACGGCACTGTCCACACGACGAAAGCCGATGCGCTGGCTGCCGGACATCGATCCGGGGCCGTCCTGATGCTTTAATTGGTTGACATATTTTGAAAAACTTGGTAGTTATGGTTTCCGGAATAATGCCGTTCTCGAGACAGCCAGTGGCTGAAAGGGGCGCCGGAAGGCGCCTTTTATGTTTTGTACTACGCTCCTGCAAGGCGGACACAAATATGGGACATAACAAGGACGGCCGCGTCGTAATGGAAGCTGAGGGTATCCAGGCCGCGATTGAACGCCTCTCGAGGGAGATAATAGCCTCGAGCAGGGACCCCGACAAGCTTGCCCTGGTGGGCATTCATACCGGCGGTGTCTTTCTGGCCAACAGAATCGCGGCGATTATATCAGGCAAACTGGGAGCCCCTGTACCTCTGGGCACAATCGACATCACCCTCTACCGGGACGACTGGACGCGCTTGCACACTCAGCCCGTACTTAAGGGAACAAACCTGCCGTTTCGTGTCGATGACCTTGAAGTTGTCCTTATTGACGACGTGCTCTATACAGGTAGAACTGTGCGCGCAGCCATTGATGCCCTGATCGACTACGGCCGCCCAAGGCGGGTCCAGGTGGCAGTGCTCGTGGACAGGGACCACAGGGAACTGCCTATCTGCGGCCAGTTTGTGGGGATCGCCCTGGATACCAGCGCCGAAGAACAGGTAAACGTTTTGCTTTGCGAAAAGGACGGCGTGGACAAGGTGGTGGTCGAAGGGCCAAAAGAACCACGTGAGTGGGTGAATATGTGAACAAGTGGACCAGCTTAAAACTTAAAACTTAAAACTTGGAGTTTTTTATGCTAAAGACTCCAAGTTGAGCGGGAGTAGCTCAGTTGGCTAGAGCATCAGCCTTCCAAGCTGAGGGTCACGGGTTCGAATCCCGCCTCCCGCTCCAAACAAAATCAATAACTTACAGCGAATATCGAGACTCTTTGTCCTTTTCGCTTTTTGTATTTCCAACCCTATTTCCAACCCGAAGTATAAAAAACGCCCAAGAAACTTTGCTTTGCGTTCCGGTCGCCGGGTCCTTTGGACTGTCCACAGACGGATAAGTCCTTGTCATGCCCGAAGTCGCCGCATACGACGCACCAGGATGGCCTACAATCGGTTTTCTCTCCCTGGTCTGTGCCTTTTTGATCGTCTGGAAGGATCGGTACGAAAACCTGACATTTAGGCCGAATGCCGGAAATCGCCGCAAGGTTCAGAGCATGGCCTGACAGTTGTCACTCTCGAGTGAGAGCATTGTTCCTCACCGACCGTCACGCGCTGTTACGCCTGGTCCTCAGCTATGGACATTTTTCTTCCAAAAAATCGCACTTTTAACTTATTTAAAATTAGCCAATCGCCGATCTATATGGTTGCAAAGTCCTTGACTTTAGCTGAAACAGTGCTACTTTACTGGCAGTACACAGCTAAAAAGTGCCCCTTGCTACGCTCAGAACCTCTAAACTTCTGATGCCGACCAAGGGGCTTTGCATTTCAGGGAGGGGGTATGCGAAAAGTCGTTTTCATGATAGATGGATGGTTCATGCGAAAGCGGATTTACCTACTCAAAAGCTTCTATTATTCTGGACCGGAGATCAGAAAATACTGCGTGAAGCACCTCCGTGAGAACGACTACCTATACAGGATTTTTTACTACGATACCGCCCCGCTCGATAAAAAGGGCCGCAACCCAATCAGCGGGAAACCGATTGATTTCAAGAATACTCCCGTAGCCAAAGCACAGTTAAAGCTTTTCGACTCCATAAAAAGTACTCCCAACTTTGCTCTTCGCCTCGGCAAGACAATATGGAGAGACAACGCCTGGACTCTCGTTCCTGACAAATTTCGAGCCCTTCTCAATAAAACGATTACAGTGGACGACCTAACTGAAAGGGATGTGCGACCGCTGATTCAGCAAAAAGCCGTGGACATGAAAATGGGGATGGATATCGGACTGATTTCTTCCAAAAAGCTGGCCGATCTCCTTATTTTGATTACTGGTGACGCCGATGTTGTCCCGGCGATAAAGCAGGCGCGGAGGGAGGGGATGCAGGTTTGCCTTGATCCACTACGAAATCCAATCCATCCAGAACTAAGTGAGCATGTTGATTTTATCGAAACTCAAATTCCGTCTTCCACAAAAACTTCCAGAGCACCAACCTGCGCCCCTTCGGAGTGAACTACCATACTACGGAAGGTAGTGTTTGGCAATTAAACTGCCATTTGGCGACTTTCTCCCCTATGTTCAACGGGTTGAACAAACTATATTGGGAATATGGTAGAGGGCCACTCAAAAAGTGGCCCTCTCCTTCGCTCTGGCAGATTATGGGTTTCTTTTTGCTTTGGCAGATGATCGCGCTATCCAAGAGATAATCTTGGTCATGGCAATCACCCCCTTTCGCTAAGCGGGTAACTTGATTATACTGCCCTTGGGGTGGAACTCAAATCGAAAATGACCCACTACCCGATATTTCGCAATTTGTCTCAGTGAGACACTCTGGATTGAAAGACCCGCCTCATACCGGGCCGGTTAAGGTTTACCGGCACTCCCATCAGCGCACAGAAAGCGCCAGAATGCTCCAAGAGCGACTTTCTCCGGTCAACCCATACCCGAATACCCCTCATTTAAACACGGCCCTTCAGTAGCTGCAAAAAATCCTTGCGAAACCGAAATGTGGCTGTAATATGTTTCTGCACCAGATTCACTTGCTACCTACTTCCGCCCTGCACTGCCTCTCATCCAGGGAGAAAACAATGTCTCTCCGGGATTTGAATTGGCGCAAAGGCTTTTTCCGATTGTGGCTACTTGCCTCTGTTATTTGGGTGATCGTTATTGGAATGTTTGTGGTCTACCCGTCCGCCACTAGATACATTGAAAGCCTGAAGTCAGTTCAAGAGATCGATCACAGTAAGGACGAAGCCAAGATTGATATTGCGAAAATACCAAAGGAACCCAAGGAACTGACTGATGACCAAGTGGCCAGCCTGACGGTGTCCCAAAACCCGGAAATAGTAGATCTCGGGCCACTGCCAGGATTCTCTATATACACTATCCGTGATCCGCAATCTGGAAAGACGATTACCTTCCAATGGATTTTACCTACGCCGCCGACCCATGTGGACATGCAGAAGGATTTCACGATTGATTTTATACCCCAAAAGCTTAACCTCATTCCGGTTGATAAAATCACAGGGAACAAGTTAACGGCTGACGAATTCTTGGACAAGAAAAAGGAAAAGGACCAAATAGAGTATGTTACGACAGAAAAATGGTATGAGGTGAATAGAATTGCAAAATCCAAAGAAAGCAGGAAAAAGGACCTTTTAGTCTGTTCAGGTATGACCTTCTTGCCTCCCGTCATAGCCTTGGTTCTTGGCATAGGCGTCATGTGGGTATTCTCAGGTTTTGTTCCGAAACAAAACAAGTAAGGCTGGGGGAAAGCCAATGACTCTAAAGGGTTTAAACTGGCGTAAGGGTCTTTTCCGATTATGGCTCTTGCTTTCCGTGCTTTGGGTGGTCGCCATAGGTACTTTCGGTCTATACCCCGCCATGTCGAGATACATCGAAAGGGTGAAAGCCTCGCATGAACTTCAATCTTTGCGAGCGTCTATCAACTATAAATTCCTTGAGGAACCGGGGGAAAAACCAAATGGCGATAGCTTCGGCAAATCACAGCCATCGGGGAGACCCGCGCTAAAGGGTCTGACCGACGATCAGATGCAGGCGCTTAAAAAAGTCCTTAGCCGGGTGTCCCCCGACTTTGCCGGGTTGCCGGAAGCCGAGCAGACAAAGG
>JBEKPW010000214.1:0-6782 GCA_049520315.1 Syntrophobacteraceae bacterium
CTCAAGGCATACCCTGTTTCCTATATTGCCGATGAGAATGTTATTGCCAGGAACAACCAGTTCATCGCCATTAACAACGCCCTCATGTGCGATCTGTCGGGGCAGGTCTGCGCTGAGTCCATCGGCTTCTCGCAGTTCAGTTGTTCGGGCGGGCAAGTGAACTTTGTCCGCGGGGCAAGAATGTCCCCGGGCGGAAAATCCTTTCTCGTTCTCGAATCGACGACGAAAAAGGCAGACGGCGCCATGATATCGAAAATAGTGACAGCCTTCCCGCCTGGCGCGGTCGTTACGACGCCACGATCCGACGTGGATTACATCGTCACGGAATACGGCGCCGCCCATCTGAGGGGCAAGACTATACCGGCAAGAGTCAAGGAGATGATCAACATTGCCCATCCCGACTTCAGAGAACAACTTATGAAAGAGGCAAAGGATAACAAATTGTTGATTGATTAAAAGATTCCCCAGTGTTTCATCAGTAAAATAAGAAGGAGAGGCACTATGAATTGGAAAAGTATTTTACAGTTTAAATGTGTAGGCGTGGTTCTGGTTCTGGCGCTGATAGTGGCGATACCGGGGGGTTACGTCGCTGCTCGAGAAATGCAATGCGATTCCGATCAGGTCGTCGTTTCCACCGACAAGGGCCCTGTCTCGGGACTGCAGACCGCGACGATGAACGAGTTCCTTGGAATCCCGTACGCGGGTTCGGTCTCCGGCGAAAACCGGTGGGAGCCGCCGCCACCGGCAGCGGCTTGGTGGGGGACGACGCTCCAGGCGAAGGCATTCGGCCCCCACTGTCCGCAGTTGGCCGGCCCTTTCGGTGTGGCGAGCGGGACGGAAGATTGCCTGTACCTGAATGTGTTTACTCCAATATACGCTAAAGGCTGGCAGAACCTCCCGGTAATGGTGTGGATCTATGGCGGCGCGTTCGTGGAGGGAGAGAGCGACACGTACGATCCGACCAAGCTGGTCGCTGAAGGTGTCGTTGTCGTCACGTTAAACTATCGCCTGGGCATTTTGGGATTCCTGGCGCATCCGGCGTTGGGCAACGGGGGGCCCAGCCCCGCATCCGGCAATTATGGGTTCCTGGACCAGCAGGCTGCGCTCCTTTGGGTGAAAAAAAACATCAAGAATTTCGGCGGAAATCCGGATAACGTGACAATCTTCGGTGAATCCGCCGGCGGCATGAGCGTGCATGTGCAATTGGCCTCGCCGCTCGCCAAGGGGCTGTTCCAACGCGCCATCATTGAGAGCGGTGCGTATCAGTTGAATACCGTCCCGCTCGCAACGGCCGAAGGATATGGCGAGGCGTTCGCCACAAGCCTAAGCACCCCCTGCACGACGGCCGCGTGCCTGCGCGCCCTTCCGCTCGCCACGCTCCTCAACTCTCCCTACGCCAGCGCGATCTCCACGGTCCTCGCGCCGAACGTGGACAGCTATGTCCTGCCTGATAGAATCGGAGTGCTGCTTGATAGCGGGGAGTTCAACCGGGTGCCGGTGATGGAAGGCTCGAATCATGACGAAGCTCGCCTCTTCGTCGCGCTTGAATTCGTGCTTTCCGGTGCTCTGGGGCCTGTGGGAACTCAGGTCTGCTCAGCGACCTATCCGACCCTCATCGGGGATTTGTTCGAACTGGCGGAGCCGAACCCGCCGCCCCCCCCGCTGACGCCGCCGCCGTCGCCGGGAATCCTCGGCGAGTATCCGGCGGCCAACTATTCGAGCTACGGCTCCGCGGTGGAGTACAGCATCGCACTGAGCGCGGTTGGCACCGACGCAATTTTCGCGTGCCCCTCGCGCGATTCGATCCAGATGATCGCGCAGTATGTGCCGACCTTCGCATACGAGTTCAACGATGAGAACGCGCCGGAGCTGTTCCTGCCGGCAGCTGGCTTCCCGTATGGCGCGGCCCATGCGTCTGAACTCCAGTACATCTTCAAAATCACCCAATCCTTGTACAAGGTCCCGCTCAACCCGATCCAGGAAATTCTGTCGGCCAACATGATCAGATATTGGACCCAGTTCGCCCGCACCGGCAATCCGAACTCGTTCTTAACGCCGTTCTGGCCGCAGTACAATTTGACGGCTGATCAGTTCCAGTCACTCATTCCGCCGTGGCCAAGGACCGAATCGAACTTTGCCGCCGAGCACAACTGCGCGTTCTGGGTACCTAATATATTTACCGTTTATTAAGTAATTCGACGCCCTGCTCCGGCAGGGCGTCCTTTTTTTAACTCGGTACCGCTCGCCCCTGCCAGGCTTCTCCGAAACAGGATTTGGAGAACGAAGTTTATCGGTGCAGCCATTGTGCAGTTCACTTGCGGCAAACATGATGCACTGGATTGCCTTTACCATCCAGATCTCACGAATGCATCGGGAACAATTGCCTTGAGTCTGAGCTTTTCCTTATCCGCTGTTTCTTTGTCACAATGACGTGCGGCGACCGCCCAGAGACCATTGCGCAGGTTAGTGTAGAGCTGCGCGTCCACAATTCTAATCCGATCACGGCTGGTAGCCTGCTTTTCTAAATCATTCCACGGCAAGCGGCCTCATACTGTCTACTCAGCTTTTCTCATTGCTCATCCGGGAGGGTCTCCTGTACGCGTCCGACCTGGCCGTCAACCAGCCTTCACTTTGATTGCGTGCGGATGGGAGGAGGAAGATGTAAGGACTTCTCGAACTATTCAAGCTTATGTTGGCGAGTTAAACGGCTTTGCAGAATAGCGGTTATCCGCTTCCGATGGAGCGGATAACCGCAAACATTGCCCCGCTCCTCTGAAGGAGGAAGAGGCAAATATTGACTTGCCGATTGTGGTGGGCATCCCGCAATCAAGATGCTCTGATCATACTGTAAAATGCGTTGATTTCATCGTATTGGCGAAGGTTGATTCCCCCGGGAGAGGGTGGCCAATTTTCAAGACGTTATTACCCCGATTTTTTCGGGCTGCTTCTTTTCGGTCTGCATCACTTGCTTTGATCTCGCCCCCGAAAACTGAGCCAGTCTAACTTGGAGTCCTCCGATTGGAATGAGCTTGCCAGTGGACAGCAATGAAGAAGAACAGGTAGATAATAAGGATTCTGAAAGAGCAGGAGGCGGCAGGAAGGTCGCCGAGGACCGCACTCTTTGCTGGTAGGATTTTTTCAATAAGTGACCCGCCCCTGCCCGCCTTGCGTTGGGAGACGGTCCCTTTCGGCGTTAACCCATAGCTTGTGTGGGAGGGTTATGATGAAGGCATTCAAGGTTGGGCGCCCGTCCGATTCCCATCTCATGACCCTGTGAGCGGCAGATCGTATGGTGAGTTCGAGAGGGCAGGCACAGCTGTTTATCACGCCGCAGCCCATATCATCCAAATAATTAATATCACTGCTATTTTTTATCATAAAAGCTTGTTGTTTTTGGCTTGACTTGCGCCACACAATGTGCCTAGGCTATGTTGCGGCTGTCGAAGTTATGAAAGATCCCTGCTAATAGGGGAAGGTTTGGCGGCATTCGTTCCGCAAAAACCACACTTGGTTAGCCAAGCTGCTTTGTAGTCACTCCTGCTCTACGAGAATGTCGCCTGCCATCCTGTAAAATCAGGAGATTCGCCCGGGTCGAAATTCGAGAGGAGGACTAGGCATGAATATCTATCCAACCGACATCAAACATTTAATTTCCGACCCTGCAGTTTTGGTGGCAAAGTGTCCTGTATGCGGAAACGTCATTGTGGTGGACCTTGACCATGCGGTATGCGATAAGTGCAAAGTGGAAATGTTCGTAGTTGATGAAGATTAGTTTCATCAATACAGTCATCTCCCCGGATGGCTTCATCCAGAAGGGGCCATGGACGGTTTCCGGGAAGCAACAGGTACATTGCTCGTATAATGGATTCCAGATCCGGGATTTGGAGTCCAGGGGGGAGTATATACACTAAAAGAGCTCAAAGATTTAGTAAAAAAGACAAGGCAGGAGCCCTCAAGAAACCTATGCGTCCGGCGCAACCAGCCAAGTTTTCGGTGTGGATTTCATGCCTGAATGGTTTTTGGTGGGTTTCAATCATCGAATATCCAATGGACATCCCACACGCTGAGGGTCGTCTCTGTAAAATTCATCACAGCTCTCCTCCGCCTTCAGAAATGGAACGCCAAAATCTTCGCTGTTTTCGAATCATTTGTTTACCGTTTTGATCGGGACAATATATGCTTTATGGACGTTAGGCATTTCAAAAACTTTCCCGGACGGAATCCGACCTCAAAATGAGGTTGGGCATCCTGATGTCCGGCTTCGACAAGAGGAGGTATTTATGGTCCTGAAGAGAGAAGAAATCATAAACACTATGGTCGATTGGGAAAAGCATTGGAACGAACATGATATCGACGGAGTCATGGACCTTTTCCATGAGGAGGTTGTTTTCGAAAACTGGATGGGCGGCAGGGTTCAAGGCAAACAGAACCTGTATCAGGCGTGGGCGCCATGGTTCAAAAATCACGGCGGATTCCGGTTCACTACAGAAGATTTGTTTGCTGATGAAAAGGCGCAGAAGGTCCTCTACCGTTGGCAACTGGATTGGCCGTCTTCGGAAAAAGGATTCGAGGGAAAGCCGGAGAAACGCCGCGGAGTCGATGTTATTACATTCCAAGACGGTAAGATAATCCACAAGATGACATATTCCAAAACAGCGGTTGAAATCGACGGCGTCAAAATTCATTTTTCTCCGGTAGAAGGTAAGAAGTGAACGCCTCCGATATCTGAGACCCTTTTGGGGGCCGTCGTAACCCGAGCCTGCCGGGAAGGAGCATCGGCAATCTTGTTTTTTTGTGAAACCGGCTTGCGCAGTTCATTAAGGGAGAAGAACGAATCATGGCAGAACCGAGCGATTTTGCATTTCTTGACGCTACCGCCCAGGCTGAGTTGGTGCGTCGCAAGGAAGTGCGACCCGTAGAATTGGTGGAAGCGGCGATTGAGCGCATTGAACTTTTGAACCTTGCGCTGAACGCTGTCGTAACACCAATGTATGACCATGCGTTTGCCGCGGCCACCGGCAAGATGCCTGATGGGCCATTTGCTGGAGTGCCTTTTCTTCTCAAGGACTTGCTTGCCTTTTACAAGGGCGTGAGATTGACACTTGGATCGGCGCTGATGCGTGATTTTGTGCCGAATTACGATAGCGAACTTGTTGTCAGGCTCAAACGCTCCGGACTGATCATCCTGGGAAAAACCAACCTGTGCGAATTCGGTCTTCTGCCAACCACGGAATCACATCTCTTCGGACCGTGTCATAACCCATGGGACCTGGAACGGACACCCGGAGGCTCCAGCGGGGGTTCAGCAGTGGCGGTAGCCGCCGGCATGGTTTCCATGGCTCACGCCAACGACGGTGGCGGATCGATCCGCATTCCTGCCTCGTGTTGCGGACTTTTTGGCTTAAAGCCCACCCGAGGCCGCAATCCCCTCGGTCCGAATTTCGGCGACATCATGAATGGATTGGTTGCCGAACACGCTATCACTCGGTCGGTGCGGGACAGCGCGGCGTTGCTCGACGCAACCTCAGGCCCTGATGTCGGAGACCCTTACTGTGCGCCTCCGCCACAGCGCCCCTTTGCTCAAGAAGTGGGGGTTGATCCGGGACGGCTCCGCATCGCTTTCACCACGGTAGCGCCAACCGGTGTTTCAATACATCCTGACTGTATCAGTGCAGTACAAGATGCAGCCTCGCTTTGTGCCGATTTGGGACACGAGGTTGGGGAGGCGGCCCCGGCGCTGGACGGCGAGAAGATGGCTAAGGCCTTCGCTACGCTATGGACGGCAGATTGTGCAGCGACTTTGAGCCGCATAGCTCGTCGGACTGGGCAGACTCTAAAACCGGATTTGGTCGAGCCATTAACCTGGGCACTCTATGAAATGGGACAGCGGTTCACCGCCGTCGATTATCTAATGAGTGTGCAGACACTCCAAAGCATAGGGCGTTTGGTTGCCCGTTCCTTTGTTGATTACGACGTATGGATTACGCCGACGCTTGGCCAACCCCCTGTGCCCCTTGGCACTTTCAACTCTCAACCTGATGATCCTTTGGCGGGATTTCGTCGTGAGCGTGAGTTCGTGCCCTTTACGGCTATCTGCAACGCCACCGGGCAACCTGCCATGTCGGTGCCGCTCTTTTGGAATTCTGATGACCTGCCAATAGGCGTCCAATTCATCGGGCGCTTTGGCGACGAAGCGACCCTTTTCCGTCTTGCCGCTCAGCTTGAGGCGGCGAGGCCATGGGCTGACCGGCGCCCACCGGCTATAAAGGGCATGCTCGGAACACGCTAAGACTTGCTTAGACCAAAATGATTGAGGAAAATCGATACACACTGCCGCTCACCACGAACCAGAGGCGGCGTCAGCTCTTGACCAAGGACAACGGCGAGATGAAAAAGCATCGCCTAACAAGTCATCGGGACAACGATCCGTTCGTATTCCGAAAAAAGCATCTGTTGGTCATCGCTCGGAAGTGGCCCAATAGTATATCGTCCGTTCCGCATAAAGATCTCGGTGAGTAGACCGGGGGAATTGCACCCCCAGTCCCTCGCAGAACGGTGCGGGAGCCTCTCGACTCACACCGCTCCCATCAAGCAAAAGACCCCACCAACTACGAGGCAAAGAAGACGGGAGTGGGAAGGGTTGTTTATTTCAGTGCGGATGCGAAAGATGCCCTGGTTGCCTGGCTGGAGCAAAAGGACCCAAGAGAAGATGTGCTGGCTTATGGAAAGAAATATGAGAGCATCACCTATGCCGCGGCACGGACGATGTTCGTCAGATACCT
>JBEKPW010000215.1:0-6767 GCA_049520315.1 Syntrophobacteraceae bacterium
GTGAAACGAGCAAAGCCATCGAAACCGCCGACCATATTGCAACGTACGCCGTGGTCATCGGCGAGACAGCCAAAGCTCTCGCCAACCTCTATGCGTCCGCCAAAAAACTTTAACCTCTCCTGCGTTCATAGCCCCAGCATTCCAGAAAATGGTTCGCAGGTCCGACGGGAGATCCGGAAGGTAATTCTGCGTGGCATCCCTGTTCGAAGGTTGCTCGCTTTACGACGGCCGATGCTGACGATGTTGATATGATATTATAGTCGGGATGGCACTGATTTTGTTTTCATGGCTCAATTTCCTATGTGTTAACTCCAAGCCCGAGAATGCCCCCCACCGAGCAAATACGAGCTGCGATTGTAGTAGAGACTACTGCAAAGACGCTGGGTCATTCGGCTGAACTTGCCTGCTCGGAAGGCCGCAAGAGCGGGTGGATCAGCAGGTGGACCTGTCCTTGCGCCTCTGCCAACGTCGCAACGACATGCGTTGTGGCGCCGCCACCGATGCGCGTTTTCGCCTTGCTCAGATCGCCCTGTGTGTTCCACAATCCAACGACCACGAGTACTTCCGGAAATCGACTACGAACGCGCCTGCACATATGGCGAGCATGCAGCACGGCGGCGGGTGGCGTGGCGGAAATGCACACCAGGTCGGGTTTGCGCCCCTCGACAAGATCAACCAACTCGCCGGCCGCGGCCGCAAATGAGACGGACCGCACAAGGCATTCGCCTGTCGCCAACAATTGCGCCAGCATCATTGCGGCGATTTCATCCGCCTGGTCGCGAGCGGGCAGGCAGAGGATGCGCGGCCGCGGCGAGATGCCGTCCTCGATACCCTCTTTCGCCTGCACTTCCTGCTGGCCCTCATCCCTTTCGTCTATCATCTCCCTCAGGCTCTGCAAAATGAACTTGTGCCTGCCCTCGTCCAGTTCGCCGCGATGCCAGTCGGTTTCGGCCAAAGCCAGAGCCGGGATGAGCAGCGTGTCGTAGACCTCGACCAGCGGCTTGTTCTCAAGATCGTCGTCAACCAATTCGGTTGCCTCTTCTTGATCTCCTGCCAGAAGCCGCTGATAGACCCGCCTTCTGGGCTCGAACACCGGCTCATCTCCCAGCAGAATGTCTAGGAAGGACAGTTGGGGAACGTGCTTGCCGATGACCAAGAGGCACACTGTCAACGGGGTCGCCAGCAGCAGTCCTGGAACCCCCCACAACCATGTCCAGAAGACCGCCGCCACCACGACCGCCACCGCCGACACACCGGTGCCCTTGCCGTAAAGCCATGGCTCCAGGATATTACCACAGAAGAGGTCCAAGCCCCCAAACAGCACAAATGTGAGGATGGGCGCCAGCCAGCCCGTCGAGATGGCCATCGCCAAACCAATCGGCGCCGCGGCGGCAATCCACGCGCCGATGTAGGGAACGAACCTCAATATTGCGGCCAGGATCCCCCACAGAATGGCATTGGGCACGCCGATCAGGTAGAGCCCGATGCCGACCGCAACTCCAAAAGTGAAATTGACGAGAAACAGCATCGAGAGGAATCGGCTGACCCGCTTGGCGGCGTCTTCCAGCATGGGCGTGGTCAGGTGCACTTGACCTTTTCCCACGAGGCGAATGAAACGATCGCGCAAGTCCTCTCGCCGCACCAGAAAGAAAACCACGAGAACGAAGACGATGGCGGCCGACCCCAACCCTTGGATCAGTGTGCCGAACGTTCCACCCAGGACTTGCAGTGGGCTCGCCGTCGGGGAAAGTACGCGAACCGAGTACGGCCGCTCTGGAGTCCCCTGTGGCCCCTCGGCCTTTTCCTCTTTCGGGAGATTCTGTTGGATGTCTTCGGCTGATCTTGTTACCTTGCTCAGCGCGGCGATGAAATAGTTATTCACCACTTGGAGTTTCGCTTGAATGTTGTCTTGATACTCAGGCATTTTGGGGGCCAAATCGTTCATTTGAACCACTGCCGTCCATACCACCGCACCCAGCACCGCGAAGCCCACGAATACCGTAACCAATACAGTTGGAATACGGCCCAGCCCTCGCCGCTCGAGCCAGTCGCACCCCGGGCTGAGCAGGAAGCTCAGCAGCACGGCCAGCGTCAAGGAGACCAGCAAGCCCTTGGCCAGGTAAAGGGCCGCAACCATCACGGCGATCGACGCCAACATCCACGATGATTTGGCGAATTGGTCCGAGGGTGCCATGCGTTCATCTCCATTCATCGGCGCTTCCAAAAGCGGCCGTGCTGCCAATTGATCTTCTCATTGGGGGTCGCCATCACCCTTATTGCTTTCATATTCGAGTTGTTCACAATAAATCCGACACGAGGGAATAGTTCACCCACGCGCCCTTCTATTACTGGAGGATTAAGGATTCAAATTCGTGCCCACACGCCTCGCATCTCTTCTTAAAGATTTTGACCGTTTTGACTCCCAAGAATTTGCTTATCCATGCAGTTCATTAAAGAACATAGCTCCACTGCTCCACAGATTATATACTTCTGGGGCATGGATGAAGAAACCTTAGGACAATCCTAAATGACATTTTATGACATGGCATCAGACAATCATGTCTCAAATCCTGATCGTTCCTCCTTGATCGATTCATCGGGTTTGCACTCAAGTTCTGCAATAACCTGGGCTCCCAACAGCAGGATTACTGCTACAAACTCTATGCTGAAAAGGGCAACCATCGTTATTGCCATGGAACCGTAAATTACATTTACCATAGATACGACCGTATAATAATAGATCGTCACACGGCGGATGATCTCCCATAAAACCGCTGCGATTATCCCGCCGATGAGTGCGTGACGAAATCTAACCCGCACCACAGGCATCACCAGATAGATGGAGGTGATCATCAGCACCTCGCCAACTATCCCCAGGATATGCAGCGCCACGCTGGTAGCGCCCCCAAAGTTGAAGCTCCAGCCAAGCAATGTCAAGTGCCTGCTTTCCAGTGTCTCGATTGCACCCACAATAAACGACACCAGTACTATTCCCAGTCCCATCACAAAGATATATACATAGGGAATAATTGCGGACATGAGAAAGTTGCGACGTTGGATTCTGGCTTGTTGGAAAAAGATCACCGACATGGCGTTTTCAAGCACGGAAAAGGCTATGGAACTGAAAAACAGCATGACGATGAAACCGATGATACCGACCACCTTACGGTGCTCAAGGAATGCCCGCGCCTGTTCGGTCAAAGTCGCTGCATAGCCGGGTATCACCATGTCCAGGTACGTTGATAAGGTGTGAATCAACTCCTGCTCTTCTATAAAATGTGTCAGCACAACGAGGGCGAGGATTGAAAGGGGTACAATTGACAACAAGGTATAATAGGCAACAGCTCCGGACAACAAGAACCCCTGGTTGCTTCTGAAAGAACACGCTACCCTCAGCACGAAGCTGCATAGCCGACCCACTACCTGATTTATATTTTGTCGTTTGTCCATCATGAGATAAGAATTCACCCTTCAGCTTCACTCAGTGGCGAAGTGCCGGAAGAACCATTGTTTCATGCCTTCTACCGCCAACACCAACAGGTAGGCCACCAGCGTGACTGTCAATAAGAGGAAAAAGAAAGTCGGAGGCGCCACAAACCCGAGCTAAACTTCCGCAGGGGTGAACGGCAAAAGAGCGGCCACCGTCAAAAAACATTGGTAATGTAAGGATTCCGGCGATACTTGGGAGAGTAAAACGAAGCGAAAGTGAACGCTGTAGCTTCAACATATCTCTGGTTTTGGTTGTTGACGCCATCACAGTAACTGACAAAATCCTACGAGAAGAGAAAGTAAACAAATTGTGACGACACTTGCCAGCTATACATTTCTAGTGCTTCTCGGCAACAAAAGTCTTATCCTATAGTCCATAAAAAGGGACGGTACCTTACCTCAATGGCAATGAGGATATACTTTTCCCTCCAGAGTCACATGCATGCCGCGCACCCCTAACGGCTGTTGCAACAGCCGTAGTCGCGGGTCCAAGAGCAGCTGTTGAGGTCGCAACGGTACTCACTGACGGAAGAGCAGCGGTCGCAACGGTCGCAGTCACGGACAGCGGTGCGGTTGTAGTCACGGACAGCGCAACGGTCGTAGTCACGGACAGCGCAGCGGTCGTAGTCACGGACAGCGCAGCGGTCGTAGTCACGGGCGTAGGCGCCGCAGGATGCCGAAGCAATACCGGTTAAGAGCACCGGAACCAGAAGTGTTGCGCCAAAAAGAAAGATCAGAACAAAAAAGCCGAGTTTTGTACGATTCATGGGAAAGACTCCTTTACGTATAGCAAAATCATGAACGAACAGAAACGCATAATTTCATGGGCGTCCCTCATCGGTGAGCGCCCCGCACGCCAGATCGTAATCGTGACAGTAATCCCTTGTCAACAGAGGTTTGCAATCGATTGAGGCTCCGGCACTCCTTCGCGACGCCCTCACTCCTGTTAAATTTAATGTCGATCACAGGGAAGACCGGAAGGCGGAAGGCGCTGAGCGTGGCGAGCGTCAACAACTTGCCGAACGTTCGGAATCCGTGCTTTCACTTCTTGCGCCTTGTATCCACTTGATCCTGTTAGAAGCTCCACAATTCGGTCTGCTGCCAAATTAAGCTTCTCGCGCACATATTCTAATATCGTCGTCATCCTTTTCCTCCTTTTCAAATTAAAAGATACCAATCTCCAGTCATCTTTGAGCAACTTCTATGCCCAAAAGACCGATAGCCTTTCCACTTTAACTTTGCACCATGATTACGCTTACTTAGGGCCTGGTGAGTGCCATACGGGGGTGCGACCTGGCATAGAAAGATTGTTGCGTGCAACAGAAGCGTTGCGTTCTTTTCAATTCGCATGTTACACTTCAATCTCAATTGGCGAGTTTACTGCGGCAACAGTTTCATTGGACATGTAATGGCATACGCAATAATTGGACCGCCCGTATGTGAAAAAAGCAAGGTTGGCCGCATTCATGAAACAAAACGAAGATGCTCGCAGCTTACAGTTGACACTGGGGCTCTATTTTCTCTTTTTGCCCTCAAGTTAATCGTGTACTTCATGTCAGGAGTGATGGCGCTTTTGGCGGAAGCATTGCATACGTTGAGCGATATATTCGTTGTCGGGTTTCTTTTGATAGCAGAGCGTTATTCGCGTCGCGAGGCTGATAGCGTACACATGTTTGGCCATGGCCGTGCACAGAACCTTGCGGCTCTGGTTGCCGCCACCCTTTTTATCTCTTTTACGAGCTTTGAGCTCTACAGAGAAGCCCTTCCCCACTTATTCGGACACGAGCCACCTGCATACCGGAATGTGTCATTGGCACTGGGGGTGTTGATAGTTTCGATGATCCTGGCAGCGGTTCCCTTGCTAAAGCTTTTGCGGCAAAAGAGTCACAGCGCGGCGGCGAAGGCGAGATTTCTGGAACTGAAAAACGATGAATTGGGTTTGTTGGCGGCGCTGATAGGAACTCTGTGCGTTTTATGGGGAATGCCAATTGCCGATCCTATCGCAGCGATCGTGGTGGCGACGATTATCGCGGTGAATGCGGTTGGGTTGTTTCGGGAGAATATGTCATATCTACTGGGGCGAGCACCATCGAAAGACGTCATGACCCAGATGGACAACCTCGCTTCTTCCGTGCCTGGTGTGCTGGCAGTACACGATTTGCGCGCGGCGTATATTGGACCAAATGCGGTTCACACTGATATACACATTGAGGTGGCACCCAATCTTACCATAGTGGAAGCGCACGACATAGCCAAGGAGGTGGAGAACCTGCTGAAACCGTTGTCGGGGAATGGCACTTGTACAATTCACGTAGACGCCAATCTGGCTGAGTCTCCTGAATAGGGTGAATCATTTCCAGTTATCGATGAAGCAACCCTAAGATACCTGTAATGATCAAGTAGAACGCCACAACATAATTCAAGAGCCTGGGCATGATTAGAACTAACAGACCGGCAATTAGAGACACCAGTGGCCCTGAATAAGCCGGAAGGTCAGGAAGATTGAATGTCATTGCACGCGCCTTTCTGTTAAAATAATTTTGATGGAATGTAATTCGATACAACCTTTTGTCAAGTGCTGATTCCCAGCGCACGCGGCTTTTATTGCATGGCAAAGTTTCCTGGAATGGCACAAACGATTCCTGGACAGCGTGTGGACGGGCTCAACGACGAACCTCGAAGGATGGAGACCTCCATATTTGATCCCGGGGAAAGGTGCGCAGGAAGGGGTTGCAGAGCCTTGAACCTTAGATGCCCAGCTTGAAGCAAAGGAGAAGAATGCGGCCACTGAAGGTTTTGCCACTCGGTGGTGGTAAATTGATCCGAATGGCTGCCGGCAGAGAGTCCGGCTCGATATTTTTACATCGGGGCTTTAGAGGTTGAAAAACCCGCCATCCTGGTCCACTGAGTTTCGCGACTGAAGATAGCCCCCGCAATTTTAACAGGAGTAATTCGACATGAAATCCGGGCAAAGAACCCCGCGAGCAAGACAACGCGCCTGAAGACCAATTTACGTCGAGCTGCCCATCATTCCCCCGTAACACAATGACACACCCCGATGATTTTTTTCATCACTTCCCAAAAAAATCGGCATGTAAATGCCGTTGACAGCATCTACAGCAGGTGCTTATTTTTTCAAACCAGCAAAAAGCGATCTCTTATCAACTCACCCCCATGGCCGACTGAGGCAGAGCCGCCGGCGTTCCTACAGCGCAAGAGGCCGCGTATGAGTCACTTGGGGCTAAAGAAAAGGAGGATGGGAAATGGGAACAATTTTA
>JBEKPW010000216.1:0-6645 GCA_049520315.1 Syntrophobacteraceae bacterium
AAATGAGTTGGCTCCGCACGGGCCCCACTCGGGAGCTTTGCGGTAAAGAGCCATCTCAGAAAAAGGAATTGTTCCGGAATGGGGGAAACTTTACTCTTGACCGCTGCCTTTCAATGGGCGACTCCAGATCCCACGGTTATGAGAGCGTCGGCCAATTGGCCAAACTTTAAAAGGAATTTTGCCAGAGCCTTTCCAGGTCCAGAGGGGATGCAACTTGAAATGAAAGAGATTATCGACGTTTAAGGCAACTTGTTTTATTTAACTATATCAAGCCCAGGTAAATGCAAGGAGCCTGGACTGTCCAAGATAGTCGTTAATGTTTGCGATATACTATAGCCATTGTTAAATACATCGTTAAACGTCAACACAATGTGCGATCCTATTAGAAAGTCCTTCTGAGCAATTGGGACATCAAATAATAGTATGCCCCTAAGTATTGCTCCTTTTGTTATAGGCTTCATGGCCAATTCATCCAAAGCACTACTGTCTTTTATCAGTAAATCATGTTGCTGATCCGATGTTCCTTTTTTCATTTTAATTTGCTCGGCTGGAATGGTTATGGGTCTTGCCTCTAACTTCCTCCCATTGGTAAGATCGACTTCCAATTTCCAATTTTCCAAGCCAGTTGGTTCCCCCACATTTCTTATACTTACGACTACGATAACAAAAGTGTTAAATTGCACCGCTAGTGGTCCCTCCACATCATTGCTTGCAACTATTTCGTCTATTATTGCTCGTATTCCTGGTTTGTATTGTTCTTCAATAGATTTATAATCCGAATAAAGTTGTCTATCCCTTTCGTAGATAGCCACCATTAACCCCCACAATAAAACAAGGCCAACCACGACAGCAACGGACCGGCGACCAGAGAAAATTCTCCATTTTTCAGCTAAACAGGCATATATTTGCCGAAAGAACAGGTTTACAATAAAAAGTAAGAATAAAGGGATTGCGAATACTGATCGCCACGAATAGAATAGCAACTTCGGAATTTTCATAGCTATAGCTCCCCAATATCCCCAAAAAGTATATTCGATGGGCGGAGCCATAGCACTATCCTCCAAGGATTTTGGCCGATAATGCCATAGCCGGGGATATGCGTCAACCGATATAGGGAAGTGGCTACCTTAAAGTGGGAGATTCCGTTCCTTTTCGATGTTGGGATTCTGGGCAATCATGGCTCTTTTGGCGGCGGTGATCGTATCGTCCGATACTAATCTTCCGTGCGTCTGGAGCTGCCCGGCCACCCATAAACCGAACGGGTCGCTGTTCTCAGGGTTGTCTCCAGGGGCGGCCTGTAAAGGTTGTCCGGACTTTCCCGGGGCTGAGGGTGCAGTTGCAGGTTGGTTTGGTGTGCCGTTCGGAAAAAGAATTCCCCGGGCGATTTCGCGTTTCTGCATGTCGGTGGGGATTTTGCCGCTGTTGTTCTGCTGCCAGTCATCGAGGGCCTGACCGTATTTGCTTACAAATCCATTCCACTTTTGCTGCTCGGGAAGGAAGGGCGAAGTGCGATCCATTTTGTAGAACGGGGATTCGGCGGAAGCGGCTGCCTGGATTGTTAGATCCTTAACAGCGGAGATCGAGGAAATAAGATTCGTGTGTTTCGCGGCCTCGGTTGGATCATTTTTACGAATCCTGTCCTGTGCATCTATCAGACTGTTCAACTGAGCAACCGGCATCCCGCCGTAATATGACATGAGATTGATATCCTTAAACTGCTCCCGGTCCGTATCTTTCATGCCGTTCAGGTTGTCGTAGAGTTGATTGGTCTTATCTGTCGCGGGCGGGTCCCACATGGCCATAGCGTTAGTGTTGATGGCGTTATTCACTACTTTGTAAGCGGAAGGATCGGTTTTTAAAACGGCGTTGTAAGCATCCATCAGCCGAGGATTCGTTAATAGATCCTGTTCGGATTTAATGGCGTTTGGACCGTTCAATGCCGCATTGACGATGTTCCAGTTCGCCTGATTGGTCATATTCTCGGCATGGAGCTGTTGGCCCATCTGCTGGATGTAATGGCTTCGATACCTTGCCTCCGCCGTGGGGTCTCCGGGGCTTTCCAGCCTGGCAAGATCGGTCACGGCCTGAAGTCCTGTTTCATAATTTTGCAAAAGATTCTGAGCGGTGGGGACACCGTTTGCGGCGTACATCATCGAATGCTTATCGACGTAGCTCTTGATGGTATTTATGAACTGGCCGGCGGTCGTGCCGGGAGTTCCACCATTGAGCGCGATAGCTTTCAGGTTTCCGACGACATCACCCGCGTTGGCGTTCGGGTCGGCGTGAAGAAGTGCTGCAGCCCCGCCTATGCCCTGCTGGTGTGCAAGATAGACTTCCCATGGCTGCGGCTCACGGCCAAGGTCTTTAGCGAGGGCGGCATTGTTTTGCTTTGTGAGGGCCACTCCGAGCTCGACCTGACGTTTGGCGTCAAGGCGGTCCTGGTCCGTTCCGCCCATATCCGACCATGTCCCGGGCATGAACTGGAATATCCCGGTTGCCGGCGAAGCAGGGTTCTTTGTCTCCGGGTTCGTAACGCCGCCCTCAGCGCTCCAGATCGTTAGCGCCGTGCCCGGATCGACTCCCTGGCGCTGTGCCTCCGCCGAGATCGCCCGGGCCATAGCCCCACCCGTCACCTTGCCGTAGGCGTTTTGAGCGCTCTGCAAATCCTGGATGGGCTTAAAGAACCCCTCAAGCTCTCCCTGAACGCGCCCTGAAATCCTTCCGGCCGAGACCTGGTCCTGATAGGTTCGCATCGCTCCGGCTGGGTCGGTAAGGGCTTGACGCTTTATGACGGCGCTCCAGAGGCTGTCATTATTCTGGCCGACCTGGTACCGAAAAACGTCCCCACTCCAGCCGTGCTTCGAGCCATAGTTGGCTGTTTCGTTATCCATCCGGTCCCGCACGTTTTGAAGGCGTTGCGGG
Organism: Syntrophobacteraceae bacterium; assembly: GCA_049520315.1. GTDB lineage: Bacteria > Desulfobacterota > Syntrophobacteria > Syntrophobacterales > Syntrophobacteraceae > SbD1. Next base: position 2,923 of record JBEKPW010000216.1, read on the forward strand.
TTATTCCAGTTTGCCTCGGCCTCGTTTACCAGATCGGCCATGACGGCCGTGTGCGTATTCCATTCCCAAGCCTTCGTTTGTGCAGCGCCGTATCTCGCCATGCCATCCAGGTCCGCCTCGACCCGGCGGGTGGCTGCTTCGTCGAACGCCTTTTGCTGCATCATATTCGGCAGGCCGGATCTTATCTGCGTCCGAAGATCGTTCATCTGCTGCTGGAATGCCGAGAACTGAGCTTCTGCGTCTTTGCCCTCGAGCTTCATGTAATTGCTGTAGATGTCTCTGGCCGCCGGCGAAAACTGGTTCACGTAGATATCATTTACGTTCGTTTCGTTGGCGAGCTGCCGGCGCTGGATAGAGTGCTGCTCCAGCATGTTGCCGGTTTGCTGGAGGGTAGCTCCGACCTGGCCGCCGAAGGCCTCGGGGGTTGCGTGGTCGATTGTGTTATAGGCCATCTGGCCCCGGGGCATCACGGATTGCACGAAATCGCTGTTTGGCACTACCGGCATGACTTCATTTCCTTTCAGGCGAGGGGAATCAGGCTGAAGGCAGATAGGCTGAAGGGCAGTGACGGGGCGTTTGCTCGTTTTGCCTTCAGCCTTCAGCCTTAACTCCCTCAGCCTTCTGCGCATTGTCACTTCGTCTTAATCGGGCAAGATTTTACCACGCGCGGATTTGGCCCTGCCAAACGGCAACCAGAAGCGGCAATACAAACGGCAACCAGAAGCGGCAAAAAGAAAAAAAGCAGGTGAGTAGGCGAATAGGTAAATGGGTGAGTGGGACAAAAGCAGATGAACTGAGGAGCGGGGAAGCAGTCGAGCTTTAGCGTCGCTAACTCAGGACTGAGTGCTGAGGACTGAGTGGAAACCCGCAACCCGCTACCCTGTGTAATCCGAGGAGACCCGTCTTACGAAGGCAATTTTATGACCGCATTTTAAGAGTAAAAAATGGCCGGTTATGGCCACTCTTTCCCTGAGCAGCAATGATTTGGCAGGTCCGACCCCGAATGCGAAAAAGCAGGTGAGTAGGCGAATAGGTAAATGGGTGAGTGGGACAAAAGCTGATGAACTGAGGAGCGGGGAAGCAGTCGAGCTTTAGCGTCGCTGACTCAGGACTGAGTGCTGAGGACTGAGTGGAAACCCGCAACCCGCTACCCTGTGTAATCCGAGGAGACCCCCCTTACGAAGGCAATTTTACCAAAAACCGCATTTTAAGAGTAAAAAATGGCCGGTTATGGCCACTCTTTCCCTGAGCAGCAATGATTTGGCAGGTCGGACCACGAATGCGAATGCGCACAATTAGGGCTTCACGACTGCCCTCTGCCGCTTCTCAGTTAAGGTTCCATAAGCAAATCATATATTGAAAAATCGCAAAATTCACCTGTTGGCAAGGAATATGGACTTCCGCTGAACCTGAACGGGTGGGCACCTCAGAGATTTGTTACGTACAGTGGCAAGCAGTGCTACGATTTTCTCTGTTATTTTGCAAGCATATTGCGAAGTGATATTGGATATCGTTTTGAGAGCTTCAAGCCATCCATAGACTGGGTCATCAAGCGGCTTGTAAAGGTCGGGGCCGGGATGATCTACCATGCCGGGAAGTGGCATGTGCATGTTGCGTCGGCTTTTTCCCTTTCTCGCTGCTGAGGCCTCCTATTAGCCTGTGGCCAGCCGGCTGGCGGGAAACAAGGCTGTCAACTGCGGGGAAGGAGGTGTGTCCTGAAATTGCAAAAACCATTATCATTGACCTATTACTTGCATCTTCGATTGCGAAATTGTACGGTTTTAGGGTTGTTGCAGAAGTTTTTTCGGGCAGAATCCGACCCTGAAATGGGGTTCGGATGCATTGCGCACAAATTGATGCATTATTCCGGTTCAACCTGTGATAATCACGATGTTGTTGAAAGGCGATCATGAAATACACACTAATAACAGCCGCCCTAGCTGTAGGAATACTCGCTTTGCTGGTCTCTATCCGGCTGGCTCCTCAACCATTTGGGACCGATAGTGCAGAGTACATTGAGCAGGCTCGCTCCATATTAGCCGGCAACGGCTCCCAAGCACGCCCTTTTGAAGTCGACGATGAACTGGATTGTTCACTACAGCCGACTTATTGGTTTCCTCCCGGTTATCCAGCCGTCATTGCTGTAGGGGCCTTTGCCACTGGCGCATCAACTGAGACGGTAGCTCCCTGGGTAAACAGGGTTGCCTTAGTCATACTTCCTTTAGTCATATACCTTGCAATCCGGTCTATTATCGGTGACTATTACGCTGCTTATCTCGGTCTTCTTGAAGGGTTGTCCCCCGGGGTGATCAACTTTGGTCAATTTGCCCTGTCAGACGTTCTTTCGGTTATGGTTGTAGTCGTTTCATCCGGTCTCATTCTAACTGCCTGGTCGTCCTGCAAGAAGCCTGGGGCTCTCTCTCTGGCTTTTGTTGGAGGCCTGCTCTCAGGGTATGCTTATCTCATCAGGCACCAAAACATCGCATTTATCATCTCCATCCCGATTATTTTTGCTTTTTGGCTAATCGTCTGTCATTCAAGGGAAGAAAGAATCAAAACTTTAAGAACCTGTTTGGGATGGGCCCTAGGTTCATCAATAGTCGTGCTTCCCTGGTGTGCCAGAAACCTAATCCTCTTTGGGTCCATACACCCATATGATGCTACGCCAAGTCCCCTAAGTGGTTGGGATAGCTTTCGCGGCTTTGTCAACGCACAAGTATCAGATATCGTCGGATCGCCAGATTTCGGCGCTCGGTTTGGATTAATGGCGTTCGTGATTCTAACTGTATCAATTACAGTACTCCTGCTACGGTATTGGCCCATAGTGTCGAACGAGCAAAGAAAAGCATTGACTTTCTCTATCGGTTATACACTTATCGGTAGTGCAATCGTAATAGTTTACGCTGCTATCATGTTTGGTGGCGACGAGTTCTCTAGATTCACTCTACAATATACGCCATTCATACTACTACTGATAGGCATCACTATTCGAAATGTATTTAGCGACAGAAAGGCATCTATTATACTATGTTTTGCAGTGACCATACTATGGGGAATTTCACGCATTATAACGATCGCGCCAGGTTGGACTTGCAGTTCTGTAGAAGCAGCCGTTTATGATTATATTGCAGATTTAGACTATGACCGGTTTTCCACGTATGCCAATGACGGCGATCCTTTGATCGTTTCAAACTATGCATACTTATACAGGATCGTTCATGATGCTGATGCGCTGCATCCCAGGCATGAGATGAAGGACCAATCTATTAAAGATGTCCTGGATTACGTTCATAAATTGGCCGGTAACAAGTCCGTAATTATTGCATTTCACCCGACTGAATATGGTGCTATAAAACCAGAAGACTTGCCACTACAAAGAGACGCCGTGACGGCGTTAACTGAAGAAGGCTGGCATGTTGTCGAAAATTCAGAGCTTGCCCTGATCCTGGTATTGAACAATCCCCCGGCTCTGCCGGCCATAGGCGAGCGCAAGGGTCCCGAACAAACAACCCCTGAAGAGGCTTCCGAATCCAAAGACGAACAGGATTCCGAAAATGAACCGTCCAGATAATGCCGGGAATCAAGACAGGAAAACATAAAGTATCTCTCCTCTATACGTAACAAAATCGGTGATTGACTCCAGAGCGGTCTGGGGCATTATCTGCCTGTTATTTCTGGTGAAAAACAGAAAGGAGGCAGAAGATGGCCCCGGAGGTTTTTTCA
>JBEKPW010000217.1:0-6535 GCA_049520315.1 Syntrophobacteraceae bacterium
CTACCATTCGTGAACTCTGAATTTTTCAAAGAACCCTGTTTTGTAGTGCCAAGAAAGTCAAGTGCTAGTCTATGTTATTGAATTTGCAGAATAACTTTTTTGATACTGTTAAAGATGAGCCAAACATTTCGCGGTTTGGGACTTAGAACCTCATATTGGGGTTAGCCCAAAACAAGAAAGGTGATCAAATGGGTGATTTGGTCATTATTTTGTTGCTGGGAATCGCAGTTATTCTTTGGATATCCAACTCCAAACTAAATAAAAAACTTGCGCAGATGATCGAAATAATCAAAGCTGAGAACAACGCAACAACAGAACACTACTATCACGCCACGACTAAGGATTATCTTGAATCAATTAGTCTTGGAATACACAACATTCACGAGAGTACATCTCAGTTAGTAAGTATTGCCACAATAGAATATCCTGCCGGCACAAATTATTATGCATACTTTCGAGGTGACAATCTTATAAATATTTATGTAGGGCACCTAGAGCATAATCACAACATGCCACAAGATTTAGCTTTAAAACGTGCTCAATTTGAAGTTGTCATGTATGGAGAAGATGTAATTGCCAAAAAAATCAACACAGGAGATTATGGCATAGGCGGCGTTGCAGAAGCAAGAAAGGGAAAAGCATTAAAGGACTTCTTTGGTTCTGGAATTATCGAGAAAGACATAGAAACTCGCCTAGAAAAAGGGATAATTCCATACGATCTTTACGCTCCGCTGTACGATTTAATCGTTAAGCAAAATTATTCAGGTAAAAAAGATTTTGTTGCTGAATTAACCACCTATACTATTAAAACGTACGACGAAATGATCAACCGTGCAGCAATAATTTCAAAACTGGAGCAACTCGGCGTTCTATTGAGGGTCTCAGGTGAGAATTGGGGGGCTCGTTTGAGGTTCAGACTGAAGTCAAAGGACACGTACGAACTGAAAGAAATCATCTATGCTGGTGGTTCATCTCATGATGATGACTTTTTCGAAGAAAAGTTCAAAGAAGGCGAGTTGTCTCGGATATTCGATGCGCACCACATATGGGGTTGATCCATTAACACGATAGTACAACCAAGCGCGGCAGACCGTCTCCGCTGCGTCAACCGGATCGGGGTCAACGCCGTCGTCATTCATTGGGGCTTCTCCTCTTGTCTTAATGTTCTGTAAAGCGTTCGCCGCGATACCTTGAGCGATTTTGCTACATGCCCCGGACTTTTTCCCCTGCTCTATCAATTTCCGCGCATGTGTGGCCTGTTGCGCGGATAGTAGCGGCTTGCGGCCCAACCCGGCAGCCGGATCGCGCCCTGGCATTTCATGCCTTTAGAACTTGGAGACTGTGCCGCCGCCATTTGCCACCCAGATGTTTGCCCCGTCGAAGGCAATACCTTTTGGGTTAGAGCCAACAGGATATACCTTGTCCTCTCGACCCTGAAGCCCAGCCTTTCAAAAAGTACTTCAAGCTATTTCTCGCAAGTCTTCCCGCTCATAACATTGATCTGGTCGATGCCAGACTTTGACAGTTTTCTCTTTTCCCTGTGAGCAAGGTACTGGATGAAGACCCATAACCCAAACAGTACCAGAGCGGGAAAGGTGGCGTTGAAGAAGATTAGAAATCCCCCCGACCAAATCTGAAATAGATTGAGTTTCATCGAGCGCACTCCAAAAAACGAAGCTCAATAGAGAAAGACCACCCCTTTCCTTTGAATTCGGAGAAAGAAGAGGCTTTCATGAGTGGTTTTTTGGATTCTCGGCTATGCCGATTTTCATCCATTCAGAATCCTGCTGCACTCTTTTTCAAACCCGCACCCCTTGCATTTCCAGCTTTGGTCATTTGGAATGAACACGCCTTTTGTGATTCCGTCCCAAACACGCTGCATTTTCGCAACTGCCCTTCTTTCATCGCTTTCCGTCCGCACGGTGTAATGCTGTTCGAATCTTGGCGACTTGGTTTTCACAAGACAATCAAATCGTAACAGGACTTCCCGGTCCCGATAGCCATTAGCTTTTGCGCCAATTCAAATCCCGGAGAGACATTGTTTTCTCCCTGAATGAGGGCGGTGAAGGGTAGAAGTAGGCCGTTGAACTATAATGAGATTTCAGCAGAGTTTAGGCTCTGTCCACATTGAAGATTTGGCTTGGTTCTTCCGGGCGATCAAAAGATACAGACCAGGGAGGGGAAATCGATCCTGGGGCATTCTGGAGGGCTGCAAAGGGAATCACGCTCCATGCTTGCAAACTTATGAGCCGGATCGTTGCGGGAAGTTCTTTGAAAACCGAATAGGTGCTCTCGTCAACAAGCGCCAGCTGAAGCAGTCGGCTTCTCTGGACACCCGGACCGCTGATTAATCTCAGGCTGAAACCATTGCGTACTACTTTGGCCGGTTTCGATTTGTCCACAAGGCGACTACACCGACGAAAATCACCAAGGCTGACAGTATCCAAGGGTAGGGAATCGAGCCGACCTTCGCATGCATGACGTTCCAGATGAACCCCGCTCCGGGGATGTATTCATGCCTGTTGAATAGAAAGCTGACGACTGCCAACGTTCCCGCAATAATTATGGCGTTTCGAAGTGATAGCCTTATTTCGGAATGACGCCAATGGAACTGATTCTCACATGTTGGACACCTGACGCTCAGCAGCCCCCGACCAGAAGGTACACGTAGCTTCTGCTGACATTTCGGACAGACCACGATTTCGGGCTGTTCCACTCCCCCCTCCACACTCAACAGCACTGCCCACGGCGCCTTTGCACTTCGCAAAAAATCGACGCAGCGAACTAAAACGTCGGCGAGCACATTAAAGAGCCCAGAAGCGAGCACGAGAGTGAGCCACAATAGCCCGAGCAATAAGACCAGTCCGGCGGTGGCCCGCGCATAGTCCATTTTTTAGCTGCCCCTTTGATGGTATCCATCTCTATCATATTACAGCCACATTCCGATTCTGCAAGAATATTTTTGGATAGCGGTTCGACTTGCACGGGCTGACATTTTTGAGTATGGGTTGAGCGGAGATCGTCGATTGTGGGGCATCCTAGAGGGCTGCAAGGGAATCCGGCCCCATGCTTACAGACGTATGAGCCGGATCGTTGCGGGAAGTTCTTTAAAAAGCGAATGGATGCTCTCTGAAGATTGGCAAAAAAGGCAGAGTCACTTAAACTGACCCTGCCTCAAACGAGCAGTCCAGGAAGTCGCCTTAGGGGAGGACGTTATCTAAAGGGCTGCTCGAAATCCTGCCTGTTACTACTTCCTTCTCCATCTCCAGCCAACCAGCCCGACCAGCCCGGAGCCAAGAAGGAGGATGGTGGAGGGCTCGGGGACTGGAGTGGCGACGGGATTGGCTATGAAACTACCAGTGGTGTTAACACCCACTATCTGACCCAAGTCGTTGATGCCGTCAAGGAACGTTATAGGAGAGGATGGGTAATCAAGCGTGCTGAAGACGCCTTTGTTGTATATGAAACCATAGGAGCTGGGTACGTAAGGTGATAGCTCGGTGTCCTGGTAATACCCGACCACTTGTCCTCTGTCGTTGATACCGGTGGCGACAGTGAACATACCGGCAGTGACCGATGGGTCATCAAGCGTGGTGAAAACGCCGCCACTGTATATGAAGCCGTGCTCACCCTCTAGATCGATGTAATCACCGACTATCTGGCCACTGCTGTTGATATCCCGGGCAATCGTGACCTGACCTAATGGGTCATCAAGCGTGGTGAAAACGCCGCCACTGTATATGAAGCTGTACTCCCCGTTGAAGCCGACTATTTGGCCTCGGTCGTTGATGCCATAGGCAAAAGTGAAAGTGGATTCTGGGAAGTTGATCGTGGTGAATATTCCACCACTGTAGATGTAACCATACGTTCCATCTGGACCATGTGAAGTGAGATTGTAAATTCCGACTACTTGTCCTTTGTCATTGATGCCCCAAGGTTCTGTGTACCCGCTCGCAGTAACCCCTGGGTAATCAAGCGTGCTGAAGACGCCTTTGTTGTATATGAAACCAGACCAGGTGGCGCCAGCACCATAATATCCGACTACCTGACCTATATTGTTGATGCCGGTGGCAATCGTGGGCTGGCCGGCAGGGTCGCTTAGTGGGGTGAAAGTGTACGATTGAGCTATGGCGTACGGTACTAGAGCAAGCATCCCTAATAGCAGGGCAGCGGCTAAAGTTATCACCCGATTCATGGTGTTCTCACTCTTTGGCCTTGAGTTCTTCATTTCTTTTCTTCCCTTTGCAAAGAGAAAAGTACGTCAGTCACCACGGTAATCTGACGGTAGACCCGTGGCTTCCCGTCCCCATCTCACGACAGGTTAGGTTTTTAAATCTTCGAACACTCCCCGCGCAATCACAGCAAATGTCAAGGGGGATTTTAGGGGGTAGGAATTGGGTAAATAGTCTATACAAATACCTTTTTATGCACCAATGTTTCATTGTGTTGAGAGCAATTTGATAGCTTATACTAAATACAGAAACTTTTGTGTTGACAGGTGAGCGTGGCAATCAAGGCTCGCCCAGCCCCCCCCCCACCTCGGTAGGGCTGAATGAATTTTCTCCAAAGTATTTCAATAAGATTCTCCGGTAAATCTGGGCAAGGTCCGCGAAGTGGGGAAGCCCGGTGAGAGATCCTTCCAGTGTTTTCATGACGGTTACTCCCCCGAACTGTGACACACCGTTCCCTTTGTTAGAGAGCCAAATCAATTTTCGTTGTCAGCCTGCAACCCATAACGATGGCTACCCAGGAGCGCCTTGCTGATTTACAGCCTCAGGAAAGCAAATCCAGGAACATTATAGCTCATATTGAATACCGACCTCATAACCACCAAAGGTAGTGCCGACGAAGTGTTCTTCCACTGGTCTAAAGAGTTGTGGAGAAGGCACAAGCTCAGCCTCTTCAGCTTTTTCCTTGTAAAGATAAAGCACCATTACATAAAGCCCAGCAACAGCATTTAGGGCATTTTGCAAGTTTCCACGATGGTACTCTGAATGGCGGTGATGTTTGATTTTATTGTATGCAGTCCACCAGTCGGGTACTCCATCAGGAGAATTCCAATTTTCCCATGGCGTTAGTGTCAACCCAAACTTATGCAACACTACTTGAAAATCAGGAATCTGAGGGTAGGCAACTCCAATCTCATCTCGGTATTTTTTAATATTACCTGCTCTTGACTTTGGGTTCAATTTCTTACACAGTTGCTTACAGACCACATCGACTTCGGCGGCGGCGGCCACTAGGATGCGCGAAATCTCGATTGAGAAACATTCAAAGTTCCGTTGGTCAAATTCGATATAGCGTGAGAGCCTACCCAAATCCTCTTCTATTGCCAGAAAATAGTTCCAGTGAAGCTCTGTTCTCCCTGTAATAATTACCATGGCATCTCCTTGTCAAAACAATAAACGAACCGTTGTAAGCTCACAAAAACCCTCTGCAACTACCGTCTCTGCAGCGTCTGCCAATTTACCGCCAATCCCAAATGCTCTGGCCGCTTGGTCGCGGGCTTGCCCTTTTTCAACTTCAGGTAAATTTACATTAAGCTGGCCGAACTGGCATGTCCAAATCTCGCAGAACTTCTTCGACTATCGCATTCACAGCCATTCGTGGCATTCACTCCGTTTGACCCTGATCATCCCACCAATGCGGTAATGCGGCATTCCGGATTTGATCGATTTGCGCAACGTTCTGATTGATATGGTGGTATGCAGAGCAAGACTATTCATGCTCAGATATTCAGAGGTGATTAATTCTGGTCGGTCTCCCATGTAGATACTTCGCAAGCGGATTCGAAAAACATTGCATCCATGTACTAACCTACTAAAATGAATGGTGCTCTGAACTTTAAAGTTCCTCATTTACTTTACCCAAAAGGATTACCAATGACAAAAAAACTCATCGAAATTGCATCAGAGATAGTCCAGACCCAAGTTTCCCGCACTCCCATGTCCGGCGCCGAAATCGCTTCATCTCTTCGGCAGGTTTTCATGACTCTCCATGAATTAGAAAAAGCTGAAACGGCAGGAATCGACATTGAATTTTCTCAGCCGGCCGCAGAGGAATTAGCCGCAACGAAGCTTAGCCAAGCAAATTCTATCCAGAACGACAAAATAATCTGTCTCGAATGTGGCGCTGAGATGAGACAGCTTACGCCGAAGCATCTGGTTTCTCATGGGATGACCCCGAAAGAGTACAGGAAGAAATACGGTTTTACGATGAGGACCCCATTGACGGCAAAGTCATTGACCAAAGCTAGAAGCAAAGCGGCGAAGAAGAGGGGACTGCCGGAGAATCTGCGAAAGTTTATGGAAGCAAGAAGGCAGGTAAAGGCTGAAGCATTCGCTCCTAAAGCGGCGACTAAGACAGTGACGGCCGGCAAACCGAAGCGGACAAGACTTCGGAAGAAGAAGGCATAATTAACACGGTAAACCTCCGGCTCTGCCGGCGGACTCACAGAGTTTGACATTTCCGGGAATGCACGAAAGTTCGCATGGTGGAGCGCTTAAAGCTCCATGAAAGGCCCCAGGGTCTGATG
>JBEKPW010000218.1:0-6492 GCA_049520315.1 Syntrophobacteraceae bacterium
CTTTACCATCACACCTTCTGCCGGCTACCAGATAGCCGGTGTGCAGGTTGACGGGGCCTCGGTTGGTGCGGTCTCCAGCTTCACGTTGTCCAATATAGCGGCCAGCCATACCATCTCAGCCACTTTTTCAACTCAAAGTACTCAATACACCATCACGGCATCTGCGGGTTCAAACGGGTCCATATCCCCTGCGGGTTCTGTCACGGTAAATTCCGGGGCAAGCCAAACCTTTACGATCACTCCGGGTTCAGGCTACCAGGTAGCCTCTGTGCTGGTTGACGGGACTTCGGTTGGCGCAGTCACTACCTACACGTTTTCTAATGTCACCGGCAATCACACCATTTCGGCAACATTTGTTTCAGGCCCTTTCACAATTACACCTACCGCCGGGGCCAATGGGTCGATCTCCCCTGCAACCGCTGTCACGGTCAAATCCGGTGCAAGCCAAACCTTTGCGATCACTCCTGCTTCCAACTACCAGGTATCCTCTGTGCTGGTTGACGGGACCTCGGTTGGCGCAGTCACCACCTACACGTTTTCCAATGTCACAGCCAACCACACCATCTCGGCGACATTTGCCATGAATACTTACACCATCACGCCTACCGCCGGGGCAAACGGGACGATCTCCCCTTCGGGTACTGTCACGGTAAACTACGGGGCAAACCAGACCTTTACGATCACACCGGCTTCCGGCTACCAGGTATCCTCTGTGCTGGTTGACGGAACCTCGGTTGGCGCAGTCACCACCTATAGGTTTTCCAATGTCACAGCCAACCACACCATTTCGGCGACATTTGCGACCGCAACCCCCGCACCCGTCGCCGACGCCGGCCCTAATCAATACCAAAGCAGAGGGGTTAAGACGATCCTAAACGGCTTAAACTCTACCGATGCAGGCGGTCCCGGGATAGCTTCTTATCTGTGGACCCAGATCGGTGGGACGCCGGTAAAGCTCTCGTCTCCTTCTGCCGCTCAAACGACTTTTACGTCTCCCGGGGTAACCGGAGCCCTAATCTTTCAACTGACCGTAACAGATGTGAAAGGCCTTCAGTCAACCGACACCTGCATCGTCAACGTGGTAACGACCCAGATGCCGCCCGTAGCCAATGCCGGTCCTGACCAAACAGTCAACGAAGGGACTATGATCACACTCAACGGGTTGAATTCTACAGATCCCAATAATGGCACTCTTTCATATCTCTGGCAGCAGATTGACGGGCCCGCGGTAACTCTTTCCAACCCGGCATCGGCTCAGCCCGATTTTGCAGCGCCTCAGGTTGTGTCAGGCGCCGTATCCATGAGGTTTAAACTGACTGTAACCGATACTTATGGACTCGAATCCACCGACACATGTTTTGTGAATGTCACCCTGGGTGATGCGGCGCCCAAGGCTGTTGCGGGACCAACTCAAACAGTAATACCGGGCGCCGTCGTAACTCTTAACGCAGCAAATTCAACGGATTCGGCGTGCGGCATCGCCTCGTACCGGTGGCACCAGACCACGGGGATTCCGTATACCCTATCTAGTCCGACGTCGATAACCCCCCATTTTACAGCAATAAACACATGGAGTTTTGGCTACCAGTTGAAATTCATGTTGATCGTGGAAGGCGCTGATGGCATGAGATCAAGGGCAACTCAAGTTATAAATGTGGATCAATTCTTATAGGAGCGAGGTGAGTCAATCAATGATCTCCCTCGCACGGCTCCAGGAGCCTTCCTCCAGGTACTCACCGGTACTGTATTTTCCGACAAGAAGGGATCAGTGCTTTTAATTTTTCTTCCTTGTCCACATTTTCGCCTGGTCAAATGTCTATAAGCCAGCGCTTGAACCTCACGCACTGAACTCCTCAAGGGAAACAGATGTCGATGGGAACGCTGCAAGAATTGCCCGGTCCGACGTAACAAGCGGTACGCCCAAAGTCTGAGCCAGCACCACGAATTCACAGTCATAGGCAGAGCATCGTGAACTCGCCGTCAGACTTAGCACCTGTGGTGAGGTGACCTGGTACTCGCCCCCCTGCATCATCAACTCTGCCTCTCTCATGACCTGTAGAGCCCGATCGACTGTGACAAGACCCCGGTGGAGGTAATGAGCGAGGACATCGCGAAATTCACTCCTCCACAAAAGCGGTGCCACCCATTCGGGATCTTTTCGCAAGGCCGCCTTGACTTGGGGCGTTCGCTCTCCGGAAATGAGCAGGTACGCAATGATGTTTGTGTCTACTGCGATCATGGGCGGCCTTCTTCCTTTGCTTTGCGCAATATCTCATCGGTCAAAGGTGGAAGAGGGGCGCGCTCTTGCAGAGTTTCGATCCTGGCAAGGATTGTCTCCGTATCCATGCGTCTGCTGCGCAGTGCCTTTTCCAGGCAGAAAATGACCTCGTTATTGAGACTGCGCCGATGATCCAGGGCGTTCTGCTTCAGTCGCTCACAAAGATCGAGGGGAATGTTTTTGATTGTCATGGTCGGCATAGACTCACCTCGGGAGTAAGGTTTCATAATGGAATCGATATGGAATTTAACAGGGCGGGTGGTTGAAGTCAAGCAAGTGCGGACTGATACTCCACCGGAGACCATTGAAGCAAAAGTTGTGCTGGGTAAATGTTATAGTTTGGCTGTTTTCTTGTAAGATGATGTCTCAAGAGTGGATAAAGTTTGCATCCGCCTGCCCAACCCGGCCACTCCACCAGATCAATTCAAAAAATAGACGGCTTGAGACTGGATTTTGCCAAGAGATCATCCAACCTCAAGCCTTATCACCGATTCAACGCAACATCTGGCCACGTTTTGCCATATCAATATTTTACTCGGTCCCCAAAACTCGCTCGTCAAACATTGCCCAGTCATGAACGCTCATTCTTGCCCGAGTATAGTCGGTCATGATCGGAATGTTTATCCCGCTGCGTTCATTACGATTTTTGGCAAGGAAAATCCGGATGATTCCCGTTCCGATTCCGCCCGAAGAGCGCTCCATTGCCTCGGCCTTGGACTGGCACAGCCCGCAGACATAATCTGCCGTAAAAGCCTTGCTGAAATCTTCAGCCAGCGAATCGATGTCGATCTCCGCCTTATTGAGCGAGGCGCGGTTTCCCTGGGAGGCGCTGTAAATATAGACTTTGAACTCTTTGCCGATCCTCCTCAGTTCCTCATAGATGTTTCCGACCTCGAGCCTTTTGTCCTCGGTCGAAAACTTTTTGTCAGCACTCATAATGTCGGCATAGTCGACAACGACTCCTTTTATGTCCCGGCCGTGATCTCGGCAAAATCGAATGTCTTGCTTAATCGTGGAAGGTTTCAAAGCCCTGGCAGGCAGATCTCTAAGAATGAACTTTCCCATCTTTGGGAAAAGCTCCCTTAACCTCGCCCATCGTTTTTTAAAGGTTTCTGCTTCAGAACGTAACTTTATTATTGGAACTCCGGTCAAGCAGGCGTAATAGCGCATTCTATAAACCTTTCTGCTGACCTCCAGGGTATAATAAAGAATATTGTCGCCATGAAGGTTTGCCCAAATTGCCTTGTTAAGAAGAGAAATCGATTTGCCACGGCCCGGAGGCCCGCAATCGATTAACATCTCTTCTGTGTCGATTCCTCCCCAAAGCAGAAGATCATCGAGGCCTCTAATTCCCGTTGGGACTCCTTTAAGCCGTTCCTCTTCGGCCGGGTCCTCCAGCTCTTTTACGTATTCTTCCATATCATCGCCAAAGATGAAAAATTCACGTTCTTTATCCCCGGTGCGTTTAACTGACCTGGCTTTGGAAATCTCATCGAGGATCTCGTCCAACTTACCCTTTTTGAGAAAGTCGATCGAATCTACCAGGGCAAGCTCCATCGCCCTCGTTTCCAAAAACTCGCCCACCTTGGCCTCGATGTACTCCCACTCCGGGACAGGCCGCAGGATATCTTCAAAGCGGCCCATGTAGAGGTGCAGGTCGCTTTCAGTGATCCTTTTCTTGTCTACGAGTCGCCCCAGTTCCTCATGCACCACTGTTTTGGTAAGAGTCGATTTCGGATACTTCTTAAAAAAATCGAGGAACATCTCAGCGAAGACCTCGTCGACCTTACAGTTAAAATATTCCGGGCTCATCGATGAGGCAACAGCCCTCAGAAACTCCGGTTTGTGGTACATGAGGGCGAGCACTTTTACAATGAAATCTGGACTGCGATGCGGGAGTTCTACAGGCATGGCGAAACCTCCATTGAACCTTTTAGAAATATCAAAAATGCTCTTGCTTTCATCGCCCACGGATAAAGGTTTCCTCTGCAATTAAGCGACCCTTTTTCATCGCGAAGATCCTCCATCGTCTCCCCGGATAGTTCATACACATCCACGTCTTTATAGGTGACTAAATAACAAAGCCCGATGCAATGTTTCCGGGTACATTCGCCAGCTGGCACCACAGAGCCAGGGATGACCCGTAACGGCAGGCCGGGTAAACAGGGGAACCGATGTGGCAAGTCTTCTGCCAAGTATGGGTTTCCGCAGTGTTCACTTTTGCGAACTTTTCGCTTAGTCATATTGGTCTCCAATCTTAGTAAAAAGGTTTTACTGGTGTAATTTGATCAAAAATCAACTATTCGAGTGTTTAGCAACCAGACAAAAGGTTTTGACTCCGCCGGAAACTTCTTGCAGTGAACCGAGTCCCAGAATTCGAAGCACTTCTTTTGCAACGGACTGAATTTGATGGGTCTATATCCCAATGAAGCCGACACCCCGATTCCTTGGCCTCTTATCTTCTTCCTTCTCAGGCCGCGCGGAAGTTTTATCACCGGGTATTGGATGATCTCAAAAAGAAGGCGGGCTGCCCACCGCAGCATTTCCACTGAAGGGACCTATCTGAACCAAGGGTCGTGATGCCACATCTGGTACGGTAAAAGAATGCCGGGAACAACTTTTCATCAAAATAGAGATTCCCCTGCAGACAGCACAATCATCGGGGCATTTCGCCCAAAACTCTTTCACCCAGAGGTGATCTCCAAAGCCTTAAATCGGCCTTTTTTGGATTTAATAGGGGGGGGGGTACATGCCGGGGTGAGAAAATCAATTCTAGGGGGAAAGAATTGATTCAGAGGAGGTGTCAAAACCCGCCGATCTTATTATTTCCACAAAAAAGATTCTTCTTTTCCCAATGAAAAATCCGGTCTCGGATTGTGGGCACTGCCTTTCAGCGCCTCAACATGTTCCAAATCGGCAAAAACGGCCGCATAGAGATCGTTTTGCACTCTTTCTCCGACTATCACCGAATCAAAAACTATGGCATGGCACACTCCTTTCCGGCAACCGTTTACCGTTTTTAATAATGTCATCAAGCCAACTCCCCGTTTTCGCCTCATACTTAAACCCCGGGCATACGGTGTTGAGGGGGCTTTCGGCGAACTCCCGGGCCATTATCCGCTCTTCAACATATCGGGTAAGTATTTTCTCAACATGCTGACCGAGTGCATCCGCAAGCCTTTTGATCTCCGTCAGGACAGATGCAAAATACCGGTTTTGCATTTCGGTTCCCTTGTAGTTTTCGGGAAGAAAATCCGGATCAAGCTTTTCAATTTCACTGCGTTTCAAAAGATCCATCCTGGCGACTTCATCCCAATGCTTTTCGTATATGTCCCTTGCCATGGGGCCGGCGAAAAGCTGTGGAGTGACTGTCCTTGTGCCCCTGGGGGGATGCTTCTGGTAGTGTTTAAAGATTGCCAGGCACCAGTCTTCGTACTTGGCGCCTTTAAAGTCCGCCCAGATTCTTGCCCGCCTCCAGCACTGCCAGGACTTATATCTCTTCATTCCCGATGCCGTTGGATTTCGAGCCAATATAACAACCCCGCAATTTTCGCGGTGTTTGGTATGCCTCAAAAATTGTTCGGCCCAAACTCTGGCGAAAGCAATATCTCTTGCAACTGGGTGAAGCCCCACATAGTAGGGGAAAAAAGCCTTTTCGGAGGCTGCGAGTATTTCTTCCCAGGTCCCAAGATTTACATCGGCGTTGGGCTTAAGCTCATACTTCTTTTTAGTTAGGCCGGTGTCAAAGGCTTCTTTCCTGTACACACTGTTTTTGAAGCTCTCCTCAGTCTCTGGAGGTCTTTTCTCTGGTAGAGACTCTACCGGTGCTGAAGATAGTGTTTTAAGAGCATCCTGGTCGGCTGGTAAGGAAAAGGATTTTTCCGCTGGTGAGGCAAATAGATTTTTTAAAACAGAATGAAAGAGAGAAGGAGAGAGGTTATTAAATATATAATATATATGAAGTGGGTTTTTGAAATTTGAATTTTCCGCTGGAAATTCCGGGCAAATGCTTTCTAGATATTGATTTGGCAGCACTTCAGGCACACCTAAAGCACACTTAAAGCACGATTCAAGCTGCCGCTGATTTTTGAGATATTACCGCCGGTGAAAAAGTTTGCCAAAATCGGCGGTGAGAAAGTCGGCCAGCCTGGCGGTCAAAAATAAGCCTAGCATTTTCTTCTTTTTCTTCCGTTTTTAATGCGCTCGCGCATTCC
>JBEKPW010000219.1:0-6484 GCA_049520315.1 Syntrophobacteraceae bacterium
TGAGTTGGCTCCGCACGGGCCCCACTCGGGAGCTTTGCGGTAAAGAGCCATCTCAGAAAAAGGAATTGTTCCGGAATGGGGGAAACTTTACTCTTGACCGCTGCCTTTCAATGGGCGACCCATTTGACAGGATTTTTCTAAGTGGCTCCTGAAGGTCATGAGAGGCAATAAAAGCAAATTACTCAAGTTCTCGCTGCTATGCTCAAGTCTTTCCGCAAGGACCTTAAGTTTTGCCTCTGCTTGTTTCGAATCAGCCTACCCCCTTTTAAAATTTTGCTAACCCAAAAAGGATGATAATTCCGAAAACAGTAAATAGCAGCGTTAATCATCCGTGAGGCAGACTAAGCACCTGCGCAAGGTTTGGCCGGGAACGCGCCGATCCACCGCCGCAGACAAGGTTGAGTGAGGTTTCCGGGACATCATAGTCGGCTATCCAAAATAGCAAGGAGTTCCAATGAACATTTTAAGAACACAATATGTTCGTGTACTAAGTCACGCCCATCTCCGCAGACGAGATCGGCCCCAGTACCGTGTTGACTTTAACTGCACTAATCAGTCTTCCTCCTCTATTTAACCGCTATTTTTTGATGCTTTGCCAGTTCCTCTTCTTGCAGTTGGCGCCACAATACCTTGCCCGCACCGGACTTGGGCAGTGTTTCGACGATCTCCACCATGCGGGGGTACTTATATGCGGACATCTCCCCCTTTGACCACTTGATGATCTCCTCTGGCGAGACTTTGCCGACGGCTTCAGGTTTCAGAACCACGAGAGCCTTCACGTTTTCCACCCGCTCCGCATCCGGTACGCTGATCACGCAGGCTTCAAGCACGGCGGGATGCCGGTACAAAACGGATTCGACCTCAGTGGGCCATACTTTGAAACCGGCTGCGTTTATCATTCTCTTTAGCCGGTCCGACACCACGAAGTAGCCTTCTTCGTCCATGTACCCTATATCTCCGGTCCTGAAGAACCTCTTGCCGTCAAGTTCCATGAAAGCCTTTTCGGTCTCTTCCGGTTTGCCCCAATAACCTTTGAACACCTGGGGGGCATCGATCACTATTTCACCCTGCTCGCCAACGGGCAGTTCCTTGAGCGTTGAGAGGTCGACGATCCGCGCGTCGACATCGAAAGCCGGGATGCCCATGCTGCCCGCCTTGACTCTATCCGGGGGGTTCATGTGGGTCTGGGCCATCGTCTCGGTCAGACCGTAGCCTTCCATGTATGACAATCCGAAATTATCCTTTAGCTTTTCGCTAAGCGCCGCAGGCAGCGGCGCGCCGCCCCCGCCCACCGCCGACAGTGAGCTTAGTCTGCGTACATCCAGGTTAGGCGTCGCAAGCAGGTCGATGAGCATCGTGGTGATGTTTGTCCATCCAGTGACCTCGTATTTCTCGATGGCGGTAAGGGCCGTCTGGCGGTCCCAGCGGGTCAGCAGGACTGAAGTCGCCCCTGCGGCGATGGGGGTCAGGAAACTGTGAACCATCCCGGTAACGTGAAAGAACGGCAGAGCCGACAGAATGACTGCCGCGGGGCTTGATTGGATCCAGGTCATGGAGCTGACAATGTTAGCGGTGATAGTTGCGTGGGTGTGCATGCATCCTTTGGGCACGCCTGTAGACCCTGCCGTATAGGGAAGAAGACACAAGTCATCCATCCCCACAGTTTCCGCCGGAGGGCCGGACGCTTTGGCAAGGGTGGTCGGCCAGTCGCGCATCCCCTCGATCCGGGCCGGCGCCTGGAGCATGAACTCGGGCACAGGCAGTTCGCTCTTTTCAGGCAGATAATCCTTATAGGAGCCGACAATGATTTGGGAAACACCATTGTCCCGGCACGCATCTGCAATGCGCGGATACAAGTCGGTGGTCGTGACCACGACTTTTGCCCCGCTGTCTGAAAGCAAATGGCTGAACTCTTTGGGTACAAGCATAGGGTTCAAGGGTACCACAACTGCCCCCGCGCGCATCCCTCCCAGGAATCCGATGATGAAATGCGGCGAGTTCTGCAGGTACAAGGCAACCCGGTCACCCTTGGTCGCCCCCATCCCGGGCAGTGCCCCTGCCAGGCGCAGACACTCATCCCACAGCTCGGAATAGGTTATGCGCCGGCCGTAGTAAATGATCGCCGGGTGGTCGGGGTATCTTCGGGCCGAAATCTCGAGATAATCGTAAAGAGGCTTGCGGGGATATACAAGGGACTTAGGCACCCGCTTGGGCCAATGCTGGTAATGTCTCTGGTTCATGTTTCCTCCATTAGTCAGCCCAGGTCGTGGGCGCAGATAGGTGGGTTTCTAATTTGGACCGCGTTGATACGTCGGGTCGCACGCCGTGAAGCCCGAAAAACAATTTTAGACCGGGTTCTGCCCAAAAAGCCCTGCTTCGGTGTGTGTTCGATGGAGATCAACAGAAAAGGTGCTTATTTCGCGAGGCGAGAAGGTGCACTGTGATGACCGGTTTCGAAATTCACTGGATGCATAGTCAAATCTTGCGACTATGGCGTGTTTTCCGGAATTATCACCTCCATTTCCGCTATGGTGACATCCGGGCCGGAAGGCCGTCACCCTCCGGTCCGTCATATCGTAGCAGGCATTAGTTTGATTTAGCATAATATGTTGCCATATGCTACGACTAAATCACAATTACGTCAATCGCGATACGGGCAATTTGTTGACTGTGTGGAGGCTACGTATATGGGGAAGTCCAACACTCCTTGCCAATGCACAGAACCCTGTTCAGAGGAGAGCTGGGTGGACTTTTTCCGGACAGGCAGTAGAGCACTATTGGAATACATCATCAGAGGAGGGGTATTAGAGTGCATCCAGTACCCATTTTCGTATTCACCAGACCGCAGCTTATGCCTATATCATGTGACTTCGAGTTCGGGATGGCTCCCCACTGTCCACGTAAACGAATGCCATTTTGGTTGGAGAGACCCAAGCAACTTAATGCCTGGGTCTGAAGACAAATGCTCACATCCAAGCCTTGTTCGTCAAAGCACGACGAAAAGATAAACGATCAAAGCGAGCGCCACTATTCCAACTATGCAATCCTTAATCATTCCCTTCTCCCCTGAAAAGCCTTCTGTTTCAGGCAGCCATCGGCCTCTGAACTTGACAACTTTTGACGACGGAATCTTGTCTTTTATCTCACTCTTTCTGCGGAACTATGGGCGCAGCCATCTTTTCGTATCCCGCCGGGAGTTCAAAGAGAGAATCGTCAAGCGGACCCAACTGGATGTTCTGGTACTCCATTGTTATTTCTGAGTCTTCGATCTTAATCGGAAACGGAAATTGCCTGGAAATCCCAAAGACAGTCTTTTCCCCGTCTTCTGTGGCTACGTATTTCTTGCAAGGCATGCCGGAGACGGTTTCTTCGCCGAGAAATTTCGCATTCTTTTCCTTGTCGGCCGTCCATTCTTCAAACGTCTTGCCAGTAACCTGATAAGGCGCTTCCATATATGTTTTTTTCTCAGGCGTGATCATCCATATCATCTTTTTATCGGGCAGGACGATCATGACTTGGGTCTTGTCTTCATGAGTTCAGGTATAATTTCAGAGACGATTTCCCCGTCGTCGATGATTCGGACCACCGAGCTCTCGGAGACCACTACCGCTACCGAGTTGGTCAGTTTAGTTATGGATGCGGCCGCCATGTGCCTGCTGCCAAGGCCAAGCGGCAAGTCAATTCCTTCTGTGAAAGAGTCCAGGTGGCGGCAGGCCGAAACGACCGTCCCTTCGTCGGAGACGACGAAAGCCCCGTCCAGTTGCGCAAGCTCCTTGATCGTTTCACGCATGTCGGTATCGGAAATCTGCTTCACTTTAGCAAGGTGCCCCAAAAGAGGGTCCAGAATCAGGCTTCGAGAATGCTTCAGAACATTTTCCGCATCCGAGACTGCGAACATTGTCCCGATTCTTCTTCCCTCTCTGCCCTCATGAGCGATCTCCAAGGCAAGGATTATGACCTCCTTGAGAGTATCTGGATTTACACCTCTGTTCTCAGAGCATATCTCGGATGGGATATTCTCCGGCATTTTCATGAAAAGCTTGTCCACTCTCTATTAAGCCCCGCCACTCATATCTGAAGGATGGTCTTCGAGAGTGTGTTCCGCCCTGGTCAATTCTTGCCGAGCATCTCTGATCCGCTGTTCCGCCTTTGCCAAGGCATTACGCTCCACGGCCATTTCATTCTTAAGTCTGGAGATCCGCCTGGCTTGGTCGGCAATCTTAACCTCGGCATCTCCAAGGGCCAGCATCAATGCTTGGATTTGAGCGTCCTTCTGTTCGTTGATCTTTGCCAGCCGATCCCTATCAACCCTGATTTCGGCACATTCGGCGTTAAGTTTTGCCTTTAGAGCGATTACCCGCTTTTCGAAAGCCTCCGCCAAAAGGTGTTTCAACTCGGAAGACAAGTCTGCGATATGGGTCTTCTGAACCCCATCACTGCTGTATCGGGCTTTCCACAATTGGAAGTATTGCATAACCCTATCGGTGCTCCGGACGTGTAATTCCTCGCAAATCGCGCACAAGCTCGGGAGTCTTCCGGTCCACACCATACGGTCTGCAACCGCCGCGACACTGTTGAAATTTATATTTGAATGGTTTGGCTTAACTTTAATTTGATTCATTTGAGCCTTCTCCTGTAAATCAGAAGCGTTGAGCGTACCTGGCAGCGAGGTCATTCGTTTTTCCTTTCAAGATCAGCAGATAGCCGGGCTTAGAACCACTCCGGCGCGTATCATTGCAACAGTCAGGTAGTCAAAAAGAAAGACAGCTACAGCGGCTGTAACGCAAATCATCGAATTGAACTCCTTTGCCCTAAATCTTTTCGCAAGCTTTCACGAACAGCATCAAAGGTCTCATAGACGCTATTCCCAGGCAAAACATGCCAAGCAGCGAGATCGCCATATCCATTTGAGATCTTCTCCTCATCGTCTTTAGAGTTGGGTGGCAGCGTGCGATCAAGCTACAGATTTATCTGTCCACGATTGCTGTTTAAAGGCGGTTAGGCATACAGCGTGCCATAAAGCGAAGTATTGTAAATACAATGGCTTAGATGTATCTTGGTTGAGGAAAAACAGATCTGGCACCTCAAAATGAATGAAGTCCCATTTTTGATGATTTCGAAATGAAATGGCGAGCCCGGCCCGATACATTTGAAATCATGATCGCCGGGCTTTCGGCTTTCTCTTGTGAGATATCTCTGTCCTGAATTTTTCAGTGGTGCTTTTGGGTTGCCTTGTGGTTTCGGGACTCATTTCCGGCCTCCAAAATGACCTGAAACGGGAATTGCAAGGGCCATACCATTCCCTCCAAGGCGTAACATTATGGAATGACAGATTAAATTGCACAAGTAAAAGGATGGAGATATCCGGTGAAGATTTCACAATATAAGGTGATAGGACGCCAAAGATTTCATAATGAAATGAAATGGAAGGTCCGTCTCACATCAATGTCTGGACTGATCTTTAAATGAAAAATCATCCCTCCGTTCTTTTCTTTTTAATACCTGGCCGACGATTGGGCCAGAGTTTCTGACCGTAATAATGCTACGGGTGTACGCTATGCATACGAACCACATCACGTATTTCGTTTCGTACAGCTTGCCTAAAGGTGGAACCTGAAGTCCGCCTCGATTTCGTGAATGTATGATCTGAACGTGGTAAATTTTCGGGACTTCGAGATTTCAAGCTCCAGGAGATCTCTGCTGACTTTTTGATTCCTGGACCAAGGAATACTCCACGATTGAAACCACCGGGGAGGGGGCAGAGGGGGGTGTGCTTAAGAGGTCTCTCCCGTCAAACACCCCGAAGAAGCTCACATTCTGGGAAAACGCTCACCCCGAAGAAGCTCACCTTCAAAGAGTTTTGCTTTCCATAATCCGTCCACCAGCCAGCCAATGGGAATTGAATATCAAGGATTTTGGACCCGGTTCGCATTGTATGAAACCAAAGCTCGTTCTCCCTTTCAGACACATAGAGGAACCAGGCGAGAACCCTTTATCTCAGCCATTTCGTGCCCGGCATGGGTTTGGTATTGGGGACAGGAGGGAATGGGGGATGCGCCAGTTCTCACACCTCACAAAAATATTAGGTGTGAGCTGTCAACCAGGCGTGGAAAAATTGGCCCACCATTTATCAGTTCCCGCACTGAACTTGAATTAAAAACCCGACTTCAGCCGCAATGTCAGGAATTTACCATGGATTTGTTCAACGACAGCTTCGCTTTGGGCCGACAATAAAGTGCGGTTCCGTAGCAAGGTATCCCATAACTCACGGTTTCGAAATCTTCTCAACCCGCACTTCGCCTGGATAAATTCTAGAAACACGGTATCATGGTTCTCTATTGTTGGCCTTTCGGCTTCCACTCCCTAGCTAGTGTCCATCCGGAAACCACTATTATGTTGAATTATTTAACAAAATCGACGATTTTTCCATTGCATTTTGCTCGGCTTTCTGGCATTCTACTGGCGCTAACTTTCGGATTTATTT
>JBEKPW010000220.1:0-6024 GCA_049520315.1 Syntrophobacteraceae bacterium
AAGAAACTGAGATTTGGCCCGACTGGCCGTCTCCGCTGCTTCCTTTTCGGTTGTGCTCGACGCGAGGTTCGCGAGCGCAAGTTCGAGCTTTCGCTGGCGCCGGGACGCACTCATGCGCAACAGAGAGCCTAACCATCCGAGAGTGGTCATACGGGCCAGCATCAGCCCGAACCAGATCCAGACAAGAATTTTCTCTGCCCGACTCGAATAAGGGACCAAAGAAGCATCTGTCAGTGTGTAGAGGATGGCGCCGGTCCCAAGCACCGTCGCTACCCACACGATGCCGGCCTGCCGCCATGAGAAGTTCAAACTGCCGAAGCCGCCGATAATGAAGAGTGTTCCAAGAAATAAAAACCCGACAGACGGAGCGTAAGCAAGGAACACAAACGCGTTTGCCGTTGAGACGCAGACTTGAGGCAGCGCAAGGAACTTATCGGAATAGCGCTCGCTGTAGCCGGAGACGATCAAGGTGTAGAAAACCGCAGCACTCGTACAACCGACCGCGAAGTATACAACGGGAACCCATGCAGATTCGGTGCCGGCGGCGGACAAACAGGCGAGGATCACCACGTCAACAAAATAGGAGGGCACAGACATAAGCGGAAACCGCGCGCGGAAACGCCGGCGTGCACGAAGCTTCGCTGCACCGGATTCTTTAGTTGGCTCGCGATTCATACCCTGTACACCTTTGCACGTCCGAGTGTCCATGCCACATCGCGTTCGATCTGGCTACGGTGTGTGTCGATTAGTAAGGCACCGGCCGTTTCCGGCGAACTGACGTACCGTTGGCACCCCATCTGAGACAGCGTTCGGCGGAGTTGACTTACCCCGCCCATTTTCTGTTTGATCGGCGCAAGCTTGAGAATTCTTTAATCTATTTCCTGCAACGAGGACAATGAAAATGCCGCCTCAAGAAATTCACGGGCCAGCGATGGAATGGTCTCGAAATCATCCACGACCAACACCATCCGTGCTGGTTGAACGACCTCATGCGTCACTTTGCTCGGGCGCTCTTTGATGCCCAATTATTGCGTCGGTAAACCCTCGGACCCATTGATTGCCGATCTAGGGCGTAAGCCCTCCCGCTGGGGTCTTGCGAGCCACTGAGCTTTCTTTTGCGAGGAGTCCCGGTGAGTCTGCAAGGAGGATTTGTGTTGGCGCTGACCAATGTAGGATCATAGGCAGAAGACGGTATAATGGATCGGATGCGTGCGATCCGGATGGGCGGGCCAGGTTCACAAATGTGACGGACATGGAAAGGCTGATTGTGCCTTTGTGAAGTTAATGATCAGGAGAGATCTGCTGATTTTCTGATGATGCACCTCTGATCGAAATTGCGATTGAATCCATCTATTATTCCTATCTTATTTTCCAATTTGATAGATTTTCTCTATAGTGCTAAATTTAAAATGTTCTTCAAGGTCTCTCGTTGGGGACTACAGATGAGAAAAAGTCAAAGAAAATTAAAGTGTCTCTTTGTATGCACCGGTAACGCCTGTCGGAGTCAGCTTGCGGAAGCATGGTGCCGGTTTTTCTGGGAAGACCGTATTGAAGCCTATTCAGCCGGAGTGTCTCCACATGGTTTCGTCGATCCCAGGATAATTAAGGTTATGGCGGAGGCCGGAGTCGATATTTCGGCTCAAAGGTCAAAGCACCTGCAAGAGTATGATGGGATGCAATTCGATTACATCATTACTCTCTGCAGTAACGCCCAACGAGCCTGCCCAGCTTTTCCGGAAAAAACAAAAGTCTTGCATATGGGATTCGACGCACCGCCGCAACTGGCCGCTGCATCGAAAAATGAAGAAGAAGCTCTCGTTCACTACCGAAACATACGTGATGAAATCAAGAACTTTATAAAAAAGCTTCCCGATCTCTGGGCATAACACTAAAGGCTTGCTGCTGGAGGAAATCCATGCAGAACAGAAAAATCATTCTATCAGCTATTTTACCCATACTGATCACAATTGGGGTTATGTGGTTCAGCAACCGGGCCGTCACTCCGAAGGATGCCACGTGGGAAGACGTTTTGTCGGAGGCCAGGAACGGAGGCTATAAGTTGATTTCTACGGTCGAGCTTTCCGAGCAGTATCAGAATAACCCCGACAAACTTCTACTGATCGATACCCGCCAGGAGTGGGAATACCGGACAGGGCATTGTAAAGGGGCGCTCAACTTCCCGATAGAGCCAACCTGGTGGTCGAGATGGCGCAGGGCATCGGCGCTTCAAACCTTCCTTGGGTCTGACAAGAATCGCACAATCATCTTCTACTGAGCGGGCCTCACATGAGTTCGCAGCGACTCGGCGGCCCGTGTGGCCGTAAAGCTCGGCTATAAAAACGTCTATCGTGACCCAGATGGTTATCCGGAATGGCAGGGAAGAGGTCTACCCATTTCGAGCGCTCCGGCTGGTCTTGCCCAAACCGGTGAAGCGCCAAAGACGCCGGGACCTCTCTATGGCTTGGCAATGGTCTGGACGCTCCTGGGTATTTTTGCCGGAGGCATGGCCTTAAACCTCACTCCCTGCGTATATCCCCTCATCCCCATCACTGTCTCATATTTTGGCGGCCAAGCTGCAAAGGGAGGCGAAGACCAGGGAAAGCTCGTAGCACATGGTTTGTGTTACATGATCGGCCTGGCGGTCACCAACTCCGTACTAGGAGTTGTCGCATCTCTGACAGGTGGCCTGATGGGCGCGATGCTCCAAAATTCCATCGTCCTCATTGTCGTGGCGGCTGTCCTCATCTTTTTTGCAACAAGCCTTTTCGGGTTGTGGGAGATGCGCCTCCCAAGCGGCCTCACGCAGGCAGCCGCAAAATCCTACACGGGGTATCTCGGGAGCCTCTTTATGGGACTGACTCTCGGGGTTGTTGCAGCGCCGTGTATCGGCCCCTTTGTACTCGGCCTCCTTACCTGGGTTGCTAGCATGGGAAGCCCATGGCTTGGGTTCCTGATTTTCTTCACCTTGAGCCTGGGTCTGGGACTCCCTCTTTTCATTCTGGCCATGTTCTCAGGCCAGCTTGAGAAACTTCCTCGCTCGGGAGGCTGGATGATCTGGGTGAGAAATCTCATGGGTTGGGTCCTAGTCGCAATGGCCGCCCATTTCATAAAGCCGGTTCTGCCCGGCCACTTGGGAACCTTTTTGTTTGCCCTCGTCGCCATTGCCGCAGGACTGCACCTTGGGTGGATTGACAAGAATCAGGCCAACTTTCGGGCTTTCCCCTGGTTAAAAGGTGGGGTCGGCGTTATTTGCCTGGTTTTGGCGACTTTCCTCGTCACCTCGTGGGCAATGCAAGGACCAGGCGTTACCTGGAAGCCCTATTCGGACGAGGTCGTGAAAGAGGCCATGAAGCTGAACAAACCAGTAATCATAGACTTCTATGCCACATGGTGCACACCGTGCAATGAGCTGGAGGAAATCACATTCCATGATGCTTCGGTGGTAAATCAGGCGGATAGCAACTTCGTGATGGTTAAGGTGGATGTGACCAAGGGCGGCAATCCCGTCTATGAGCGATTGTTACAGCAATACGAGGTCAAGGGCGTTCCGACCATAGTGTTCATGGACAACAGCGGCAAGGAAAAGCGGGACCTGCGCCTGGTGGATTTTCTCCCGCCCGATCAGTTCCTTAGCCGCATGGCAGAGCTTAAAAAAGGTGGCAGCTAGAGAAAGGAGAAAACCATGGTAAAGGTTAGATTTTTCCTTAACGAACCCAATGGAAAACCGTGAAAGAATTTCCTCCAAATGATGCCCAGGTTGGGCGAAAAGTACAAGGACATTGAGATAGAGGTCACATCCAAACCTATCGCCGAATACCAGTGTGACGAGTACTTCGAACTGGAGCTGCCTGTTGCTCCGGCCGTCATGGTGGGAGACGAGATCGTGGTCGAGGGATCTGACGTATCACAGGATAAAGTGGAATCAGTCATCTGCCGGTACTGTGGTATTTCCGAGCCTGAGCCCGAAAAGAAGGGAATTCTGGGGCGGCTCTTTGCGAAATAGGGTGGACGGACTCTTTGATGAGGTTGAGAAGAAATTACCTACCTGGAATTGCTGCCCTTGGAGGTGACTTTCCAGCCGGCCGTTTAAAGCTTAGAACCGGTCCGGCGCAAGATAATCAGGAGAAGAATATGTTGAAAGTGAGATTTTTTGTGAATGAACCCGGCGGCAAGCCCTGAAGGCATTTCGCAGGGCACCAACAGATTTTTCAGGAGGAACAAAAATGAGCGTAAGTTCAGACAAGGTGACCATTGATATCTTCATGACGGACCAGTGAGCATCCGGACCATATATGGTCGAATCGGTAAAGGTTTTACCGAAAGAGATTCAGGATGTAATTGAAGTCAACATATGGAATGTGAAACAACTGGAAGGAATCAAGAAAAAAAAGGAACTGCGGGCGAAGGCCGTACCTTCCATTGCGGTGGACGGGAGGGTTGTGTTCCAGTCGGGCATTCCTGAGCATGATGAGCTGATTGCCGCAATCCGTGAGCGGGTTTCTCACTAGCATTTCGGGATTAACCACAAAACTGCGGTGTCCCATGAAGAGCGAGCTTGGTATTCGCCTTGGACTATTTTTTGGCATCTTTTGCATCGTGGCCGTATTGGAGACACTGGCGCCACGACGCATTAGAAGAATTCCCAGGAAGAGCCGCTGGTTTGCAAACTTGGTGATTCTCGGCCTCAATCCCCTCTCGGTTCGCCTGGTTTTCCAGATTCTACCTGTTTCATTGGCTTTTCTGGCCTCTGAGCGTCAATGGGGACGGCTCAACAACCTCGATCTTCCATACTGGCTTAAAGTAACCATCGGAGTAATCGCACTTGATTTCTCCATTTACCTGCAGCATATCCTGCATCATGCGGTTCCAGTCCTCTGGCGATTGCACATGGTGCATCACGCAGATCTAGATTATGATCTTACAACCGGTCTGCGCTTCCACCCCATTGAAATTGTTGTATCTATGGGAATCAAGCTCATGACGGTAGCGACACTCGGTCCTCCTGCCCTGGCCGTGCTCATCTTCGAAGTAGCCCTCAATTCCACCTCGATGTTCAACCACAGCAACATCCATATTCCAGAAGGCGTCGACCGGATGCTCCGTCTTCTCGTTGTGACACCCGACATGCACCGAGTGCATCATCCTGTGATCATCCGTGAGACCAACAGAAATTACGGCTTCAATTTGCCATGGTGGGACCGGCTTCTTGGAACATACAAAAACCAGCCGGACCTGGGCCACGAAGGGATGACAATAGGACTTTCTCAATTTAGAGATCCCAAACGGTTGACCCTCCCATGGCTCATTATCCTCCCCTTTGTCGGAGATCCCGGCGCGGTGCCCATTAACCGTCATTGATAAAGTATTTCCAAGCTGCTA
Source organism: Syntrophobacteraceae bacterium (assembly GCA_049520315.1). Taxonomy (GTDB): domain Bacteria; phylum Desulfobacterota; class Syntrophobacteria; order Syntrophobacterales; family Syntrophobacteraceae; genus SbD1. The sequence continues at coordinate 5,380 of JBEKPW010000220.1, forward strand.
CTGTCAAATCTTTGAAAAGAGCCGCCAGCTCAGGCTCAGTGAAAGTCCACCCTGCTTGCCAATCTCGAAAGAATCAGTTTGCGGCAATTCGGTTAACAAATGATTTGAAAATGGCGAAGATTTCGGCTCTCCATTTTTCAACTACAAGGAGGAGAGATGTAGCAACTTTTTTCAGAAAAGCTAACGTTGTGAACAAGGGAAAGTCAGCATTTTCTGCCACTCCTCATCCATATTTTCAGTCGAACGGAGGAAAGATTTTTCAAGAAAGGCAAAAAATATCATTATATTGAAAGGTTCCCAGGCTCTTTTGAACGCTCTGCTGAAGTGAACTCAATTTTTGTTTTTCACGCGATTAAGCAAAATTTAGATAAAATTTGATATATAACGAAAAAATATAAATTATTTCGTAAATTCCGGAGCCAGCTCATTCCGCTAAGCCGCCCCTAGTCTTGATTATCATTAAATATCAATCACATACAGGATGGATGGGAATTTTCGCCTCCTTGGCATCAATGTTGCCATATCTATCCAGCAACTGCGGAACTTAAAAGCAGAAAACCAATTATAAGAAAAGGAGAAAGTGATGAAAGTGACGAAATGGATTGTGAGCGGTTTGGTAGTGTTGGCCATGGCGTTCGCCCTGGT
>JBEKPW010000221.1:0-6013 GCA_049520315.1 Syntrophobacteraceae bacterium
GGCATTTCAGAATTGGCCAAGGATAAGGCGCAATCTGATGGAAAATGCCCGAAGTATAAAATTACAATTTAATATACTTAAGTGTTGAATATAAATAATCCTTATTTGAGCGCTTATGGAGCCTTGCCCCCCACACCCCCTTCGCAGCTTCGCAGCTCACTGTGGCGCTGTCGGCGGCAAGCCACCGCGCATGCGCGGGGCCGCCGCCGAAGCGCTGAGCGCTCGGCCTCGCGCGACCGCGCGAAGCCGATATTCTGCGGGGGGAACGATTTCCCCGCTCAGTTCGGGGTTATTTGTCGCTCTTTGGACGCAACCTGGTGTCAGTCCAAGTAAAAGGCCATGCTCGCGAAGGTGACAAACGAGCCTTGCTCATCCACAACCGCATGCGATTGGCACAGGGTGTTTCCATGGACGCGCCCTTCGAGGGCCTTTGCCATCGTATAAAGAGGCGCGACCCCGCATATCTTTCTGCCGTTTGCTTCCCGGTTGATCTGATTGATGAAATCGTCCGCGCGGCACTGCTCGATCAGTTTCAAAAGAGAAGCGTCCGATGAAAGATTCTCCTCGATCGTTGCCGTATGCGGTTTGTACCGGTCGCCATAGCGCGGGCCGACGTGGGCCAGATCGACACTTGCAATAAGCCCGACCGAATATTTCTCCCCGAAAACAAGTTCAGCAATATTTCGGGCGAAATCATCGACGAGATTTTTGCACGATCTCCATTCCTCATGCCCAAAAGAGCACAAAATCGGGACTATGCGCGCTTGCGGTTGCAGGTAAGAAAGAAATACCGCCTGGAATTCTATTGTATGCTCCGTCCGATGATTATATTCACTGGCGCGGATGTCAAACGGCGTTCGGCGAAGCAGTTCTTCGCAGATTTGGGTATCGCACCGGACACTACCGAGTGGGGTTTCGAAATCTTTAATAGTCAGCGCGAAGCAGTTTTCTACAAAATCGTGTCCCGTTCCCAACACTATCCAGGTTTCGGGCGCCAGCGCTTCGACGGCCGACTTGTAGGCGTGGGCAAAACAGGCGCCGCCCGCGTTAAGATCGATATGCGGCGCCACAAGTCCGACGATCCTCCCGGCGTGTGCACCCGATGGATCGGGAAAGCACGGTCCACCGTTTTCGGGTTGGAAAAAGGAATGGAGTCTTTCGCGCAGTTCTTCTGCGTTTGTCGGGTAGCTTACCCCCGCATGGCGCATTTTTCGCACGGGGTTGCCAAGAAACTCAGAAACCTCTTTTGCTTCAAGGCTTCGGAACCGATCATTATCCAGGAAGAGGTGTTCATCGAGAGTTTCAACCAGGTTCTGCAGATCCTCGAGATATAGCAACTGGCCAGTTTGCCTCATGAAATCAGCCTGCAGGTCCCTGAGAGAATTACTGCCGTTCATGTTGCTTAAAATCGAGACAACGGGAGGAGGAAAAATCAGACTTTCCGGCGCATAGCCGATCCGGTCACGAAGAAGGAACATTTTCTTACCGCAATGTTGTACTGGATGAGCTTCGAGTCCATTCCGGAGTTTGGGATATTCATTCTGCGTCATGCTTGAAAATTCCTGGGCGTCGTGTTTTAACTCTTTGCGCTCTTTGCCCGGTTGCGAAGGGAAGTCATTGACTGAAAAACCATAATCATGATAGTTCTTAAAAGTTGTACTGAGCTTCTTACTGTTTTTTTCGGCCCGCTTCAATAGGAGGATTAATCTCTTAAATGATTTATATACGTTTGCTCTTCTGTCTTTTTCTTTTCATTTCAGGTTGTACTCAATCGCTGACCCGGCCAGGTCCGTCAGGCTCTGCCCCACCGGGCGCTCAAGACCCGAGGGCGCAAGTTTATTATGAGTACCTGGCTGCACAGGAATATGTTAGCGAAAAGCAGTTCGACAAGGCAATAGAAGCTTACGAAAAGGCTTTGCAGATCGACCCGCAGTCGCCGACACTGCTGACTGAACTCGCCCTGATCTACCTGCGTCAGGGCAAAATAGACTCAGCGCTCAAACTTGCCGAACAGTCGATCCAGTCTACCCCTGATTACGCACCGTCTTACCTGCTGCTGGGTCAGCTCTACGCGAGCAAAGGGCAGATCGAGTCAGCCATTGAGGCATACAAGCGGGTCATCGAGATCAACCCTTCGGAAGAGGACGCCTATTTACTGCTGGGCGCCCTGTATGCCCAGGAAAAACGTTTAGATGAGGCCGTTGAGGTTTTCGATCAGCTCAAAGAGATAGTCCCCGACAGCCCCATGTCCCTATATTTCAAGGCGAAGATTTTCCTGGATATGAAATACTACGGACAGGCGGAGAAGATATACAGGGAGCTCCTTGCCGCAGAGCCTCGGTTTGAGAACGGTCTGCTCGATCTGGCTTATATTTTCGAAGTAACCGACCGTCCTCGTGAGGCCGAAAAGACCTATGCCAGGATTCTTTCAGCCGATCCGGTGAGTGTGCAAGCCCGGACCAGACTTGGCAACCTTTACATGCGGGAGGGCAGGGCCGACGAGGCAATACAGCAGTTCAACCGGTTGCTCAAGATCAACCGCAAAGACTTGGAGAGTCAGCTTAAAATCGGTATCATCGACCTCCAGCAGAAACACTACGAAGAGGCCATAAGCGAATTTACGGGCCTGCTGAAAGAAGATCCCCAATACGATCAGGCCCTCTATTATCTGGCGAGCACATACGAAGAAAAGCTCGATTATGAACAGGCGATACGGAACTTTCGCCTGATCTCCGAGGCCAGCCCCATGTGGAATGCAGCGCAGTCGCGCCTGGCCATGGTTTTCGGAAAACTGAAAGATTATGCCAGCGGCGCCAAGGTGCTGAACGAGGCGATCGCAAAGAACCCTGATGTGGGTGACCTTTATCTTTACATGGCAATGCTATATGAAGATGCCAACCAGTACGATGAGTCAATGAAAGCCCTTGACCTCGGCCTGGCAAAGCTGCCCAACGATACTGAAATGCTCTTTCGCAAAGGGATCATTTTAGACAAAATAGGCAAGAAGGAGGAAGCTGTCGAGACAATGCGCAGAATTCTGGCCATTGATCCCAAGAATGCCAATGCTCTTAACTTCATCGGCTACAGCTACGCTGAAACGGGAACAAACCTTGTCAGCGCCCAGGAAATGATAATTCAAGCCCTCGATATTGCACCCGATGATGGCTATATCATGGACAGCCTCGGCTGGGTCTATTTCAAGATGGGTAAGCACAAGAAGGCCCTGGACACGCTGCTCGAGGCAGTAAAGCGGGTGCCGGACGATCCGGTCATTCTCGAGCATCTCGGAGACGTCTACCTTGAGCTGGGCAAGAAGGCGAAGGCCACCGAAGCTTACCAGAAAGCGATCCAGGACAATCACTCGGAACCCGAAAAAATAAAGGCAAAACTTGACTCCATAAAATAGCCTCAAGCGTTCAGTTCGGTTATATCGTGCGAAGCCTTGTGATTGTGCCCTGTATTCTCTGACCGGTCATAAACAGCCGGTTTCCCGACAGCCATCGCATCCAATCCGAGTTTAATTCCATGGAAACTTATCGCAGACCTTCACCGGTACGGCAAGCCGCAGGATTAAACACTCCAGAGTCTTGTCGACGGGCATTGGCGGGCGGAATTTTATTCAATGCGTTCGGGTCTTTTGCGCTTCTGGGCCTTCTGCTCTTCCTTGTGATTCCTGCGGGTTGCGCCCGCTTGTCGGGGAAACTTCCTGAAGTATCGGGAAAACCTGCTGCCCCATCTTTTGAAATCGCTAATATGAAAGAAAGATCGGATTTCTGGCGTGATTACCAATGTAAATTCCGGCTGAGGGTTGACAGCAAAACCTCGAAATTCAGCTCGAGGGCGATTGTTTTCGCAAAAGGGCGGAATTTTGTCAGGTTCGAAACGTTCACCCCGCTCGGCCAGACGGCCGGCCTTTATGTTTTCAACGAAAGAGGGCCGGCTCTTCTGATTCCCTCTGAAAAGGTGATCTTCACGGCGCAGCGTCCTGAAACCCTTGCTCAAGAGTTCCTGGGGGTAAGCCTGCCGGTCGATCTCTTTCGCTACGCGCTTACCGCTTCGGTGCCCGCCGAGCAATTCGGACACCTGGAAAGCCGGTCTGACGCCGGCGGGCGCCGCCTGATTTCAAACATCGAGGGTAATTATTTCGAATGGTTCTTCACTGCCGACTCGCTCGCTCTCGAGGGGATATTCGTTCGCAGCGCTGAATTCGAAGGCCGTGTTTCCTATGATCCGCCCGTTGGGCTCACCAAAGAAGCTGTGCCCGACAAAATCAGGATTTCCTCGAGTGAATGGAGTATGGAAATTCGTCTGGAAGAGCTAAAGCCCGCTCCACAATTCCAGCCTTCGGTATTTTACATGCCCTCCCTGCCCGATGTACGAAAGGTGGACCTGGACAAGTTAAAATGAGCAGAGTTGAATATCCGGGAAAGCGCTTCGCTGTGGACATAATGCTGGGCAAGCTGGCGAAATGGCTCCGGGTGCTTGGGTTCGACGCTCGTTCGATGCCGCTTGATGACCTGGCCCGGGTTGAATCCCTGCTTTCCGAAGGGATCATTCCCGTTACCCGAAGAGAGAAATTGCGAGATATCGAGGGAGTTCTCTTCATTCGCACCGATCGTCAGCTCGAGCAGTTGAAGGAATTGATATCCGTGCTGAGCATAGGTATTGACGAGTTGCGGCCGTTTTCAAGATGCAGTCTCTGCAATGCCGATTTGCTTCAGATTCCGAGGAAGGCGGCCTTCGGCGCTGTTCCGGATTATATTCGCGAGACAGCCCCGGATTTCCGTAAGTGTCCGGAATGCGCAAGAGTGTACTGGCCCGGAAGCCACAGGCAGAAAATGTTTGACAAACTGGAGTCCATAACAGGCTGGGACCTGCGTGAAAGGGGGAAAAATGGAGGCGAGTGACATAGTGGAGAAAGCATCCCGCCTAATTCTGAAATGGGTCAGGATCGCATGGGTATGGGGACTGAAAGTTGTGAAAATAATGATTCAAAAATTCAGGCTCCGCAAAGCCCAAAGCAATCTCGATAAAAGAAGATCGCGGCTTGGCGCCGAATTCTATTCGCTTCACAGGCAAGGCGAGACCGAATTTGTCAAATCGCTCGTTGTCCTTCAGCAACTGAAAATCGTAGAAGAGGCCGAATCGCGGGTATTGGCCGTCCACGACCGCATCATGGCCATTGAGAAGGAATATCGCAGCAAAAAGGAGGCAATTGAGTTCAGGCAGGCTGAAGGGGCTTAGGCTGAAGGGGATTAGGCAGAAGGGGCTTGGTTCATCGCCACACGTGGGGAGCCAAGAAACCGGGCTGCCAAGAAAATTGGCCCTGGATTGTTTGCAGGCATTCCAGGTATCCGCGACGTATCTAATGCGTGGACAGGTAGAGACTAATACAGACGTACACCGGCTGTTGCGTTGTACGATGCGGATGCGCGGGAATACCTCTCCTCCAAACTTGCTGCCCTTTTATTACTTGCAGGATGGAAACGTTTGTGGGCACATAATGATACGCTGACTGCCGCACGCAAGATCGGGTCTTGCCGAACTACCTTCCGCATATTCGTTCATACATCAGAGTTAGCTTTTTCTTTTGGGATTGATGGGGTAAGTGGTCGGTACGTGGGGATTTGACCCTCCGACTTCGTCTGCGAACATTGATGGGATAAGAGCAGTTTTGAAAGGTCGAGACGACTGGATTCGAACCAGGGGTCGTCCTTTACCAGCCACTGTCCGGACAGCCAGTGGAACACAGGTGTAATACGTGAGTGAAAAGGGGGTATCGGACCAACTCTGGATACCCCTGCTTTCATTTGCAGGCTGAGGTTGGAAATTCTTCTGTTCGAAATATGATTGCAAAACTTGAACTTTTTGAGCGCAAGCCAGAGATTAACATTCAGGAGAGCTATACGTAACAAAGCCTATTTTTCTTAGTGATTGTAGAGTGTTATGGTGACTTAGCGCATCTATCTCCCTTTTGATATATTGACTTGTTTTTGTCAACTAAAAAACAATC
>JBEKPW010000222.1:0-6005 GCA_049520315.1 Syntrophobacteraceae bacterium
GAAGCCCGCAAAACTGAACGCTTTACAAATCGAACATGAAAGAGAAGGGTCAATGAGGCCGGTATTGGGCAGTTGCAGGATACACTCTACAACACGCCTATTCAAGGGACAGCCGCAGACATAACGAAAAAAGCACTTTGTCTGCTTCCACATAGATTGCTGGGTGTGGGAGCTCGGGTCATTGGAACGGTCCATGACGAGATCATCCTTGAAATCCAAAAAGGGATGGCAGATGATGCGGCTGAAATTCTGAGAGAGATCATGATAGAGGCTGGAAATGCTTTTCTAGCCAGAGTTCCAGTTGAAGTGGAGGTAAGGATCGGGGAGACGTGGGCAGAGAAATAGAAGCTCCGTCAGCAGGCGCCACGAACACCATTCAATTTCAACCTTGCTGAACTGATGGTCATTACAATGAAAATCTTCAAAATCGCATTTAAAAAAAGGGACATATCAGCCATTCCAAAACGAGAACAGATTCTTTTTTTTCAAATTGGAACCATGCTCAATGAGATAAATGTGCTTCAAAAAACCACCCGTCTTCGTTCAGATGAGTGTCTGACAGAAATCGAGAAAAAAGGTCAAATTACCCAGTTATTTATTTTTCATGGCATCCTCGTTGGCAAACTTTGGGAGTGTTGGGAATTCCTTCGGAAAAACTTCTTCAAAAGCAGCCTAGCCCTCGAATATGAGGAATTACTCAGCAACGAAGGAAAATCAAGCCTAAGAAAATTGAAACAATTCTTCGGAAAAAATAAATGGATGAGCAAGGTCAGAAATAGGTTTACTTTTCATTATGACGCTGACGAGCTCCAGAAGCAGTTGGAATTAATGACGGATGACGAACTGTTCGAAATCTTCTTGGCTGAAGCCCAAGGTAATTCATTATTTTACTGCTCTACTGTTCTCAATTTGTCTGCAATCTTAGGTAAAATGGATGCGTCTGATGAAGTCACTTCAATCGAGAAGTATTTCTCAGAAACTTTAGAAGCTTCTGGTAATTTCATTCAATTTTTCAATCATTTTTTGGGGGCCATCGCTGAAAAATATCTCCATGTCCGTTTGGAAGAGGTTGAAATCCCAGATCCACCCAGCATTAAAACGCTTTTTATTCCTTTCGTTATAAGCCGATGAGGTAAGGCGCTTAAGGCGAATGCGGAGGGCGACATGATCTGTATCTATTGTCTACAAGATAAGCCAACAAGCAACTTCCAAAAGCGGGAGCATGTGATTCCTCAAGCATTTGGCAGATTTTCGCCTGGCAATTTAATCCTTCACGATCAGGTCTGTGGTGACTGTAATGGATATTTCGGAAGACATCTCGAACTCTTTTTGGCAAGAGATTCTTTGGAGGGGCTCCAGAGGTTGCGACACAAAATGTATCCGAAGGATAGCCTTAAAAAACCCAGGAGGGTCCAGATCAAAATTGCCGAAGGGAAATGGAAAGGAGTTATTGTTGCAGCATCGCCTTCAGGTCAATATGGCCAGATCGGTCTTGAAAGACCCATACAGGCAGGATTTTTTAATCAGACGACCCAGGAATATGACTACTTTTTGCCTGAAGACGTACCGAAACAAGAAGAACTTGAAAAAAGAGGGTATGACACCAAAGGCAAAATGGTTTGGCTTCTCGCTGAAGAGAAATCTGAACTGGAGCCATTGATGGAGCTTCTGAAGAGCAAAGGTATCGATCTGTCTCCTAAGGATAGATTGCTTAAGGAAAAAGATTCTGGGACGGATGTGCTGGTCTTCACCGAAATAACTATCGATAGCACAATATTCAGAGCGTTAGCCAAAATAGCTTTCAACTACTTGGTCTTTGTAGCTGGAAGAGAATTTGTGCTATCCAGAGACTTCAATGAAATAAGGGACTTCATCAGGAATGGGCGCAGAGATCGTCGAGAGTTTTTTGTTGTCAATTCGGCTCCCATTCTGTACGAAGACCAGAAATACGGAATTCAGACTACCCAAGGACATCTCATGACGGTTGGATGGCAAGGGGCTGACTTGATCTGTAAAATCAGCCTATTCAATTTTAAGACTTACATCGTTCGCCTCTGTCATAATTTTTCTGGAATCTGGAGGCCAATAAGGTCAGGACACCATTTTGATATTGAAACCAAAACTGTCAGCGAATTGTTTGCCGCAAGCAAGATTCTCTTTTAATTTTTAAGCGAGGTTGCCATTGGGGAGAGGTGGGCAAAAAGAAGGAAGTTTTCATCGGCCTTTGTGCATTCAAACTAAATGGACCTCTATCAAAGGGATGAAGGGTGCAATGGAAGCAGCGGAATTCAAAAGAAAGATTTCAGCGATATACGACATAGCTCACGAACTTAGTGAGGCATTTCAAATCAGTAACTGCACGCCTGATGGGCATCTGCTTGGCGCTATTGGAAAGATTGCTGCAAAGATTGTTTTTGGACTCACTTTCAATTCTACATTACAGGAGCATAACTGCACTTGGTCGGACGGGAAAAGCATTCTGAATATCCAAGTGCGGTGCACTGCCAGAGGTTCGATAGCGATAAGAAAAGAGCCACAATATTTAATTGCTTTGGAGATATCAGAGGCAGGCAAGATTTACCTTCTCTACAATGGGCCAGGAAAACATGTTTGGGAAAAAATCCAGCATCAAAAACAGAACCAGAAATACGCCACGAGGAATCAATTGAGGGATGCTCAAAATGAAGCAGACCCCAATTCGAAGATCCCGATCAAACAAAATATTTTCGATTCTCGGCTTAGCTGAAAGACTTACAGATGGTGTTTTTGGGGAATCCTGCTGCTATGGTCGGAGTTATCGGAGTTATCGGTTGGAAAGATCACGCCCATGCGACCACTTTGAAGACAAAAATCCCGTATGCGATGACTGCGACGGTATTCTGAGATTTTGATAAGGCTGATTTTTCCCGAAAAGAGAGAGGATGGAAGGGGCACTTGAATTCCTTCGTCCTGGGGGCAAGCAGGATTAAGACCAGAGAGGCCCACGCCAATCTGAGAATTGGCGCCCCTTCCATTTTGGGGTTCTGAAGCTATCAATGGATTGTCCTTGTTACGCTATCGTTTCGGGAGCATGACTTTTGTGTGAAAGTTGGAGAGACATAGACAGAGAAGTAGACAAAGCCAGCCTCAGCTTCATGACCGCGTCGGTTGTAAAATGTGATCGCTGCAATTCGATCATACGCGCTTCACACCCCCGTTTCCAAGCTCGCCGACATGTTACTGAGTGTTGGCGCCTCAGGGGAATTCACATATCAAAAGCATATGGCGTTATGCGCCGCCTGTTTTTTCGACTCAATATTCTGGCAAGGAATGTTAACTTTGGCTGGGCCTGAGCTGGCGGCTTTTTCAAAGATTTTTTACGTACAGGGCGAGATAGAGTTAGTACTATGCGAGGGAAGCCAATTCCGGGTGGACCACTGGGGAATTAGTGGTTTCACCGTCAATGGCGCCCCTAATAGTGCCAACCTGAATGCAGAAGATGGCGCCGAGAAGCGAATTGACGTAACAAGTTAAATATTTTACTGTCTCGAACACACTGATCGTGATAATCATTTTGATATCAATTTGATTATCACTGCCCGAAAAATGCTGCCGGAGTGTATGTAGCTGCAATATACAGTTTGTTTGCTCGAAAAATACAGTCTCCACTGAGTTGACATTTATACCAATCGGTGCATTCGATGAGCCGGTATAAATATAATTTCGGGCTTCTGTCTGGAGTAAGTTATGAAGTTGACCTTCCTGAGAATGCCAATGTGAAACCTCCAGAGGGAATCTTGCGGTATCTCTTTGGGGGGGGGCTGAAAAGTCTTAAGGTTAAACAGCGAATCTTCATCAGCCCGTATATCTCACCACCTTTTTGACAGCCTGCCACGGAGGGCCTAAAATGCGTAGAGCGAATCTTTCAAAGAATTTGCACGGACTCTTCATTTTCATCTGCGCTATCTGCCTACTGTCTGCATCGCCATTGGCCGCCGGAGGAGTGACTTTTGGCAACCTTAAGGGCATTTGGAACTACAACAGTATTGTTTCAGGCCCGGCGTCTCCCTGGTGGGAAAGAGGCTTTCTGACCGTAGCCACGGATGGAACATTCACTTTTTCAGGTGCAGAAAGCAATGGCAATGTTGATAGTGGCAGCGGAGCTTTCTCGATTTCCTCCGACGGGATTGCAATCGATGGGTTTGGTTCCATCACCCCGCTGTGCCAGATAGATTCGGGCAATACTGTCCTCGTATGCACAGCTACAGATACGAGTGGTTCTTCTGAACTCATAATTTTCACAAAACAAGCCACCTCGTCGTATTCGATGGCTAATGCGGAGGGCAACTGGGAAGGCAGTATTTTGATTTCGGGTCCTACGTCCGGGGCGGCAACAGTGAGCGACTTGAAGATCAAGTTGAATGGGAAATTTATGGGAACATATACACCAGAAGGCGGTAGCGGGACGCCGAGCCCCTTTACGGGTCAAATCTCGATTACAGAACAGCAGGATAAGCAATGGGAGATAACCTGTAGTCCCGGTGGCTGTCTAAGCAGTCCAAACAGCTACGGGGCTTTTATGGACTCAGGCAAGACTGTCATGGTTGGGACAAGTTGGGATACCTCAGGTCTGGATGCACAACTCTTTGTTTATACCAAACAAGCCACTACTTCATATTTGATGGCTAATTTGGTGGGCACGTGGCAAGGCAATCAGTTGGGAACAGGTTCTATCGCGCCCTATTGGAGAAGAGATTACGTTTCGGTCTACGCGAACCGAACATTTACAGGTTCATACACCGACAGTAACGGTTTAACAGGCATCACCACAGCCGGGACTTTATCGATTTCATCAACTGGGGGGATAACCTGTGTTACCGGTGATTGTGAGGCCTGGAGTGGCGTTATGGACTCAGGCAAGACGGTCTGGGTCTCAACGGAAGCAGGTGGCGATGGGGCCGGCAGGATTCAAATCTTCACAAAGGTTTTCGACTATGCCGGTACAGGCTCTCTCACTGTAGCTATCGAACCTCCAGCTGTTGCAAAGTCAGGTGCGCAATGGTGCGTGGACGGCCAGGCATGGCAGTCCAGCGGGGCTAATGTCAGCGGGCTCACTCTTGGCTTTCATACAGTTGGTTTCAGTGGCGTGGACGACCCGGGTTGGGAACCTCCCGCCAATCAGATTGTTGATATCCTGGGCCCGTCGACGTCGGCTCAGGGTCTATACGTTTTTCAGGGCGTGCACGAAATTCAGGCCAACGCCACTTATATACCGGAGGACCGTTGTTGCTCGTCGTCGCGCGGAGCTTATCCCGTTGCAGGGTGGAATGTAGACGGCGGGCCCTGTTTATGTGGCGGGCAAATTGCCGAGGTTGAGCTGGGTGCGCACAAGGTGTGCTTCTGGCATTCAGCGGGTGATGCGATGTTTTCGGGGTGTCAGCAGTGCTGGGAGTGCACTATAAGTGGTAAGAGCCCCCTCGTTTGCGATTGGATGGCCCCGCCAGCCTCCTCCGGTTTGGCTCATAGCATGTGCGGTTTCACTGTTGTTGAGATCGAATAGCGGGTCGGGCGGTCAAGCGGAGGTCAATCACTGTTTGTTAGGTTAGCTTCCGGTCCGCCTGCAGTTGTGCCCAGTGGGGCCAGGAAGGCATCTACGCGGGTTCGAGGGGATTGTCAGCAGTTGTGGATAGGATCCGGGCTCATCGCCTCTGGAGCTTGGGAATATCATCAAATCTCTTAGACCCGCCCATAGCCACCGAAACCAACGTATAAAATACAACCCAAGCCGGGAGAAGCCGAAAGGCTCCCCCGGCTCTTGCTCATAAAGCCGGGTTGCACATGAAACGGGTCGTTTCAAGGTCTCCCTTGTGGCAGTTTAGCAAATCCCGATTCATACATCCCCAACTTGGGCATTTTTCTCCATTAACTTGCGCTGTACGTAACAAATCCTCTGAGCAGACGCCAGTGCAGGCTCGGAGAAAGTTCACACAGCTCTCCTCTATACGTAACAAAATCGGTGATTGACT
>JBEKPW010000223.1:0-5905 GCA_049520315.1 Syntrophobacteraceae bacterium
AATCCAGCAAGTGAGTAGAATAGTCACAAAGATCGGGTACCGTCGGCAACGGAAGTGGTTGATTCATATGGAGACCATCAACGGCGAGGACCCCTCCCGCGACCCCTACGCCAAAGCCCTCATAATCAACTTCGACGCCTCCCCGGACTTCAGGCACCTGGTGCTCTACCAAAAACACATGCAAGCCGGTAGAGCCTGAAAAAATAGGGGGCATAGCAACCTCAATGCGCATCGTTCCGATAATCAAAACCTCAGGATACCGTCCTCCTTGTCGCATAAGGGATTCTTGTTTTCAAAATAGTCACATGAGCGTGTTTCTTTGATCACATAGCTGCGCCCGTAACAACAGAATTCCCTCTTGACCCGTTATGAGCAAGCAGTTAGCAAAGGTCGGGCACTATTTTTTGGCCTTCCCGCCGAACTTCTGCAACGCCGCTCGAAATGCATCCTGGCTGTCCTGCGTCTCGCGGATAACACCCATATGCGACGAAATCATGTCCAGAGAGCTTCTCAAGTCAGTGCGGCTGCTCTGATAGGTCGCACGCTTGATCATGCGGTGAACTGCTCTGGGACCATCGGCAAGCCGCCTGGCAAACTTATAGGTCTCATCCATCAGGTCATCTTCGGGATAGACGTGGTTGATCATTCCGAGGCGCAATGCTTCCCGGGCACTTATGAAATCACCCGTCCACAGAAGCTCGAGAGCCTTGGCCATCCCCACCAGCCTTGGCAGGAAATATGCCCCCCCATCACCAGGCACCAGTCCGACTTTGACGTAACCTTCCGAGAACCTGGCATTGTCAGCGGCAAAGCGTATATCGCACATGAGCGCCATGTCTAGACCTGCTCCGACGGCTACCCCTTTCATGGCTGCAATCACCGGTTTATCGATGTCCTCCAAGATCAAAGGAATGCGATGAACTTTGTCCCAGAGCAAGTGCTTCATTTCATAAGGGCCGGCTTGCATCGGATCGCCAGCAGAGGAAAAATCGACACCGCTGCAAAAGTCGCCGCCCGCTCCCGTCAGCAAGATGACGGCCACTTCCGGATCGGTGCGCCATTTCTGGAGGGTTGCCGCCCATTCTTCAATCATCTCGAAAGTAAACGAGTTCTTCTTTGCAGGACGGTTCAAGGTGATGGTTCCAACACCGTTTTCTTTTTTGGTAAGCAGGTCAGACATGAGATTTACCTCCAGGTTTTTCGGTTATGAGCTGCCAACTTCACCCGCATAAAAAAGGCACTATCATTCAGCCAACGTTCCTGCGTTTTGCGTGAAATATCCTATTTAGATCTCCATATTCATATCCCTTGCGTGTTCAATTTGTACATAGGATAATTGAACGAGGCTAGCGGGTGTCCCTTGAACCGGCGTGTTGTAGAGTGGGTCCTGAAATTGGTAGAACCGGTCCTGTTGACCTATCACTTGCATGTTCGATTGAGAAACTGTATGGTTTTGAGGGCTTTGGGGTTGTTTAACAAATCTTTTCGGTCAGAATCCGACCCGAGAAATGCCGTTCGGATGCATAGAACACGACTTGATGTATTATTCCGGTCCTAAACTCAAGCATGAGAGTGGGAAGGTTCCCCCGTCCACTTTCTCTTCGGACGCAAAGGGAGCCTGCCCCTTTCTGGAAAGAAGAAATCATGAAGGTCAACAAGGTCGACCACATATGCATTGCCGTGAAGGATCTGGATGAGGCGAGGAAGATATGGGAGCCTATCCTGGGCAAATCAGAACCGGACGATCCTTATATCGATGAACCGGAAAAGATCCGCGTCGCCAGGTATTGGGTGGGTGAAGTGGGATTTGAGCTCATGGAATCAACCACCCCCGATGGTCCGGTAGCCAGGTGGATAGAGAAAAACGGAGAAGGGGTGATGATCGTCAGTCTCAATGTGGATAACACAAGAGAAGCCCTCAAGGAGCTTGAGCCCAAGGATTACCCCTTTATCCCCGCTACGAACGGCAAGAAAGCCAGGCCGTTCAGAGACTGCGAATTCGCCTTCATCCATCCAAAGAAGGTGAACGGCGTGCTTCTTGAACTCATCGACTACAAGTGGGAGGAGTTGAAGAAGAAATAGACGAATCGAGCGGCAAACGGGACCTCTTGGATAATCCGCTCTAATGGCGTCTCCATCAATCTTTTCCTCCTTCTTGTGAGATCATCGGGATTGCGCTGTCCCCCATCTTAAAAAACCAAACGACAGTCTATCCCCGATTTCATGCATAAATCGGCAAGCTTACGGCTTGTCAGGTAGAAAAAATCGTCAGAAAGGCTATCTTGTAATCTATATTTCTTGTAAACCCAGTTGGCATAGTTATAGTTCATCCGATCAACCAAGATGTAGTCAACTTTTCCTTCGAGAGCTTTTGCCAGAGGTTCGGCTCCTGGGAGGATAGGCGCAACCATAGCGTAAGTTCTAATTCCAGATTGATGCAATTCATCAAGTGCTTTTATCCTCATCTTTATTGTCGGTGCATATGGCTCAAACAATTTCCGAATATCATCATCGACAGTGGTAATCGAAAATCCAACTTCAATGCTCGGAGACCTTCTTATAATATCTATGTCTCTCAATACCAAGTTAGAACGTGTTTGTATAACAACAGGCCAGTTATGATGTGTGAGTATTTCCAGGCATTTTCGAGTCAACTTATATCTTGCTTCCAAAGGCTGGTAAGGATCACATACTCCACTTATCCATACACTCCCCCGCTTTTTCCTATTTATTTCCACCTGTAAGAGATCAGCGGCATTGATTTTAACATCGACGAACTCGCCCCACGGCTCTTTGTGCTTGCTGAATCGTTTCATGAATCGGGCATAACAGTAAGTACAGGCATGCTGACAGCCGACATAAGGATTAATGACATAGTCATAAATCTTGGAAGAAGAGAGAATGGTTTTTGACTGGATTTCTCTTACGTTCATTCCTTGACCCTCTCATGGCTCAACTATTCGGACCTTCCGAATCCGCATGTTTAAAGTGTTTCTCCGCTGCTCCTTTTGTTTTTAATTTTCTCTGCCTTGGTTTGGCGATTATCTCCCGAACCTCCAGGTCAAAGAAGTTGTTCATATGGGCTGCCTTCAAAACGATTGCCGCATCGGCACCGGCCCCAGTTCCTCCGGCTGCTATGATTTCCCGATCTGTGGGAATTAACCCAGCGTCGGCAGCCATGATTGAGACCTCCACCGCCACCTTTATTCCGTCTGATCCGAAGAGCCGCAGTACATGGGCGATGATCTCAACTCTGCTGGTCCCGCCAAACTTGCCCGTTATGGATCGACTGACACCGCTGAGAGCATGGGAGCAGATCAAGGTTTTTATACCTTTGTTTCCCATCTCCTTTTTCGTATCTTCATTGAGGCGAATCTCATCCCCACCAGAAAATCCAGCATGCGAGGATACGCACACCAGTTCTATCTTCGTTCCTTGAAGCCCCTGCCAGAACTTCAGGGCGGTTTGGCCTGAATTCGAAGCAACCACTACATGTTCGATTCCAAGCTCTTGGGCTCTTTTCGAGACTGCCTGGACAACTTCCATTGTGTTTTGCCGTCCAGGGTGATCGAAATACACAATCGCTTTAGCAGTCATCTTGGGTCCTTTTTTTGGCAATTGGCAAACATAGTCAAGCTAATCATGAAATCCGGCTTCCCGATGTCCGAAGGAGTGTCCCCTGATTGTATCTTTGTCTGCAACGATCTTCGATTGTCATCTGATTACCCTCTATGGAGATAATAACATAAGCTTAGCAGAAACAATGAACTTTCCCATCCATTGAAACGGGCCCCCTGTCTACTTTTCTGCCCATGTCTCTCCAATCGCAACCTCCACCTCAACCGGAACTCTGACAAGATAAGCTTCCCCCGCTTTAATCATCGTCCCCTCTAAAATTGTGGCTGCATCACTCGCCTTCTCCTCAGCTATCTCCAGAATGATTTCGTCATGCACCGTTCCTATGATCCGAGCTCCCACAGCCGACAATCTTTGCGGGAGCAGACAAAGTGCTTTTTTCGTTATGTCTGCGACTGTCCCTTGAATAGGCGTGTTGTAGAGTGTATCCTGCAACTGCCCAATACCGGCTTCATTGACCCTTCTCTTGTGTTTTTGATTGCGGAATTGTATGGTTTTGCGGGCATTGGGGTTGTTCGAGGAATTTTTGTGGCAAAATCAAATTCTAAAATAATGCTCAGACTCATTGCGCATCAACTTGATGCGTTATTCCTGCGTGATCAGGGGAATGATAATGAACCGTGAAAGAGTTTATATTTCATTTGTACGCCAAATTAATTGGGATACTGTGAATCCTCTGCTTGATGCTTGTAACCAAGCCGTGAATGAGGGCACAAGACAGTTGTACCTCTTGTTGAGCAGTCCAGGTGGAGACGTTGACCCTGGTGTGGCAGTATATAATCAGCTGCTTGGTCTGCCTGCGGATGTAATTACTCACAATACCGGGTGTATCGATTCAATAGCTAACGTAATTTTCCTGGCGGGTTCCAAACGGCTGGCTTGTCCGAACTCTACTTTTTTGTTTCATGGTATTCATTGGGATTTCTCTGATGCCGTAGAGCTTTGGAGGCCGCAGTTAATGGAAATAACCACTTCATTGCAGGCAGCGGAAAATAAGATGAGAGACATTATTGTAAACAGATCGAATTTAAGCAAGGAGGATGTTGACTCATTCTTTGCCGAAGGAGCAACGAAAGATGCTGCGTTCGCGCTGTCCAAAGGAATCATCAGTGCTGTTGAAGATGTCAACATCCCACAGGGAGCGCATATTGTTCAGACTTAAGTTTATTTTAGTCTTCTGAGCCAGGGTTATGCACGGCATGATATGCTGGAGGCCGTGGAACTGGTCGGGTGCACCTCTCTGGCCTCAAGGCAAAGATCAATCCGCAACGCCTCATATCAACACATGATTTACAGTTAGTGGAAGTTGCTGCCAATCACTTTTCGGCAGTCAAGAGTTAGGATCATAGCCAGTTTGAAGCCATCGGCACCATTCGTCTGGACGGGCAGAATAGTGAAGTGTCCGTTGCATTATCTGGAACTAAAATAATCCTGCCGATCCTTGTCTGAGCTGCTTTCTGGCTCTAGCATTTGCAACGGCTGACTGCCTCCACTTGGATATGCCCGCAAACTTGGCCAAATAGGCGGCCACAACTCTCCCCACCCAAGCAAGTTCCACCGCGCGGCCCAGTTTGACCAGTTCCTGATGGATGGAATACGCGGGGATGGTGGTATGTCCTCAAACTGCCCAAATTGGTCTGATCGGCATTTTTCTTGAGGGTTTTGATCGGAATATCATATGATTTACCGACATTTGGCATTCCAAGAGCTTTTTTGGATGGAATCCGACCCGGAAATGCGGTTCGGCTCCGGTTGTGGGTCAAGTCGACGCATTATTCAGGGTTGAAGTGGAGCCGCTGTTTTGGGGCGCACTCATCTCGCAGGGCGACCCGGGGCCGTTGCCAGGAAACTGAATCTGGAGTCCGGAGACGAGAGCCAAGAGTCGGGGGCTGAGCGACCTGTGACCCGTAACTCTGTATCCACGACCCGAACAGGGTGAAAGGAGAGATTTATGGTGCAGGTAAAATGGGGACGGACCTTTTGTCTTGTCTTCATTGGGGTCTTTGCAGCACTAACAGGTTTTGCATAGCAGGCGACAAAAATTATTAAGTTTATGCCGGATACACCGGGCCGGAGTGTGCGGGAAGGACATTGCTGGACCAGCTCCATTGCAGTTACAAGGCCGGATGCATGGCGCTGCATGATAAGAAATGAAATTATCGATCCCTGTTTTGCCTCCGCAGACGGCAAGCTTGTAATATGCGACTCAAATTTGGCTAAGGGTGACCCCGGATTCAGATTGAAGCTGACGGAGCCCTTGCCGAAGCCC
>JBEKPW010000224.1:0-5851 GCA_049520315.1 Syntrophobacteraceae bacterium
ACTTAAAAGCAGAAAACCAATTATAAGAAAAGGAGAAAGTGATGAAAGTGACGAAATGGATTGTGAGCGGTTTGGTAGTGTTGGCCATGGCGTTCGCCCTGGTTTCAAGCAGCGCAGCCGGCTGGAACGTGAGCGCCAAAGATGCAGACAACCCCGGCCACTTCTCGACAGGGACCCCGTATCCTTGTGGTGTTGAGTCGCCCGCGTACACCGACTATATCGATGCCCGCGCGCTTCCTTGCACCGAGCGAGACCGAGATTCATCCAGACGGACCCCGGAGCCGATGGGTAGCCCCGGATTCTAACAGCTCAAGCGTCGCTGCGTAATGCAGAGCAGGGGGGACGGCTTTCCGTCCCCCTCCCTCCAGGATGTGCTGCCGGGAGTGGACAGTGGTAAAAGACGATTTTTTTAACTAGCAAAGCAGAGCGCCATGAAGCTGCAAATCGTCGCAGGTTCATGTAAAGAGGAAATAACATGGAGACCTTGATAACCATTAGCCGGATTGAAGATCGATTGCGGCGATTGACTCCAGACGGACTTGAAGCGGTATACGATTTTATCTCATGCCTGCTGGATCGAGAAGGAGAAGAACTCCTGGCCACAACCGACTCCGACCCGTTTCAAACTATGCTGGATTCGGGGAAAGTGCTTCGCCGCGACTGGGGGCGACCGGAAGAGGACGCTGCATGGGCAGATTTGTAAAAGGCGAATCATTGCTCGATGAATGAGTGATTGACGAGGCGCTCTGCCTTTGACAGGCTCACAACAGGCTTTCTCTGCGGTTAATTCAAGTCGAAGTCTGTTCCACCTTGGCATCCGCCGGAAGTATAACAATAAATTTGAAGAGGGAGCCGGATAAGATGTTTTACGACGGGTTGCTTCGGGAATTTTCCGAACTCGGCAAACTGAAGAGGAACATCCAAAAAGATGAGGAGCAAAACAGGGAAATCAAAGAGCGGGTCCTCCAAATGCTTATGATGCTGTCTCACGACCTGAGGGGGACTCTGACTTCCCTTTCAGCAGGCCTGAAACTTCTTATTCGAGGAACGTTCGGGAAGGCTGATCGAACGAGCAAAAAGCCCATGCTCCGAATGGTTCAGGCTGGAAGAGTAGTGTGTCACGATGAGGTTGTCCCTTTGGACGAGGGGACCTTCAACGAATTCCGATCCTAAAATGGAAGTTCGAGTTATCTGCTGGTCACAATGACATGACGATCAACCTCGAGCGGGAGTTGCGGACGGAAAACGCAGGAGGAAACGCAGGAGGAAGTGGGGTCAGGTCCTGCAATCCCACATCGCAGGCCTAATCGGGACGACAGAAACAAAGATTGTGAACATTTCCTTCAGGTCAGAGAGGTCTATTATGATTGCATGGGTTCGTCAGAAACTAGCATTCTGGTTTCCAGCCGTGGGAGAACCCGGGCAATCTGAACTCGATAGAATCCTGGTATACGCGAACCTGCGCCGACAGCACGTGCTGATCTGGGTGTTTGTCTCATTTCACCTGGCAGTCATTTGCCAGGATTTTGTGAGAACGGGAGGCATCCATTTGCCTTATATTGAAACCGGACATTTAGGCATGCTCTTCAGTTGCATCATTTTTCTTATCACAATCGGTAGGCCGACCTCCCCGGCAGAGATCGATCGCCGCCACCGGTTCTGTGAGGGAGCGGTATTCCTTTTGGTTTTTCTTGGCGCTGGTCTTCAAACCGGCTTTGCGATATCGGGTGAGCTCTCCATTGATCCTTATGTCCTGATCATCTTCATGTCGGCCGCTTTTTTTTACCTGGCTGGTCTTAAATTGCTCGTTTTATTTGGCCTCGCCTGGTTTGTCTGGTTGGCTATGGTCTGGCGTTTTTCAAGTCAGTTGCATTTTCCTGCAGAAATTCTCATTGCCGGCACCCTCGGCACCGTCGTGGCTATGATAATGGCGCGCAGTACTTACGCCACCTTTGTTAAGGATTTCTTGAGTTGGGCGGTCATCGAACAACATAGACAACAACAACGAGAGCTTAAAACTCTGAATGAAATTTCCGCGCGACTGGCTCACGAAATCCGTAATCCCCTGATGTCGGCAGGCGGATTTGCGCGAAGGCTCTCCTCGTCCATGAGTCCGGAGGATCCTAATCGGGCAAAGGCGGAAGTTATCGTAAAGGAAGTGGGCCGACTGGAGGCTATTCTGAGTATGATCCTGAATTACTTGAAGCCCTTGGAGCTCAATAGGTCACCGGCGGCTCCAAACGAGTTGGTTACAACGGCATTACACAGCATGAGCCCGAAAATCAAGAAGCGAAAAACGGGACTGGATCTCCATTTGGATCCAGAGCTTCCAGAGATTTCGGTTGACCCGACACTAATGGAAAAGGCGATGGAAGTCATCCTCAACGACGCTCTAGATCGTATGCCGGATGAGGCCACTCTCTTCGTTGCTACCTTACAGGAAAATAACATGTTCAAGCTGGTCATCCGGTATCCCGCCGTACACATGTCCGCCGATGATGTAAAGGATTTCTTCTATCCTTTCACAACCTCCCGGGTTGAGCACGACGACGGGCATGATGCCGTAGCTCTCCCGAAGTCTCGAATTATAGTGGAAAAACATGGAGGGGAAATCAATGTAACACTACAAGAACCAGGTAAAATCCTCATTCAGGTGTCATTACCGCTCACCTCCATGCAATGGTCGTGGTTCACAAGGTACGCACGATCTGGATAGGTGCGCGAGGAGGAGGGATCATGCACCAGCTCGTTTCGAGCCTTCGATATCAACTCATCGGGATCGTGCTGCTGGCGGTCCTGCCGGCCATAGCGCTCATCCTCTATTCGGGGTTCGATGAGCGCACAAGCGCTGCCCTTCAAGCCCAGAAACATGCAACAAAGCTCGTTGAGCTTGCCTCGGCACAGAAGGCCCGCGTCATCGGTGAGGCTCGAAGCCTTCTTTACACCCTTTCGCAGAGCCCGCACGGCTGCCTCACGGAGGCGCCGCAATGCTCCGCCAATTTTCGGGAGATCCTCGCAAGGCATCCCCACTATCTGAACATCGGCATCGCCGGAGCCGACGGCGGAATCATTTGTAGTGCGCTTCCACTGGAAGCTCCCGCAGGGTCCATGCGTGGGGAGTTCTTTGAAGAGGCGTTGGAGGGAGAAGGCTTTGCCATCGGCAGCTCACGATTCGATCCCCGCATAGGGAAGGCATCATCCGACGACGACATTCTTGACGCGCTCGCCTCCCTGTGGACCGCTGGTCGAATTCAGTCTGGCAAAGCAGTCTGCGTGTTAAATAAGGAAGAGCAGGATGAGTTCGGACTTCCGATGCGGATGTGGGCGTAGAGCACTTACGGTTTAGCAAGTTATTGGAATCCGAAGTGTGTTTAACGTTGTGGATTTCATTCCGGAAGGGTCCTGGGTTTTTCCAACTTCGATTAAGCCCTGGGCAGGTGAATCGGAGGGCTATTATCTGGTCCACTCCATTAGAACATGTGCTCTCATCGCTCATTCCACTGAAACCCCTCCGATTTTCGGCCCGTAAAGCGGCTCAGAAGTCGTGCAGATCACCATGCCTATACCCGAGCACTTCCATCGTATCGTTGACTACCACGAAAGCAGCAGGGTCGGCATCGAAGACCAACTGTTTGAGTTTTGAGAGCTCTGTCAGCGTGATGATGCTAAAGATTACTTTTTTCTGGCACCCGGAGTAACCGCCGCTGCCATCGAGGTAGGTGACTCCGCGGTGAAGCCCCGAAAGTATTTGCGCCGCTATCTGTTGATGACAGTCAGATATGATGAAGACGGTTTTCCTCTGGTTGAATCCGGTCAGCACCGAATCAACGACCTTTCCATTGGTGAAGACATAGACAAGGGAATAGAGGGCGGCCTCGAAATTAAGGAACACCGCACCGGCGCAAAGCACTACTGCGCTGACGAGCGTGGCCGTGCTTCCGATTCTGACGCCGAATTTTTTATGAAGATAAACGCTCATGATATCCAGACCACCGGCCGATCCCTGCGACCGAAGAACTATACCGCCGCCTGCCCCACAGATTAGGCCGCCCAGTATGGCTGCGAGTATTGGATTGATGATCGCAATCGTACCGAACCTGCCGAATGCGGAATAAAGAATAAACCTTCTGCTGATGGTGAACCACCCGAGCAGAAAAAGCGGAATGTTGATCAAAAAATAAGCGTATCCCGCATTGAGCGCGGGAATGAGGTAATGGGCTATCAGGGAAGCGCCCATGACACCGCCGCTCAGGAAATGTTGAGGTATGATGATGCTGTTGATTCCAGCCGCATAAATAAGATTGCCCACCGTCAGAAGAAAAAGATTCCATGCAATCCTTTTCCATGATTCGCGCGAGTTGACTTTAAAGCAGGCTGGGGAGGAAATCATGCTTAGATCCATAACTCACCTCTCCGTCCATTCCACTGTGCAACGCCATCCTACCACAATGTAGATTCACCTCGACAGATTTGACTAGGCCGAAAGTTAAGCAACCGCCGAAAGGCCTCGTATATGAGGTCGAGACAATACACATAATAAATTCACTTGAACTTTTTGCATAAAGTATGCCTCTTAAAGGCTTGACAGCAGATCAGCCCGGAGCTGCTGCTCCCCCTCTTCCCTCCAACCCCTTTGAAGGTCCTGTTCAACCTTGTAGACGGTGACGAGAGCCATAGCGTCCGCAAGTGCGTCTGGGGCATGACATGAATGCAAACCGTGGCGAAAGAAAAGTGGCTTCAACGTGAAAGTATAAGTGAGCATCTCCATACTTTC
The DNA here is from genome assembly GCA_049520315.1 of Syntrophobacteraceae bacterium. Lineage (GTDB taxonomy): Bacteria > Desulfobacterota > Syntrophobacteria > Syntrophobacterales > Syntrophobacteraceae > SbD1. Next base: position 4,775 of record JBEKPW010000224.1, read on the forward strand.
CGCGGCTAAGCCACTGTAGTAACTAGATATTCTTGGCTAATATCGGCTAAACAATAAAGCTGCGACCGTAACCTAAAATAGTTGTATAGGTCAGGGCGATTGCGGCCCTCGCGAAAGATCGAAAATGGTTCTAATCAGGCTCTGCGCGGACTTTCCCATGTTGGGAAAATAAAGTAACGATATATAGCAGATAAACGATATTTAACAAATTATATGTCGTATATAGTGAATTATAGTCAAATGAGTTCACTATGTATCTGGATTTAAAGAGCAAAATGCCTTGGCATGAATATGGCTTTATTCCAGAATAGAGGCCGAGACACAGGCCCAATTCCAGCTATACGATAGGAGAAAACAATGAGGAAAGTGATGAGTACGTTGGTTGTGTTGACGATGGCGTTCGCCCTGGTTTCAAGCAGCGCAGCCGGCGGGAACGTGAGCGCCAAAGATGCAGACAACCCCCGCCACTTCCCAACGTGGATGCCGTATCGTTGTGGTGTTGAGTCGCCCGCGTACACCGACTATATCGATGCCCGCGCGCTTCCTTGCACCGACCGAGACCGAGAGTCATCAAGACGGGTACCGAAGCCGATGGGTAGCCGCGGATTCTAACAGCTCAAGTATCGCTGCGTAACGCAAAGTAGGGGGCGGGGATTTCCTGGCGTACGCTGCTGAACAGGAAGGCCGGCGCATCGGTCCGCCCCCCTCCGGACACACCCCTCTCTTAGCCTATAACGTTCTAAAAGGACCGGTGCGCTAGCCTCATCAGCAAAAAGAATCCAGGCACTGGGACGGGAAGGAGGAGATCATGATTTGGCTTGAGATGATAAGCACCCGGGCGGCTGGGATCATGGAAGCCGAAAAAGTCTTGGAGATTTGCGGGCAAATGCATCTATCCATTGCTGGTGAGAAACTCTTGAAAATGGCCGTATTTCGCAATGCAAAGTATGGGACAGATATCAGCATACATCTTTATTGGAAATCCGACCCCGGGACAGGAAGCTTTTTGGGCAAAGAATTAATTTTGGCGCTCGAAGAGCTTGGACTGGTAAGTCATACGGTATGGATTGAACAGGA
>JBEKPW010000225.1:0-5846 GCA_049520315.1 Syntrophobacteraceae bacterium
TCAAAGTCGAGGAAACAGAGGGGAAACCAGAGCGAATCCAGGAAAGCTTTGACAGCATTTTTGTCAATGTGGTTCTTCTGGTATCGAAGTCCGTCCAGTTGCAATCTCTGCCGCCAACCAAGTGCGCCGGCCGGCACGTCTTCCATTCTCACTGTTCCTTGCCGATATAGCTCGAATGCATCCGAACGGCCTGGCCCCCGGAAATCGAACACGGAGTTCTCAGGTATATGTGCCCAGCAATGTCCGTGGAAAGCGCAAACGTTGGGATCATCGCAATTCGGGCCGATGTCCATATCCGGCAAATTCCCTTGCAACATAGCTCTCATTGCCGCCAGTTTCTCTGCGACATCGGCTTGCATTTCCGGGATTCTGTCCGTCAAATCGACAATTGCAAAAAGCTGCCTCACATCGATAGGACCCTGCCGCACGTAATCGGTATTTACGTGAACCAGGGAAGCTTTTGACAAATGGAGGCCGGTACCGGAAATGACATAGTATTGTATGGCGATATCGTCCGGGTATTGTTCCTTGAGGTTCGCAGAACTTTTCACCTCATAGAGTTCCCACCCGTCTCGGCCCAAGTGCAGAATGTCGGCTTTTATGAAAACACCGTTGTCGCTGAAGGCTCCCTCGTAAATGGTTGACGCACCATTCGTAATGGCGTCCTTGGTCATGGCCAATTGTTGTGAATGAGAAAGATCGCCGTACGGGACCAGAATACCCCCCGGAAAAAGCTGTTGTGCATAAAAACCCACCTCAGCGCCGGCAGCAAACATTGCTTCCTGTTCGGGTGACACTTCATCTTTTAGTTCTGGCTTGTACTTGTGAAGCCATAGGGCCTTGTGGCAATGCAAGCCTGTCATGTAGAGCGATTTGCTTAAATACAGGTTGGGTTGTAGGGTAATACTCATGAGAACCTCGGCACGGACATTATGGAATGACGCTGACTTGTTATATTATGTACTTATGACTGAGGTCACAAGCAAAAAATTAAATGATTTCATAGTCTTGTGGGTATTCCTATAAGAGTGTGTCAGGTAACAAGTAGCAGGAAAAAGTTATTGTAATCGAGATCGGCCGAATAACCGGGTTTCTCGCCGGATCATGTCGGCACGTTGGATAGCACCTCTGAAGTCAGAACCACGGCGAGAGGCCCAGTCTCGTTGTTATATCTTTGTGTATGACGGGCTTCACGTGTTCGCGCATGGCCAGCTCGGCTCACATGCGAAGCCCGGCGGGGTGGTGTTACTGGCGCTTGCGGAGATTGAAGTGATTGAAGTGATTAAAGTTGAGGTGAATTGCCAACTTCACGTCGCTACGGTCTCAGTAAAAGTGATACCGTTGGCCGCACATGCGGATTAAGATGAAGATGCTTTGTGCTGGCTATTTTACGCTCTAGAGTTGTGAGTTATATATTGAAGGAACAGGTAATAAGATAGCGATTTAGGACCCAAATCGAAGCCACCGAAGGTGGAAACGACCGGAGGGACCTGGGAACATGCTTCTTCTTTCTTTCTGAATCAACCGGATTAAGATGAAGATACTTTGTGCTGGCTATTTTACGCTCTAGAGTTGTGAGTTATTTATTGAAGGAACAGGTAATAAAATAGCGATTTAGGACCCAATTCGAAGCCGCCGAAGGCGGAAACGACTAGGGGACCTGGGACATGCTTCTTCTTTCTTCTTTCTTTCTGAGTCAAGGAAAGAAAAAGAGAACACAGAGGAACGAATGAACAGGAGGAGGAGCCTAAGCGACGACGACATGGCGACACCTCCCCGAGCCGAAGGCGAGGGCAGGAGGTGGATGCCAACAATAAATACGAAGATTGAGACCATAGCGCCGGTGGCTGAAAGCCAAGCCGCACCATGAGCACAGTGCGAAGATTGAGGAAATGAAGAATCGAAGACACAACCCGCCAACGACGAGAGCGAGCAGATGCGAGCGAGATCGATACGGCCCTGAAGAGTGAGCACCGTGCAAAAGATTGAGATACAGGATGATCGGATCGAGTCATGAATTGGATTGAATCATGAAACATCGAATACTATGAATACTATTGAATGAGAAATCACTTGATAGGACATTCATGACTGGTATGCATGACTGACATGTAAGACTTTGACATTATTGAATGTAACTGATCAGCATATCGATGTTGAATGATGAATGAATCGTGAACTGAGAGTACGGGAATACGACGTTGATTGAAGTGGTGAATTACCTTTAATGCGATACGTGAGTCAAGATACTGCAATTCTAAGCCTACACCCGAGTAGAAGTATTGACTGATTGGATGGTGTAACTCCTCGAACATATCTACGAGTTGACTGACTGAAATACCATGTTCACGAAGTACATTCCTTACTCTGAACTTACCTCTCTTACATTGTTCGAATATCTCGTAATTGCCTGATCCCACAGCATCGGCCTTTTCGTCAGAGTTCAGGATAGCTTGTAGGAGCTTCTTCATAAAGTCGCGAATTACCACCTTCTCGTCCAGATCAAGGCGTGGTATCGCATTCAGTACTCCCGTGTAAGGGTCCCCATCAAATCCACGGTCAATTTTAGCGTATAGCATTCGAATCGATAACCCACTAAAATCGAGTTCGACAGTTGGTTCGCCATCGATTTTGATATACTGCCGCCAATCACTTTCTAGCTGCTGGATACCCCAAACAGTGTGCGTGTAAAGCCGACCGCCATGGTGTAGGTCATTTGTGTGGCTACAAGTTAAAGCAGTTACCAGGGGTTGGACTTGATGACTGGGGTAGTCCAGTTCAATTTGGTGTTCGTGGCATACGTACCAGTATTTCCTCAGTATATCCGTTACGCGCTCGGTTTCACGTGTGGGTTTGAATGACTTCTCTTCTTTCTTGATGTGTCTAGTCTGTTCACGTTTCCCAGTCAGTTGATTTTCGAAGTACTTGTAACCTTTGAATACGGTCTCCCTCAGGATTACGTACCTGTCGGGTTTGTAATCTATTCCAGGGTTCCTTCTAAGTGGCAGCATATTGAATCCCTTTTTCCGGTAAATTCGAGTAAATCGGCCAAGAAGTTGATTGCCTTTTTTGAATCCTATTTTGAATGCAATATAGTTGTGCTTTTTCAACAACTTGACATCTTTGATTATGGTCGATGATAGTTTTTGGCCTTCCCCAATCCAGTAATGGGTGTCCATGGGGACTATAAGGGGTTTCCTTGAGTAAACCAGGTTGGCACACAGTATCTCAAATGTCTCTTTACGTGATTGCCTGAAAATCTTTTGATCTGGTTCAAGTTCTCGGAGTAGATTATCGGCTACGGCTTTCTGAGGTGGAGTAAGGCGCAGACATTGGTCGAGAAACGGGGCTTTGTTGAGGCGTACGCCATCGATATCTTGCACTCGGCTCTCAATATAGGATTTAATCCGCTTTCCGAGCGGAGAGAGCGAGGAATCTAAATTATCTTCAGGCATAGGTTTCAATCTTCATTTTGATTTTGGGCGAGTTGATTTTGCAGGTCAGCTCGTCCGTTTCGCCTGTAACTGTTGTCCGAGACTGCACTCCAGCATCAAATCAGACGGGCGTTGCCCTTTTCATATAACATTGATCCCACTCGATTTCTCCCAAAAGTGACTCGACCGCCGCTCTTTGGTGAGGCAGGAGCGTGAGTTTTCCCCGTTCCACAAGGCTGACATGGACCTGTGCCAGACCCACCAGTTCACCAAGTTCTTTTTGAGTCAACCCGACTGCGCGGCGTGCGGCTCTAAGGTCCTTCTTCGCGATATTTTGAGTGTTTCCCATTGAATGACTCCTCAACCCAAGTTGGTATTTCAATTCTCAATATATTTGCATGATGTTTTTGGCCGTATTGGAATGCTGGAAAATCCAGACTTGCAACGAGTGTTCGAATCAATGCTCAACAAGATTAATATAAAACCAATAGCTCAAAAACATTGTTGAATCGATTACTTGTAGCTAAGGCCTTCCGCTCGATATTGAGGTTCGCTGAATGAGGGCCATTGAATGATGAAGGAGCCAGGATGAAGAATCAAAGCACGAAAACACACGTTCGGACATCGAAGGAGATTAGCACTATCCAGGCTGATCCGGGTACGCCCATCAAGCCAAAATGCTTGATCCCACGGAAAAACAAAACGAAAAGGCAGCATAACCAACTTACCGGGAACCACAGAGTATATGCGCCTACATCGACTCAACCCAAGTGGAAAAAGCACCTGAAGGAGCTTAAGAAATGACAGCGACAATATACGGTCTGACTCAAATAGGAAACAAGTACTACTACGCTATGCAGAACGAGGCATTTGTCGTTCAGTTGAAACCGCGTCCTATAGCCTGGCGCAAGACTCCATCAACATCGTGGCAACGGACGCACGGTCAGCTTCAACTTCTGCGACTTGACATGCTGGGTCTTGGAATTTTAGAGCTCGATCCACTTGCTAAATTCGATCGCTCGGCCGTCAAGGTTTTCCGGCTTGTTCCTTCTAACGGTCAATTCGAGTACGAGCCGGATTGGACAGATACTATCCCGTTTGCCGACTGGACGGACAAGAGCGACTGGAGAGAAATCCTCTCAAACCTTCTGAGCGAGATTGATCCCAAAGTGCTCAACAAACTGCGGGAATTTTCCCATTTCCACTGGCGACTTATCGAAGCACTTCACGAATGGCAGGGATTTAAATACCTTATCGACCCCAATCCGCCTCTTGCTGTATGCCTTGCCGGTCGTTTAAGGGTTGGACCCAAGGACGGGGAAAAACGGCCCCGGCTTGATTATAAAGACCTTTACTATCGCACTGAAGCAGAAATTGCTGGCGCCATTGGATTCGGAGACTCTGATGAGGTGGTACATATCCTGAGAAAAGTGGTTCCGGACGCGTGCAAACCTCTTGATCTCGTCGGCCTTGCGGATTTAATTGCGAATCCAGTAACGAGAAAAGCCTTGATTGACGCCGATATTATCACATACCCGGCCCTTCTGCTTCTGCGGAATCCCTATCTTGGTCCTCACCTGACGGGTAGCTTCCTCTCTGATTTTGCAAGCACTTTCCCGCATTCGTTGGACATATTAACATGTCCATGGGGACCGCTTCTGCGGGGAGGTGGCAAGGGCGATGAGGTCACATGGAAATACCAACAGGCGTTAGACGTGGTGCAGTTTGCCGGGGACCCGACAATCTATTCCATTGAGGATTTAAAGGAGAAGCATTCTACAATTTTCATGCGAGCTTATGCCTCACGATACCACAAATAAAGGGAAATGAGATGAGTCGGTGCTGCGGTAGATTAAGCAGGCAGCAAGGTGGACATCGGGCGGATATTTTTGCCAAAAAGAGTATGGGAACTGTCAGAACCCACCTGTCTGCCCCTGAGACAGCCCTTTCTCGGGGACTTCTGCCTCCGGCCCATATCAATTTGCCCAGTATTGTCGGAAATGGGAAAAATACAGATATGATCCAAACATTGAAAGGCTCCGGATAACCCACCGCATAACGCGATATAGGAGAGTGCGCCGCAGGCGCACGAAAGGAGGCTCAAAGAAAATGAGCTGAATTTGTCGTGCATAAGCTGCACGGGAGATGAAGGAAGACCCTTCGAAGTCGGCTTCCAGGAGCAGGCTTCAAACCACTCCAAGCTGCTGCGGTCAAAAGCCGTCGGTGGTGAGCATTGGAGTCAAAGCACGGGGATGTACCCGGGGCAGGTGTGGGTCAGAGAGACGAACGTAAGTGAACCTCTGTTGAAGCGTCGTAAAGGCGAAAAGTGCTCGTCAAAACCAGGGGCTTCTCCTTCCTCTGGGATAAGCTTGTCGGAGACCTGGCAACTGGACAAGCGGCGGCCGGCGTACA
>JBEKPW010000226.1:0-5843 GCA_049520315.1 Syntrophobacteraceae bacterium
GATCCCATCATTGCAAATTCAGGCCAAATTCAATGAGGCAGTGAAAAGTGGTCAGGGAAGAACGAAGTTCCAGACACGGATGGACACGGATAAGCACCTTGATCTCTACTCCTTAATTGCTGAATGCCATCATAGCAAATTCAGGCCAAATTCAATGAGGCAGTGAAAAGTGGTCCGGGAAGAACCAAATTCCAGACACGGATGGACACGGATAAACGCCTTAATCTCTACCGCTTCATTGCTAAACTCCATCTATCCACAATTTGCAGGGTTGTCGAGGTCAAGACTTGAGCGTAGAGCATTGGCAGTCACTATTCACAATTCACTATTGTACTGCACAGTGATTTTGCTTTGCGAAACGGCAACCAGAAGCGGCAATAGATGTGGCAATAGAAGCGGCAACCAGAAGAGGAAAAAAGAAAAAAAGCAGGTGAGTAGGCGAACAGGTAAATGGGTGAATGGGACAAACGCAGATGAACTGAGGAGCGGGGAAGCAGGCGAGCTTAAGCGTCGCTAACTCAGGACTGAGTGCTGAGGACCTCCGGTCCGGCGCTGGGCAATCTGGTCGTACTGTTGCTCCGAGTAGTACGCGCCACTGAACCCTCACTGCGTTGCGGGTTCGCGCTAACCGTTCCAGCCAATGTTAGATACTTCAAGTTCGCGTCCGATCTTTTGTGAGGACGCACCCTCACTGCGTTGCGGGTTCGCGGTTAACGTTCTGGAAGTGCGTGAAATGCTGGACCCTCACTTCGTTCAGGTCCGGGCTTAACATTCTATCCGCTGGTTGATGCTTCTAGTCCGGGCGCGATCTTTTGTGAGTGCCCGGTTCGCGGCTGATCTTTTGTGAGGCCGCAGGACTGAGTGGAAACCCGCAACCCGCTACCCTGTCTAATCCGAGGAGACCCGTCTTGCGAAGGCAACTTCATGGGCAAAAACCGCATTTTAAGAGAAAAAAATGGTCGATTATGGCCACTCTTTCCCTGAGCAGCAATGATTTGGAAAGGTCCGATCCCGGATGCGGCCCGCAGTTAAGGTCCCATAGGCAAATCATATCTTGAAAAATCGCAAAGTTACGATGTTGGCAAGCTGTCATGACTCGCCCTGTGCGCCGGTCACCCCGTATGATGAAGTTCTAATAGGGCAAACTTGTGTTGAATTCTCCAGAAGCTACTGGAAGGAGACAAAATTTGAATTTCGACCGATAAGGCAATCCAGACGGCCTCGTCGAAACGACAATTTCAGTTCAGTGCTTGAGCAAGCCGGTTCACGGACTTATTTTCAAAGAAGCGCTTCATTGCTGCAACTCCGCGGGTTATTTATCCGTTGCTCTTCCCGACATCGAAGCCATGGAATTCCTTAAGGCCGCAGTTGACAACGATGGGCATTTTCGCCCGTTGCGCCAATGTGAACGGAACCGATTGCAATGATTATCTGGCTTATCTCCCTAATTCTCCTTACAGCTGTGGTGTTGTTCATTACCGAAGTAATTCCGCTCGACCTGACTGCCATCGGGCTCCTGGTGGTCTTGATGCTTACCGGAATTCTCACACCGCAGGAAGCATTCGCATCCCTTTCCAATCCTTCAGTGATTACTATCGCCTGTATGTTCATACTGAGTAGAGGTCTTGTGCGCACCGGCGCCCTCGAATTCATAAGCGAACAGATGATAAGATACTCGAAAGGAGAGGAGAAGCGAGCCCTGACAATCTGCATGATGGCGACGGCCGCGGCTTCGGCTCTCATCGGACATACACCCGTCGTTGTTCTGCTCGTCCCCGTAGTTATGAGCATTTGCTGCAAGTACGGATTCAGCCCGTCGAAATTCCTGATCCCCATCTCCTACAGCTCCATTGCCGGAGGCACCATTACCCTTATCGGCACCTCGACACACCTCGTTGTAAGCGACCTGAGCGCCAAATATGGCTATGGGGCCATACGGATGTTCCAACTTTCACCCGTGGGAATCCCTGTGACCATGCTATGCATCGCTCTTCTCTACCTGGGCGCCAGACGCATCATGCCGGACGAGAAAGCACCCGTATGTGAACTGACCGGCAAGGATGTGCCGCTCTACCTTGCCGAACTCACGGTCCCTCCGGGCAGCAAGCTCATTAGAGAGGACCCTATAGCCTTCTTTGCCGGACGCTACCCTACGGTAGAGATAATCGAACTCATTCGGGGTGACGCGGTCCACCATCCCGACCGGGAGCGTCTCTCCGTTTTCCTCAGCGATATTCTGTTCCTGAAGGCAAGTGCGAATGACCTGGTGACAATCCTGAAAAAACGGCTCCTCAAGCTGCCCCACGGGGTCGCTGAGAGCGAATTCGAGCCGTTTGGCGGCAACTCCCTCATTGTGGAGCTGGTTGTAACTCCCCAGTCGCGGTTCGTGGATGAACACCCCACAAGATCCAGGCTCCGGAACGAGTTCGGCATGCAAATCATTGCTGTGAAGCGCAGGGGAACCCATTTCTCAGAACAGGAACTTGGCCCTCTCAGGCTGACGGTAGGCGATGTCCTGTTGATCCACAGCTCATCGGAGCGGCTTGATGAAATCAGGCGAAGCCAGGATTTCATTATTCTCGAAGACGTCCATCACGGCATCATCAACAGGCGAAACGCACCGCTGGCCCTGGCGATATTCGTTGGAATGCTCGCTGCTTCGACGGCCAACCTACTGGATATTTCGGAAGCCGCCCTCACGGCCGCCTTTCTGATGCTTGTCAGCGGGTGTCTTAGGCTGCGGGATGCTTATCGCTCTCTTAACGTGAGGGTCCTGCTGACCATCGTCGGGATGATCGCCCTCGGCACAGCGATGCAGAAGACGGGAGCCGCCGGTGCCTATGCGGAGATGTTTCTGGCGCCTTTTCGGGGGCAACACCCCGCGGTGGTACTTTCGGGCTTCATCCTGCTCACCTGCATCCTCACGGAACTAACGGGACACATCACGTCAACGGTGATCCTCCTTCCGGTAGCCCTCTCCACGGCAATTTCCATCGGAGTGAATCCAAAACCATTCATCATCGGTGTATGCTTCGGAGCGAGCTGCGGGTTTGCCAGCCCCATAAGCTATCATACGCACCTGCTTGTTTATGGTCCGGGGGGATACAGGTTCTCGGACTTCCTCAAGATGGGAATACCTTTAGATTTTTTCACCTGGATGCTGATCTCCTTGCTCATACCTCTCCTTTGGCGTTTCTGACATGATACTCGAAGGTGTGAGGCTTCGGACATCCACGCTGCCGCCGCTGGCCTAGGGTGGCGGCGAACACAATATCAAAGTCGTTGTCCAGCCCAGCAGGTTAGCCCAGAACCCGTTCTGTGCTCTCCTATGATCTCCCCCCGGTTGGTCGACACGAATATGAGGAGGAGAAGCAGTGAGAGTGCAACAACCAACATATCTCGGAAGCTTCCACACATCTCCTGATCCATGAGAGATGAACTTCCAAAATAATCAGCGTGTCCGAATCATACAGTTACTGAGAGTCCAAAATCTTTTGAGGAGAAGTCGGATCCGACTCCTCCTCGCTAATGCGTTATTATCCGTAAAGGTTCTCAATCCATCTGGTCGCCTCAGCGTGGCTGATCTTTCCGAGATACCGCTGAGTGGTCGAGAGATTGGCGTGTCGGAGAATGACCTTGCTCACAATCTCAATCGGAACGCCGGACGTGGATGCATATGTGGCGGCGTGCCTTCTGAGATCATGTGGTCGCAGTTCGGTGCCGGCCAGCTTGCCTGCCTTCTCCACCACAAGCCGTGCTGCCGCGTAAGTGATTGGGAATATTCTGTTGCTAGTCTTGATACCATTGTCCCGGATATATCCTTGAAGCCTATCGGCCACCTTTCTCGGGATGAACACGATCTCAGCCTCTTTGCCACTCTTTGGAGCCCGCAGGATAAGCTTTTGACCGATAACATTTTCCGGGGTCAGTTTTAGGACCTCTCCGACTCGCATTCCTCCTCTGGCCATGAATTCCAGAATGAGCCGATTTCTTACTTTGGTCGTCCTGAAGATGATCTCGTCTATGATCTCCTTTTCCACAATGCTCCAGTGGTTCGGCTTTCCTGGCCGATAGAGCTTTCGAAGCATCGGCGTATCGCAGGGATTTTGAAGATTTGGATCGAAGTTGATCTTGATGAAGTTAAAGAAGGCTTTCAGGTGAGAATACCGCCCGTGCTTGGTCTGCTGTTTTCCTCCTTCGGTTATTTTGTTCAAAAACGATAGGATCTCTTCGGAACTGATCCCCTCGAGCTGGCGATCATTGCCCTGGTGGTAACGAAATTTGGATGGAGTTGCGCCGTAGGATTCTTGCGTATTTTTTTCCAGAATTCATCCGGTGGTAGTCAAGGTAAACGCTTACTGCCTGATCGATTCTCATCATTTTCTCCTTTGCTGTGTGGGAAGAATTGGCTGCCTTGCAGCTGCTGGTCCAAATCTAAGTATGCTTTTCATACGTGAACGTGAACCTGAGTGGCTGCCCGATACACCTTCTGGCAAGGAGTGTGGACTGTCGCCGAGCCTTAGCTGGCAGCTGTTTCAAAGATCTTTTACATACAGGGCAGGATAGAATTAGTACTATGCGGGGGGGCAGATTTTTTCCCCTGTACACCTGTAATAGCATCATCGGTCATATTCAATGTCAACCACCCAAAGAAAGAAAAAAATATTTTGAACAGGGTCCTTTTCAGCGAATGCGCTCAGGGCGCCACTCCAACCTTTGTGAAGTGCAAGTGGGATGTAACCTTTTTGAAACCTTTTTCTGATATAAGGGGTGCAGTACCATTCAAAGATCTCAGATTCAGATAGCGTTGACTTCCCAAGAGTGAGGGTCCCAGGAATCTGCTTGAGAGCCTCTGCGGCCAGTTATGCAAAGGGCTTTTTTCTCCAACAAGCTCGTCTTGAGGATCTGTACAGCCAGCAGGGATTCGGAACTGCTTTTTCGTGATAGCCACGAGCAGGTAGATTTAAATCTCTTTCCTTCTTCTCTCATGTTGGATGTTTCGTATTCTGTCGGGTCATAGCTTCATAGCTATTTCCCAAAAGGGCTTCTGTGCGGAGTATGTCACGAAGTTGACTTTCGAGAAAATGCCAGTGTGAGGCCTCCAAGGGGAATTTTAGCTGTCCCTTTGTGGGGCTGTTTCGCCTTTTTGCTCCGTAGAACTTGGGCTTAAGTGATAGCCAAGGAAGTCCAATCGCCGCTCTATCCTGCGGGTGCATGTATTTTGGAGGAGAGGTTCATGACTTACTCTCAGATCCGACGATTGATTCGCCTTCACCAGAAGGCGGAGTGGCACACAAATGAATATGAGAGACTCTTGCAAATCCGCAGCGCTCGATCGAGAGCTTACTGGCATCTGCAGAAAGCGGAGCAGCTTTATTCTCAGATTTCGCGCCTTATTAGGGATTCTATCTCTGTTCGGGCCAACTCGGATGGGAATTTGCCGGATTCTGGCTCTCCGATGTTCAAGAAGGCAGGCATGCGTTTTCCGGTCACACCTTCATAGCTATTTCCAAAAGGCCTTCTGTCAGGAGTGAGTCATGAAGTTGGCCTACCTGAAACTCCCGATGTAGAGCCTCCAAGGGGAATTTTTAGTATCCCTTGGGGGCCATCTCGCTCCTGGCGGAACGCATTTCGTTCTGTTGGGAGTTCCAAGATTCAATAAAGCCAAACCCATTGAAATATGGGGACGGAAGGTCACGGGTCTTGATGTTCTTGTTAGCCCAACAGTGGCATTGTTGGCTACCATTCAAAGTACTTCCCGTACATCTGGATTTTGGGAAGGAACCAGAGCTGCGGCAGGTTCATTTCAAACAGCCAAGGAGGGTATTATGGCTAAGTATATC
>JBEKPW010000227.1:0-5836 GCA_049520315.1 Syntrophobacteraceae bacterium
GATTTTGACTTTCTCTCCGTGCCCTGTCGATGGCCAGTTCTCTCCCTGGCCTGTCCACCACCAGTCTCCGCCGCCACCGAAGGTAGCGGCGAGTCAGGATCGTCAATCCCGGCTGGCGGTCCAACCGCCCTCAGTCGTTTCCGAAACCACGGATGGCCCCGCAGTCCGGACATGTCCACTGAATTCCGTTACAGGTCATTCCCCAGAAATTTTCTTCCATGCAATTAGAACAGATCATGAACCCGCATGGACAGGTCCAGCAAAAACTCTGCTCCTGCGAGCAGGCACTGCAAATATACTTTTCCGGCCGCCGCCATCTTCCCTTTCGCCCGGATTTTTCCAAACCGCTCATTCTTGCCTCGTATGACAGACTTGTTAACGACATTAAGCGATCGTTTGGTGAAATGCTCTGCCGGGCACCCTTAGCGACACACTTCCGTAGCGCGGAAGGCATCGCGCTCGTTTCGTCTGTCATGCTCGCCGGGCCGTCACAGGGATGCCTTCTTTCAGTATCTAAGCCCAATTTTAATTTTAAACCAGCGATTGCGCTGCTGGCCATGAAAATCGAGCCACTGCAAGCATGTGTGCATAAATCAAAGGCTAAGAAGCGATTCACCGCAGAGAACGGGACATGGTCCGGACAAGAATAGAGCACAGAGGAAAGCAATTGAACAAACAGGGACAAATCGGGGACAAACACATTTTTAAAACCTCTGCGCCTCTGCGGTGAACGTTTTCTTTTTTTTCATGCCTGCATTTTGCCGTTTGTATTGCCGCTTCTATTGCCGCTTCTGGTTGCCGTTTTGCACGGCCAAATCCCCGATGATAGTCTCAACAGCGAATTCCCAAATTAAGGGATTCGGGGATTGTAAAGTCAGAAGCGGGTAACGGGAAGCATTCCTCGAATTCCTAAATTCCTAAGTCGAGGGTTTTAAAATTTGCCAGGGACCAGCAGGAATACCGGAGAAAAACCCGCGGTCTTGACGAGCGGCGTTCGAAGCAGGGATGTAAGTACAAAAAACCGTCCCCACCCCCTCAACCTGAAACGGTTAAGGGCTTGAAAGGACAGGTTTTTCTCTTAAGTTAACGGCATTGGGCCCGACCCCTTTTCCACCGAAGACTTTGATGGTGGTAATTCAGTATACAGCGACGGTGCTATGACGATCTTGTAAACCCTCATAGCTGATCCTTTTATTATGCGGATAATGGCCTAGTCAGAAGTACCCAGGGAACCCGTCTTTTTACTCCTCGTAAAAAATCTTGAGATTATGCAATAGCAATCATTCCTTTTGGTGCTGGTCCTTCTTCGAGGCTCTCGATTGCGAAATTTCCTTCCTTTAGTTCTTTGCCTACAAACCATTGACATATCACTTGATGCCCGATTGTTTCTTTCTTGATTGTCATTGTTGGGCGGCCCGATTTCAGGTGTACTATGTCTCCTACTTGCATTGTTTTTCTCCTTGTGTTTGTGTGTTTGTTTATTCCGCCCTGGTCAAAAGTACCCCGCCTTCTACTCTTTGTGAAAATCAATAATTGACTGTATATCTGGGTTTGTTTCTGTGAGGGCTTCCTCGGGGAAAGTGTGGGTTTTTACTTCTCCGTTGAAAAACCATTCGCATTCCCAGCCCTTCTCCCGGCCCGTAACGATTCCTTCCCCGACAATTGTCATGGCGGGGCTGTTGCCTGATTTAAGCCAAACAGTGGTTCCTTTCTGCATTGCGATTCCTTTCTCTGGAATTTGGGTTTAAACGAGGTTAGATCTTCATCCTGTGAAAATCAATATTTGTGGTTAAAACCCTTTATATCATCTTCAATTGTTTCCTTTGCTGCATGGTCGCCTTTGGTGCCTTCTTGAATGTTGCCCCTACTTGCCGAATTGGCGGCATTTCAACCTTCTTCCCGGCCAAAAGTTCGGCTACGGTCAAGAGTTGAATCTTCGCGTATTTCCGCCCCCAGGTCGCGGACTCGTAGAATCCCGCTGTAACCGCTTCAGTCTTCATGGGTGCGGTCCAAGTTATCGCCGTAATAAAGCTCATTTCCCGCCATATGCTGGCCTCCTTTTTAGAAAACCGCAAGCATTACCCGCAAGCATCAAATTTTCAAATGCCCGTAAACTCAATCGGGACGAGAGGATTTGAACCTCCGGGGCTGAAAAATTTGTGTGTTGTTTCGCCGTGTTATGGCGCAATTCTGGGCAGTCGGACCACTTGCGGACCACCATCGACAAAAGGTCAGGGGAGTCGAACCCTTCGCCATATAGACCCAGTAACGATTTGCAAGCAATAGGACAACAGAGGGGCACTAGAAAAAATAATCGGTATTAAGGTGTGCATCATGCTTCCTCCCTGGTCGGTTCTGAACGTTGAGCCTCCTTTGATGGCGCGCCTCGAAAGATGTTGCCCACAGCGGCGCCAATTAGGCTCAGTGAGACTAGGGCCATCAGACCGATTAGCCATTTCATTAGGTCGTAGACGTGGGTGTTCTCACCTCTGAGAGCATTGATATCCCTATCAAGCTGTTGCTGCAAGGTCTGAAGGTCACGCTTAAGCAGTGGTAGTTCGAGCACTTTTTGAGGATCGGCAAGTATCACAGATTCAATCTTGAGCATTCGCTCATCGATGGAGGCCGTCTGCTTGTCGAGAGTGTCTATGTGGCTCGCCACCTTTTCAACCGTGATGCGCATGGCGGCAAGCTGTTCTGCAAGCTCGGTAGACTGTTCCCCGGGCTGTGGAACCACACTCTTGGCGGTCAAGCGAGCAAGCTCATCTTTCATGCGATGGTATTCACCGGCAAGTGTGGCCAACTCAGTCAGGCTGCGATCTAAGTCGATCTTTGTGAGTTCTTGGCGTTCCTTCAAAATCTTCTCAAGTTTGGCGGCTGCCTGGCGATCGAGTGATGAGGTAGAGTAGCGTTCCTGCCGAACAGAAAGAAACATCGCTGCCGAAGCAACCACGCTGATGAATCCGATTACAATTAAAAAGGTGAGCGTGAAGTATTTGCCCTTCAGCATTACTGTAACCGCGTTAGTTGGTTCGGAAACTCTGGCCATTGCTCTCACTCCATTTGGATCTGCACAGCCCACGATGTACCGAGAAAATTCGGATTGATAAAAGTTCAAACCTCTTGGTTTGTTTTCTTATGGTCATTGCAGGGCCACCAGATTATAATTTGACTGTATCACCTACCTTGAAATCAGCCATTTGTTTCCTCCTTCTGGATATTCACTTTTTCCAATGCTCAACTAACCAGGGGAAATAGGTGCTTTTTTCTCCAGTGGGGCCAAATCCAGCCCAAGTGTCGCCGTCTTCCCGGAGTTCTAGGACGAATTTGTAAACATTCTTTGGATAAATTTCATTAATTGAATCAATCACCTTTTCGGCGGTCAAGTCGGTTGAATTACTGGTTAAGAGCCAGAAATCGGTTATCCAGTGCCACTAACCAAAGTTGTTTTCCTCAAGCCATTTAAGGAACACCTAAATAATTAGGTTTACATCCTTTCCATATTGATACGGGGAGCCGAACCCCGTAGCACATAGATCCAGAGCCACTTTACAGTGTCCTGAAACACCAGTGAAACACCACTGGCGAAAACTTCGGATTTAATAGAATACCGGATCAGATGGGGTAAGAGGATTTGAACGTCCGGGACTGGAATCCGCTTCTACCGATTAATCAGGTTGTCGAGGGACCTCCGGCTCTCGGTTCTTCGAGTTGGGTCTTCTCAGCACCCTCTGGGTTTGGTGGTGGAAGTTCCGGCAAGCCTCGCCACTGCCGCAATTTATTAACAATGGAAGCATTATCTTTTAACAAGACTGTTTCGGCTTCAGCCAAGGCTAAATTAAATAATTTTTGGAAGCTGCCTTGAAGAAGCAGTACGATTTGGCCCAAATCAGAAAGTATAGATTCAACCTCTTCTTTATATCGCTCTCTCGATGCCTTTAAGATGATAAATATTAATATAGTAAAAATAGCCATTTTGCAGAAGAGTTCACTGTAGTATAGGAGTTTCGAACCAAGGCTCGCCGGTAAAACAGACGACATCCCCGACGTTATTAATTGACCGAAACTAAACCCAAGAAAGGATAAGAAGTTAAACTTATAGAATACGATTGGTGTTGTAAATGAAGTGGGGTCAATCTTATAAAGAGCTAAATATTCAAATGTATATATAGTTAATGTGAAAAGCACAGTCCACATCCATACTAATATGAAGTAGATATCCATCTTATGAGTTCTTATTACTTCACGAACCTTCTCAGTAGCAATGTCAAATCCCCAGTGGACTGCATATAACGTTAATATATTACCCCGTAATTGTACATCGGATACAGCCTCAGTGCGAGGCATGCATGCTTTAAGAATAAACGATGTCTCAGAGAGTAGATTACTTTTCAGCCTTGAAACACCTTGGCGTATTTTAGTGAAGAAAGATGATCCGTACGCATTTCTAAAGCTTGAGTAGATATGAAACATTAGCGCAACGCCAAGGATTACCATTGACATTGAGAGGACTATGACGTTCGAAGAAACAAGTATGCAAATAGCAGCTGCTATAGTAAATGTTGAACGAATAAACAATGCACGAAAAGTAGTTAATAGACCAAATATAGCAGGCGAAAGTATGATAATAGACGACCAGCTTCGGAAAAACAATTGTGGAACTTTATAAAACAATATCACAAATGGGTAAAATAGAAGATAGGCCGCAAATATAGGAAATCGCTTTTTGCCTAATACAAGCCACAATATAGATATAGAAACAAGTAACAGTAGAAACTTGTAGGGAACGACTTTCACGAGGGATGGAGCATAGGTCGAAATAATGTATATATCAAAGTCGTAGATGGCTACTTTCATGATTACGTAAAGCCAAAACGCAATTGCGCAGAACTCACGGAACAGCCACATTGCGTGCCCGCTTCTTTGATTCGGGTTCTGCTTATTTCTTTCAGCGGCCATATATACACCAGTAAAATCGGAATCGTTCTCATTGGAAATATATGACAAACATAGATTATACAACTTCCTGTCCGCTATGGAAAGAAATTGCTTTCAAGTTTCCCCGAGCGTTCGTACTAGGAGCCGACAGGTGAACGTGGGAGCAGTGGAAACGAAAAGGTTGAAACGGTAACAAGTGGCTTTCTGGCTTAGATTTGCCCGGCGAACTCAGGTAGTCCCTAGATTCTGAGCTGAGTACCCCTCGTGCGCTCGGGGTCGGACCGGTCGGACCACGCTAAAGCGCGACTACCCTTGGAAAGAGTGCTCCGGATTGCCTGCTTTAGAGGCTTAAGATGCGGTTTTCGACCCCAAAATAGCCTCTTTAACTGCGACTGTATCCGAGTATCGGGCTTCTCTGACCTCACCAAAAGTGCCTGGTATGGAGAAGTTGAATCTGGTTTTTCACCAATCACTGTTCGTCGCACAGCGATAGAACCAAGAGGAGTTATTTTTGCTGCTTCCCGCTCCCTGCTCCTCGCTACCGTCTTTTTTGCCTCTTCTGGTTGCCGCTTCTGGTTGCCGTTTCTGGTTGCCGCTTCTCGTTGCCGTTTTGCAGGTCCAAATCATCCCGCGGTATAATATCGTCGGATTAAACAGGGTATCGGGTTGCGGGTTTCCACTCAGTCCTGCGGCCTCACAAAAGATCAGCCGCGAACCGGGCACTCACAAAAGATCGCGCCCGGACTAGAAGCATCAACCAGCGGTTAGAATGTTAAGCCCGGACCTGAACGAAGTGAGGGTCCAGCATTTCACGCGCTTCCAGAACGTTAACCGCGAACCCGCAACGCAGTGAGGGTGCGTCCTCACAAAAGATCGGACGCGAACTTGAAGTATCTAA
>JBEKPW010000228.1:0-9437 GCA_049520315.1 Syntrophobacteraceae bacterium
CGCGTGAAAAAATCGTAAAGATTTCCTATTTCAAGCCATGGGATTGGGTGATAGGCGTGGGACTCTACAAGGACGAACTCTATGAGGGCGCAAACGAGCTGAAGGCCTATGGGGATCAGAACAATCTTCTGATATTGGCGATATCCGCCGTGGCAATCATGTTGGCGATTTTGACGTGGAGTTTGGTATCCAAGAGGATTGCCGGACCAATAAACCTGGCCATCAACAATTTAAGTGAAGGAGCCGAACAGGTGGCCGCAGGTGCGGAACAGATTTCCAGCGCGAGCGTCGAACTTGCAGAGGGAACATCGCACCAAGCAGCTTCCATAGAAGAGACCTCCTCTTTCCTGGAGAAAATGTCCTCCATGACAAAGCAGAACGCTGAACATGCCAGACAGGCCAATCTTCTGATGAACCAAACCAGCGAGGTTGTCTCTGGGGCCAACCAGTCCATGGACCAACTCACTGGATCAATGGACCGGGTTTCCAGAGCCAGTGAAGAGACCTTCAAGATCATAAAAACCATCGATGAAATTTCGTTTCAAACGAACCTTTTGGCCTTGAATGCAGCAGTTGAAGCTGCAAGGGCGGGTGAAGCAGGAGCAGGATTCGCCGTCGTTGCCAATGAGGTCAGAAACCTTGCAATGCGTGCTGCAGATGCGGCAAAGAATACTTCGGGTCTCATTGAGGATACTGTGCAGAGGATCAAGACCGGGTCAGAAATAGTCGAAAAAACCAGCCTTAATTTCTCACAACTTTCTGCAAATGCTGCAAACATGTTTGAATTGGTTTCTGAGATTACGGCGGCTTCGAACGAGCAGGCCCAGGGAATCGAACAGGTGAACGGGGCTGTGAGCGAGATGGACAAAGTTGTCCAGCAAAACGCTGCCAATGCAGAGGAATCAGCTTCGGCATCCGAACAAATGAAGACTCAGGCGGTTCAAATGAGAGAATGGGTCAGGCAACTGACGGCGCTGGTCCAAGGCCGTTCAAATGACCAGCGGGTATGTATCTAATCTCCTCGGGATTTACAAAAATATCCAGGTTGCCGCGAGGGTTCCGTACAGCTCAGGCCGCAATCGGCAGACGACATGAAGACCCGGCACAAGTGTGACGACTTCATACTTGGCATTCATCCCTCCGAAGCTGGAGACCCTGTTCGTACGACAGCTTCTTTCGGAGATAGCAAAAGCTCAATTTTATAGTTTGGACTGGAGACGAACTACACCATACTTACTTATGCATGCCCCTCTCTTTTTCGGCGGCCACATTCTGTGCCGCTATGCATTGAACCGCTCTTGCAAGATTTCAACTTTCTCTCCTCAAAAGCAACTCGGCCCTTTTCAGGACATAGCTTTCATTTGTTGATCCTGCTGTCTTGTCTGCTATCAAGTTCCTCCGAACCGCTCACGGATTTTGGCATGCAGCTTGAGCAAGTTCCTACAGGTAGCTCGTAACTTCTTTGATTCTTTCGAATATTTCCCATGCACCAGCCTGGCTTCAGAGCAACGTCTACGACCCTCGGCTGTTTTAGGACCAGTAGAAGGCCCACCGTGCATCCGACAGCGACCGTTTGGAATCGCCGAGGATTGGCAGGGCGTTCCTTTGCGGGTCTTTGCGCCACAACGCGGGGCAGACTGCATGTTCTTGACGGCGTCTATAGGTGCATGGGGTTCATCCTCGCTTTTTGTCATTTTCCCCTCCCCCCGCCTGATTCACAGCCCCCACAATCGCTTGGGCGCCTTCATGGATGTGGACGTGCTCAACCCGGACTTGCTGCTTGGAACCTTTGCCCTTTTGTTTTTGGAGGGTCTCAGCGGTCTCTCTAAAGGCCCTGAGCAGCTTATCCGATAGCTTCACGTTCAACTCTACTATCTCGTCGTAGTCTGCTTTGCAGGCGCGGCCCATCATCTGCATGGCAAGCGAGTGGATGCAAAAGAGCTGAGCAGCGAGCATGCCTTCAAGCTCATTCTGGGGTTGCGATCCGTGCATACTCGCGAGAGCCGAATTTAGAAAGGACGCTTGATCCATTCCTGGGGGAACGAGAGGGGCAAGCTGTTTAAACAGAAGGTCCCTAAAATCGTCGGATATCGACCCGGTCGCATCAGCAAACTTTGCCAAAGTGGTCACCGCATCTTCGTAACGTTTGTTATTTACTGTAGGCGGCTTTCTTTTTTTCCTTTTCAGATACCTCTCAACAGGGTCATCGTCCTGTTCGGGGGGCATTGGAACCAACTCGTTGGATAGCAGGTTTGTTGGACTCTTTGCCTCATAGACAGACAAATCACGGTTTTGCATCAGTTAAACTCCTTCTCTTATCGACAGGTAGAAGAATGAAGATTGTAAACAAAAAGGGGGGACAGTCCTGTAGTAGACTTCCTCCCTTAATGTTTCGGAGCTCATTCATATTCAAAATAATTAGCACATTTTACTAATATCATAGCACAGATTGGGTGTTTGCGGAATAGAAATATTAGACGACCGACTTAAGCCAATTTGTAGCTTAGGCGACCATTAACACCGCGTGTGAATCAATCCTTGCCCCCTAGAATCGATTTTCTTGTCCCAACAAATATCCAAACCCTATGAAATCCGAAAAAGGCCATTCTAAGGTCTTAGGAGGAGAGTTGTTTTATATCGAACCCGAATCATTTTAATAATTCAGTTCAGAAACTCTGCAAATGCGGTTGACCTTTTTACGACTGAAACCGGCTCTCCCCCATTGTAATCCGGAATTATGCTGCTCCCCGCTGCTGTATCGGCCATCAATTCCTGGCGCAAGGGCCACAGAGACAGGCATGGACGAAGATGAAGACGTAGATGTTATGGTTGACCTCTATGTTTATAGGTTGGACATGATTTCCTGAATGACAGAGTATAACATCCTGTTTCTTTAAGGAAGGAGGGGGAGCCACAAATATCTTCAGGCACTACTGCCCGGGTAAATTTCTTGCACATTCATATACTTACCAAGACGATCCGTCTTAACGGTTTACTTAGGAGCACCTGAAGTATTCGATATGATTGGTTATTTACCAAATAGATTGACCTCACAAATTTGTAGAAAACATGGAGATCCGAGCGTTCTTTTGGACCTGCGGCTATGGTTATGTACCGCGCTTCGTCATTCCGGCAGCGTTTCTGAGCGGGAATCCAGCTTTTTTTCAAGGACTTCTGGACCCCGTCTTTCGACGGGGTGACGGTCCGGAGATACGGAAATTCAAATCGAAAATGAAAAATTATGTCAATGAACAATACAATTCAGTTACTTGGCGTTATTCATCAAAATTTTGCCGGACAGTAGTGATCTTCAGGGGAGGAGCTTAAAGGATTACTGGGTAACACTCTATGGACAATTAGTCTGGTTACCACTCCTAAATGCTACCACTGTGCTACCATGAAGAGGAAAAGGTGAGTTACTCCATTTGCTACCCAGGAGCCCGCCAATCCTTAGCCTGACGGGTGTAAGATATTTTTACAGTCCGAATTATCAGGATAAGCTAATGTAATTATAGTATTTTAATCCAGAATAACAAGTATGCCACGCCTAACCCTGTCGGTTTTCTTTACAATTTCCTGCCTTAAAAACTATCCATAAGAAAATATCTCGAAGAATAAAACTCCATAAGCTTTAATAGAAACATAAGTAATACCAGTATATTGCATTTAATATAAGAATGGTATTTTTAGAAGAATTCACTTCTGGCATTAATCATGCTTGCCTTGCCATCAGGCAGCAATACATTGCGTTTTTGCCTTTGAGATTCATTGGTTTGAACATCTTGTTTCAGAAGAACAGTTCACACAGACCAGGAGGAACGCTATGGGTATTTCAAGTATGTTAAAAAGCCTTGTACGGAATGGGCTTTTCGTCCTGATTGGGGTTGTGGCTCTTGCTGGGCTGACCACCCCTGGCGAGGCTGCACCAATTACGTATGATTTTACAGGAACAGTCAGCGCAGTCGATATCTCGGACCTGGGATCAACCACATTTTCGACAAGTCAAACGATAACAGGCTCTTACACGTTTAACCCGACCATTACAAACTCAGGCACCACCGCGTCTGGACTTTATTCCGGAGCGGTGACCGCTTTAAACTTCAGTATTGGAGGTGATCCAACTGTCACTGGTTACAGTGCTTCCTCCACAGTAGGCGATATTCAAGACGCTAGCGAGACCCTAGGAGGCGATACTCGGGACCATTATGCGGTAGCGGTGACGTCCTTCTCGTCCGCTCCAACTGTCAACGGATATTCCCTATCCTTATTTGCTTTGGTGTTAGATAACACCAACAACAACTGGTTCCCCTCGGGGGTGCCATCAACGCCGCCAACCAATGTGATACTGTCGGGTTCTACGAGTGAGATTTTTTTCCTCGACTTTGGCAATCTTAGCGACCCTTATGTCGTTAGTGGAACGTTTACAATCTCTGCCGTCCCCGAACCCTGCACCATGCTCCTTCTTGGCTCCGGTCTGGTTGGGCTTGCTGCATTCAGAAAGAAATTCATAGCCTAGCTAAAAGCTCCGCATATTGTGAATCGGAAGGCAGGGTCAGCGATGGCTCTGCCTTTTTGCTTTGCTGGGATTCACTAACCGGGTACGCCACCCACTTCTTGCACCACCTGTGGAGCAGGCCCTTTGCTTGTACAAACGAGGCGGTAATCTCTCAGGCTGGTGGTAGGGATTGCCAGGGTTAGCTTGTGTTGCACCAATGCCCCTCTAGTTGGTTTGTGTAGCATGGGTTCCCCAGGTGGCTCCTCCGAATTCCGACACAAAAAATCTCAAAGGGTATACCGCGCGGGTTTCAAGGAAGGGTTTCCCATAGGCCTTCCTCGTGCGGGTCCAAAGGATCAGGCGCATCGCAAAAAGGGTTTTTCCTCCTCGACACCTGATCGAAAATCTCCGGTGCCGGGCAACAAAAGATCAATTCCTGAGGTTGTAGCTGCTTTGGATATTTCCTCATAAAATGCAGCAGCAGTTTTCATGTCCCCGACGGCCCTGCACCAGGTATGCCCCCAGTGGGGCAGTTTGGCTTCAAACGGCCCGGCCCCCCTCTTGGACTGTATCCACAATAGAAGGTCTTTGTAGTTATCCCTTTTGGGAAGAACGACTGTTGAGGAGGGTGTCCCTACCCTTTTAATATGTTTATATAAGGGTAGGGACACCCTCAGTGCTTCTTCGGGGATCTTTTCGAAACCTTTTCGAATCTTTTCCAGTTTGAGCTCATCTCCTTTGATCCCGATTCCTAAGAGGGCGGCGACGATCCGGTCGAAAAAGCCCACTGCATCAAAGGCCGCAAAAGCTTTTTCTTTCACCTCGTCAAACCAATCGCCGCTCCGGGTAAGATCAATGACCTTGTCCGGTTCTCCGAAAATAGCCGGCCAGTGGTGACCTTCAATGATGAGAGTCTTACCTGGATACCTTACGAACCGTGCTCGGTGGGCCTTCTGGTAAATCTCTGCCGTATTCTGAGCCTCAACCCATCTGATTTGTTGACCCGGATTATCTGGAAAGAGAAAAGCAGCGTACTCGTTATACTCATCGGGGTTGTGGATTGAGAGGCCGAAGCAATATACGCCGTCTACATGCTCGAATTTATTTTCTCCACGTCCGGCGAAGTAATGCGATGACAGCCATTCTACATCTGGAATAGCTTCCTGAATCCACTTCAGAGACCGCTTCTCATCGGCTTTATGTGTGCAGAGGAGCCAGGTTTTCGAGTCAGGCGGGATATATTTCTTTATGAGCTTGCAATGCTTTTTAAATTGCACTTCCGTAAGCATTGCTTTTTTGGTCTTCCCCACCCGACATTCAGGTTGAGGAGGTTAAAGTCCCGTCCGAACAGCGCCTTCAGCTCTTTTTTCGATGAGGTTGCGTCCAGCACGATGATCCTGGCTTTGTCCGGAAGCGAGAACTTGTCCACCGTACAATACCTGACACCCGACTCAGATGCCCTAACCCATGCCATTTTCTCCTCGTGAAGTGCAGCATCGAGCCAGAGGAGCGCTTTTCTGTCGATACCCCGGCGAAAAAGGTCAAATTGCCGCTCTGAGAGCAACTCATCAATCTCTTTGCTGAGAACAGGTATAGTCTCCTCTTTGGTGATCCCGCAAAGATCCCAGAGAATTCGTTTGTATTGCCACCAGGTGCCTTCCGGGCATCTCGTGTAAAGACATCCGATTGGATGCCCGGCACTTTTTTTGACCTCCTGGTATAGGTCGTCGCCTGCTTTCAAGATGCCTTCCAGAATAACGTTCGCCTCTTTGGACAGGCGAGCCTTTAGAGACAAGAACTTATATCGTTTGAGATCCTTGTCTTTTTGGATCATTGCCCGCAGAGCCTGTTCATCAATGAAGACCGTGGACACCTTCCCTATTCTCTTATTTTCGATCAAGTATGGGAGTTGGTGGGCAGTACACAAAATCAACCCCCGCTTCTCAGACCGAACCTTTTCGAACTGGAGGTAGTATCTACATGTATAAGAACTTGATCTGCCTGGACAGTGCCGACACCAGACACATGCCACCTGCGAGGGATAATAGCCCTCCTTGGATACACGTTTCACCTCTGGGTCTTTTTTACAGTTCTTCTCGTTTCTGCCCTCAAAATGCAGAATAGGGAGCCCGGGATGAGAGGCTCTAAGCTTCGCCTCCCATTCCTTAATTAATCCGTGCTCCGGCATAGCTAAGGTTACGATTTTGTCTCCGGCCAAAGAAACCGCCATTTGCATTGCTATATGAGTTTTGCCGGCGCCGGGGGTGACTGCGATTGCCAAGTCACCTTCCAGGGATAGATGGTCTTCGATCATCTTCTGGGCGGCAGGAAGGTCAATGATTTTGGTTTCAGAATGTTCTTCGGATGGCTCTTCATAAAGTCCTGAAAGAAATTCGGAAGGAATCCACTTGTGGGGTGGCAGGCCTCCTTCAGCTCTGTTTGCTTCGCAGGTGTCTCGGAAACAGCGCAGGATACCGCTTTCAAGTACCCAGGGATGTCCGTCCTTTTCCCCACAGGACGGGCATTCAGATAATGACCAGAAGTGAAAAGGGACCTCTTTCTCTCTGTAATCAATTCCTTCGCTATCCAGGTAAGCTAAAGCCTGTTCTATTGCAGGTCTTCTTATCTTTAAGAACGGTGATCCGGTTCGGATGTTTTCTCTGAGCCTTGCCTCGTATTGATGCTCTTTTAGGAGTTCATATAAATTGGCGACTTCAGGCGGAAGTTCATCAGATTCCTCAAAGATTCGGACGGGCAAAATCTCCCTGGTCCCTGAGACATAGTCTTCGGCGTCCGGCTTTCCGGCTGTGAGCTCAAGGTAAGTTTTTTCGGTCAAAGAGGAAAGTATGGCTGGATCGATCAAAACGCTGTGGCGGTCGATAGCATCGCTTTCTTCCTGACACTGGAGGGGATTGCCGCGGTAACAGAAAAGGCGGATGGGAATCCCGCCGTCGTTGGTATTCTTGTACGGACCTCGATCCACTCCGAAACCTTCGCGATTTAAGCACTGAAGATGCTCCATCCAGCCATCCCGAAGGGAGATCGGAATTATAAAATCCAGGATGGCTCTCAATCCGTTTCCACTCAGTAGCCATTTCGCGTGTTCTGCAAGGTCATGTTTTTCGAGCCAGAAGTAAACCTTTTGGGCACGATCAATGGCCGACGGGATGTTCTTCTTGTGACCGTCAATATCATAAAGGGGCCAGATCCACTCTTTGATGTCGAAGGCATGCCTTCCATGGAACATGAGCTCATCGGGATCACAAAGGAATTTGAGCTTCCATTTCTGAGGGTATACGCCAAGGTAAACCGCGCTGTCTCCGCTCGCAAATCCAGGCTTCTCCTCCCCGAGGAAATCGTCGATCTTCCCAAAGGTAGCGTGCCTATAGGGTTTCCGTTCCTTTAGCTTTGTGCGGCATGTGATCCAAAGATCCTCCAACCCTTTGCCTGAAGCTTTTGGTGCCAGTGTTTTCATTTGCTCTCTC
Organism: Syntrophobacteraceae bacterium; assembly: GCA_049520315.1. Lineage (GTDB taxonomy): Bacteria > Desulfobacterota > Syntrophobacteria > Syntrophobacterales > Syntrophobacteraceae > SbD1. The sequence continues at coordinate 7,981 of JBEKPW010000228.1, forward strand.
CTTGATGAAGTGAATGAAGGTTCGAGCAACCGGACCTACGGTTCAGCTGCTCATAACAGGTCAAAATTGACCTTCGGGGAGAGATATAAAGTCTTTACTGATGAATGTCAAGCGTAAATGATTACTTATGGCGAAAATAATTTAACAATTTGCGAGTGCTTATGTTACAGAGAAACCTCTGAAGCGTGGCCGGGACTGACTCTTTGGCTCTGATAGGTGGACAATCGAGGGAGATGAAGGAGATCCATCTAAGCTGGTTTAATGCTCAGTGTCTTCGTAAATGATCGAAAAATGGCGGGAGTAGTGGCACGCGAAGCTTACAAGATCACGGCGGCTCCCTTCTTTCGCTTTGCGCGCAACTCAGTATTATACTTTTTTTCTTCCTCCAGGGCAGCAATAGCCTCTTGCCGTTCCCTCTTTCGCTTTGCGCGCAACTCAGCATTACCTTGTTCGTCTTCTTCCAGGGCACCGACAGTATCTTCGTGTTCATTCAATACAGCCTTGAGTTTTTGGATAATTATCAAACTCTTTCTCGCTGACTCCAGTTCATTCTGCATCAGCTTGATTTCACCTTCACGCTCTTGTTTTTCACTGAGTAGGACATCAATCGTGAATCTCCGTTGATCGGAAAACGGATCTCTAAATTCAAGGTAGGAGAGCATTCGCGGGTGCAGTTCCTCCAGTACCTTGCGCAAAAATTCATGTTTGGGGACCTCCATAACTTCGGCGTACTGTTCCCATTTGTCCAGGGGGAATTGAGCTGCTCCTGTTTCTATCATTCCGATGAAATTGCCCCATTTATAACCAAGCCGTGCTGCAACATCAGGCAGGGTCATCCCCAGGTGCTCGCGTCTTTCTCGGATGAACTTGCCGAAAAGACCCCGTCCCACTACTTTCGTCTGCTTAGCTCGTGCCATGGCCAGCCATCCTTTCATAGAGTTTCACTTATATGTATTATAAGTAATCTAATAGTTAAAGCAAAGAAAAAAGGTATGTCGGGAGGGTCAAAATTGCATGTAAAGCGCACCTGGCACGACGGGATGATGAGACGGGGTGAGGGGAATCCATCGACTGCTCACACTATGCTCACACTCGCAAGTAAAAAGGGCTAGACCATCTGGCCTAACCCTTTGATTTTACTGGCTCCCCGGGACGGACTCGAACCGCCAACCTAGTGGTTAACAGCCACCCGCTCTGCCAATTGAGCTACCGGGGAATGAAGAGATGCTCTCTTTAACAGAGCCCCCCGGTTTTGTCAATAGAGACCGGCATAGAGAGCGAGGAGCAAATGGCAGTGCGATGCTCCCGGGCGCTTATGTTCTGGAGATTTCCTCGAGATCGAGTTCATCCTGCAGTTTGATGCAGCCGATGACGCTTTGAGCCGCCGGGCAATTGCTCAGATAGGACGCAAAAGCTTCCCGGGCGGCTTCCTTTTGATCGCCGGTAACTTTGAGATG
>JBEKPW010000229.1:0-5870 GCA_049520315.1 Syntrophobacteraceae bacterium
ATTCGTGAACTCTGAATTTTTCAAAGAACCCTGTTTTGTAGTGCCAAGAAAGTCAAGTGCTAGTCTATGTTATTGAATTTGCAGAATAACTTTTTTGATACTGTTAAAGATGAGTCAAAGCTTTTGGCTACAAAATCGCCAGCGGGGTCTTACAGAGATTAAACTGGTAAGCATTGGAATTACTTAGCTTATTAGCCTATTTTGCCCTGAGATTCCTTAAACCCCTGTCAGAGAGTAGAAAAGAAGCTGGAAGCGAACACCGCAATCTCAACCTTCCATGCCAATTTACAGAACCCTGTTCAGACCGAGGTGCATAACGACAATGATATAATATGTTAATCAGGTAACCGGCGCCCCCTCGTAACGCCACAAGGAGAGATGTCTGCTTAGACTTTAGCCTTCGAAGACCTCTTGTTTGCAGTGGAGCTTGAAGCTCTCAGAGAAATCATCGGCTTTCTCGCTGCTGTCGATTCATGAAAAGAAAATGTTTGACCGGTCCCGCTCTGCAAGCTGCACGCAAAATCATTGTAGGCCATCATGGTCAGGATGGTCGATATCCTTACCCGTTTGCTGAACACCTTGGTCAATATCTTCAAGATAAACTTGGAACGGTCCCTGTTGCGAGAAAAGAGCATGGTAAAAAGCCGAAATGCAAAGATAAGGCGATAGGAAAATTTCACCGGGTCAAGCTCATTGGAACGTTTCCAGAAATCCATATCCCAGTAATAATTCAACTTTTTCCAAACTGCATCAAATGAATAGGCTGATTTCACGGTACTATTGTATCCGTCTGTCAGTTGCTTCTGAGACAACATGGGATGCTCGAAGACGACATGTTTGGTGTCGTATTTGCTCCAATCCTTGTGAAGGATCTTCTGTTCCTTTTCAAGGCGTTTGAAAAGCTCTGTTCCAGGGAAGGGCGTGAGGATATTGATGAGCGGCATCAGGAGATTGGTTTCTTGAATGAACTCCTTTAATTCATCGAAGGTCGAGTCAGAATCAAAATCATAACCCACTATAAAGGAGCTTAGAACCAGAATCTTATATGACTGTATCTTTTCTATTGCCTTGGCATAATCATAGCGCTGATTTATCGGTTTGTGCATGGTCTCAAGGTTCTTCTTTGATATCGATTCAAATCCGACAAAAATAGCCCCGCACCCGCTGTCGCGCATAAGACTCAGGAGTTCATCCTCCTGGGAGATGTTGATGGAGGCCTGGCACGACCAGTTGATATTGTGCGGCTTGAGGGAGAGGAATAGCTCCTTGGCGTATTTTTTATCGGCAATGATATTGTCGTCGGCAAAAAATATGACATTCCTCTTTTTGTAGTGAGAAACGGAGCTACAGATATCAAGGATCTCGGCTATGACTTGATCTATGGTCTTATGCCTGATCTCCTGCCCGTCAAATGCGTACACAGAGCAGAATTCACAATGGAAAGGGCACCCCTTTGTGGTCTGTACAATATCCTGCAGATATCTTTTTCTCGAAAGGGATGCTCTGGTTATGGCAGGAGAAGATTGCAGATCGGCAAGCATGTCAGCTTGATAGCGACTCTTCAAACAGCCATTTTCGGCATCCTCAAGGAGAGTCGCCCACACATTGTCAGCCTCTCCGACCACTACGCAGTCGCAGTACAGCTGTGCTTCTTCCGGACACATAGACGGGTGAATACCGCCCAGAACAGTCTTGACTCCTCTTTTGCGAAACTCTTCCGAAATTGTATATGCCCTATCGGCATGCATAGTCCTGCTGACTGTGATGCCTACAAGATCAGGCTTCCATGAATAATCAATGTCTTCTATATTCTCGTCAAATACCCTAATCTCATGCTGTGGAGGGGTTAAAGAGGCGAGGGTGGGGATAGCCAATTGATATAAGAAGTATTTCCTGGAGAACAGAAAATTGGAATAGAATTTCCAATCATAAAAACTCTTACCATTATCGGAACTGTTCATGGGTGTAACAAGTGCAATTTTCATTACAATTTATATCCTTTATAGAATGCATTCTAAATCCGGAATAATGCATCAAATTCTGCGCTCGACATCCAAACTGTATGTTGGGAGCCGATTTTTGCCTGAAAAACCTCCGCTGCACTCCTGAAACCCCAAAAACAATACCATTTCGCTATCAAAGATGCAAGCGATAGGTCAATGAGGCCCGTCTTGGCGTATCGGGACGTACCACTTTCCCCGCAGTTGATGGCCACGTTCCGTAGCATCATGTTGGTGTGGGACTAAGGTGAAAATTATGCGAAAGTAACGGGTCAGATGAAAAGCTGATGCAATACTGACATACCATCCTGTAAGATGGTAGACCTTGCAAATGTTAGGCGTCAGGTCCCACCCATATAGGAATCAAAAACACAAGTGGAAGAACTCGATCAAAGGTGTGATCGAAGCCGACGAGGAGCTACAACAGTTTTGTCTGATACAATGAACGGTGATGCGTTACAGCCGGTCTGTGTCATAGAAGAAAATCTGTGGACGTTCATCAATTTTAGCTCGGCCCGCAGGAAAGGCAATGACACCTCATCGATGCCTTCACCAAGGCTTTGGCTCTATCGGTGCAAATTAAACCGACTTCTTTTTCGGAATTCCCGTCCGCTTCGGTTTGCTGGCCGCACCAATCTCAGTAGCCGCTTTCGTGGACTCATCGGCTTTCTCCTGTCGCCGTGCCTCTGAGAAAAACTTTTCCAGGCTGGAATAGCCGCCGTCTACGGCGCTCTTTAAACCTTCACAGGCTTTCTTGTTTATGTCCACCCATTGCCTCAACTGCTTCCTCCCCTCTTCCGGCAACCAGGTGGCCCCATCGAAAAAGATGGCCGTTTGGTCCCACAGCACAGTCAGGCTGTTGAGCATCCCCTCAGCAGAAGCCCTTTGCATGTCGAGCATTGGCTTCAACATTTTGAATTGCTGGTTCATAATTTTTCCTCCTCGACTTTTTTGAGCGTGAGAAGATTACAACCGGAATAGCTCAGCGGACTGAATAGCAGTAAATTGCCCTCAAAGGCGCTAGCCGTAATTTAATTCCCAACCCTCTTTCATTCAAGCACAGGTCGAAAATAATTCCAGGGTGGAATTCCAAATCCCCGAGTTGATAGTTCCTCCGCTCAATGCTGGTTCGAGTTCGGATGGCGACTCTTTCAACAGATTGGTGTCAGAGTGAAGTGGTGAATCGGGCAAGGGCTGGAAGCCAGAACGAAAGGTCTTGCAATGGGTACGTTTTGTAATTAGGGATAGGACAGCATTGAAGGAACACATAAACAGGAGACAAAAAAGGACAAGCCAGGTGGGGGGACCTGGCTTTACGGGGTGGATGCTTAAAGGGTCACTTAAAAAGTGAGGAGAATCTTATGGCAGCAAAATAGCCGATTTTCCCCTTTTGAAAATCAGGTCAGGAGTGTATTTTCCATTTACCAACACAATATATATGAAGGCAGACTTCTACCGGCTGTTCCCTTTTCTGCCTGTCAGAATTGGAAAAATGCCCTACTCAAAGTGGGGGCGAAACAGACCATACACTGACGGAATCTCGATTCACAAATGCGCCAGACAAGACGAGCGGAAGCTGAATGCATTTCAACTGGACCAGTAGCGTATCGTGCAGAGGGAAATCATGCTGAAAGAACTGATTGAGACTATGGCGAGAGCTTTGGTGGACAATCCCGAGCAGGTGAAAGTTTCTGAGATTGAGGGTGGGACGACCTCGATTATCGAACTGCGGGTAGCCAAACCAGATATTGGAAAAGTCATCGGAAAGCAGGGGCGTAACGTCGATGCGATGCGCATAATTTTGAGCGCTGCTTCAATTAAGATATATAAACGCGCCATTCTCGAAATCATTGAATAGTTATTGGCGAGCAGAAGCGATATCTATTTGATGTAGTAGCCTGACACTCGCCAGCTACCATCCTTTTCAAACATCGGCGTAACAGTCTCGATTGTTGACTTCTTGTTTTCGAAGGAGGTCTTAAACTGGATGACCACATATTCGCCGTCTGGAGTGCCAGGCAAAGACGTCGCGTATATCGTTCTTTTGACTTCTCTTAATATGAGCTTACCCAAGGGATCCCTTACTGCTTTTAGAGATTCGACCCACTGCTCTTCAGTTACTGCATTCCTGAAGTATCCAGCCGCTTCTCTCCAGCTTTGCCCATAATTCCCTGAGTCAACCATTGAAAGCCATTTTTCAGCTGCTGCTACGGCAGTCGTTTCCTTTTCGGGACCTTGAGCTACGGCAAAACCTACCCATAGAGATAAGCACAGAAAGAGTAAGCAAATAACGCAACGCTTCATGGTACCTCCTTTGTCTTAAATCGGAATATAGCATCACATTGTGCGCTGTGCATCCAAACCGCATTTTCGGGTGGATTCTGCTCGAAAAAAGATATGGTCTTAGATACATTGTTTACAGGAAAAAGGGCCATCCCAAAAGAGTACATTGGACCGACCCAGATGGGTTGTTAGAGAGTTGAACTGGAGCTTCGGAACGGGGCACATCCCGAAGCTCTCTTATATCAAGCGCAAACTCTCATCTGCGCTGAAACGGGAGCATGTGAGACAGGAGGAGAGGTGAAGGGTTCTCACATGGCTCCCACAAAGATTAGTCCTTGTGCTTCTGTTCCTTCTCGTGGTGAGATTTCCATTTCTCACGCATTTGCTCAACTTTGGTGCGCTGCTCCGGGGTCAGGACTGCATACATCCTGGATTTCATGCGCTCTTTCGCCACAATCATATCAGCTATCGTATCCGCTTGCCCCTTGGCAATGGAGCGAACTTTCGCCTCGTCAAATTGACCCTTTGGGAGAGCGCGGAGCTGATCGCGTCCAGCCTTCAGTTGTTGGAACAGTGGTTTTATTTTTGCCCGCTCTTCGAGCCTGATGGAAAACATCTCTTTCTTTTGCGCGTCAGTCAAATTGAGCTTTTTCCACAAATGGTGATGTCCGTGATGACCCCAGTGACGATGCTTCCAATGCTCCCCACATTTCCCTCTAGCACCACCAGTATCTTGTGCGCCGACCGCGATAGAGTTGAAGAAGAAGCATGATCCCACCATCCATACTGCCGCTACCAAAGTTATGGTAAGCCCTGTCAATAATCTTTTCATATCGTTTCTCCTTATAATTTGATATCCGTTGATAAATAAATATCAAGAAGCCTGCATCAAAGTCGAGTTAATATTAGTTAAAGCAGGTAAAGTTTCGTAAAGGAATATCTGAGTTAGAATTTGGTTTTGCTGTGTTGCGCCCAGCAACTGATAGAGTTTCCTTTTTTTATATGCAGTAGACCACTTTTGCCCCCAAACTTTACAAGTCGACTTATCATTGGGAAGAAGCATCATCCGTAATATATCCAGTTATCTGCCTGGACTGCCCGGGCGGAAGTCAAATACACGCCCAATACGCCGGCCGCCAGTATTATCGATGTTGCCGCTATTTTAGTTCGAGTCATATCTCGGCCCTCGGTCTGAATGGTTATGGATTTCATCTGGGCCAAGAAGATTTTCAAACATCCAGGTCCACGGCCCTGTTCCAGGGGCCAAAACCGAATGTCCCCGGCAAGTTATTTCCGAAGAATTTTCTCAAACAAACGGGCCTCAGGTAATTTAGAGCCGGAAGTTTTGCTTCGGGCGCAAGGGGCGCAACAGCTCAGGATTTTTTTTGCTTGCGGCATCTGGCGGTTCAGGTTTTGCACACGAAAGGAGGATCTCATGGGAGAAGTAGTCCACACGTCTCGGGTCCCTCTACAGTGCCGATGTAGAAGGAGACATTGAAAACGTCAACGGCATTCTCAAGATCACCACGATCCGCGTAAAGTACCATCTCAAAGTTACCGGCGATCAAAAGGAAGCCGCCCGGGAAG
>JBEKPW010000230.1:0-5680 GCA_049520315.1 Syntrophobacteraceae bacterium
AACAATCAAGATAAAAATGCAAGTATGTTGGCACTACAAAAATGGATTTTTTGAGAAAAAAGAACCCTAAAGTGAGTCTTCATCAGTATCGAGTTTTTTCCACTGTTAAAGAAAAGTCAGAATGGGGCGAAACTCAACCTCGTCGTTTTGTTGGGATTGGCAACCCGGAGAGTCTTTGACCATTTTTATCTCCATTTTGCAGTTGTAAGAAACGTTTATTGTTTTATAGAGCCAGTTGAAAACCAAGAAGGTCGAATTGCAAGTAGATGTCGCACTTACATAGAGTTGGATATTTTGATTCGGAATGTCCCAGTTTGCGGTAGTAAGATTCGCCAAAGCCGAACCTCGCTCTGGCTGAAAATTATCGTATTATCGGTAATATGTATATTGGGGTTCGTCACAACCTATGAATTGTCCGTGGGTAGCGACCTGCGAAACCGCGAACTGGAAACAAAACCCGATAGTTTTTGGCCCACGAATGCTAAAGTCGTCAACGAAAGAGATGTATCCATAAAGAAAGTAATTAATAGCGCCAGAGGCATAACCGGCGCGGCCGTTTTCGTTGAGGACCTTGTTTGTTTTAACTCCGATACTAGCTCTTCCCCCCGCCTCAATCGGTGGAATAGTCTGGTTGCCCCCGGTATCGTAAACCGCAGTTTCGGGAAGTTTATCCACGAGCCTTACTGTAAGATTGATCTCGGTAATAATCCCTATCGAACGGCCGCCGTTTTTTATGTCGAGGACGGCTCTAATCGGTTCTCCTACCCTTACTTGAGCGGGATCGAAATACAGATTCGACAGGGTCAGAAAAGCTCTTTGGCCTTGGATGAAGGCCCATACTTGGAAGCCACTACTAACAGCCAAAACGATGGTGAAGGCAGCTATCCAACCCGTGGCGCGAGCTGTCCTGCGAGCCGCCCTATCTTGAGGGGATTCATTTTCCTTCTTGGTTTTGCGCTCGTAAAACTTGCGCTTCAAATAATCGATCAACCTACAAACGGATATGGTACAATCTTTCTTGCTCTCTTTGCTTGGTTTCTCGCAATTATTGCTCTCGTCCAAGCCGTATCTCTTTTTGTGTTAGGTGGATGGCTAAATCCTCTTTAACCCTCGAAATAGTAGCGATAATATCAGGAGCGGGAATATTACGCAACAAAAACCACCTAAACGTCGATAGCATCATCACCGGTATGTAACTGATAACCCTCTGGACCGGGGAACGCTCTATTGAACAGCCTTTCAAAGACTTTCCAATTAGGGGCAGCTTTCATTCTGGCGATCACTTGCAAAAGGTGCCTTGAAGGCCATGTTGTCCTTGAGCGCCGTCCGCCATGATGATTTATTTCTCCATTTTTAGAAAAACGAGTTATAAGCAGTTCAGGAATGCCTTGGAGGCAGGAAACGCCGTAGAACGCATCAGGATAGGCCTAGAATCGATTTTCCCTGTCTACCTTTGGAAAGGGGGGCACGGTTTGCCGGTTTTCACAGCCTTTAGCGGCCCTGTTCGATTGTGATTTCAACGGGAGGGAATGGTGGTTCTGCAAGCTGACGGCTGTTCCTGAGTATCTCTTTTGCCTCGTCGCCGGTGAGTTTGCGTTTCTCCCGAAGAGCTTCGGCAAGGGCCATCACGGCCCCCCAATTACGCGGCTCTGCAAGAATCCGTTGGGCAGTGTTCGCGTAGGATTCCAAGCTGGATAGAGTAGCTTCAGGCTGGATAAATCGAAGCTGTTCGAGGGCATCTTCAGCATCCGTTTCGAAATTTGCCGCCGTGCCTGAAAACAGGTATTCGGCGGCTGGTCCGGCCATCGCAACCAGGATGCATTTTTGGACAAGTTGGCGGTCTTTAGGATTGCCGGAGTTGATTTGATCCTGGTGTAATCCGGTGTTGCTGAATGAAACTCCATAGGTGTCATCGCCCCGGTTGAAAGGTTCGATCCTTACGGGTCCGGCCTGCCAAAGGTAAGCCATCACCCCGTGCCCGGCCTCGTGAACGTGGGTTGTAAAATCATTCATGCTGTCCCTCCAACGCCAATAGGGTTTTTTTGGCGAGATTTTCAGGCAATGGTTATCAGCTCGTCCCGATTGCGCCAGAATTTAACAAAGCTATCTTCACTGAAGAACCCGGTTTTGGGGGCTTTTCAAGTCAAGATTACCATCCCCCATCGAAAAGCATGCCTAAATTGAGTCTGCGCAGTCTAAATCACACACCATGGCCTCTTTTCCCGCCATTTCGACTTTTTCGAACAAACTAAATGTAATTTAATTTTAACTTTTCCTTAAAACTTAAAACTGGAACATAACCAACCAAAATCATTGCTGTTTTTCATAAACAGCCTACCCCTGTACGCCTCTAATTTTAACAAACAATCCTATACGACCCCGTTACTTAAAACTGAGAACCTTGACCGGAGGTAGATTTGCATGAGAGGAAATCCACAAAACCACCCGAAAAATGGTGATTCCACAACCGTGGAGCCAATCAGGAATCCAAAGGACATCGAAGCAATTAAAAAGCTTCTCCAGGGTTACCCACGCGATCTTTTGCTTTTTACACTCGGCATCAACAATGGTCTGCGCGTAGGTGATCTTTTGAAACTAAGAGTCTGGCAGGTGCGCCTTCTGAAGCCCGGACAGTCCATCAATATCCGTGAGGGCAAAACCGGCAAACAAAATATCTTGATGGTAAACAAAAGCGTTCACAGAGCCTTGCAGGCGTATTTGTCCAGCATCAATCCCAGTGACGACGACTTCCTGTTCGCAAGCCGCACGGGTGGCAAGGCCATCACAATTCAGCGGGTGAATCAGATGATTAAAGGCTGGACGAAATCGATTCATCTCCAGGGGAATTTTGGGTCACACTCTTTGAGGAAGACCTTCGGCTATGCCCAAAGGACAAGATTCGGTATTGGATTCGAGATCCTTGCCAAGCGATTCAATCATAGCAGTCCGTCGATCACGATGAGGTATTTGGGGGTTCAGCCGGACGAAGTGAACGAGATTTTGCTGAATGAGATTTGAGTGAGCCGGCCCGTGCCGCCCGCCTCTTGTAATCACTGAGATCTTTAAACCTGCATTGTATTCCATCAACATATCAAAATCATGAACTAAACGCTTCGCGTGGGGGAGAGCCCTGCGGTTTCGCTTCCTTCCCTCAGCCCTCATAGTGGTTTCTACCTGCCTGAATGACAATCGAGAGCATTCATTTACCTCGTATACTCGCCTGCTTGAGCTTAGCTTTCCCTCCAAAGGATCTTAACCCCACCCGAAAAGGAGAAAACTATGGGAAAGCTACACGACAGAATGCGAGATGATTTGATTTTGAAGGGTTACAGCCCGCACACTCAAAACGGCTATCTTCGATGTGTACGCACCTTTGCAAGACACTTCATGAGATCCCCCGAAGAGATGGGGGAGCAAGAGATCCGGGAGTTTCTCCTCCATCTTGTGCGGGACCGCAAGGTTTCCGCAGCAACCCAGGATCAGTATGTCAATGCAATAAAGTTTCTCTACTCGGTCACCCTCAAGCGGGCAGAAGCAGTAAAGGATATCTCCCACCCCAAAAGGCCAAAGACTCTTCCCGTGATCTTAAGTCCTGAGGAGGTCTTGACCTTTTTCGAGAGGGTCCGATCGGTCAAGTACAAGGCCATCATCGCCACAGCATATGCGGCAGGCCTTAGGATCTCAGAGGTGTGCACCCTCAAGGTCACAGATATCGACAGCGCAAGGATGCGCATCCACATCCGCTCGGGCAAGGGCAAAAAGGACCGCTATGTCATGCTCGGTGAGAGCCTCCTTGCTCTTTTGCGCGAGTACTACAGGACGGCGCGTCCCAAAGGAGAGTATCTTTTCCCGGGACAAAAAAGCGGCTCTCACCTCTCCACCGCAGCGGTGAGCCGGGTCTTGCGGCTGCTCAACCGGGAGATGGGTCTTTCAAAGAGGGCAACCATGCACACCTTCCGCCACTGCTTCGCAACACACCTGATGGAGGCCGGAACCGATATCCGCGTCCTGCAGGTTCTGCTTGGCCACAGTGCCATAAAAACCACTCTGCGCTATACCCACATCACTGATCGGCTTGTCGGTAAGCTGGTAAGTCCTCTCGATATGATCCAGCCCTCCTCCTAAAAAAGGAGTAGTGGATCATGGAAAGGGCCTCCCTTGAAGTTGCCGGGATCTTCCACCGCCATGGTGAAGACTACAGGAAAACGCATCACCTCAGCCCACAACAGCAAAAGGCCATGGAAGATATCGAGGCTTGCCGCACCGCTCATCTGGGAGGCCATGTGGACTCTTGCACCCAAGAGGGCTGCGGCTATATAGCCATCTCCTACAACTCCTGCCGCAACCGCCACTGCTCGAAGTGTCAGAGTCTCAAACAGGCCAAATGGCTTAATGAGAGGACAGAGCGGCTCCTTCCAACCCGCTACTTCCACATGGTAGTCACTCTTCCTCATGAGGTGATCCCACTGGCTCTTTTCAACCGCAAGATCGTATTTAATCTGCTCTTCGAGAGCGCCTCACGGGCTCTTATCGAGTTTTCCCTCGGCTATGAGCGTCTTCGTGCTCAGGTTGGTTTTACGGCAGTCCTGCACACGTGGGATCAGGACTTAAACTTTCATCCTCATTTGCACATCATTGCAACCGGAGGCGGCCTGAGCCCGGATGGAAGCAGGTGGATCAGTGCCACAAACGGATTCCTTCTTCCTGTAAGGGCGCTATCCAAGATCATCCGGGCCAAGTTCGCGGAGGCTCTGAGCAAGGTGTTCCAGGAGGGAAGGCTTAAGGGAAATGATCCGTGTCTGGAAGGCAAAGTCCAGTTTGCCCGATTCATAAGGAAGCTTAAAAGAAAGAAGTGGGTCGTCTACTGCAAGGAGATCTTCCGCGGCTCAAAGAAAGCTTACGACTACCTAAGCCGCTATACGCATCGAGTGGCCATCTCAAATCATCGTCTGCTAAGCCTTAACGACCATTTGGTCACCTTCCGGGCCAGGGACAACCGCAACCCCGGCCGGCACAGATTCGTCACAATCCATGCTCAGGAGTTCATCCGCCGGTTTCTCCTGCACATTCTTCCACCCAGGTTTGTCAAAATCAGACACTTCGGCCTCATGGCCCCTTGCAATGCCAAGACAAAGCTTGAGAGTGCACGGGCTCTTATCATTAATCACCAACCCACGCCTGGTGAGGTCCCTGCCAAGCCCGACATTCCCAAAGTGAGCAAAACATGGCAGGAGATGATGGAAGATCTTACCGGTATAAACCTCACCCTCTGCCCACAATGCGGCAAAGGAAGGCTTGTCCGATGCAAACTGACCGATGCCTACCGCATCTCACCGCTCACAATATTGGATTCCTCATGATTTACTGCCCCCTCCACATCATATCTGAACCAATTACTGATACTCCTTCATCTGAGGTCTCATGGACCGTCACGTCCAAAAACCTGACTCTTATCCCTTCACTAACAACCTATTGGACTCCCCATCATTCCAATGCCCATTCCGGGCCCACTAGCTTACCTCGACTTTCCACACTCAGGCCTCAAACCTCCCCCAAACACTCATCAACCCAGTCAATTGAATCCCCATAGCCATAAGACATCCTCGTCCCCATTGCAGCCTTAGTTCATGATGCCGTTTATGAGAATGCGCTTCGCGACTCTCACAAACGCTTACTTCAT
>JBEKPW010000231.1:0-5539 GCA_049520315.1 Syntrophobacteraceae bacterium
AGATTGTTTTTTAGTTGACAAAAACAAGTCAATATATCAAAAGGGAGATAGATGCGCTAAGTCACCATAACACTCTACAATCACTAAGAAAAATAGGCTTTGTTACGTATAGCTCTCCTCGTCCTTGAGAAAGGAGACGCCCAAAATCTTCGTCGTTCCAAATCATTTGCTAAGTGAATCCTCGTGGGAGAAGGAGTTTAGGTTCTGGCAAACTGTACGTAACAGAGGCAAATTTGCCCAGTGATAAAAATAGGTTAAAAAGAGCCTGCCTTCTATTATTAGATTTTTTGTATCTCTTTGTTTTTGTATTGCACCAGACTCATCGATCTACTCTCTGCGCTCAGTATACCTGATCTGGATAATTCAGTGATAGAGTTATTCTCGCCCGCGCGGAGGATAGCGCAACGCTCAGGCAGATAGTTCACTCGCTATTTTTCTGCGTCAACCATCATTTTATTACGCACAGTGGCAAGTTCTCATCATGCAGTGAATATTGGATACGGACAGGAAAACCACGGACAAATGCTTGCGCGACTATAGACTCGGCACTATTATCTCGTAATAGAGTTATCTCCACAATCGTCAGTTCAGCTAAAGGAGTTCAGTATGAATCTTCGGAGCAAGCTTGGGGCTGAATTCATGGGGACCTTCTGGCTCGTATTTGGAGGATGTGGGAGCGCGGTACTTGCTGCGGCATTTCCAAAGGTCGGCATCGGATTGCTGGGAGTTGCCTTTGCCTTTGGCCTCACGGTTCTGACAATGGCCTATGCCATCGGACACATCTCCGGCTGCCATCTCAACCCCGCCGTTTCCGTGGGTTTATGGGCCGGCAGACGCTTTCCAGCTTCCGACCTGCTGCCCTATATCGTGGCTCAGGTGGCGGGAGGTGTTCTCGCTGCATCCGTGCTTTACCTGATTGCAAGTGGAAAACCGACCTTCGAGCTTAGCAGTGGGTTTGCAGCCAATGGCTATGGCGAACATTCACCAGGAGGTTACTCTTTGTTTGCCGGCTTTGTTGCAGAAGTTGTGCTCACTTTTATGTTCCTGATAATTATCATGGGGTCGACGCACGGTAAGGCGCCAAAAGGCTTCGCACCAATAGCGATCGGATTGGGCCTCACACTCATTCATCTGATCGGGATTCCCGTGACCAATGTTTCGGTCAACCCAGCCCGCAGCACTGGCCCAGCCCTGTTTGTGGGCGGATGGGCGCTCATGCAGCTATGGCTCTTCTGGCTGGCTCCTCTGATCGGTGGGGCTCTAGGTGGGGTCGTGTATCGGATCTTGGCGCCGGAAGCTGTTGTCGAACCTGCGGTGACCGGCGACTGATTGAGGTCCTCGTTCTGGGCCTGTATTCCGCTTTGGGAATGCGCATACATTTGGGCTGACGGCCGTGGGCAACTGGCCTTTCCGGGTAAACTTCAGTTATCCGTTCTTTATTCTGGCAGTTGCTGCCGTGATATCATGTATGCTGCTCTTAGGGGCACATTCCCCTACCCACGCCCAATGGATTCCGGCAACGTCGTATTCCCGCTCGTCTGGGGAAAAGTTCATGTACCTCTCCTCATCCTTGAAAAATGGGGCGCGAAAATCTTCGCCTTTTCGAATCATTTCTTTACCGAATAGGTGCAGATTGGACTCTTTCGAAATTGGTAAGCCTGAGTGAAAGCCTAAACGGTTCGCTGAAATTGAAAGCGCAAATACTTAAACAGATCCAAACCTGTTTGATATTGGCCGAGTCGGTTTCCTGCAGCCATCGGCCCAAGGTATCCGGGTTATCCTCGATCACTTACCCCGAGCTTCACGAACTCCTCATCAGTACGTAAGTTACGGAAATGACTCAATTTGAATTTTCCACATTTTAGCAGATTTTGGAAAAATTTTCTCACACAGATTCTCACACAGGCAGATGCCTCGAGTGGGACCCCTTCACGTATCGCCGGCATGAAGGGCTCAATTTTCCAGCCGGAGATGCCATGCCCATCTGATCGGTCCAGCATTATTTTTCAGTTCCACATTTCATCACTCCACAATTTTGGCAATCTAAGAGCAAGTCGCCCAGGCGACTTGGATCGATGGATTCTCTCCATCTCCGACCGCTCCATCCTTGCTTCCCAACTCCCCCTGCGGTATCATCCCTCATCCCCCATTTGCCCACGTTCAAGTTTCGGGAGCCATCAATGACTCTCACCAAAGCCAACATCATCCAAGCACTTTTCGCCCAAAACATTTTCACGAGGACCCAATCAGCCCAGGTCACCGACGCCCTTTTCGAGCTGATAAAACAATCCCTGCAAAACGGTGAAGATGTACTCATCACCGGCTTCGGGAAATTTTCAGTGAAAGAGAAGCAGGAACGTCCGTCGAGGGATCCACAGACTGGCCCAATGCAATTGCAGAGTATTTCGAAGCGAGGCCGGGCCAATGGAGGGGATAACGACATTAAAGGTAGGGCCCTACCCCAAAATAGAGCTCCACGGAAAACCTTTAAAAACAGCCAAGTTGGCAGGCCCGTATTTTTAACCCAAGGATATTTGCAGCTTCCGATACTCTCATCGGGGTTGTCTTGAGGCGGCGGGCAAGCTCAAATGTCGCCAAGCATGTCAGGTTGTGAACGGCATCCAGTTCACGCAGACCGGTAGTGATTTCCGGCGACGGTTCCTGTGGCGCAGTACCCACGTGCGGGATGCTCTCGACTTTGAAAAACCCGAGCTGGCAGTCCGTGATGCGCACGCCGAGCTTGTCCACGACCGCCCCGACGGCAATCCTTGGGACAGCAATATCCTTGGCTATTTGCCAGCCAATAGGACAGGGCAGGTAACCGTCTTTTAGTGCGGCGTTAACGGCGGCTTTCAGCCGCTCAAGCGTTTCTTGGGGGAGATTGGCTGGATTTTCTCCCAGCTGTATCCTTGAAGACTTCTTCGCACGGTCTTTATCGTTAAAATCACGCATCGGGGGGGAACCTCCATAAATAATTATTAAGTAAATTATCGCTCATCCTATCCTACAAGCCGTCCATATTCAAGTTCTGGAGCCAACAATGACCCTGACCAAAGCCCATCTCATCGAAGCACTCTTCGCCGAAAACCTTTTCACAAAGACTCAGTCTGCCCAGATCATCGACACCATCTTCGAACTGATAAAACAATCCCTGCAAAACGCTGAAGATTTACTCATCACCGGCTTCGGGAAATTTTCAGTGAAAGAAAAGCATGAACGTCCGGTCAGAAATTTCCAGACAGGGAAGCCGATGACGCTGCAGCCGAGGAAGGTGGTGACATTCAAGTGCTCGATGGTTTTGCGGGTGGGAGTGAATGGGCAGGGAGATTGAGAGAGTGCGCATTCCGAGCCCTAGAAAACTGAAAAGCTGTCACTGGGTGGCAAATTTCGGCCGAAAGGCTATCTAGTTGAATTTATGTATTTTACCAGGGATAAGAGTTAGTAATCTACCGAATTACTACCCTGAAAAATCCCCCTTACGCATTGCATTGAAATGCTGTATGCGAGTTCTAAATGCTGGTGCTTATGTAAAGGTGGATTTTCAGGAACTGACATGTTAACGGCCTGACTGATTTTCGGGCATTTTTTTCCCCGCGTTTAAATGGCGGGCTCCCCTTCTTTGTGGATAAAAAAATGGTTGAGGAAAAAAGAAAATTCAAGAGGTTCAAAGGCAAAGAAGGGGCATTTGCTGTTTTCATAAAGCCCAACGAGCTTATTAACATGGGACAGATCTTAGATATCAGCATGAGAGGGCTGTGCCTTCGGTATTTGGCTACAAACGGGCCGAATGAAGGATGCTCCGCAATAAAAATATTCGGCAGCAACGACCGTTTCATTCACCTGGACAGGATTCAGTGCAAAATCGTGTATGATCTTGAAGTGCCTGAAGGTTCCTGGGAGCAGATCAGCACTAGGCGCTGCGGGGTGGAGTTCGAAAACCTATATGTCGGGCACCAGCGCATACTGGAGGAATTCATCGATAATTTTGCCTTCGATGAAATTCAAGGCGAGACCGTTACCGGATATAGGACAGCAAAGGGGAACACAGTGACGCGGATTTGAGGGGGATCGCCTCGCTTGGAACTCCCATGATATTGCTGAAATGCTCATTGCTCATTGCAATATACAATTACCCCGTTCTGGTCGAAGTGCATGATCCTCAATGAATAAGGATCATGCAGAAAGATTGAAGATCATCTGGCGGCGGATACCTCCTTGCAGATGAGATCTTTTGCAAGGCTCAGACAGGGGATCATATCTTTTTCTCATGCTGTCTATGCGGATTTGTCAGGTCGATTTTCCCCACCGACAAAGGCTGACCGGGTGAACAGATGGACCTTGCCAACGGGATCAGGCCGGAGAGTTGAGAAAATTTCTCAAACTGTATTGCACGCGATTTATCTGCAGTTTCTTGCGAATATTTTTCCGGTGGGTACGCACCGTGCTCTCAGCAATATGCAACTGTCTTGCAATTTCTTCAGTAGTTATGCCATTTTTGACAAGAGACGCAATCTTCATTTGGGTGAACGAAAGTGTCATGGCAATGCGTGAGTCCATTGTGAATCCGGAAGTCAAGTCTTCAATCTGCGTAGTCATCATATCAAGTTGGGTCCAATACTTTTGAAGGGCCTGATCGTTTCTCAGCTTCGTGACCATAGGTATCATGAGACTTCTTAGTTTCAGGGCGATTCGCGTTTCGATTTCCTCTCTCTCGCGCTCGATATTTTGAGCAAAAATCGACAGGGCTCTATTGGTATCGAGAAGTTGAGTATTCAAGTTTTCAAGCCTCTGCTGATGCGCAAGCAATTCCGAGCGACTCTGCTTGAGGTCGTCTATCAGCCTTTTTGATTCCCTCTCATTTGCGAGGGCCGTTAAGGCCCTCAATATCGAATAGTACAACAGCTCATTTTGAAAGGGCTTCTCCAGCAGGTCGAAAGCGCCAAGTTTCAGTGCCCGGATAGCCATGTCCTTGTCGGCGAATCCCGTTATGATGATGATTTTGAGATCGTTTGAAGAATCTTCACTGATCTGCGGGATCAGGTCCAGTCCGCTGACGTCGGATATAAAAACGTCGAGCAGGACGATATCACACCTGTTGTCCCGGATATGTTTCAGGGCGGTTTCCGGCTCGGTAAAGAATTCCGCGCTGAGACCCCAGGAGCCTATCATCTCCGCGAGATTCTCGCAGACAAGCAGGTCGTCGTCCACTATGGTTACCCTGGAATTTTTGAAAGCTTCCATAGCGTCCACATCTGTTTCTCCGTTCAAAGTATTTGGGGCAAATCAGGTGAGAATTCTCCCTGAATCACTTGCATAGGAATCGGCAACAATCCTACGGAGAATGAGAAAAATTCAAGGGTTAAGGTATGGGGCCGGAATGTCGCTCGGAAAGGTAAAGGCCAGCACAATTCCAACCAGAAGAGCAATTACCACTAATGTCCACGACAAATGATTCGAGTTAGTCCTCTAAGGTAAATTATTTTTTTCGATCTGCTTCAATAATAAATCCTAATTAGTAGATAATACTAGATAAACGTAT
>JBEKPW010000232.1:0-5494 GCA_049520315.1 Syntrophobacteraceae bacterium
CACAGGTTCGAAATGGTCGAGATTCCCTATGCCGCAGGTGAACCCCATCTGCCGCGGGTGGGCCCCATAGTGCCGCCGCCTGCCCCCTCGCTCCATGTCATTTAGAGGAGATCAACCGTGAAGAAGGTCCTTTTGATAGCATTTTTGGTATGTCTGTTATTAATAGGCCACGTGTGTTATACGGATGCTACTGAAAAATCGGCTACTCAGGAAGAGGTTGCAGCTATAGTAGATGGATTGATGAAAGATGGTAAAGTTCAAAGTAATTGTATCGATGCCCAGCCAAATCGAAATAAAATAGTTAAAGTCACATTAATTCAACTTACGGAAAACAAACCGGATCAATTCCTCGTAGAAGGAACTGCGCCGTGCGTATTCGGTGCAAGAGATCCTATGTGGTATGTTTATGAGAAATCGAACGGAAAGTTCAGATTAATTGCGGATTTAGGTGCTACTGGCAGTGTCAAGGTTTCTAGAAATATAACGAATGGTTGGAGAGATCTTATCTGTAACTATACCTACGAGGCAGGAACACGGCTGGCAGCAAACGTATTCAAATTTGGTGGTACCGTTTATAAATACAGCCATACTGTTGAAAAGGGAAGATCACCAGGATTTTAGCTGTGTTTCACCACTATGTCATTGGAAATGACAAAATATACAAAGACACAAACCTGTTGTGATTAGACCATGGTTAATGTTGGACATCAAAAATCAGGTCTGATCGGAGGGTGGGGATATAAAGAAGGTAAGAAATATTTGGAAGCAAAGGGCGAGAGGGGTGAAGGATAGTAACGTGCTTTCCGACATGATTTTCCTGCCGGGCCTGCTATGCGACGAGCGCCTCTGGACGGCACAAATGGAGGGATTGGGAGGGTCTGCGCGCAGTCGAACTTTTGACCTTACCGCGTACGAGTCCATCGCAGCGATGGCTGATGCTGTCCTGACTCAGGCTCCGAGCCGGTTTGCTTTGGCTGGATTCTCGATGGGCGGGTGTGTCGCACTGGAGGTGGTTGGCCGAGCTCCGGACCGCGTGACTCGGCTGGCGCTGCTGAGTACAAGCGCCAACGGGTTGTTACCGCCGATTCGCGAGCGACTCCGGGATTCGATCGCTTGCATAGAGGCCGACGGGCTCGACGATTACCTTGAGGATGCCTTCCCCAGCTATGTGGCCCCCGAACGCATATATGACCATGAGCTGTGGAGAACCTTCGCTGCCATGGGCAAGAGCCTCGGCCCGGTCGTCGCCGTCCGGCAGATACTGGCGCTGCTTGAGTACCCTGGATTCGGTGGCTGTTTCGGGTGGATCGCGTGCCCTACGGTCGTGATCTGCGGGCGAGAAGATCGGCGAACACCTGTGGCGACCCACGAAGAACTGGTTAAGCTGATCCCGGACGCAAAGCTCAGGGTAATCGAGCGGGCTGGCCATTTTACACCGTTGGAAGAGCCGGAAGCGGTCACGGAGGCATTGCGCGACTGGCTGCAGGTACCGATTTAGTGGCTTGGCAAATCATCGGATTGGGTCCAGGTTGGACGGCGGGCTGCCTCCAGGCTAACTCTGGAGATGTTTGGAAAAAAGGAGAGAAAAAATGAAATCGTCATTAGTAAAGATTCTAGCCGTAAGTATTATCGCGATCGGCATTGTGTCCACCGGTGTTGCGGTTAATGCCGTTGATGTGGGCCCACGTCACGGGAATCTTAGAGCGGCCCAGAAACTCATTGAAAGAGCAATCAATAAGGTAAATGCTGCGCAGGTGGCCAATGAATACGACATGGAGGGCCATGCAGCAAGGGCAAAAGAGTTACTTGATCAGGCTTATGATGAAATCAAGATGGCGGCGCTGGCAGCTAACAGGAGATGATGGATCGGATTTACTTGCAGAATCTTTGGGTAATCAATTCTGAGCTGAATAACTTGAGCATCATTACAAGAGGAGGTCCACCCCAAGAATACAGGACCAAGCTCATTATACTGATATGTAGTCAAGAGAAGACGAAGGCAAAATTGCATGCGAGATAAAATCGAGGTTTAATGGCCCTATTGGCCGGGGGGGGGTGGAGCGATGCTAAAAAGGCATACAATTCAACAACCCGCGCGCGAAATAACTGCGAAGCTCACAAAGATAACGAGGCCCAAGAAATTATAGTACGACTTATCTCTTATGCAACTTCATGAAACCTTGAAGTTGCATTCTCGTTCAAACCGCGTCCGAGGACGTGGCGGCTGGGCTTGAATGCAAGTCGGTATGGATGATCTCCGCCAGCGGATATCCTTTGGAGGCGTTTGCTTCTGGTATTCGTCGCTAGGACGGACCGGCAATCAGTTTAGAGCCCACAACCTGGCGACAGATCGCCGATTTGCACGCCCTCAAAAGGTATGAACCGAGGAGTCGTGTTTTAACCCCAAACGCGCGGTTAAGGTGCAGCATTGTAAAAGAAAGCATTTCACTCGGACGGAGTTGGCTCCCAAAAGTGATCGATTTTGCCGGGCATAATATAAAAAACAGGAACTAACCCGCATAGCGCCAGGCTGCCTAGCGTGCTCACAAAGGAAAATGCAATCGCTAGGGCCAGTAATGCTGGTCCCATCAGAATCCTCCGGTTTGCAAGCCGGATAAGCGTCGGGTCGAGATTCCGGTCCACCAGAGCATGCCGTGACGTAGCGTAGCGCCAATGGCAGAACAAAACAACGCCGACAAGAACGAGATTGGTTGCGTAGAGTATGACGGCGACCTGATGGGTGGGGTAACTCCCCACGAGGCTGGTCGAAAACGGGATCAGAGTCACGCTCAGCAGCAAAGCATTATTGATCCAGAGCAGTATTCGATTCGTTCGACGAATGTGACGGTATTGGTTATGATGACCGACCCAGTATACTCCCAGCATCACAAAGCTTATCACGTAAACGAGAAACTGTGGCCAAAGGTCCAAAAGACGCCGGGTTAGTTCTGCTGTCACCCGTTCACTCGGGACCTGGGGCACTTTAATGTAAAAAATCATCAACGTCATGGCGATCGCAAACACGCCATCACTTAGAGCCTCGATCCGAGTTGTGCTGTGCCGCCCTGTGCCGGATAACGTCGACTGGTTCAGCCTACCTTTCATTGTTATTACTCCATAGCCCGGAGAGCGTTCTCATCCTCAAACTAGTTGCTTCCGGAGCACTGTTAATCATGCGCCGCTCCCCTCTAATTGCAAAATCGAAAGTACGGTGTCTCCTCAACTGATAATATCCGTCGATACCCTCCCTGGCTCTCTCGGCAAATGCGTGTATTTCCCTCCAATTTGGCTCCATCAGGCGGGGACCGTCTGCGAACGCGGGCCACGCCAGGAGGCTCCTGGCGAATTTTGCACGGTACAATGAAAAACCGTTTGCTTCAAAAACAATCAAGCATGTCGGCGTTTTCAGATCTTCGCACAAGCTTAATCTCGGTGTGGTTTGCTTTCAAGCGGATGGCGGCGGTGATTGAAATAATTTGGAGATGGCAACAGTAACCGGCGTCGGCCGGAAACAGCGTATCGTCCATCCGGCGGGATCAGAATGGATACAGGTCGAAAAAATAGCTGCGTTCGAGCGTTAAGTTAGTCAGGCTGCTCGCGGGCTGTCCTGGTCTGGACACTTGTCCGTGGACCCCGTTGCACGACCCCCTTGTATACCGTTACGGGGCCATTGTATATAAAACCCCAATTGAACATGTAATCAACCCGCCCATGGAGGCCGGCGAATCGTGCGTTGGCGCGTTGGGAATGCTTGCCTTGCTCATAACGGCCTGGGTTGTGAGTGAAAATCGCCGTGTCGTCTCCTAGCAGCCGGTGATCGCAGTGACCCGGTCGACACTCCGATGAACACACACTTGGCGATTGCAGTGATCGAGTCGCGGTCGTTGAAGTCGTGGTTAGGCCCTAAAGCCTTCAGCCGACGAGATCTAACCGTCGGAGCTGCTGAGTGCAGCAACAAGCCTGCAACCGTTCGAACCTGTCCTCACTTCGAATCGCCCAGAAGGCCGCCAACGTCCGCAGGATACCCTGCCGCAGCGAACTGCCTTGCTTTGGCATCGAAATAAGCTTGCACCCATTGGAAGCGCTCCCCGTTCTTGGGCAGCCCGACCGTGTCGGCGATGCTGGCAAGACTGATGGTCTTGCCATGGGAGGCCCAGTTACCCTCCGTCACCTCTTCGATGATGACCTGCACGCTCCCTCCTTGGCCGGGATCGTCGGGGTCGCCGGCGACGGCCACGATTGCGGCAGTTACTGCGACATGGACCTCGGTCTTATGCGCCTGATTCATGTAGCCTTCGGGGATGGTCACGCGAACCAGGAACTTGCCCGGTGGCGCGACGTAAGTTGCATCGGTACGGCCACCGACCCACCAGTCCGATTGCGCGACCTCGGTGAATAGAACCGATGCGAAGCCGAGACCGCCAGCCGTCTTGGCATTTCCCTCCATCAGAAGCAAGACGTCGGTTAATTGTTGGGCGAGCGCCGCCTTTCGTTCACCGGTCAGCGATCCTTGCACGCAATAGATTTGCATTATGGGCATTTGCGTTCTCCATATACTTCCCCGCCAGGCGAGGCTGTCTGGTTGCCGATTGAGGGGACGCCGAACGGGTTGGGTCACTTCGCCCGGTTAGGGGGCCGTTTCAACGATCAACAGGTCGGATTCCTGCGGCCCTGTCAGAAGCTTGATTCGCTCCGCACCCCAGATTCCGCTGCTGTCGCGGCGGGCGAGGGTGGCGTCGTTGCAATGGACGTCGCCTTCCAGCACGAAAACGTAGACGCCGTGCGAGGCCGAACGTGGTACGTAGTCGAGCGCCGTCTCTGTGTCACTCGACAGGCGCGATACCGTGACATCCTGCGAGAGGCGCAGCGCGCCGTCCGCATTGCCCGCCAGCGTCACGAGCTGATTGCGATTGGCCAGGGCGTCGAAATGATTCCGGCTGTACGACGGGGGAAGCAGGAACTGGTCGGGCAGGAACCACATATATATGGCGTGCATGTCGTCGTTCTTCAGGTTCACCTCGCAGTGCTTGCCCCCCGAACCTGCGGAGAAGACGTAGTAATCGCCGGGTGTAAGCTGGTCGATGTTGCCCACCGTGTTGATGTGCGTAAGCTCACCCTGCAGAACGAACGCGCAGATGATGAAGTTGTGATGGCGGTGGATGCTGTAACCGCAGCCGGGTCCGCTAAAGACCTCGTCGCCGAATACCCGCATTCTCCCGAACCCTGCGCGGCCGGCTTGATACGGGCCAAAGTTGAAGCTTGAGTGGCGAGTCAGAACTGCCTCGGGATGTCCCGAGACGTAAGACGAGAGGGGGCCAGTCGACCTTAACTTGTTGTAGCCGCGCGCCTCTGCGCGCATTACGAAAGACGTTTTCACGGTTGATCTCCTCTAAATGACATGGAGCGAGGGGGCAGGCGGCGGCACTATGGGGCCCACCCGCGGCAGATGGGGTTCACCTGCGGCATAGGGAATCTCGACCATTTCGAACCTGTG
>JBEKPW010000233.1:0-5484 GCA_049520315.1 Syntrophobacteraceae bacterium
AAGCAATAGCTAATTACCGGCTGATTCCCTATATGTTCCTAAACCTGGGAGCCATCATACTGCCGTGGATTGAACTCGTCACCGGCCTTTTTTTGATCATCGGTTTCAAGTCGCGTTCATCCGCATTAGTGATCGGACTGCTTCTGATAATGTTCGACGTAATGGTCCTGATCAACATGTACTGGGGCGCTCCGATCACCTGTGGGTGCTACGACACGGTGGGTGAACCTATCGGCTGGAAAAAGGTCCTGGAAAATGCGCTAATGCTGGTTTTCTCCGTTCAGATTTATTATTGCGACAGACTGGAGCTTTTTAACAGATTGAAATCGTTTATTGGTCCAGGTAGCGGAATTACAACTGTGAAATCGTGACGGATTCATTATGCGAAAAAGCTCCTGTGAAATTGCCTGACTCTTTGCGATGCTTTCGGCGGCGGCCTCGAACTGTCCGGCGCAAACCTCGGCATAGGAGCGACTAACATACGAGATATAGGCAAGGATGCGGTCACCCGATTGGTCAGCCAGCAATATTCCGTGGGAACTGGAGCGGGTGAACAAGCTCATTGAGGAGCTACCAATTGCGTAAGGAATTGCATGGTTCGGCTTAACCTGCCGGATTTCATTACCGCTTAGTTGATATTTATTGCCTCTGTGCGTACTAATATGTTAATCAGCTGACTGGCCCTCTCCATAACGCCACGTAGGAGAGCTAGTATGGAGTTTCCCCTTCCTGCAAGTGTGAGCTTACCGCAACCGGACGTTCGGTTGCTACGTCCCGGAACAGCTCTCCACAAACCGGCCAAATAGGAGCAACCTACGCCGGCGGTATCTTCACAGCCATAAATCAGCCCTCATCATCGTCTCCACCAAACAGTTTCTTCCACCAGGCTGGCGAGTTCGCTTCAATTGCTCCTTAAGCCGCACTATTTCGGCCTCTTTTTCCTTGAGTGCCCGGGAATGTGAATTAAATTATTTTGCTCCGGCCTTGATAAGTAGTTCTTCAACCTCTCGGTGGCCCTTCACGGAAGCAAGCATCAACGCGGTTGAGCCTTTATTGTCCTTAACATTGACATCTGCACCCTTGGCAAGCAACGCCTGCACGATCTCAGGGTGGTCATTCGAGGAGGCAGCCATCAACGCGGTCCAGCCGTTATTATCCTTGGCATTGACATCTGCACCCTTGGCAAGCAACGCCTGCACGATCTCTCGGTGGTTATCAAGGGAGGCAATAATCAACGCCGTTGAGCCGTCATCGTCCTTGACATTGACCTCGGCGCCCTTGGCGAGCAACGCCTCCACGATCTCTCGGTGACCCTGCAAAGAGGCAGCCATCAACGCGGTTGCGCTGTTATTGTTCTTGACATTGACCTCGGCGCCCTTGGCGAGCAACGCCTCCACGATCTCTCGGTGACCCTGCAAAGAGGCAGCTATCAACGCGGTTGAACCGTTATTGTTCTTGGCATTGACCTCTGCCCCCTTGGCGAGGAGCGTCTGCACGATCTCAGGGTGACCCTGCAAGGAGGCAAGCATCAACGCGGTTGAGCCGTTATTGTTCTTGTCATTGACCTCTGCCCCCTTGGCGAGCAACGCCTCCACGATCTCTCGGTGGCCCTGCAAGGAGGCAGCCATCAACGCAGTTGAACCGTTATTGTTCTTGGCATTGACCTCTGCCCCCTTGCCCAAAAGGCTTTTGATCTCAGGCAGATCGCCACGCTTTGCTGCTTCGATCAAATCTTCATTAACTCCAGCGATCGCAACAGTCGCCCACAGAGTTGCGACGACTATCAACGAAGCGACCATTCTCACCTTACGGGCCGTCAGTAAGCTTGTCTCGAAAACCATCTCTTTTCTCCAGTTCATAATGCCTAATCCTTTAATAGATAGATTCGATGCTTTGCATCACCTCCATCGGTGAAGCTAACTTATTGTTGGATGTCGATGATGTCAATGTAGGTGGATCAGCCATGAATCGATCGGTCTATCCGAGGGCATACCAAGCAAGGTGGGGGTGAAAAAACGGATGACTTGCCTGAAGTTAGGCCAAGGATCGCAGCCGGCGGCTACCGTGCGCGTATCGCAAGAGGTATTAGCCTGAATAATTCCCTCAAAATGGCCGCCAACCGATGTCGAATCGCATTCGGGTCGGATTCTGCCCTGAAAGGCTCGGTAGTGGGTCATGTTGGTTGACATTGGGGATTACCGTGGTTACTGAAATTTTGTATACGGTGAAAATGGACTGGAGGAAAAATGCTCGTGGTAAGCCCGTTCGTAGCGCTAAAGACTTCCAAACATCAAAAAAGTACGTTTTCCCGGGTGATTACACGCCGCTACACCTAATTGGAGAGGGGGTGATTCTATTGCTGATTCATAGTGCCGTAGGATGATGACAAAAGTAAGAGGTGCGTCATAAAGCTTCGGTTTCACGTCAACATACATAATAGAGGAGATATTACAATGAACAGTCGCAGCACATTTTTGGCAACTTCTTTGATCGTCGTTCTGTCTCTTGGCGTTTTCGCTATCGGTGGATATTTACAAGCTGCGGAAAGTGACCAGGCAACCGAGAGCGGTAAGCAGGCGATAACGGAAGGTGCAAAGCAGCTGTTGGATGGAAACAAGATGGTAATGGATGTAATGGAAAAGAAAGGAATGAAAGACGCAGAGTTGACAGCGGCCGAAAAACAGATGGCGGAAGGCTATAACACCATAACCAAAGGCGCAAGCATGATGACCGGCAGCACGATGGCGGAAGGCAAGGCGACGGTAAAACGTGGCTCAAAAATGATGCTGGAAGCACAGAATGCGACGTCGGCAGCCGTTGAGAAGCATGGAATGACTGTCACATGTTCAGCCGCTCTCGACCAGTGCACGGTAGGAGAAAAAAGGGTAAAAGAAGGTAATTTGGATTGGTATTTTGGCGCCCCCGGATTCTAGCAGTAACACAATGCCTGTTAATCGGAGTTGGTTTGGGGGACCAGGGAAAGAGCCCAGGTTTCCACGGGTAAATGTTGAAAACACGTGCCTTATCAGCGCTTAAATCGAGATAAACTCGCCGCGTGGAGATTTGCAGGAAACGCGGGGCAAGAGCAGTAGTGAGCCCTGCGGTTGCCGATCTGTTGAGCCGGTCGCTACAGCCTTGTTACCCATGGGCATCCGCGCCGGTATATGGCTTGGAAGCGTTGCCTCTGGCGTAAATGAGACGCCGATCAGACCTTCGCGTGGGTTAGTGTCTCGCGGGCAAAGAACTGAACCGGGCTCAGTAGGGTTTGGCCGATCCCCTGCTCGTGGGCGTACTTGAAAAGTGCAGTGAGGCTGGCTTCATTCCGCGGGATGCCGTACGGCCAAAAATCGTCGCCAAGAAAGTCCCTCGAAAGCTGAGCATATTCGGCTAGCCAAGGAAGCGGCGCCATCGAGGCAGTGACGTCGGCCATGCGCCGAAGGCTGCGCTGCTTCGCGGCCTCGATGGCAGACACAAGATTGCTGGCCAGCCAACCGTTCCTTTCGTAAATGTCTCTCCGCAGCACGATGATGTGCATGATTGGAAAGATGCCAGAGCCCCTCACTTTAACAGTCTTCCCTCCCGGCGTGTTTTTAATATTGGAAGAGCTTCCTCGGAAAGGCGACCTGTCATCATTTCGCCTGATTACATGAAATGATTTGGGAATTCGCCTGCCCTATAACTGCGTGTCGCAGCTACGTTAGGGCTGTTAACGTGGGTGCGGACCACCGTGGTCCAGGCATTTTTCGTCGCACTGCTGTATGTCTGGCGGGGGTCGGTAGGCGGATTGAGGAACATGTTCCGCAGTTCGTCAGTGGTCCGATGTCTCCTTATCTCGACGCCTGCCCCTGGAGTGCCCTTGTCCGGGTCGTCGGCGTAAAAATAATGCGCGCCCATCTGTACCCGCGGAACGCCTTGGGGAGTCCCGTTCCGGTCCAGGTTCCAATAGAATTTGGCATCGCTGATACTGCCCCAATTCAGCCATGCCAGGGATTTGTGCTCACCCGTTTGTATATTCCGATATAGAAATACGGTGACTATGTCGTAGGTTATAGATAGCCTTAAGGTTTACGACCCAATCGGCTTCATTAAGGAGGCCTTCGCATGATGACCGACACAGAAATCAGGTTGAAAGGGCTTGAAATCCTTGCCAGGCACCTCGGCGATGTCGAAGCGGAACGGTTTATCGCCCTTATTCAGCGGGAACCGTTTGATTACACGAAGTGGCGTCAAGGTCTGGACGAGGATTTATCCATAGAAGAAATCAGCAGGAAAGCCATGGCTCTGAGGATGAAACCTGGCGAACATGGCGCTTAAATGGTCGGAGTTCACCCTGAACTTCTTCGGACCCGATTGGGAAGCTCGGAAGCGGTACCGGGATTTCGTGGAGGGAGTAGTCAGGAGAGGGTCTCCAAGCGCATTCGAGAAAGTGACTGCATCGACAATCCTTGGGTGTGAGTATTTTGTGGAGTGGGTGCGGAATATTTCCTCACCAGATGGTGGCCGTTAAAGGGGCCATTTCCAGGTTAAAAAGAGCATTTTAAGACTGTAGAATGGCCGATTATGGCTTCCCTCTCTTTGGCCAGCAAGGTTTTAGCGTGGTCCGACCCCCGAATTTGGAACGACGAGGTGGCTTCGGTCGTTGAAAAAACCGATCTTACCGACTCCATCTGTAAACTGGATATTAGTCTTAGAAGCCGTTTCCACACAACAGTTTCTGAACTGCGACAGATCCACGCATTTGATCTTGCACAGAATAGCGGCGATGGTGAAGTTATGGGAAACAACCAAGGCGTTTTCATCACGCATGATGATGTCTTCAATGGCCTTCCACGCCCGTTCCTGCACTTCTATGAAAGATTCCCCATTGGGCATCTTGGTAGTTGCGGGATCCGCAATCCATCTCCGGAGAAAATCTTTCTCGCAGGCTGTCAATTCTTGAAAAGACATGCCTTCAAAGTCTCCCTGGTCCATTTCCATTAACCCGCTTCTTCTATGAATGGGGACATCGTGAAACTGATTGATCGCTTCGGCTGTTTTATAAGCTCTTTTCAGAGGGCTCGAATAGATCTGATGAATTTCATAATCCTTTAACGACAGGGCAAGTTGGCGTGCCTGGCGCAACCCCGCATCGTTCAATTCCATATCGGTTATGCCCTGAACTTTTCGCTCTCTGTTGAAAGGGGTTTCCCCATGCCGGACCAGGATCAGTTCCATAAATAATGCCATTTGAGTCAGTGATGTAAACTTCAACTTCTGTGCTTCACTGCCCGGTTTGAACCTTTGGACGCACAGAACTTGCCACCCGCATGGATATAAACCAGACTACCGCCCTTTATCCGGTTAATTACTGATTCTGCCACTTGGTGTCAATCGGCGTTGAAAACTGACCCACTTTAGGCATCCAAAATTGACCCACCCCTTGTAAGTAATTCGTTTAAAACACATCCCTGAGCCAGAGGTTAAAGAGGCCATCCCCTCGCCGTC
>JBEKPW010000234.1:0-5482 GCA_049520315.1 Syntrophobacteraceae bacterium
AGGAATGCGCGAGCGCATTAAAAACGGAAGAAAAAGAAGAAAATGCTAGGCTTATTTTTGACCGCCAGGCTGGCCGACTTTCTCACCGCCGATTTTGGCAAACTTTTTCACCGGCGGTAATAGCAAAGGAAGAGTCCGCCCGTTCGGTTTTGTCATGAAAAGAAACAATCTGCTCTATTTCTGTACGAACACAACCAAGGATGTCTACGGGCAATTAGTTGCGAGCCCGGAGATCGAGATATCTGACAAAGGGACTGACGACACCTGGCTGAGAATACGTGGCAAGGTTGCCTTTGATGGCAGCAGAGAGGCGAAGGCCCAGGCTTTCGATGAGTCTCCCAATCTTCTGCGGATTTATCCCAAAGGAGCGGATGACCAGACCTTTATCACTTTCTATTTTGTCGATGCCAAGGCAACGTTATTCTCTTTCAGCCAGGCTCCGAAATCGTTGCCGCTTTTGTAGAATGCAAAGCAGAGTAGCGCGGTATTTTCTGAAGAGTGGGCCAAAGGATAGAGTCGCTTCTCTTATTTTCTTATTTCGGTCTACGCCAAAACTGGCCGGTTTTACCTATTTCGATGAGCGTTGCGACCCACTCCTTCAAGTATTCTCGACTTCGGGACACCCAATCTGGGTCAAGACGCTTGCGGAAATAGCTCCCTGAGAAGAATTTCAACAAATCTTCAAGAGTTATTATCCCTTCCTCAGTACCGTCTTTGAATTGTACCCAACTGTGAATATGATCTTCCGACCGGAAGAGATTCATTGTGCTTCAGGCATACGCGATGTTGTCCCGCCATTGCCAAAAAGGAACCGCAACATAGGCTGTGATGCCTTCTGGATCGGCATGAAGTATGCCTCCGTCTCGAATTTCTATGGTAATGGGGAGTCCGCAGTCCAGACATGGGCAATCGATGCGAACCGTTTTTCCTGGAAAAAGCCAGCAGACCGCCAGTGATTCAAAGCCTCACTGGCCGAACCACTTCTGTTGACCGTCCACAGTAATCCTGTATTGAGTGGGTAAGTTGTTGAACGGGGGGAAGGAGGTAATCAAACTTGTATCGGGATAGAGCCATCCTGGAATACCCGATGTAAACAGGTCGTGTACGGCCTTTCGGCCCTCTTCCATGCTGAGGCCTAACTCGCTGGCAATTTCGGTGTAGTGAGGAGCCAGACCGGTTTCCACCATTCGTTTCATTATGATTTGAAAGGTCCTGTCTAACATGGTCCGTTCACTCATGGCATTTGCCTCCTTGAGTTGACCTTATGTACGTACCCATTGCCAGGCAGCTTCCATTTCAGAGCGGTCGAAATGCTCCACCTCCGTGCGAGTGAGCAGTCCGCCAATCTTCACCCATGATTTGATCCACACCCTATTGCTAAGGACCGCCATTCGTTCTATTTCCCCTGCGTGGTCCCTGACAAATCTCAATTTCTCCAGGAGGGCCTCTGGTTCCATGTGCCGGAAGCCTTCAATCTCGATCAGAAGCCTCACCTTTCCTGTTGAACCAATCGTCTCAGATATTATTCCGCTTATATCGTGTATGTCTTCATCGGTGGTATTTTCATTAATCTTAAATCCAAGGACGTTTCCAGCACTACCCCTTAACTGCTCGAACATGGAGAAACTCCACCAACTGTGTTGAAATTTCCGAACCTGGCGACCGGGAATTATTTTTTCGGGCTAAACAGTCTTTTCACTCTTTTAGCTCTCTGATCTCCTGGACCACTCAATTCAGGAGGTGTTTTCGCCTTTACCTTTGCCTGCCTTCTCGCCTCTATGTACTTCTGCAGCTTCTCGGGCAATCCCCTCTTTTTAGCGGCTTTGCTTCTCGCTTTAGTCAATGACTTTGCCGCCAGCGGAGTCCCCATTGTGAAACCGTATTTTTGTCTGTATTCCTTTTGGTTCATACCGTGGAAAACCAGGTGCTTCTGAGTAAGCTGTCGCATCTCAGCGCCACATTCGAGACAGATTACTTTGTCGTTTTGGATAGAATCTGCTGGGCTGAGCTTCCTTGCGGCTGCGTCATCTGCGGCCGGCTGAGGAGATTCAATGTCGATTCCTGCCGTTTCAGCTTTTTCTAATTCGTGGAGCGTGCCGAAGACCTGCCGGAGAGAAGAGGCGATCTCAGCTGCTGACATAGGGTTTAAGGATACCTGAGTCCTGACGATTTCTGATGCGATCTCGATGAGTTTTTTTGGCATTGAAATTCCTTTTGCAGAAGGTAGATGAGAACCTCAATATTCAGAGAACTGCGATTCTAATAGGTTAGTAGATGAATGCAATGTTTTTCGAATCGGCTTGCTGAAGTATCCACGTGGGAGTCCAACCAGAATTAATCACCCCTGAATATCCGGGGAGATGGTCCAGTGCCGGATCGCCCTCTCATTGACCCAAAACCCTTTTCCAGGTATTCTTCCACCGCATGGAATAAATCCGCCACTTTTTGAGATCGGAGAGAGAAATGAAGATAGTCTGTCTATTTGGAAGTCCGAGGGAAAACGGAAATAGCGCCACTATCGCAAGGCGATTCTGTGACACCGCTGAAAGGCTTGGGGCGGAAATTCAGACCTTCACGCTGAACAAACTCGAATTCAGGGGCTGTCAAGGATGCATGGCGTGCAAGACCAAACTCGATAAATGCGCCATTGAAGACGATCTGACAGCTGTTCTGGAGGCGGTTCGTGAAACCGATCTCCTCGTGCTCGCAACTCCTATTTACCTCTGGGATGTAACGAGCCAGTTGAAGACTTTCTTTGACCGGACTTTCTCATTTTTCGTGCCTGATTTCATGACCAACCCGAATAGATCCCGCCTTGCACCGGGGAAGAAACTGGTTTTCATTCAAGTGCAAGGAAATCCCGATGAGAGCATGTTTACCGATGTCTTTTCGAAATTTGACTACTTTTTCAAAAGCTATGGTTTTAGTGAGAGTCATCTCATTAGAGCATGCGGGGTTCGGGGGAAAAGGGAACTTGAAGCACGCCAGGACGCGTTAAGGTTGGCTGAAACAATGGCTGAGAGGCTGTGTGGGCTTTGATTTAAATCGAAAGATGTCTATTGATCGCCAAGGCTCCCGGGCGCCTTGCATGACGGTCATCGGTCGATTTCGCTCACTCCTGTAAAGCCTCAATTTAGCTGGGCTGAGACAACATTTCACAAATTCTCACACAAAAACGGAAAGGGCTACAGTCCACTGACCCATGACCCTCACCAAAGCCCGAATAGTGGAAGCACTCTTCGCCCAGAACATTTTCACGAGGACCCTATCGGCCCAGGTAATCGACGCCCTTTTCGAGCTGATAAAACAATCCCTGCAAAACGGTGAAGATGTTCTCGTCAGCGGGTTCGGGAAATTTTCGGTGAAAAAGAAGCATGGACGTAGAAGCAGAAATCTCCAGACGGGTAAGGCGATAATTCTGCCACCAAGGAAAGTGGTGACATTCAAGAGCTCGAGTGTTTTGCGGGCTGCTATGAATGGGCAGGGAGATTGAGGAATACAAAATTTTGAAAGTGAACTCACGCTCATCAATGCATGAGGGAAAGAACAAGAATGGCAACAAAAAAGCGTTGGATGTACGTGCCGCCGAAGCAACCAAAGCCCAAGGTTCCAGAATACCTGAAACCAGCTGTCAAAACCAAGGCCGATGACTTCGTGGAATCCTTCCTCAAACCCCATTGCATCAAGGAACCACCAAAAGACCACCAGTGGAATTATGTAGTCGATATTTTCACGAAATGGTATCAGCGGTACTTCTATTTTTGCTCAACATGGCGTTCCCCGCATCCTGATTCGATCTCAGAGTATTTTGAAATCAGGTTTGCAAGGCTTGAATATGCCGGAGAGGAAAAATTCAACATGGCATACATGCGACACACCGGCCAGTGGTGGGAAATCTTTCAGGATCTTACATTGGACGAGTGCATTGACGAAATCAGGACCAATCCTCTCTTTCAGCCGGCGATTTAGAAAAACTGAAAAACCGCTTCCATCAACTCCTCTCTGCTCCTCACAATCAAATCACACGAGCACTCAATCATCGCATTTACTACAGCGCCTTCACTCTCACCTGCTCGCCTGAAATCAGTCCTGATCCCGATGACTTTCTGTTCAATATTCAGAGGACCATTCATTTTAGTAGGTTAGTTGCCGGTTGAGAGTGATGATTCCGATCTCTTCTCCCTTGCTGGATAGAATGGTTTCGTAGCTCATTTTCGTGTGACCCTTTTGCTAGCGGGGCTGCATCCTGATGGCCCCATCCAATCTTATGGTTTCTCCGTTGAGCATGCTGTTTTCGATAATATGTCGGACCAACATGGCAAATTCGGACGGATGTCCCAGTCTTTTAGGGAAGGGAACCGTTTTAGCCAGGGCCTCTTGGACGTTCTCCGGCAGGGAAGCCAGCATTGGCGTATGGAAAAGCCCTGGTGCTACAGTCATCACCCTAATGCCGTACTCGGCGAATTCGCGGGCAATTGGGAGGGTCATGCTCACGATCCCACCCTTGGAGGCGCTGTAGGCCGCTTGTCCAATCTGGCCTTCAAAGGCGGCGGCTGAGGCGACATTTATCACCACCCCTTTTTCACCATCTTTATTGGGGGTGTTTCTTGCCATATTTCCGGCAGCCAATCGAATAACATTCATGGTGCCCACCAGATTGACTTGCACCACTTTGTTGAAGCTATCTATAGGCATGGGGCCATTTTTGCCGAGTACTTTCATCGGTGTTCCAACACCTGCACAATTGACCGCGACATGGATGGCTCCAAAGGCGTCCATTGTTTTGTCCAAGGCTTCCAGGACACTATTTTCAACGGTTACATCAGTCTTGCAGAAGATGACTCCATCTCCCAATGCTGCGGCAAGCTTTTCCCCTTTTTTGTCATCAAAATCCAGGATGGAAACCTTGGCCCCATGCTCAACCAAATCGCACACGGTGGCCTCTCCCAACCCTGAAGCCCCTCCGGTTACGGCTACGACACAATATTTTGTCTCCATAACTGACCTCCTTATATGTGGAAGCTGAACTATCGACTTGTACAGGTTATTATAGATGGGTCCCGAAAGGATGCAATTTGAATCAAAGGTTTTTGAGGAGTGCGCGATGAAAATACCGGTGATCCAAATGACAGCAGGCCAATCCGAAGTGCACAGGCATTAAAAATACTCAGAGTTCCACAGCCTAAAACAGGAAAATTGCGGTTTAGATCTAACTGTTTCACTACCACTGATGAGTCAGATTCTACTCCCTCCATCCTTGGCTTACTAGAAAATCCACAAAGCTGCGAACGTCTTTGCCTGCATTAGCCACGGTGTAGAGATAGTACGGACGTCTGAGTGGATAAGTTCCATTCCTTATTGTGGCCCTCGATGCGCTAACCGGCAGCGAGTGTTCATCTTTTCTGATCTTCAGGCTCTTGGTCCTGGCCGCAGGGCCGGGGAATGTGTCCCGCATTCTGACGTAAGCTATGGAGCCTGCTGT
>JBEKPW010000235.1:0-5436 GCA_049520315.1 Syntrophobacteraceae bacterium
TCCTTTGATTCACCCCCTACGTTCTGCAGTTTTTAGCAGGATTGTAGCGGGTAGCTACGGTGGGTCAATTTTGGACGCCGATTTTCCTCAAAGGTGGGTCATTATTGCATGCCGATTAACAAACAACGTTTGCTATCGTTTTCAGCCTTCTTGTTTCCCAATGCTTCGGGATATCTCCAATCCATTCCACGCCGCTTGGCTTGAACTTGACGTTGGGGTTGAGTCCACGGGTCACGGCCTGATTGATGATGTTCTGCTTTTGCTCTTTAAGTAGTTCGATAAACCGCCGCTTGTTGCGGATGAATTTATTGATCTGGGCTGTTTTCCAGTCGAGAAAATGGGCGATTTGGGCTTGTTCTTCTTGTGGAGGCAGTAGTAGATCGACAAGACAGAAGTTGGCAAAGTTAAGGTCCTGCCCGTCTCGAATGAAATTCGAAGTCGCCTGAAGTGCGCGGATATAGTCCACGCACTTGAATAAATGAGCAAAGTAGCCTATATGAGTTTGCGGTGAGGGATTCAGAACAACGTAAGAAGATCGGATGCAACCACGTGCCCACGATTTTTCCAATCCCCCTTGAAAGCTTCGCATGCTGATAACAAAGTCATCGGGCTCGACATGGGCTCGCTTCTCCAGATGCTGGGTGATGCGAACAACTTTTCTTCCAACTCGGCTCTCAAATTCTTTTTGAGGAATCACTCCATAGGCTTGCGTCGCAGATAACTGCTCGTCGTCTGAACGCGCCTTTTCCTTTCGAGTGGCGAATAACCTCTTGCTGCGGACAATAGTCCAGTGTTCAGGCAGTGAAGTGATCCACGGGATATTCGCCTCCCCAGAGTGCGTCACTCGTTCAATAGAGTTCGCATACGGTTTGAATCCCCCGATCATGCCGCGTCGCCTTTCGTGATTTCAGTGAGTAACCCTTCAGCCTCTTGCTCGATCGCCAGAATATCAGCGCTGATCTCCGCTAGGGTGCGGAGTTTAGGGGGCTGATAGTAATGACGGGAAAAAGAGATCTCATAGCCGACCAGGGTCTTGTTCTGGTCGATCCAGGCGTCTGGCGTGTAAGGCAACACCTCCCGGCTAAAGAATGCCTCGATGCCGCCTTCCTCAAGTAGCGGTACCTGCTCGGTATCGCGCAAAGCAGTGTCCGGCTCGTACTCAACGACACATGGCTTCCCGTTCACCACGGCCTTGAAAAGTCCGTAAATTGTGTCTGGCGTGGTCTTGCTCTGCTTGTGTACCTTCCTGATGACCGGCGCGGCTTCCTCATGAGTGGAGGTGAGTTCGCTTTGCAGCAGTTTCTTGCCTTTGGCAGTGAAATTGACGCCATGCTTTTCGGCGTCTGCTTCACATGACTCCATGAATGCGTTGAAATCTAGGTGTGGGCCAGTGCCGATGTTCTTGGCCATGCGCAGCATCAGTTTGGCGAGCGGTTCTTCTTTGGCCTTTGTGCAGGCTTTCTTGAATTGTTCCAGACTTGCTGGGCTTAAATCCGTGGCGAGGCGCAGCGGGCGCTCCACCGTTACTTTCCAGTAACCGAAGGCTTCTTTCGGAAAAATCTTGGACTTCTTGGTTGCAACAGGATTTAGGATCAGGTCACATATCTGCCGGATGTGTTCCTCAGAGAACTCACAGTTTTTCTTGCCGAGATTGCGGTGTAGTGGCACAAACCAATCGCTGGCGTCGATAAGTTGCACCTTACCCTTGCGTTTTTCGTGTTTATGGTTTGTGAGCACCCAGATGTAAGTGGCAATACCGGTGTTGTAGAATATGTTCTCAGGCAAGGCGACGATGGCCTCCAACCAGTCGTTTTCGATAATCCAGCGGCGGATATTGCTTTCGCCTTGGCCGGCGTCGCCAGCAAACAGCGATGAGCCGTTGTGGACCTCGGCAATGCGGCTGCCGAGGCGAGTAGAGTGTTTCATCTTAGACAGTTTGTTGACCAGGAACATGAGCTGACCGTCGCTAGACCTGGTAATCATCTTATATTCAGGGTCACCGCCATGCTGAACCACAAAGCGCTGGTCCTTGATGTCGCCTTTGCCGCCCAGGCGTTCAAGGTCGGTCTTCCAGCTCTTGCCGTAAGGCGGATTGGAGAGCATAAAATCGAATTCCTGTGAGGGAAAGGCATCGCTGGAAAGCGTGGAGCCGTACTTCATATTTTCGGCTTCGGCCCCTTCGCCTTTCAGGAGCAGGTCAGCCTTAGAGATAGCGTAAGTTTCCGGCTGCACCTCCTGGCCGTAGAGGTGGATTGAGACCTCCTTGCCATGACTTTTGGCCAGTTCAGATAAACGTTCTTCAGCCACAGTCAGCATTCCTCCTGTGCCGCACGCACCATCATAGACCAGATAGGTGCCCGATTCGATCTCATCTGCAATTGGCAGAAAAATCACATTAGCCATGAGTTTGATGACATCGCGTGGCGTAAAATGCTCACCGGCCTCTTCGTTGTTTTCCTCATTGAAGCGGCGGATTAGTTCCTCGAAAATGGTTCCCATGGAGTGGTTGTCGAGCGCGGGGAGAAGTTCATTGCCGTCTACATCCATAACTGGCTTGGGGCTGAGATTGATGCGGGAGTCCAGGAATTTTTCGATGAGGTAGCCGAGGATGTCAGCTTCGATGAGAGTGGGAATTTGATTGCGGAACTTGAACTTATCAAGGATCTCCTGGACGTTGGGGGAAAATCCGTCCAGGTAGGCTTCGAAATCGGCTTTGAGCTGCTGCAGTTTGGCCCGGGATTTCAGATCGCGCAAAGTAAAGGGCGATATATTGTAAAAAGCCTCGCCGGAAGCCTGGCAGAGCGCTGCGTGCTGATTGGCGATACCGGCTCCGTCGAGTTGCTTTTTCATGCCGAGCACGGCCTCTTTGCTCGGCTCAAGCAGTGCGTCAAGGCGCCGGATGACTGTCATCGGCAGGATCACGTCGCGGTATTTGCCGCGCACATACACATCGCGGAGAACGTCATCCGCGATGCCCCAGATAAAATTGACGATGGTATTGTGTGTCACATAGTTCATTTTGCCCGTGGTTACTCCTTGAGCTTCTTGTAGGTTTCTGAAGGCTCCTCCGCACGTTGCCATAATAGCAAAAGTGGTCGAACATGTCAGAATTTTAAAGTTCTCTCGGTGGTCACACAAAAGGGTTTATAACCAGTCGATTTACACAATTACATGACTTCGTCAGGCCATGCTACCTTGAATCTACCGCCTGCAAGCCACTTTTCAGACCCAACCCCTACCCAAACCCGGCTTAGAAAAGTACCCACTGCAAAGCCTTGTTTTGCGGAAATTCTGGTGGCTTTTTTGGGGGTGGGGATAGTGACAGTTGGGGAAAACCGTCAAGGTTCTTGGTCTTATTGCCGATATAGTTCCACAAGTCTTAACCGATATTGAGGATTCCGATGGTTAACAGGAATGTAGTCTTTCAGGAGAGGGCGAAACCAGCCATTGATTCATCGCCTTATTTCTTACTCGAAAGGAAGCTCTGACCAAGATGCTATCCGATAAGTTCTGTGGTTTAGTCGAATTACAATAGGTAAGTAGAAGAACTCGCCGCAGTTCCCCCTGAGTATGAGGGCAAGCATGTCCTTTGAACAGTCGATTTAAAGAGGGGACACAAAAGAGAGTTGTTCCGATATGCGATCAGAAAGAGCTTCCACCAACTAACATATAAAATACATAGGATGTCTTATGATATTTGACAAATTATGTAGAGTAGTAGAGCGGCATTTTTCTAAAGAAGTCGCAACTGCCGGGAATGCAAATATGCGGTTCATGGTCGAGGATGCGAGAATTTTTGAGATTGCTGGGCAAGAGTGTTATTCATTCGACGACCATGACAATCCTGACTTCATTGAGCAAACGTTTCGTCTCCCATTCCGTACCATCGCTATCGAAGACGAGCTTGGCTGCATCATATTACAAGATGTAGAAGAACACGCAAGAGGAATGAGGGTAGACAGATGGTTTATCACTTTTAGGCCTGTGTTTAGTACTATAAAGAGACCAGGATCGGTAGTACATGTAGAAAATTCTGATGATTTCTATGACTGGTGGAAGTCTATATATCATTGTGATTACCGTGATTGCTATGGGTTGGACGCAGGAATAATCAATAGGGGATGGCGTCGTAGTGTCGAGGGTAAACTAGAAAGTGTGATGACAGGTAGGCTTGGGAGGAAGATTATATTCAACAGAGATAGTATTCTTGTAGATGATTCATCACCAGACAGTCTGACTGAAGAAGTTGCAAAGAAAGCCTTTGAAGGAATTGAGCCAGCATACGAACAGATAATCCGCATCAATTCTCCCACTCAATTTATTGTTGAAGAAACTTCCGTTAGAAAACCGGGATGGGAACCACCAAGAGACCAAATCACCAGGAGTATTGACAGACCTAAATATTTCACTTTACCAATAACGGAGATACGTAAAAAGTTAGGTTTACCAAGCAGACCGCCTATTCCTGGTGAAAAGCGTGGTCCACTTAAAGAACCTGTTGAAAGGCGTGGCCATTTTAGGTACTTCAAATCGCCAAGGTACAGCGAGAAGACGAGAGAAACGCCTAAATGGATTAACTCTTACTGGGTTGGTCCAACGGAGATAACTGTAGGGAAGAAACACTATAAGGTACTATTAGATAAGTAAGAGAACTGCGAATCGAAATCTCCTACGTCGCAGCCATTTTCATGAACGTAACCCATGTCCACATCCAGCTTCGTGGGATATGCGTTCCTAGCATTCAAGAAATGGCGAGAATTTTCATTTGCTCCCTTACCAAAGGAATGAAAGGAGTACGTGATCCTTGATGGACAACTCGACCGCTAATGCTATTGTCGATTTGGGCTGATCGGAGCCGACCAGAGTGAAAAGGAAAAGGAAAAGGCTTTACTGGCAGAATTTGAGGAGTTCGTCAGTAAGTAGTTGGACTTGCTCAGCTTCGTAAATAGCCTTGGCTTCGCAGTCAGGGCGATTTTTTATTTGCGGCTTCAAAGCGTAACTGGAAATGACAACGTAAGTCAGGATTGCAGCAACCGGCGTAATCCCCTATTTTCTCCATCCCCCAATATGGAAACTACGGCCAGCCAGTGAAATCCGGAGAGAATGGGTTATCAGGGGATTAAATGCGCAATGAGATCTCTTACGGGGAAAAACACACCAGCGTATATGGAATGCGATTTCTTCCATCAGCCTCCGGCTCTCATGATATTATTGAACCTTGATGTCCTTTTCCTGGATGTAAGCCGGATCGAGACATTCCCGTGGATTGGAGGATGCGATGAAACTCTATTCCTATGTCGTAACCCATGACACCGGTTTTTCACCTAACCCATTTTGGGGTTGCTGCACACTTGCCGACTGAAAACCCGCAATTCGCCGAACGGCCAAAGTGGGCGATTGGGTTGTCGGTCTGAGCCCGAAGGCCAAAGGCAATCG
>JBEKPW010000236.1:0-5346 GCA_049520315.1 Syntrophobacteraceae bacterium
CCCTACCATTCGTGAACTCTGAATTTTTCAAAGAACCCTGTTTTGTAGTGCCAAGAAAGTCAAGTGCTAGTCTATGTTATTGAATTTGCAGAATAACTTTTTTGATACTGTTAAAGATGAGTTATACGAAGTCCACTTGGCCACCGTCTCCTCGTAGGAAGCCGCATGGGTCGTCCCGATCGAGGCAAGAAAAGCGAAAAGAAAAACAATCAAAACCTTCTTCATAAAAATAGGTCCCTCCTGTCAGGTGTTAACACGTTACAATTAAATGTTACCTTATTTCCCCGATTGGGTAATCAAATCGTAAGGGAAGATGATGTCAATCTTTGCTTCACGCTGGGCAGCAAGGGATTCAATCTACTGGATGGTGGAGCGAATCCAGTCCCGTTCAGAGTCAGAGAAAATAGGGCCTGCAAAATAGATTTTCATTCTTAAGCTCCACAGCAAGGTTCACCCCCCAGAGCCAGTTGAAGTGATCTCTGAGAATTGCTGCTGCTGAACTACCTTTAGCCAGTTGCCATCAGAGGAGCCCCCTCAGCCTTCAACTTCATTTCATTTACACAATACATGGGTATTTTCCCATCCTTCACTCGCAAGATGTTGTCAGCAACAATTCTCGCTATTCCCTCGTAATTCTGTACTGTCACTCCGGCGATGTGTGGTGTTGCAACAACGTTTGGCAGGATCAAAAGCGGGCTATTTGGATCAAGAGGCTCCTGTTCGTACACATCCAGTCCAGCGCCCGCAATCTCGCCGGTCTGCAGCGCTTCCACGAGATCCACTTCATTGATTACAGGCCCCCTTGAAACATTGATTACGAAAGCTGAAGGTTTCATCACCCGGAATAGGCCCTGGTTGAACAGCCCCCTTGTATGATCGGTCAGAGCAATGGTGGAGATAACGAAATCAGCAGTAGAGGCCATCTCATTAAGCTGGGACATATTACCAGCACCAGCCAGGCCGAGGGCCGCTTCTGTTTCAATGGCCGCGGTACGCCGCACTGCTTGGACGTTCATCCCGAGCGCCACTAGTTTCCGGACCAGGGCTTTGCCGACTCTTCCCAGTCCCACAATGAGAGCGTTACTCCCCCCCAAAACCTGACCCAACGGAGTCCCCCACAGACCCTGATGAAAAGCGCTGAAACATTCGTGAATGCGTCTGGCAACGGCAAGCATCAGGAAAAGCGCGTGTTCAGCTGTAGAATCAGCATTGGCTGTTGCATCTCCTGGAACGTTGCAAACCATTATGCCACGTGTGGTTGCAGCAGCGATATCGACCCCTTCGAGCCCCACCCCCCCATTGGTGGATTAATTTCGCAGCAGTGCCGCCGATCAATTCGGGTTCCAACCTGTGCATGAGGGGGATGAGAACGTCGGCCACCATTCCGAGCCTAACCACATGCTCTCCCGCGCAACTGCAAACGTCTTCATCGGGCAAGAGCGCTTTCAACAATTGAAAAGCCTGGGGAAAGGCCTTGCCGCAAAAGAGGATATTCATGCCGTCGCCTCTCTTGTTTCCTTACTTTGGTCTCCGCCAGAACTGACCGGTTTTACCTATTTCGACGAGCGTTGCGACCAATTCCTTCCTGTATTCTCGACTTTGGGACACATAATCTGGGTCGAGACGCTTGCGGAAATAAGTCACCGAGAAGAGTTTCACCAAATCGGCAAGAGGTATTATCCCTTCCTCAGTACCTTCTTTGAATTGTGCCCAACTGTGGATATGATCTTCCGACCGGAAGAGATTCATTGTGCTTCAGGCACACGGGAGGTTGTCCCACCATTGGTAAAAAGGAACCGCCACATAGGCGGTAATGCCTTCTGGATCGGCATGAAGTATGCTCCCATCTCGAATTTCTATGCTAATGGGGAGCCCGCAGTCAAGACATGGACAATCGACACGAACAGTTTTGCTTGGAAATAGCCAGCAGACCGCAAGCGATTCAAAGCCTCACTGACCGAACCACTTCTGCTGACCGTCAACGGTAATCCTGTACTGAGTGGGTAGGTTGTTGAACGGGGCGAAGGAGGTAATCAAAGATGTATTGGGAAATAGCCATCCTGGAATACCTGCTGCAAACAGGTCGTGTACGGCCTTTCGGCCCTCTTCCATGCTGAGGCCCAACTCGCTGGCAATCTCGGTGTAATGCGGAGCCACACCGGCGTCCACCATTCGCTTTATTATGATTTGGAAGGTCTTGTCCAACATGGTCGGTTCACTCATGACAATTTCCTCCTTGAACTGACAGTTAAGACGGAATCATGCCTTCTTCTTCCTAAGTCTCGTCCGCTTCGGTTTGTTCGCCGTCACTTCCTCTGTTACCGCCGTTTGGATGCGACCTTCGCCTTTGCCTGCCTTCTGGCTTCAATCACCTTCCTGAGATTCTCGGGCAGTCCTCTCTTCTTTGCCGCTTTGCTTCTCGCTT
Organism: Syntrophobacteraceae bacterium; assembly: GCA_049520315.1. Lineage (GTDB taxonomy): Bacteria > Desulfobacterota > Syntrophobacteria > Syntrophobacterales > Syntrophobacteraceae > SbD1. The sequence continues at coordinate 2,426 of JBEKPW010000236.1, forward strand.
TTGTCAATGACTTTGCAGACAAGGGAGTCCGCATTGTGAAACCGTATTTCTTCTTGTACTCTTTCAGACTCATCTCGTGGAAAACGAGATGCTTGTGCGTGAGCTGTCTCATCTCAGCACCGCATTCGAGACAGATTACTTTGTCGTTTTGGATAGAATCCGCTGGGCTGAGCTTCGTTGCAGCTACTCCCTCTGCGGCCGGCTGAGTAGATTCAATGGCGATTCCTGCCGTCTCAGCTTTTTCTAATTCATGGAGCGTGCTGAAAACCTGCCGGAGAGATGATGCGATTTCATCTGCCGACATTGACGTTACGGATACCTGAGTCTGGACGATTTCTGATGCGATTTCGATGAGTTTTTTGGTCATTGCGGGATCCTTTTGCATGAAGTAAATGAGAATGTCAATATTCAGAGGAACATTTATTTTAGTAGGTTAGTAGATGAATGCAATGGTTTTCGAATATATGCGGCAGCCCGTATCATTCATCATGAGGCACCCCACTTGCGTGTTTTGATTGGGATATTTATAATTTATGGACGTTGCGCGTTCCAAGAGCTTTTTCGGGCGGAATCTGATTCCGAAAGGCCCTTTGAGATCTGTCGGTAGTCAATCTGACATATTATTCCAGTTTGTATATCTGATCGCGAACCATTCGAAGGAGGAAGGACATGACGGTTTTTGTGGGTGGCCTTGCTGCGGCGTTTCTCGGCCTTCTGGGCATCATTATCTGGCATCATGCGGTTCTCAAAATCATCTTAGGCGCGATTCCCCTTATTCTGCTTGTCGGTGGCTTGATCGCCGCATATCTTGGATACGATGAGGTCAAAGATAAGCTCCCGTTCTGCAAAACCTGTGGAACCACGGAACCCACAAGCGATACCACGCTGAAAGAGGAAGCCGAAAAATATAAACAAGAAGCCGAAAGACTCAAAGAAGAACTGGACAAGAGCAAGACCAGTTAGGAAGTTCCCGGGGATAAAATAAAGATTTCCCCTTCCAATGAGGGCGGCGTTTTGTATTGGCAGCCGGAAAATGAGTTTCACATCCAAAATACTCACCCGCTCAATCATTCAACTGTCCTGCACACAATCAGTTCATAAATTTCAGTGGGATTTATTGCGTAAGATTTTGGCACATGAAATGAATGATCACCCCCATCAATAACCTCCAATTCCCACGGCACAATCAGCTTTGACAGTACTTGTTTCAGGAATTGCAGGTCACAAAGCTGATCCCTTGTCCCAGCGAAAAACAGCATTGGGGTTGCGATTTTCTACTGAATTAGGCCTGCACCTTGCGGGCTACCATTGCAGTTGGACGAAATCTGCCGAAAGAAATGGCTGCCATAATTGCTGTCAGCCAGGAATCGCCAACGTGTCGAATATGGGTGAGGCCAAACTGTGCGAAGTTGGCAGCATACTCCGCATGATGCTCGATGTCTGCGAGCACGAGATAACCAGCGGGCTTGAGAACGCGGGTCATCTCGGCGAGTGCCCTCGCGCGCTCATCGGCTTTGCGCAGGTTGTGGACCGCCCAGTGGGAGATAACCACATCGAAAGACTCGTTCGAGAAAGGCAGTTGACGCATGTCGGCAGTATAAACCTCAATACGTTTTGCCACGCCCTCCATCCGCGCATTGTTGAGCGCTGCGCCAGGCCGGTTGCCGGCTTGGTCCACCGATTGCCAGAGGTCTATCCCGACGGCTTTGCCTTCAGTGAGTCGCTTGGCTGCTCCCACAAGCATCAAGCCACGCCCGCAGCCTATGTCCAGGACTCTTTCCGAGCCCTTCCAAGAAATGAGGTCGAGCAGATGCTCGCGTTCATCGAGCTTGCCAACACGGCTGAAATAGAGCATTAGACAGCCCTGACCAAGGAAATAAGCTGAACAGAGCAGAAGCAGAGCCGCAAGAATAACTCCCCACAGACGACTCGGCCAAAAGCCAAAAGCAGCTGGAAGTATCAGCAGCAAGGCGCCCACGCCTGCAAGAAACATGTTGCGAACCATGCCTGGGGCATCTATGCCATAGTCTGGACGTCTCATGGCAGACTCATATCATTTCGAACTGAATTCTTTCTCGCCGGAATAATGCATCAACTTGGGCAAGATGCGTCCGAACCGCACTTTGGGGTCAACTTTTGCCCTAAAAAGGTTCTGGGACAACCCCATAGCCCGCAAAACCTTACAATTTCACAATCGAACATGCAAGTGATAGATCCGTCGATAGAGTTCTCTGTAAATACAGGCTAAATACAAGTGGGGTCAGCGCAACTTCTTGATTTAACTGACACGCCCATTGTAAATACAAGGAAATACAATGAGCATGGGAAGAGTGAAAAGTCCTTTTTGCCACGGATGGACACGGATGAACACGGATAAAAAGGGAGCAGTGAACAGCATTAAATAACTCCTCCTGGTGCGCCCTCACATAATTCTTCAATCTGTTCCAATCCCGCAGTATCATACCACGCGGGGATTTGGTCCTGCAAAACGGCAACCAGAAACGGCAAAAAGAAGAAAAGCGGGTGAATGGGCGAATAGGTGAATGGGAGGAGACCGGGGTGAATGGTGAGAAAAGAAACGCGAAGCGTACGGGGCTGATAATGAGCGGAAGCTGTGTTGAGATCATGAAAGGCACATTTGAGAAAGAGGAGAAGCGCCGCTGGATTTCCGGAACGGGCAAATCGAGCCTCAGCGAACCTGCTGGTTCCTTACAGCGGTGATTTCAAGGGCAAAAATGGGCTTTTAAGCGTTTCAAAATCCGGTTTTTTGAACATTTATCTATAGTTATCTTGGAGTTGGTTTGGCCCGATAATCATAGAAAGGCACCTCCTCCATTGCCGAGATGTATTATCCTGCAATGGTGTTTAAAGCCGCAAACTTTAAAAAAGGAGGTGCCCCATGCAATTGTATGCAGGTATAG
>JBEKPW010000237.1:0-5255 GCA_049520315.1 Syntrophobacteraceae bacterium
TATAGCGAAACATTGCCGATGGAAACGCTGCACAGCTTGCCAATCTCCCAAGACTCAGTTCGCGGCGATTCGGTAAATAAATGATTCGAAAACGGCAAAGATTTTGGCGCCTCATTTCTCAATAATGAGGAGAGGAGTGTGAAGTTTCGCCGAGCCTGAACTGGCGGCCGCTTAAAGGGTTTGTTACATACAGAAGAGAGAAGGGGCAAGAGGACCTGTGTTGGCAGGACGGCTCAGCTTGAGAATCTTCTACTTGAGGGCAAATAGTGAGTTCAGAGGTATTCTCAATCATGGAGCCCGATTGCCGATATGGTCCCCTAACAGTGAAAAGGACTGGCCGCCAATTCATTCCCGCGAGCAGTCCTTTCAGATCATCTTGTTAATGGGTATAATGTTGGGATAGTATTACCAAATGGAGACGTTGTCAATTGTTCTCCAATATCGGAAAAGATTGGAAATATATATTAAGATATAAAATTCAAGGACCGACTAATAATATGCCCTGTCGAAGTTTGCGGATCTCCTCTAAAATGTTACGATGAAATCCTTTTTGAAAAAGCTCTCAAGGAAAATAGAATATATGATTAACAAGAATGCATTATTAATAAGTATCCGAACAAGGCGACTTAAAACGGCTATTCACCTTTGCCCTCAAATTCTATGGTTCCACCCTCTCCACCCAGACCCCATACCAGGAATAGGCCTGTGTAAAAGTCCTCTTCTCGCCTTCCACCTTTATCTTCCCTTGGACCATCCAGACGTCGGATGATCCGGTACGCCCAACCAGCCATATATTCTTTTTCCCCTTGATAAAGCCTTCCAGGTCTGGCCCGCTCATGACGTTGTGCCCAAACACAGGGTCTTCATAATTTTCCCTGTTCCCTGAATCGAGACAGTACACAAAATGCTTATTATTAGGAAAAGAGAAGGAGAATGTGCCCATCGTGTGCCAGTCGTTGTGCAAAAACACATCCCCGGGCCTTAAATCCGAATTTATGTATTTACTGGCCTCATTCATTGGACCGTTGAATTGCTGCCGGCGGATGGCGACCGCCTGGGGCAGGCACAGCAGAAGCAAAAGCAGGCAGGAAAGAGCCTGGCCCCTTACCGGCAGCAGCGTCCATGCATAAGCCGCAGAAAGCAGCAGCAGCCCCAATATGGGGACAATATACCTTTCAGTAAGCAACGGGCGGTAAATTATCGAGGCAATTATCAGAAACCCGACATTAATAGCATAGGTCAGCAGTGCGAGAGCCGACACCTCAACCTCCTTTTTTCGTTTTGAAATGCCGGTGTATATCCCCCACAGAGCCATGACGAATATCCATAAAAAAGTGATTAAAGCCTGTGGGGGATTATTCACAGAAAACTTGTACCCGAAGGGGTGTTCCAAGACATTCACCACTATATCCCATGTCAGTTTTGGAATCCACGATATGGATGAACCGTGCCTAAGCGTACCCAGCGGAAACCGCAGCCAGGGCAGGAACAGGAAAAGCGCAGCCGCAGCCGTCAGCAAAAAGGGTGCAAGCCTTTCCCTTTTCTTTGCTGTTATCCATATGGCCATAAGCAGTCCGGCTATTGTAACAGCCAGCAGTGCACAATAATGGGTATAAGCAGCGCAGACGGCTAAAATCCCGAATTTGGCCCAGTCGCTTGTCTTGCCTTTTTCAATGGCCAGATAACCGTATGCTATGCATGCTGTGACTGAAAAAGCGGCCCATGAATACATCCTGGCCTCCTGCGCATAGACAAGGTTGAAGGGAGCAGCAAAGACCAGGACGGCAAAGATTATGCCGCCCCCTGCCCCAAAAGCGCGGCGGATTGGGCCGGCGCCCAGAGCTAGCATTGACACGGTCCCCAATGCGGAAAAGGCCCTCAAAACAGACAGTGAATTCCCGAAAATCTTCCTAAAAATACCCAGAGCCAGGTAGTAAAGAGGCGGATGGCTGTCATAGGTTTTAATGGCGCCCAGAATATCCGGCAATGGACGGTTTGTGAAGGCTGCCGAAAAACTCTCGTCCAACCAGATGCCCTCATGGGTATTGCCCCATATGAAATAGACCAGGGCTCCCGTAATAATTATACCCCACGTGATAGGGAGTCTACTCACGCTGCAACATTGCCACATATTCATCGATTACTTCTTCCGTATCGCCAACACGAACCCCTAAACCGTTATTCACCAGGCAAGACCGCTGGCAAAGGCTCTTAACCGCGGCCAGATCGTGAGAGATGAAAACGATGGTTCTGCCCTGCTCTTTGAATTCATTAATTTTTTCGGTACATTTTTTCTGGAAAGTTTCATCACCAACAGCAAAGACTTCATCGATCAGCAGTGTATCGGGTGCAGCATGAATAGCCGTCGAAAAGGCCAGTCTTAAATCCGGAATAATGCCTCAACCTCTGCGCTATTCCTCCAAACCGCATGTTGAGATCGGTTTTTGGGCCGCGGTCCTGGGTCGGACCAAGCTAGACCCGCTACAGCCAAAGATCGACGTGCAAAAAACAGCCCTTTGGCAAGCTTAAACCAGCATTTTCGATATTAAAATCGTCGGTCTAAGCACCGCTGCCGATTAACGAGAAACGCCGGGGCCAACTGACGCTCAGGAGAACTGATGCACCGTCGGATTTCTACCGCTCACCTTTACGTTCCCGGCCGTATGTCGGGCATCTTCGTTCCCTTGGTTCCCTGGCACCACACCCCTTCTACATAATAGCGGATATCAATGCGGAATTATAGCGAAGGATTACCAGTGAAACCGCCACATCTCTTGCCAACAGGTGAATTTTGCGATTTTTCAACATATGAAGTAAGCGTTTGTGAGAGTCGCGAAGCGCATTCTCATAAACGGCATGATCGACATTCCATAAACTCTCACGTGTTCCCTGGCGATGAGGTAATTGAGCATTATTTCAGGAGTATCCTCCCTCGACGCCAGTAGTAACGATTCCAGGTCGAAGCGACACACGACAATGAACTTTTGGGCTTCCAAGTCACGTCGGGGCGCCGATTCAGTTTTCAGCCGAAGTTGGAATTCAGGAATTATCTATGTTTTGGAATGCGGAGCGGTTAACTCTGAGGGTGTCGTGAAATGGCAGGGTGACCCAAGAATTTTTCCAGTCCAGTGGGTGTGCGTGCGGAAACCACAAACAGAATGGAAAGGCGCGGATTTCGGGGGAGAGGGAGATTGATCCCAAGGATGGGGGATAGCAATGGATGGTGACAAGAATCGACTGAAGGTACCTCGTGCTGGTTATCCCTGGGTTATCCCTTACCAAAAACTACCCTTATATATTCTGTAAAATGGTGCCTGGGGCGGGAATCGAACCCGCACGGCGACAAGCGCCAAGGGATTTTAAGCAACTTTGTGACGCATTTATCAAAATTTATACTCCTGTTTTTGTTGGCTATCACTTTCCCCAAATGAGAAAAGTTTGGGCGAAATTTTAGGACTTCTTACGGACTCAAAACAGGCAGGCAGAGAGACTCTATTGCTGAAAATGCTGAATTTCAATGGCCCTGAGGGGGCAACCGACTGAATCTGAAATCGGGTTCAACCCTCGCCATCGAATTATTCTATTAGAATAAAAAATGCGGATTTTTCGAATTTCTGAAAAACCCGCAAACTCATACTAGATATTGATCGGTACGACTGGATTCGAACCAGCGGTCGTCCTTCACCAGCAACTGTCCGGACAGCCAGTGGAACACAGGTGGAATACGTGAGTGAAAAGGGGGCACCGGACCAATTCCGGATACCCCTTTTTCATCTGCATGCGGAGGTTGGAAATCCTTCTGCTCAAAATATGATTGCGAAACTTGAACTTTTTGAGCACAAGCCTGAGATCAACATTCAGGAGATTCCTCGAAAATTTGCATTGCACGCCTTGTCAAAGGAAGAGGCAGAGCCCTATCACCCCGCCTCTGTAATGGAGTATCTACCTGCTACGACTGCCTTTCAGCTCTCTTCCTGAGACGGTATGCACCAGCACCGGCGAGACCTATGCAAAGAAGGAGCATGGTGGAAGGTTCGGGAACCGCCGTCCACGGCGATAGCGTGATCGAGTTGATCTCCGCCGTCGCTCCTATACTGTCGTCTATAGCCCAGTCACCGATTTCCACGCCGGTTTCGTAGACATTAAGGTTCCCGAATGTCGTCGTCCCGTAGGCGGTGCTCGACAGTTGGGCCAGAGTATCGCCCCAATACGTGTTCGATGACAACGCACCCGGGTCGAAATCGTAGAACACGTGGATCTGTGACAATCCGTCCAGCGTCGGCCCGGTAAAGCTGACGACGCCGATATACCCGCCGGTGTTCGGATCGTTCAAGTAGGTCAGCCAGTAAGGCTGGTTGCCGTCACCCCCGCTGTAACTGAGCAGACTGTAGGTCGCGCTAAGCGAGCTCAACGTCCCGAGCGACGCGCCCCCGATAGTAGAGGACTGCACGTACGCCGCAGGGGCGCCGCCCGCCAGCCCCGCATCGGGTGTGGAGAGCAGTGCATAGTCCGGTGGCCCTGGCACATACTGCGCAGTGCCGCCATTTGGGCGATAGCTCAGGTTGTTGAGATCGGATCCGGAGATCGTGATCGTCGCCAAAGCGCCATGCGGGACGAACGCAACCAAACCCGCCAGGCATATGCCCGCCATACTGATAAGCAGAAATCTTTTCATAATTTCCCCCCCTTTCAGAAACTCTTTGTTTTCCCGACAAATCTGTGTTGGCAAAACAGCTTAGCCAGACAACAACGTTTCGTGCCAGTAACAAATGTGTCGGGAGGACACCCCCCGCAAACACCTCTTCTCATTAATTCGATCTCAGACGTCACGTTCAAGCCGGCTTCTCAGAGAACCCTGAGGCGCGTCGCCTGCCCGTAATATGAAAGGCCATCATGCAATGACAGCCCATTTGCGGTCTTCTATCACCTCCTTCCTGTTTAGCATCCATCCTGGAAAAGCAGCCGGGACATTGGCATTTTCCGATACGGCAGATCCCTTTTTTGTTAAGGTGGAGGAATTGAGGCCTCGCGGCGAGCAAAAGGCTCCCGCCGCCATTGCTTTTGCGAGCTCAGCCGACACTGTGTTGAGCGCTTTCGTGAGCTCCTCGGCACTTTTCTTAAGGGTGTGCAGAGGATATACTTAGCCATAATACCCTCCTTGGCTGTTTGAAATGAACCTGCCGCAGCTCTGGTTCCTTCCCAAAATCCAGATGTACGGGAAGTACTTTGAATGGTAGCCAACAATGCCACTGTTG
>JBEKPW010000238.1:0-5198 GCA_049520315.1 Syntrophobacteraceae bacterium
ATAGACACTAATATAAAAGGTCTGCTTTATATGACTCGGCTCATCCTCCCACAGATGGTCAAGCGCAATGCGGGACACGTTGTAAATATCGGCTCAGTCGGAGGGCGCTGGACACTCCCAGGAAGTGTGGTTTACTGCGCGACAAAATTTGCGGTGCGGGCAATTACCGACGGTTTGCGCATGGATTTAATGGGAAAGAAAATCCGGGTGACAAATATTGAGCCCGGTTTGGTTAAAACCGAATTCAGCCTTGTGCGCGCGGGGGGAGATGTGGCCAAAGCGGAAGCTGTTTACCAAGGATTCAAACCGCTCCAGCCGGAAGATATAGCCGAAGCTGTAGTCTGGTGCCTGGAGCGGCCCCCTCATGTAAACGTTCAGGAACTGGTTGTCTTTCCCACCGACCAGGTTGGAGTGGGGCAGATGTATATACATCGCGAGCCAACCAGCTAAGGATCCAGGTGAACAACTTAAACACTACTTTGGGAGGTTTTCCAATAGCAAGAGACCCTGGTTTTGGAAAGAGGTTGAAGGCAGAGGTGATAGGTCTAAAAGGGCAATGCAATGCCGGACACAAGGTAGGAGACTCTTTCAACGTGAGCTGTTACGATAGCGGAGGTATGTGCGGCTTTCTCTACAATGCCATATTCCCGACCTTAAACGTGATGCAATTTGATGGCAACTATCCTTGGGGAGCAGACAAAGCGATTCTTAACTGCCCGGACAGTTACAACCTGCTCACCATCAAGGTGTCCAGAATTAAAGAGTGATATGGCTTCCATAGAGAATCGAACGTCTTGATACAAAGGCAAAACACGAGATTTTCTCCCGCGCGGTAAATCCCATCTCGATGATGCTGACATGGTGATTGCCCTTCTGGATGGCCCTCAGGTGGATGATGGTACCGCATGGTAGATAGATCGACAGTTGATTGGGCTTCCTCTTAATCTTGCTTGCTCTCATCAGGTTGATCGGGATTATGGAAAGAAGCGCTTCCCGAAGCAGGGGGCGGCAGCATCTTTCCGTCAAGCCAGAATGTCATTTTATTACAACTTGTGCATTGAGCAATTCTTAATTCTTTGCCACCAATGACGGCCCTGGTTGGATAGTGTCTCTGCATATTAAGCCAGATTTGCTTAGAATAAGTACCGCAAAGAGGGCAGTTGAACGCTGCAGCCTGGAATCTGGGAGGGGTATGATGGACCATAAGTTTCCTCCTAGTTTTTTTACCTATATTACCTGACATCTTAAACTGAAACCTAATAAAAAAGGTGGCTTCAAAGTTCCCCCGGTTGTCTATCGATGGCGGCGAGGAAGTTTGCCATTTCTGGCGGTGAGAAAGTGAGGCACCTCGGGCGGCAGAACATGGATCAGTTGGCTTTTTGTGAGCGGAAATGCAATAGGGACTCATCTCGACGATACCGACCTTGTAATCGCCTTGCTGGATGGTCCCCAGGTGGGTGATGGGCCTGCATGGGAGATCGGATATTTTTGCGCCAGAAAATCACCCGAGCAGAAAATTATCAGGATCAGAACTGATTTCCGCCGAGCAGGCGAGAGTGAAGGCACCGTTGTGAATGCCATGATAGAGTTGTTCGTGTGATGTGATGGGCTCTCCACGCGATTCTTCCCTATTTTGCAGTCACAAAGCATCCTTCAGTGAGGCCAATAGGGGTAAAGTCCCTGCATCACCTTTTCTATGCCTTTTAGCATCTCCTTGTGTTTCCTCTCATCCACCAGCAGAGTCTTCATAAGAAATTCTTGGATGTGCAGACTTTTATCTTTTGTCGCCTCCATTGTCTTCTCGACTTTTTCAACTATCTGGGTCTTCAGTCGGGTTTGGTTACGGATCAGCTCGATAACGTTGCCCACTTCATCCGGACTGAGTGTAAGAGGTTCACGCTCAAAACTGTTCAGGATAAACTCTCGGATCTTCATGTGCAGCCTGCTGTCGTGTTCGATGATGTCCATTACCAGACGGACAAGGGGGTTGTCACATTTCGTCTTGACTTGCTCTATGGATTCTGATGACTCCTGCTCGAGCAACTCCCAGTCTTTGAGCACGGACGCAATTCTTTGCCGTTGTTCTCTCATGGTTGACATGGTCTCTTACCTCATTCCAGATTTTGAGTTGCAGCTTAAAATCTAATCCTGCCCGTATCCCGGCCAACACATGAATTCCCCGTCATTTGGCCCGACAACATATCTAGCAGGAGCCTGGCCGGTTTTGAGATCACACCTTGTCTCCCACAAGGATTCAGACCACCCCGCGTCTTTTCCTCTTCGGCCGGGCGGCACAGTTTGCATCTTTACCTCCAAAAAAGCAAATGAGCCGCATTTGCATTCTATCAAAATGCGGCTCATTCGGCAGGAGGTAATCGGGACAATGATCTCCTCCTCTATCTAATCGGGACTATGCCCAGTTTTTTGTCATCCAGGATGATGCCCTCCTCAGTTCTGGTCCGCCATCATCTGCTGAGCCCGTGTCATTGCATGGCCGTAAAATTCAGCATCGCCCATCCTGCCGTCAACGTATTCGCTCCAGTCTCCGAAATTATTGAAAAAGAAGGCGCTTAAATGAAGGTCTTCGCAGACCTGCTTGTAAATTCTGTTCGCCTTTTTGGCGCGTTCTCTCCTCAGCTTTTCTTCTTCCGAAAAATTCTTCTCCCCTTCTTTGTCCGAGAGGTATTTTCCAAAAGTTTGCGAGTACTGCTCGAAACCTCTTCTGGCCCGTTCATCCAAAGGATTTTGGCCCATATCGCCGCTGGCGAACTGGGAACAGGTCGCCTCGAATTCGTCTTTTTCAAATTTGTTCGCCATATCAATCTCCCGGACCTCTATTTGATTTCATCCCGAACGGACCACCCTCAAGCTAGTTTAGTTTCCGTCCGGAAAGGGTCCTTTTCCGCCCTTGCTGTGTCAATCTCCGGGGTTTCTTGTGCGGCGTACATAGGTACGCCTCCGCGCAACCCCTTGATTTCCTTGCCAGGACGAAAAATGCCTCCTTTCCGAATCGAAAACTGCCAGTGACTCATCCGGGGTTTCCGGATGGACACTAGTTTAGGATGCCAATCCGAACTTTCATTGCGAAATAATAAGCATTATTGAATTTATATCAAGGTAGGGGATGCGTAAAAACAAGGAGATGAAAGGGATGGGAAGATGAATTTTGGCCTCACCGGGCGCGTTTGTACACTCTCATCACCTCGTCGCGAGTAACCAGGGCCTTCAAATTTGGGACATTAGGGTTCGGAATTGCGAAGATGGGATATTCACGCCCTGCGGCATGTATGCAACGTGGGATTTGTCGTCTCCGACGTACTCCAACCTGGCAAACCTCAGTTGGAAATACTCTGAAATCTTGCTTTGGCAGCACTTTCATCCATCGCTTATTTGCCGCTACTTCGGCCCTTGCCTTCTTTGCTGGTTGGCCGGAACTTGCTTGCTTAGATCGGTTTGATTTCTCTTCGGGCGAGAGGGGCTTGGAATGCGTGGTCCACACTGTTTTATCCATCCAGTTTGAAAGGTAAGGCCCGGCTCATCACCGAACCTTTGGGGAAAGCGATCCTAGTTTCGCCTTCAAAAGCGAGATCAGCTGCTCGACCTCTGCAATCCGGTCCTTCGTCTCCTTGATTTTCTGTTTGGCTACCGCTGGATTTTTAAGCCATTCATCGAGACTTTCTATTCCAACAAGCCGATACAAAAGCGGATACACAATTTCGCATCCGCCCTTTTTGCTGACTTCGAGGGCCAGATGGATTGATTCCAGGTCCAGTCGGTAACTTCTTTTGATCTTTTTAAGTAATTTCAATTGAACTTGCACTTCTTCTCTACTGAGCGATTTTAAACACTCCCGGAGGACCCGGCTGACTGGTTCCAGTTCCGACATATCTTATCTCCAGTGATTTCGCCCGGCTCATCACCGGGAATGAAGGGAAAGGCAATGCCTTATTTCTAAGAAGTTCTTTAATGGATATCCTGTAGAATTAAAGATAAAGCGGCTCTATCTTCGATCACCGGGAATGAGTATCTTACACGAAGATGGCTTAGACGAAAGGCAGGGACGATGCGCGAATACATCGAGATCCGCTGCATAAGCGCGGAGGACGTATTGGGAGAGATATCGCGAAATACCAAAGAGGAGTTCGAGTTTGTTTCCGTCATCCTTAAAAAGCCCACTACCTTTTTGCTGCGCATGAGGCGCAAACCCCGCCGAGGGCCAGGACCATTACCGGACAGTTTTCTTTAGCCCACTTCAGGCCTTATCCAGAAATTCCATACGCCCTGAGTCCATGAATACGTATACCAGCAACTTACCAGGACCAACCCCCACTGGTGATGATAAAAGCCTGAAAAAAGCCATGCTGGTTGGCTGACCAGCCCAGTAACATAGCCCCATCTTCTCCAGTCTTCGCGCCGGCCAAGCAGCCAGATCGCAGCACATCCGAAGATTACCATCCATGCTTGTGATATGAAATCAAGAGTTTCCACGTTTTATTCATCCAGTCTGAAAAGCAAGGCTCGGAGAGACCCGAGCTTGGTTGGACTTTAGAAGTTAAACTTCTGAAGTTATTAGATCCGGGGCGCAAAAAGTCCTCCAGCTTTTCACTTTTCAAAAGTCAAAAGGACTTGCACATTTCAAAACATCCTGGCTCTTTTGGCTTGCGCCAGTTCCCTTGTTTTACTATCTTGGCCTCGGAAATGTACCTGCAATTAACACAATTCAAAAGGAAATCGGAAAAATGCCTCAAGGTACTGTAAAGTGGTTCAACGACAAAAAGGGTTTTGGATTTATCACGGCTGAAGACGGAAAAGATTGCTTTGTTCACCATAGTGCCATCGAGGGATCCGGCTTCAAAAGCCTGCAGGAAGGCGACCGCGTCAGCTTCGAAATTGAACAGGGCGCCAAGGGACCACAGGCGGTCAAAGTAAAGAAGCTCTAATTGCTCATTCACAGAGGAATCCGACTACTCGTCCACAAATCCTCGACAAGCGTTTTCTCCAGCATGCTCTCTCGAAATGGGAAAGTTTCGACACACCGAGGGCTTCACTTCCTGAATGGTACAGATGTATTTGTCCTTCTTGGGAAGTTTCCTCAGCCACGGGCAGCGCTCCACATAATCCCCGGTTCTTGGGCTGATCCAGATGTCGTACACATAATGAGTCTTACCTGATTCGTCTTTGCCAACCGGGATTAAACT
>JBEKPW010000239.1:0-5167 GCA_049520315.1 Syntrophobacteraceae bacterium
GAAGGTAGTTACATTCAAGTGCTCCGACGTTCTGCGGGCTGCAATGAATGGGAAGGAAGATTGAGGGATACCAAATTTCGAACCCAACAGGCGCCGGTGAGGAACCCGCAAAATGGTGAGAGTCGAAAAGGAGGGTATCACAACTGCCTCTACTCACGGCTCTCGAAAGGAGGTACTCTGTGGCGCTTGAATACATAAAGGTTTATGTCTCATTTAGTGATTCCCCATGCGCAGAATGTGGGGAACCTTTGCACAGTGGGGATTTCATTGTCTTAGGAGAGGACCGAAAGCCGGTTTGTCTTACTTGTGCCGATCTGGATCATCTGGTCTACCTGCGCGCAGGAAATACGGCTCTCACAAGAAGAGCTGCAAAGTACTCAACTCTTCGTGCGGTCGTAGAAAAATGGAGCAAAGCAAGAAAGCGTAACGAGCCACAGGGTCGGCTCGTGGAAGCAGGTGCCCTGGAAAAGGCCGAGCAGGAGTGCATGGCGGACGGCGATGCCAGGGCAAAACAGAGGGAAAGGGCCGCGAAACGACGGGAGGAGTTGGATGGCGAGTTTGTGCAACGTTTTGCCGAACATATTCGCCTGCAATACCCTCATTGTCCTACCGAAACAGCAACAGAAATAGCCGAGCATGCCTGCCTCAAACATAGTGGTCGTGTCGGGCGCTCGGCGGCTGCAAAGAGTTTCGATAAGAATGCCGTGACGCTGGCTGTTAGAGCCCATATTCGGCACACTGAAACAGAATATGACCAACTCTTAGCTCTTAACTACGATAGGCACGAAGCAAGGGACATGGTAGGTGATGCCATTGACGAGGTCCTGTCGAAATGGAAATCAAATGAATGAGGGGAAAGATCCGGCTTGAATTAAACTCGCTCCTTATCCACGGTACACAAACGCAATCACATCTCCGGCGTTAAGGCGAGCAAACTTGATGATCCGTTTTTTGAGAGAGTTGGTAAGTGGAACTCTCAGATTCCCCATACGCATCGACGGATTCCTGATATTCAGGTAACGCTCATTATTTAGCAAGGCGCCCGCAGGGGTCTTGAAACTGCGTCGTCGATTGATTTCGCTCATTCCTTCCAACCTTCAGTTAACCTCTGGCTTGCTCCATCCTTGCGTCCTGTCAGCAGGTGCAGTATCATCCTTCATCCCACAAACCGTCCATGTTCAAATTCTGGAGCAACCAATGACTCTCACCAAAGCCCACATCGTGGAAGCACTCTTCGCCCAGAACATTTTCACGAGGACCCAATCAGCCCAGGTCATCGACGCCCTTTTCGAGCTGATAAAACAATCCCTGCAAAACGGTGAAGACGTTCTCATCAGCGGGTTCGGGAGATTTTCAGTGAAACAAAAGCATGAACGTCCGGCCAGAAATCTCAAGACAGGAAAGCCGATGACTCTGCCACCCAGGAAGGTAGTGACATTCAAGTACTCCAGAGTTTTGCGGGCGGGAATGAATGGGGAGGGTGGCTGAATACGGCAATTACATTATGTGGGACGGATACGTGGATGGTGGCCAATAAGAGGCTTCCCACAGTCATATAACAATCGGATGTGCTCACATGCATCATGCAAGGGCGGCAAAAAGAACAGAGCTCGCTAAAAGCTCCATTTCTGCATTAGGCCAATACCGCCGGCCGGCGAGCTGCTCGTTCCCTGGATTCGCTCATCGATTGTCAACTGCTGCCTTGCCTCCGATTCGTTGGGATCGAACTGAGGGCTCGATACCAAAGGCTGCACGACACCGCCCCCGAAGGGAAACGTGCCTGGAGTGACGCATTTGAACTGGCCTTCAATACGGCATGTTAATAGTCCGATGAACAGTGCTAAAATAGGTGTTAGTTTTCGAATCATTATTGTTTCTCCGGTTATCCAGAGTTCTATACTCGATTCGAATTAAAGATAAGTATGCATGAGGCCAAAGGGAATAGAGCTGGGGATGTATGGCGCCTTGACTCTCCCCTGATCGGCGGAAATCAGTTCTGATCCCGATAATTTTCTGTTCGGGTGATTTCTTCGCGTAAAAATAGCCGATCTCCCATGCAGTCCCGTCATCCACCTGAGAGCCATCCAGAAGAGCAATCAGAATATCGGCATGATCGAGATGGGATTTACAACGGGAAAAAATCTCGAGTTTGGCTTGATGACCAATATGTGCAAGGCCATCGCCGTGGAATCACCATTCGCGATACACGCCTGACTTTCAAAACTGGAGGAAAGAGCGAGGTGTTTGAACGCAGTTTGCGAATTTATCAAATTGATGTGATTTCCCTTTACTCTGGATGGCGATAATGATAGCTGACAGGGCTTCAAACTTGGCAGCGGAGCTTTAAATGGATAAGGAAACTCAAGTATATTTCAAGGATCTGCTTCTTAAGAGACTCGATGAGCTCTATTCAGAAGCTGAGAAAACAGTGGGTCGCATGACCGATAACGTGGAAAACTTGCCTGATCCCACAGATCGTGCGACTCTTGAATCCGACAGGAATTTCATGCTCAGCATACGGGATCGGGAACGAAAGCTGATCCCCAAGATTCGCGATGCGCTGCAAAGGATTGAGGAAGGTAATTTCGGGCAGTGCGAGCAATGTGGTGACGATATCGGAATAGAACGCTTGAACGCCAGACCTGTGACGACTTTATGCATAGAGTGTAAGCGTAAGCAGGAAGCCAATGAGCGTACCAGAGGGGCATAGGTTTTTAGATGTAATGAGGTATAAGGCCAACAGATTGTAATGGTAGTTCCGGCTTGTTTACAGTGGTTTCGATCTGTCCCTTCGTTTTCGCAATCCAATTTCTCTCAGCTTCCGAGAAAAGTGGTCCAGCGAAATACATTTTCACCTTCTCTTCCTTAACTCCTTACGTGCATTGCTCTTCCTCTTTGCCTCTTGCTGCCGTTCACGCTGGATCTCCTGCTGGGCCTTCCAAGCCGGACACCATTTGCCGTGCCAGGCCATAATCTTACCGATCATCGTTGAGGGATTATCTCTTGCGTATCGACATAGAAGGCATCCATCACACGCCTTACCCAGGAATCGCTCGAACTGGTTCATGTGCAACCTCCAGTGCAGCCGGAAGTCTAAGGATAGAGTCGCCTCTTATTTCCTTATTTCGGTCGCCGCCAGAACTGGCCGGTCTTGCCAATTTCGTCAAGCGTTGCGACGAATTCCTCCATGAATTCTGGTCTTCGGGACACATAGTCTGGGTCGAGACGCCTGCGGAATAAGCCCACTGAGACGAGTTTCAACAAATTTTCAAGAGGTATTATCCCTTCTTCGGTACCTTCCTTGAATTGAGCCCAACTGCGGATATGATCTTCCGACCGGAAGAGATTCATTGTACTTCAGGAATGCGACCAGTCGTCCCGCCATTTCCAGAAAGGAACCGCCACATAGGCGGTAATACCTTCTGGATCAGCTTTAAGTACGCTCCCATCTCGTATTTCTAAGGTAATGGGGAGTCCGCAGTCCAGACATGGGCAATCGATGCGAACCTTTCGCCCAGGAAAAAGCCAGCAGACTGCCAGCGATTCAATCCCTCACTGACCGAACCATTTCTGCTGACCGTCAACCGTAATCCTGTATTGAGTGGGCAGGTTGTTGAACGGGGCGAAGGAAGTAATCAAGCTTGTATTGGGGAAAAGCCATCCTGCAATACCAGCTGCAAACAGCTCGTGTACGGCCTTACGGCCCTCTTCCATGCTAAGGCCTAACTCGCCGGCAATTTCGGTGTAGTGCGGAGCCTGACCGGTATCCACCATTCGTTTCATAATGATGTGAAAGGTTTTGTCTAACATGGTCGGATCACTCATGGCATTTGCCTCCTTGAGTTGACAGTTGAGCCGGAATCATGCCTTCTTCTTACGAAGTCTGGTACGTTTCGGTTTGTTGGTTGTTATCGTCTCAGTTTCCGCTCTCGTGGCTGCCACCTTGGCCTTCTCCTGCCTTCTCGCCTCCATGTACTTCTTCAGATTCTCGGGCACCCCTCTCTTTTTCGCTGCCTTGCTTCTCGCTTTGGTCAATGACTTTGCAGACAATGGCGTCCGCATTGTGAAACCGTATTTCTTCCTGTACTCCTTCACGTTCATGCCGTGGGAAACGAGATGCTTCGATGTGAGCTGTCTCATCTCAGCGCCACATTCGAGACAGATTACTTTGTCGTTTTGGATAGAATCTGCTGGGCTGAGCTTCGTTGCGGCTGCTTCCTCTGCGAGCGGTTGAGCAAATTCAATGCCGATTCCGGCCGTTTCAGCTTTTTCTAATTCGTGGAGCGTGCTGAAGACCTGCCGGAGAGATGCGGTGATATCGGCGCCGGACATGGGTGTTACGGAAACTTGTGTCTGGACGATTTCTGATGCGATTTCGATGAGTTTTTTTGTCATTGGGAGGCTCCTTGGTTGATGTTTTATGCCAGAGGAAAGATGTGCTATGAAAGCGGAAGCTGAACTATCGACTTGTCACGGCCATTATAGATGGGTCCTGAAAGGATGCAATGTGAATTAGAGGCTTTTGAGCCGGTGCGCCTCGCATTCTTTCAACAAGTCGTCCCATGGAACTTTCTTCATTAAGATCTCGATTTCGTTTCTATAACAATGCCTTTAGGGAGCCGAAGTACCCATTCCATACCACCCAGAATCACCCTTGCTATTCTATTAGATTATGGTATCTGCAAATCACCAGGTAGCATTGTCATAAATCCTGGCAGGAAGGCGCCCTGGAAACAGGGGCGCCTTTTTCTTCACAGATACAGCCGATTGACTCTCTATCATGTAAGCAACCCTCGTCCCCAGCGTTCTGGATTAGCTTCAAAGCGTAACACATCGCCTCTCCATACAGGCTTCGCCTCCTGAAATAAGGAAGAGCAGGAAGAGAAACGGGGTCCATCCCTTAAACAACTCAGGCCACGTAGATCCAATGGCAATACCGAGGGAGAGCTGGGCGGTGTTGATCGGCATGCAATAATGACCCACCTTTGAGTACAGTGGCAAGGTATAGCAACTTCCCAGTTGACCGGCCGATCAGGATTTTCGGGGTTTATCTCCTGAAGTGTTTTAGTTGAAACGACAGTCTTTGAGATAGACCTCTTCGTACTTGACCGAACGCCAGACCTCTCGATAAATATATTGTCAGAGGCCCTGCCCCTGCCCTCCATGC
>JBEKPW010000240.1:0-5111 GCA_049520315.1 Syntrophobacteraceae bacterium
ACCTCCACAATCGTTTTAGGAGTAACTGCCAAGATCCACAAAGAGCATTCCTCGGGGGAAGGACAGAGGACAAATCATTACAGGCAAGTGTGCAAAAAAGTCAAGGGATTAGCTGCAGATCCGCAGCTGAGGAATGTATACATGCCTCGTCAAAGATGACGAGGCATGTCGTGTACCTGTGAAAGCAGCACCCACAATCCTGGCGGCATTGTCTTCTTCTCAGCCAAAACGAGCATTCTCATTGAACGAGATCTGGGTAGAGCGTCCACAGGGTAAAAAGGGCAAGCCGAAGAAGGCCTGCCCCTCCGTCGTTCCCCCGCCTCGGCGCTCAGGTCGCTCTCCAGCGTAGCCCTTGTATCCTCCGGGCGGGCAATGACATTTTAGCAGATGAAGGTCGTAGAATAACCGAAAAATGGTGCGGTGGGTGATCGCCGGTTTACCTGTGTTCGGCACAAGGAAAACTCCACACAACTCCTGGACCTTGAAATCTCGAGGTCCCGAAAATTTACCACGTTCAGATCATACATTCACGAAATCGAGCGAGGATGCCGGTTCAACCTTCTGGCAAGGACTGTTGATTTTGCGGCTCCAAAAAAAACACAACATGGTATCATAATTTCTTGAGCGAGATTACAGCGGCCCCAGGAATGTGGCTGTCGCCCTGCGACATGCCGCGCAGTTGCACTTGTTGCCCATTGTTACCTTCTTGAGCGACACCTTGAAAAGCCACTTAGGCTTTTAGGAGATACTATGACGCGTGACGAGGCTTTACCCGAAAGGCCAAGAAGCCATGTTATCGGTGATATCGCTCTGAGGGCATTTCAATATCGTTGTAAACCCGAATGGGCTTTCAATGAGTCCCGCGCCGATTATGGTTGGGATTTAATAATCACCATAGGCCAAGACGGAAAGGTGCGGGACCAATTTTTTGCGCAACTCAAGGGCACAGACTCTGCCAACTACCTTCAAGATGGAACAGCCATTTCGCTAACTCTCCAGATTAGCACGATAAATTTTTTATTGTCCCAACCAATGCCCACCTTGCTTGCGGTTTGCGACACCTGTAAACCTGAAGAGCCAGTGTTTTTCGTTTGGTTGAAAGATGCCATAGCCCTGGTGGAGGATACAAATCAGAGATGGCGGACACAACAAACGCTGAATCTACATGTGCCTGTAAACAACGAACTTACTAGAGAGTCTAGTGACCAAATAGCCGAGGAAGTAAGAAAATATTATTTAGGGCAGAAGATCAAGCAGATTATAGGAGAAATCCTTGAGCCTGCTGTTTATATACATCAAGATACTGATATACACTCTGATCCACAGGTACTAGTATATAAAGGGATGTCTAACCTGCAAGACGCAGGCATAGTTGATATTTTCGAAAACGAAGGTGCAGAAAGAATCGAGGCGTTATCCCCAAAAGATCAGGAGCGATACAGGAAGCTTAAGGAATCTTCGATGGCTTTAACTGAACTGCGGGACAATGACGCAGATCAACTTTTAGCTATTCTTAAAGATGAAATTGAAGATGCAGCAGATGGAATAAAAGCGAAATTCTATAATAATAATGGTATACTTTCTCTCCATAGGAGTGATTTTCCATCTGCCATCCAATCGTTCACGAACGCAAGCATGTTCCGTCCGAACGAAGTTAAGTATACTACTAATTTATTATTAAGCGAATTTTTCTCTGCTAAATATGAACAAAAGAAAGAAATGCGATCACCTCCGGGTTGGATAGATAGACTTAACAATGTACTGTCTGTTAATCCAGACTACTGCCAAGCAGTGAGGGTAAAAGCGTCATGGATAGCCCAATTCCAGACAGTAAGCGAGGCAGAGTCTTATCTGCGATCTTCTTCTTGCTGGGAGACTGACCGGTTAAACTGCATATTTTGGTTAGCCGAGATTTATCACTCGATGGGGAATCTTGAAAGGGCTAAGCAGCTATTTCGAGAAGCCGAAGGTGCCGGTTTAGTCTTTGACCCAGTTCATCACGCTACATTCGGGAGCGTATTATTAATTTCGGCGCTTGGGTTTGAAGGGGGGGATAAGGAGTTTTTCACCTATGGGACTGGGCCTAGCAACTTAAATGTTCCAGAGCTGCGAACTGCCACTGAATATCTCAAAAAGGGATTTCTCGGATTTAAGAGCCGTGGATTCCCGCCGCTGTCTATAGAGGGTCTGATTAACTATTTCAATGCTCTCATACTTCTAGGAGAGCAGGAGGAAGCTGAGCACGTTATAAGGGCACTTTTCGAGCGTGATCCAGAGAATCCTCAAGTCAATAGTGCTTATGCCATGTGCCTCGTGCGCAGTGACAAAAGTCAAAAGGCAATTAAATACGCTGAATTTGCCTATTCGCATTTAGCCACTCCTACTCACTTTAGAAACCTTTGTCTCTGTTATCTTCAAGCAGATTACCACGATGAACTTATTTCCCACATATTGAGCAGAGGGGAAAGTGGCTACTATGATGCTGAAGAAGAGACCTTTTCGAAAAGTCTACTAGCAATCGGATACAATGAAATTGGAGAGATTGATAAAGCAAGAAATATAATTAAAAACCTAAAATCTGACCCTCTTGGCAGGATAGAGGCTGTCCTCGCTGAGGTCGCCATCGCAAGGGCTAATAATGCTTCGGCGGAAGAAATACTGGAGATTTATAGGAACGCTAAGCCGTACTTTGAAGAGGACCAGAAAACTTTAACAGGTTATTTGTATGCCCTTCTCCCCCTCAGAGATGAGACCGCAAACGAAATTATAGATTGCATAAAGAAAATAGTCAGCCATCGGCAGATTATGAGCCACGAAGCAGAATTGATGGCACATGCTTACCTTCATATACAAGACCCTTCATCGGCTGATCAACTACTGGAATCAGCAATAATAAGGTTCCCTAAGGAGCCTAAGCTACTCTATGCAAGGGCGATAGCCAAAATGGACCTAGGGGATGAAGAGGGGTCCTTCAAACTGTTCGAGGAATACGCATCACATGACTGTCTGACCTATCCAGTACTTAGTAATTTAGGAGTCTTGGCCTTCGAAACGGGAAGAGTCGAAGAATCAATAAAGTTTCTTGAGAAGTCGCTTAAAAAGGCCAAGGACAAAAGACAGAGAGGAGTTATCCATTGGCAGCTTTTTGAACTGAAGAGAACGAAAGGCGAAAATCCGAAATCTCTTCTTCGGCACGCTCATGAATATGGGCGCACCGTCGAAAATGTTGAAGAAGAAGCCAGGTACCTGATAATGCTATTATTTTCCCCGCCGTTGGATACTTTAGATGAAGAGGCTGAATCATGGGTTTCAGAAGGTAAGAAAAGGCTAGCTGATTTTTCTGAGCAGCATCCGAATTTTCCAGCTCTAAAAATGTTCAAACTGCCCGAAGATGATGCCCAGGGTGCATCGGAATTCCTTGCGCAGTTGTACTCCATGATGTTGCCTGGATACCTAGCTTCAGTCCCTCTGAGGATGTCGGCAAGAGCGATACCATATCCTCTGGCATTTCGGGCGAAGTACTTTCCGAATACACATTCTATCTTCGCGTACTGGACAACCTGTACAGCATCCTCGGATTATGAGAATTCAATCCACATCTCAGACGGTAATATTATTAGTTTGAACAGGGAGAAAGAAGCGGCGACTCTTAGCGATCAAGTGTGTGTCGACCTTACCACTCTGCTAACCCTCGCTGAATTTGACATGCTCGATGCTCTACCGGAAAACTTTGCGAGGATTGTCATTTCTAGGGGGACAAAACGCGCCTTGCAGAGAAATGTATATCACGATGTTATTAAGCACCCGTTAGCTGAAAAAATAGAGAATTGGAGAATTGCAAATCGTAAGATTGTAAGAGTGAGGTCACTAGATGGGCATGAAAGGACACGTGAGGAGGCCGACCCTTATGAAAAGAATGCTTGCGGAATTTTCGTGTTGAGGAAGGAAGTTCTTAGCGAAGCGTTGCCAAATGGATCAGGAGAAATCTTCCTTTTGGCTAAAGAGATGAAACTCCCTCTTTACTCAGACGACCTTGGCCTCAGGCAAATAGCCTCGGTTGAGCACGCGATTCCCACCTTCAGTACCATCAGCCTTCTTTCAGTACTTAAAGAGAGAGCATATATCAGTTTGAAGCAGGAAGGCAAGCTTCTGTCGGAGATGATCCACAAGAATTTTAATGTCGTTATATTTGAACCAGATCACTTAATGGTGCACTTGCATCGAGTGGTTGTAGAACTCGGAGGTAAAAATCTGTCTATCTTCAGTAGTCTTTTGCAGAAAGACCCTGTACTTGGTACTTTCATTAGGCAGTTTGCTGAGAAGTCGTTAAATATTGGATACAGAGTTCATCTTTTTGTTGAATGGTGGAAAAGGATTCTCGCCGATGCGAAACTGCACTCTGAAGTCCTGATTGAGTGTATGTCCTACTCTATTACATTCATGGCGGTGTTGACTTTAGGGTATGCTGGGGCTAAACAGGCAGGCAAAGACCAATCAAAAAAACAAGTTGCCGAACTATTGGCATATTTTCTTTGGTCCACGTACTTAACCAACTTTGATCTCACTGTTGATGCATGGCAGGCAATCAAAACATGTGCAGAAAGAACTTTTGAAGAGGATGCTGAATCCGTACTGTTTGATATACTCCCAGTGTATTTAATTGAAGCCGCGCGAAATGACCAGTCAGTCAAAAAAGATAAGTTAAGCCTTGTGGTTCAACTGGCACAAAATTTCGATTCAAAAGACCGGGAGAGATTTGACCAAACAGCGGCGAAATATATTCACCGGCTTAAATAATTGTCTGCTTTCACGGGAGAGGTGCTCACATCCTCTTGGTGGTAGAGGGTCTCCATCAGTAAATACCTTTTGGGCAAATGCAAAAGTCAATATTCCTCTCCTCCGCCTTGAGAAATGAGGCGCCAAAATCTTTGCCGTTTTCGAATCATTTGTTTACCGATTCGCCGCGAACTGAGTCTTGGGAGATTGGCTAGCTGTGCAGCGTTTCCATCGGCAATGTTTCGCTATAATTCCGCATTGATATCCGCTATTATGTAGAAGGGGTGTGGTGCCAGGGAACCAAGGGAACGAAGATGCCCGACATACGGCCGGGA
>JBEKPW010000241.1:0-5103 GCA_049520315.1 Syntrophobacteraceae bacterium
CATCAGACCCTGGGGCCTTTCATGGAGCTTTAAGCGCTCCACCATGCGAACTTTCGTGCATTCCCGGAAATGTCAAACTCTGTGAGTCCGCCGGCAGAGCCGGAGGTTTACCGTGTTAATTAACCGACTCTGGGAGGAGGAGGTGTCGGAAAATCGCAAAAACCAGGCCCACGCACGTTTGACTTGCGTATTCTATTGGGAAAATTGTAAGCTGTTAGAGGTTTCGGAGTGCGTCAGAGACTTTTCGAGCAAAAATTCGATCTAAACATGCAGTTCGGAGGCCGAGAGTAAAAGTTGATGCATTATTCCGATTATAATGAATATTTTCCAGCATGAGGAGCAACTTTGAAAAGGGTTTCCAATTCACTCGCCTTCAGGCTCTTCTTCCTTATTCTGCTTATCAGTGCAGTTGTGTTTATTTCGCTTGCTTATTTCATTATCCGGGCCAACAGGCAGCACGTTATGCAGGAAATAATCCTCTCGGCCAGGAACACTAACGAAGTGCTTGTGCGGTCCATGCGCCAGAGCATGTTGCTCAATAGACTTGAAGACGTCGCACATACGATCGACGCCCTGAGCAGCGCGCCCGGAGTGGAGGCAATAAGTATTTACAATAAAAAAGGTAGTATAATCTTCAGCACGAACCCGCAGGAAATCGGACAAAAGGCGAACGTCAAATCGGAACAGTGCATAGTATGCCACAGCAGCGCAAAACCGCTCGAGGTCATCCCGGAAGACGTTCGGTCTCGAATCTTTACCTCTGACAAAGGCTACAGGGTCCTTGGGATGTTAAAGTCAGTCCGCAATGAACCCTCCTGCGCTGCCCCAAGCTGTCATCCGTCGCCTTCTGAACAGAAAATACTGGGCGTGCTCGACTCTCATTTCAGCCTGGAAGAGGTCGATCGTAGCGCTCTTTCCAGCCGCAACCTGATGATCATTTACCTGCTCGGCGCTATTCTGGTCATTGAGCTTTTCGCGGGGCTTTTCATTTTGCGGCTGGTTCACGGAAGGATGGTCAAGCTTGCCGAAGGCCCGCGCGAACTCAAGAGAGGTAACCTGGATTTCAGCATCCCGGTCAAGGGCAACGACGAACTCGCAGATTTGGCTCGTTCATTTAACAGCATGATAGCGAGCCTGAAGCTGGCGGAAGATGAAACCGAGCTGTCCCGCAGGATGGTCCAGACCGCTAAAATGGCCTCCATCGGGAGGCTCGCGACGGGTATAGCTCACGAAATCAATAATCCCCTTGCCGGCATTCTTATATTTGCCGACATACTGATGAGAGATTTGGCCTCCATTAATCCCCAGTCTAGCAAGGACATTCAGGAAATAATCAATCAGACTATGCGCTGCAAGGAAATGGTGGCGCGCCTGTTGGAATTCAGCAAGCAGTCAGTGGATCAGAAATTTGACTATGATATGAACTCGGTTGTTGAACGTTCAGCAGAAGTGTTGAGACATCAGGCGATTTTCCACAATATCGAATTTGCTTTCGATTTTCAGCCCGATATTCCCATGATGATGGGCGATCCCGGCCAACTCCAGCAGGTCTTCATCAATCTTCTAATGAATGCCGCATGGGCAATGAACGATAGAGGCAAGATAAGTGTAACCAGCAGGTTCGAACCCATTTCCGAACAGGTGATCCTGGAATTTACGGATTCGGGTCCGGGAATTTCGACTGAAGTCATCAGCAAGGTGTTTGAGCCGTTTTTCACCACTAAAGCGCCCGGGGAAGGAACAGGGCTCGGGCTGTCAATCGCATATGGAATAGTCCGGCGGCATGGCGGCACTATATCGGTTGGAAACAATCCCGGTGGTGGCGCCGTATTCACGGTCACACTGCCGCTGAAGTGTCCTGAAAAGGCAATTGAATCCGAATTTTCACTCGAATCATAGGATTGATGATGATACTGCAAAAGGCAAAGGCATATCTCATCCATCTGGGGCAGCCTCTCAGCGCTGCTTTCCAGAAATCCCTCCGTGGTACATTTCTGGAGAGCCTTTGGACAGCGAGAACAGCCGGCAACCAAACGACGAAAATCCCAATGTGGAGTAACCACGTCTGATCGCCAAAGGGGCCTGCCGTGCCGCGCAGACCGCATACATGGGAAATGACGCTGAGAACGAGACCGACTGCTGAAAAAATGAGAAACGGATAAGCGATTATAGTCATGCGAACTCCCGAAGCCTGCTCTTCCCAGCCTTCAGCCTAAACCCCCTCAGCCTGCTCTTCTCTTCTCAGCCTAAACCCCTTCAGCCTAAACCCCTGTCTCTCAAAACACGCCGCAGGATTTTCCCGGAGGGGCTGCGGGGAATTGCATCGATGAGCTGCACCTTTGAAAGCCGCTTGTATTTCGCCATGCCCTGTGCCGCATATTCTATGATGGCTTCCCCGGAAAGACCCGATCCCTCCTGCACCACGACATACGCCACGGGGACCTCTCCGAAAACCGGGTGGGGCTCTCCGATCACCGCAGCGTCAAGGATGCCCGGGTGCCCGTGCAGAACTTGTTCGATCTCAGCGGGCGCTACCTGGAACCCTTTGCATTTGATCAGCTCCTTGAGCCGGTCCACGATACTCACGTAGCCGTCTTCGTCCTGCTTTGCAAGGTCTCCCGTGAGGAGCCAACCGTCCACCAGGGTGTTACTCGATGCTTTAGGGTCGTTATAGTAGCCTTTCATTATCTGCGGACCGCGAACCCAGAGTTCACCCACTTCGCAAACCGGGACCACGTTTTGGGTAACAGGGTCGACGATCTTGTGCTCGGTCAGCGACAACGGGGTCCCGATGCGCCCTGTCTTGATCGCATCCAGGGGTACCACATGAGTGGTCGGCGAGGATTCGGTCAATCCGTATCCCTGGGTTACGGCCACCCCCGTCAGGCCGGCCAGCCGCTCCTGTATATCAGGAGACAGGGGCGCACCTCCGGAGTTGAAGTGGCGCATGGAACTCCAGTCCATTTTCGGCACGAGCGGGCTTTGACAGAACTCTTTCAATATCAGGGGGACCGTTAAGAAAAGCGTGGGCCTGTACCTGGTAAAAAGGCCGAGGAATTCATCCACCGGTCTGAACCTGCTGGCAAGCACCTGCTTCGCCCCGGCCAGAATAGCGCTTCCCATCAGGACGGTCATGCCGTAGATATGGAAAAAGGGAAGCTGGTTGAGCATGATGTCTTCCGGACCGATCTTGTGCGCTTGCTGGACCTGATGCAGGTTGGCCACCAGGTTGGCATGAGTCAGCATCACCCCCTTCGGCAAACCGGTGGTCCCGCTGGAGAATGGAAGGACGGCCAGGGTCTCGCGTGGATCGAAATCGATCGAAAGGTCAAACTGCTTCCGGGCGTCGATCAGCGATGAAAAGGAAGTAAGCCCCGGGCCGGCCGGAACTTCCCCGTTCTCGGTGACGGCGATCCGAATGGCTGCGCTCCCCTCGAGGCTGCATACCTGCCGATACTGGTCTTGCGCCGCAATGATTGCCTTGGCTTTCGTTACTTCCAATTGCGCTGTGACTTCCCGCTCTCCATGATGGGTGCTCACAGGCACCACCACGGCGCCCGCCTTGAGTATCCCGTAAAAGGACAGGATATACTCGACGCTGTTTTTAAGCCAGATCGCTACCCTGTCTCCCGCCTCCACCCCAAGGGAGTTGAGTGAAGCGGCCAGGCCCGACGACCGCTCATCCAATTCCGCGTAAGTCCATTCGCGGCCACCGGCCTCGGGCTCGATCACCGCGATCTTGCCGGGAAAGGACTCTGCGGCCTTTCTCAATGGAAAGGTGAGCGATTCGTTCGGAATGTGCACCGGCGGGCGGGCCGAAGCCATGTACGATAGTCCCATCTCTTTTCTCCTGTATTTCTACGCGAAGCCGAGAAGTCTGATAGTTTCCGTCCGGAAACTGCGAGTTCCTTATCCGGTGTTTCAGGATGGAAGCTAACTAAAAGAGCGGGGGACTTTCCCCCGCGCGCCCGGGATTTCTGCCACACGCGCACGCGCGTGAGGTAGAGCGCTCGGCGCTGTCGGCGGCAAGCCACCGCGCATGCGCGGGGCCGCCGCCGCAGCGTTCCTCGCTGCGCCACTCCTGAATGGCCCTGCAATGGCTAAGTTGGGGGCAACTCGCACTTTCTTTGTCATTCATTGGCGCCATCTTGAACGCGAATTGGTATCAGCCTGCTCTTCCCAGCCTAATCCCCTTCAGCCTAATCCCCTTCAGCCTGCTCTTCCCAGCCTGCCCTTCCCAGCCCTTCAGCCTGCTCTTCCCAGCCTAAACCCCTTCAGCCTAAGCCCCTGCCCTTCCCAGCCTCTTGACGGTAAGCACGGGGCAAGGGGCGTGCAGGATAACGTAACGGGCGTTGGAACCAAAAATCGCTTTGCCCACTGCCGAGGTTTTCTTCACCCCCACCACCGTCTCATCGATTTGATGCTCTCGGGCGAATTTGACAATGTCCTCGCCCGCGCTCAAACCCCGGACGAGAAGATGCGTCTCCACGGGGATTCCGTCCCGCTCCAGCAATTCCTTAATGGATTCCAGTTCCTCTTCGGCCTTTTCGATGGCTTCCGTCGAGATCTCAGTCTCTCCCACCATGGATGTAACCACGTAAACCCGGGCCTTGAAAGCCAGGGCGTGTTTTTTCGCCTGATCCAGGGCCGCTTTGGCGGCAGAGGACCCGTCATAGCCTATCAGGATCTTCATCCTCTCTCCCCTCCTTATTGCCGATGACCCCTCTTGCAAAGTAATACCAAGTTACGTAGAAAATGCCGTTTTCATGCTTCGCAGGTGAGGCGAACATCATGGAAAATTGCGTTCAAAGACCGACAAATAACCCCGAACTGAGCGGGGGAAAGTTTTTTCACTTTAAAGATCCCCCGCACCCCGCAGGATATCTGCCACGCGCGGTCGCGCGAGGCAGCGCGCTAGGTGCTGTCGGTGGTTGGCCGAAGGCCGCCGCCGCAGCGCCACAGTGAAGCCGCGCAGCGGCGAAAGGGGGTGTGGGGGGCAAAGCTCCATAAGCGCTCAAATAAGGATTATTTATATTCAACACTTAAGTATATTAAATTGTAATTTTATACTTCGGGCATTTTCCATCAGATTGCGCCTTATCC
>JBEKPW010000242.1:0-8360 GCA_049520315.1 Syntrophobacteraceae bacterium
GAGATTATGAGTTTCTGAATCTCCGTGGTTCCCTCGTAAATCCTGAGCGGGCGAATCTCCCTATAGAGACGTTCCACTACGGAGCCTTTGATCAAGCCTATGCCCCCATGAATCTGCACTGCTTGATCAATACACCGAAATGCGGCCTCCGTGGCGTAGAACTTGGCCATGGAGGACAGGACGGAGGCCTTCGGATCCCCCCTGTCTTTCTTGAGGGCTGCCAGGTAAACGAGGCCCCGCGCTGCTTCGATCTCCGTGGCCATTTCTGCCACTTTGAATGCATTGGCCTGAAAATCCATAAGGGGCCGGCCGAACTGTTTCCGCCTGGTGCCGTATCTCACAGCCTCTTCAAGCGCGGTGCGGGCCATGCCGATAGCGGCTGCGCCCACCGACATGCGCATAAGATCCAGAGTCTGCATGGCGAGCTTGAACCCGCCTCCTTTTGCGCCTAGAAGATTTTCCAAAGGAACTCTGAGATCTTTAATCCGGAACTCCACGATGTCGTGGCTTGCGACCATCTCAATGCGGCGAGCCACTTCAAATCCCGGAGAATCCCGTTCAACGATGAAGGCGGAAAGGGCTCCAGGCTTCTCAGGCGTTGGTGTTTTGGCGAAAAGCACTACCATATCAGCCGAATAGCCATTCGAAATGAAACGCTTACGCCCATTGATCACAAATCCTTCGTCACTGCTCTCCGCTAAAGTCTGGATTGCGGAGACATCCGAACCGGCATCCGGTTCGGTAAGTCCGAAAGTGGTAAGTCGCTCTCCCACGGCTAGAGAGGGGAGGAAGCGTTTCTTCTGCTCTTCGTTTCCGGCAAGCACCAGCGGATATCCGCCTAAGCCTTGCATGGCATAAGTGGTATCTGCCGGTCCGTACACGCCTGCAAGGACTTCGCGGGCCAGGCAGATTTTTACTGCACTCACTCCCTGCCCGCCCCATTCCTTGGGGAAAAGAGGACCATAGATTCCAGCCCTGCTCAGGGATTGTTTCAGTTCATCCGGAACATGGTTGACCTCTCCGAATTTCAAGGCAAGCGGGGCCAATTCCTCTCTGGCGTATTCGACGCATCTTGCTTTAAAGGCCAGGTCATCTGAGGTAAGCAAGGTTTCCATATCTCCCCCTTATGGTTTGTTTCCCAATGAATCGTGCCATTCGCACTCTTTTCGATGGGTGAACACTCATTTTTTCAGCATCTAACCCGTTATACTTCAAGACGCTCCAATGATAGAAATTTCGTTGAGGACTCTACAACGGAATAATGCATCAAGTTGCGCGCGATGCATGCCGAACCGCATTTTCGGCTCGGACCTTGCCCTCTAAAAACTTCTGGAACAATCCCAAGGGTTCGCAAAATCATACGATTTGCCAATCGAACATGCAAGCGATAGTCAATGAGACTATTTTACAGACAGCCCCTCGGGGTTTATTCCAGCTCCCCGTGTGGGTTTGAGGCAGGGTTTGGGGTCGGACCAAAATAGGAGATGACTTCTTTCTCCTCCCATTGTCACCTACTCACCGATTCACCCGCTCTTACATGATTGATCCGCAGATGACTGATAATCGACAGGTCAGGGAGATATGCACAGATGTCTCAACGATAGGTCATCGGACTTTGCCTAAACTTGGAATACCGCTCCCCGCCCCTGATGCGCCTCATCCTCTCCCAAAACCATCTTCATGACCTGTCCATGATCAGTCATCTGCGAACATCTCCCTGAACTGTCGATGATCAGACATCTGCGGATAGACAGTTTTGAAGAGTTCGACCTGCTCCCCGCGAATGAGGGGGAATTAAAGAAGGTTAGGATGAATGCAGTATAATTCTCAGGCAATGTCACGCGTAATCCGGATTTAGACAGCTTCACGGAGATTGATTAGCTCTTCAACTCTCATTTTAATGTCGTCAATTCGTTTTTCCTGGAACAGACAATTCAGTGGATCACGCTCGCTCTCGCAGAAGTGATAATGGCCTGTTTTCAAATTCCTTCGGATAACACCAATAACGGAAGAACCATTTTTAACCAGGATCTTCAAAAAAGGCAGTTCCGGATCATGTTCATAAGCCATTTTCTAATCCTTTCAGTGAGTATCAAAAGAACAATCAGCTCAGATAAACTAATCTGTTTGAATTAAAAATAAAGTAGGGGGAAAATAGTATTTTCAGGCTTAACTGCCCTGGATTTGGGGGGGCGGGTTTTCCCCCATTCCGATACGGCCGATTGCGACAAAATCCGGAAGGAAAAAATGAAAAGGACTGGCCGCCAATTGTATTCCCGCGACCAGTCCCTTCAGATCATCTTATTGAATGTGGGGGGATTAGATTCAGGGTCCTCTTGTAAGGTTAACTTACATCAGAGGAAACTCAACAGACTTATAGTATCCCAAAGCTGGAACTCCAACTTACAACCCATTCTCCATCCTTGCAAACCATGCATCTCATGTAGTCACATATTTCAGACCCATCGGGATGCTCTTTACCGTTAAAGATGCACTCGTTTTTCTCCATCCTACACCTCCCATACGGCTCACAATTTGTTCATTGAACCCAACTCACTATTGTAATATAAGCACGGCTCCACTTTTACGCCACTTCGACGAGTTTGGGGCCGGACTCAAAAGAGCTTGCCACTCTAGGTAATAAAAAGACCATGGACGAAAGATCTATCCGCAGATGACTGATAATCGACAGGTCAGGGAGATCTGCGCAGATGTCTCAACGATAGGTCATCGGACTTTGCCTAAACTTGGAATACCGCTCCCCGCCCCCGATGCCCCTCATCCTCTCCCAAAACCATCTCCCTGCCCTGTCCATGATCAGGACATTTGCGGACATCTCCCTGACCTGTCCATGATCAGAACACCTGCGGATAAATAGTTTTGAGAAGCTCTCCCCGCTCCCCGCTCCCTGCTCCTTGCTCCTCAGTCCTCAGTCCTCAGTCCTCGCTCCCCCCTCCCCGCTCCTGATGCCCCTCATCCTCTCCCAAAACCATCTTCATGACCTGTCCATGATCAGTCATCTGCGAACTGTCGATGATCAGACATCTGCGGATAAATAGTTTTGACGAGTCCTTCCCGCTTCCCGCTCCCCGCTCCCCGCTTCCCGCTCCTTGCTCCTCAGTCCTCAGTCCTCAGTCCTCGCTTCCCCCTCCCCGCCCCCGATGCCCCTCATCCTCTCCCAAAACCATCTCTCTGACCTGTCCATGATCAGTCATCTGCGAACATCTCCCTGACCTGTCCATGATCAGAACATCTGCGAACATCTCCCTGAACTGTCGATGATCAGACATCTGCGGATAAATAGTTTTGAGGAGTTCTTCCTGCTCCCTGCTCCCTGCTCCTTGCTCCTCAGTCCTCAGTCCTCAGTCCTCGCTCCCCCCTCCCCGCTCCTGATGCCCCTCATCCTCTCCCAAAACCATCTTCATGACCTGTCCATGATCAGTCATCTGCGATCTGCGACATCTGCGGATAAATAGTTTTGACGAGTCCTTCCCGCTCCCCGCTCCCCGCTTCCCGCTCCTTGCTCCTCAGTCCTCAGTCCTGCGCCCTCACAAAAAATCGGGCGCGAACTTGAAGCATCTAACATTGGCTGGAACGGTTAGCGCGAACCCTAACGAAGTGAGGGTTCAGTCCTCGCTTCCCCCTCCCCGCTTCCCGCTTGCATTATTCTGGTTCTCTTCTATAACGAAAATCTATAATGAATATCTCTAACGAAGAGGAGATAAAAGATGAAGGCGACCTGGGATGTCCCGGAAGAAATGCTCGATAACCAAAACCTGTTCAGCAATGATTTTTACCAACGCTTTACCCTTCGCAAGGCGCCGCAGCCTCTCCGGATGAATGAACGCGTGACCAAGGATTACCTGTTCCCGACCTTTTACGGAGATGTGAACTGCGCCATGGCCGTGTTCATGTGTTCCTATGAAAAAGCTGCCGCCCTCATTGCCGAGCAGTTGAGTCCCCGGATAGTGCCGGTGAAGATGACCAGGGGCCGCGCGCTGGTGGTTTTTGCCTGCTACGAATATAAGAACGTCATGGGCGTTCGGCCGTACAACGAGGTCGTCATGGGCATACCGGTGATGGTCGAGCCCTGCTGCAACGTGCCGGTCCTGCCCATGATCACGGACAAATTCAGACGTTTCGGCTTATATGTCGCAGGAATGCCGGTCACCTCGAAGGAGAACACCATCAGGGGCCGCTCGATCTGGGGCCTGCCCAAGGTTACCCAGGATATCGACATAGTTCGTGAAGACGGCAACTGCATCGCCAAGGCCATGGACAGCAACGGAGATACATACCTGTCTCTGCGTATCCCCATGGACGGCGCCCCTAAGAATTTCGATGTCTCATCGTTTCTGTATACACAGAAAGAAGGAAGGCTGCTGCAGAACCGGTCGGATTTTCGGGCCGCGTTCAACGTGAAAACACACATGCAGCTCCTGTTCAGAAAGGATGTGAAGCCCGGGAGTCCCTGCATTGAACTGGGTGATACCTCCTTTGCCCCCCTGCTCAAAAGGCTCGAGATAGAAGAAAGCCCCTTCCAGACCCGCTATGCGGAGCACATGTCTGCATGTTTCGACCTGCCCGATGTCCTGGCTCCCCAATGGGTTCAGACCCTTCCCGTGAGCGGCTTCAAACTCGATGATGAGGCCAGCATGAAACTATCGGGCAATGACCTGAAGATCGCCTTTTTCGGGACAGGGGCCATAGGGGCGTCGGTCGGAGGCTGGGTGGCCCCCTTCCACAAGGAAACCTGTTTTTTCGACCAGGGGAAGGTCCTTGATGCGCTGAAAACTGGCGGCCTACGTCTCTATCAGGGAGATAAGAAAGAAAAGACCATGACAACCGTCCCCGTCAAGGTCATAGAAGATCTTTCCGGGCTCGAGACCATGGACGTGATCGTCATCTCTGTAAAGAACTACAGCCTCGAAGCCGTTGCCCAATTGATCAAGGCCAATGCAAAAGATGATGTGATCGTCGTCTCCATGGCAAACGGGACGGATAACCAGACTATCCTCCCGAAATACTTTTCAAAAGTGATCTACTGCATAGTCGGCTACAATGCCTGGATGGACCATCCGGTTACGGTGGGCTATCAGAAAAAGGGACCTCTCGTTCTCGGAACACCGGATAACAGCCTGCGGACGGAGATGAACACCATTGCCGAAATCTTCAACCGGGGCGTGGAGACCGTGGTCACCGATCATCTCCAGGATGC
The DNA here is from genome assembly GCA_049520315.1 of Syntrophobacteraceae bacterium. GTDB lineage: Bacteria > Desulfobacterota > Syntrophobacteria > Syntrophobacterales > Syntrophobacteraceae > SbD1. The sequence goes on from JBEKPW010000242.1 coordinate 5,219, forward strand.
GGTGCACTCGAAGATCGTGGTGAACCTCACCAATGCTCTTTCGACCCTGGTGGGACAAGGATTCAAAGAGATATCCGACATCGACGCCTTCCAGAGGCTTCTTACGAATACGCTGTATGAAGGTATCCGGGTTGTGAAGGCCGCGGGCTACAAAGAGTGCAAGCTGGGCGGGATGCCGTCATGGACACTTATAAAAGCAGGTGCGCTGCTGCCCCGACTGCTTACCCGGCCCATGTTCAAGAGGAATGTGGCCAAAATGGTCATGTCCAGCATGAGCCAGGACATCATCCAGCGCGGCGGCTCGAGCTCGGAGATCGATTCCCTGACAGGCTATATCCTCAAACTCGCCAGGCGCAACAGGGTAAACGCCCCCTACAACGAGACCATCTACGAACTCGGAAAAGAACGGTTCGGCAAGCCCGGCTTTGTTGCCATGGATGTCAAAGAGGTGTGGGCAGAGGTGCAAAAAAAGCTCTGACCGGTGAGCTTTTTCTGCTCACTGTTCACTGTTCACTGTCTACTGTGAAGCTTTGTGTCTTCTCGCTTCTCATCGAAAGAGTTGCCGGGCTCAAATACAAGCAGCCCTGGGTGAACATCCAAAGGACCCTTTCCACGCTCCAGGCGACCGAGTTTCACACCCCCAAAAATCAATTCTTTCAGCGCAACGAACCATCATCCGAGCTTCTAAGAACACTCAAATCCCCAGAGATTCCAATGCCTAAGGCCGTCATGGATATCCAATCGCCACCCTCTCACGCGTAGGCACACGACAAATTTGATCACCTTATGCAAGTCACTAGATTTATAGCCATTTTATGATCGTGTTTGGCGACCCCGCAAAAACCCAAGTAAGACAAGTGTACTGCGCACCTCGTGCGCAAATACATTATTGACATTATTTACTTTTCAGAGCCCTTGAGCTTGAATAACAGCATAGAAGAAGTATATCACGCATACTGCTCCAGAACTAACTGGTTAAACGATGTCATTCAAAGATCCTGATAGCTTACGCAGCAATTCAGAAAAAACCACATAGAGTACATTATCCTGGAAACTGGGATAATTCGGGATCATGGCCGGTTTCTAAAGCAATTGAAGGCATTACACAAAAAAAGTAGCGCCGAAATGACCGACACCGAATTGGAAAACAGAAAAGATTTGCTAAGACGCTCAATATTTCGGGATTTACCCCCGGGTGAACTCGATGACCTTTCCGAAACCCTTCAAAGGAGGGTTGTGCAGCCGAACGAGTTCGTTTTCAGGGAGGGAGACCCGGGGGATGCTTTCTATATCATCGGTTCAGGTCGAGTCAGGGTTTTCGTCAGGCATGAGAACAGGATCGAGAGGGAGATCTCTGTATGTGGACCGGGTGAGCACTTCGGCGAGGTAGCTCTTCTAGCAGGTGCGACGCATACCGCCAATGTCGAAAGCCTTGCCGAAACCCACCTCATTGGCATGCCCAAAGAGCGCTTTGACAGCCTGCTGCGGAATTACCCGGATCTTTCCAGAAACTTCTTCAGGGAAATGCGCCGCTGGCTCCTCAAGAACCAGGAAATCATAGAAAAAGAAGCCAACGTGGTATTCAGGGCATCCCGAGTCTCCCTATTCGATTTTCTCCTTATCATCGGGGTGAGCGTCCTTCTGGCGATAACTTTTAACATCTCCAATCCCTATGGAATTCCACTCATCCCGGAGCGTCCCGAGGCAGTTCCTTCGATCAGCGCCTCTGAGGCGATGCAAGATTACCAGCAGGGACAGACTCTTATTGTGGACGCCATGCCTAACAATTTCTACCAGAAGCGGCATATAAAGGGTGCGGTCAACATGCCGATGGCCCTTTTCGATATCGTTTACCTGATGAATTTTTCCGAAGAAGACAAGGCCCAAAAGATAGTGGTTTACGGAAATACGTCAAGCCGGCCGTATGATCTGGAACTTGCGACCAAACTGATGCTCCGGGGATATACGGATGTGAAAGTCATGGGCGGTGGCCTAAGCGCATGGACGGCCAACGGGTATCCAGTTGAGCAAAAGGATTGGAAATGATCCGGTCTTTCATTAAACAAGTGATAACGAGTGAGTATCTGTCGTTTGCGCTCAGGATTTACCTCGGATATTGCTTCATCTACGCGAGCCTTAGCAAAATACCTGATCCCGCCCAGTTCGCGGAAGCAACAGCCAATTACCGGCTGGTTCCCTTCATGTTCCTGAACCTGGGAGCTGTCATACTGCCGTGGATCGAACTCATCACCGGCCTTTTTTTGATCATCGGTTTTAAGTTGCGGACATCAGTAATAGTGATCGGATTGCTTCTGATAATATTCGATCTAATGATCCTTATAAACATGTATCAGGGCGCCCCAATCAACTGCGGGTGCTACGATATTGTGGGTGAGCCGATCGGATGGAAAAAAACACTGGAAAATGCGCTAATGCTCGTTTTCTCCGTCCAGATCTTTTATTGCGACAAACCTGCGCTTTGGGGTAGATTGGAATCTACAATTGCCGCCAGGAGTCAAGTTGCCATCGCCCAATCGCTACAGGCAAGAGGAAAAGCTGACGCAATACCGACTTAACATCATCTGATTGTAGTTTGGGGTCGGTAGCTTTAGCTTGGGCTCGGGCCAAGGTAATAACCCGGTTGCTATGGATAAATTTTAAAAGCACATGCCTTATTAGCACTTAAAAGCACGTCTTTGACCCCAAAATAATAGTTCTAAGCAGGGTCCAAGTCTCGCCTAGCGCGGATTCGCCATCTATTCCGGAAATCCGGCACCCCTTTGCCTTCACACCAGGTCCGCGCTTTATAACGCCAACAAAGTCTCTGCTCCCGACGGCGCTGGTCTCGGTCCACATACTTGCCCGGACCTGTTCGGGGCGCGCAAGGGCTTCTTCCACCCAGCCATGGATTATCATTTTTCATCCTAAAAGTACGCTTCTAAGCCATCGACCGGACTTAATGCTCAATGCCGCCCAGATTCTACCGCGACTCCGCCTACGTGCAATTGGAATGTTCCTTCCTTATTACCGCCGGTGAAAAAGTTTGCCAAAATCGGCGGTGAGAAAGTCGGCCAGCCTGGCGGTCAAAAATAAGCCTAGCATTTTCTTCTTTTTCTTCCGTTTTTAATGCGCTCGCGCATTC
>JBEKPW010000243.1:0-4916 GCA_049520315.1 Syntrophobacteraceae bacterium
AGGGTGAGTAGCGTGCTTATGCTGGTGAGTGATATTACTGAAAAGATGGCGATGCAGGCAGAAGCGATGCTGGCAGGTCATATGGCCTCACTGGGGGAGTTGGCCGCCGGAGTTGCTCATGAGATCAATAATCCCATCACCGGCATCATAAACTATGGTCAAATACTGGTAAATGAGTGCAGCCCTGAGAGCATGGAAAAGGACATTGGGGAGCGCATCGTGAAGGAAGGCGAGCGTATCGGCCGTATCGTAAAGACCCTCCTCTCCTATGCGCGCAGTGGGCGGGAAGAGAAAAAACCCACTCGAGTCCCTGCCATTCTTGAAGAATCCATTATCCTGATCCAGGCGCAAATCCGGAAAGAGGGCATCGATCTGAAGATAGATCTTCCCGGCGACCTTCCTCAAGTGGATGCCAACTTTCAGCAGATCCAGCAGGGTTTTATAAATATCATAAACAATGCGCGCTATGCCCTAAACGAGAAGTATCCTCGAAGGCATGAGAATAAAATGCTCCAAATCGCCGGCGAGAAAGTAACTATCAGCGACCGCCCGTATGTGCGGATTGTATTTTACGATCAAGGGGTGGGAATTTCTCCCCATGAGCTCTCCGTGCTGACGAAGCCGTTCTTTTCCACAAAGCCGTTAGGGAAAGGGACCGGCCTTGGGTTGAACATCACTCAAAAAATCATCACAGATCATGGCGGGCAGCTCAGCTTCGAGAGCACCAAAGGGGAATTTACCAGGGTTATAATCGATTTACCGGCTATTCGGAGCGGTGTCGGGGTGGAAAAATGAGTGCGAGAATTCTTGTAATCGATGATGAGGAATCGATCAGGTTTACCTTCGAAAGGTTCCTCACGACCGAGGGGTATATCGTAGCGACTGCTGAAAGCTCCAGTGAAGCTTTGGCTCGAATAAACGAGACGAGCTTTGATGTGGTATTTGCAGACATCATTCTGGGGGACGGGACGGGAATCGATATCCTGCGTGAGATCAGGGCAAGAGGACTTAACTGCCCGGTGATCATGATCACGGGAGATCCCGCCGTCGAGACCGCTGCCGACTCCATTCGTCTGGGTGCGTTCGATTACATTCCCAAGCCCATAAACCAGGAGTCATTGCTGCATACCGCCCGAACGGCTTTGAAATATAAGGCACTAAATGAAGAAAAGGAAAAATACCGTACAAACCTCGAGGCTATTTTCAGGAGCGTGAGGGATGCCATCATCACCGTAGATAAAGAATCTGTTGTGATCGAGATCAATGAGGCAGCCATGACCATGTGTGGGTATTCTCGTGACGACATAGGAAAACCCTTTAGCTCTCTAGCCGGGGTGTGCAATGGGAGATGTGTGGAGATCCTTGGGGAAGCGATCAAGAGTGGAGAGCCTGTCGAGGTGGACCGTATCGAGTGCCGGCCTCCCAATGGTGCAATAAGGGTCATCAGCGTAAGGACATACCCCTTGCTTGGCCCACAGAGTACGCTGGCAGGCGTCGTTATGGTGTTGAGGGACGATACGCATGTGGCCGGCCTCGAAACGGAGCTCAAAGAGCACCGGCAGTTCCATCGCTTCATAGGTAGAAGCGAGCCGATGCAGAAGGTTTATTCACTCATAAAAACTTTGGCCCATGTTCAAACGACTGTCCTCATCACGGGAGAAAGTGGGACTGGTAAAGAACTTGTAGCCGAAGCGCTGCATCGTGCCGGAGAACGCAGCCACAAACCTCTGGTCAAGGTGAACTGCTCGGCATTGCCTGAAAGTCTCCTTGAAAGCGAGCTTTTCGGCCATGTTAAAGGAGCGTTTACAGGCGCTGTTAGAGACAATGTGGGTCGGTTCCAGAGAGCGGATGGCGGCGCCATTTTCCTGGATGAGATTGGCGACATCTCGCCAATGATACAACTGAAGCTCTTGCGAGTCCTTGAAAAGAGGGAGTTCGAGCGAGTCGGAAGCTCTACTCCAACCAGGGTGGACGTTCGACTGATCGCTGCAACGAACAGAAATCTCATGGAGAAAGTGAGCCTTGGCGAATTGAGAGAAGACCTCTACTACCGGCTGAAAGTGGTTGAGATCAGGTTGCCGCCCTTAAGGGACAGACGGCAAGACATCCCGCTTCTGGTTGATCACTTTCGCAGTGGGTTCAACGCCAAATTCAAGAAAAGCATCGAGGCGATATCCTCCGACGTCTTGAAAGCTTTTCTAAAATATCCCTGGCCCGGCAATGTGCGGGAGCTCGAGCACACCATGGAGCATGCCTTCGTCCTTTGCAGCCAAAACATCATCACCTTCGATCATCTGCCGCCTGACTTCATGAGTGCTACCGGAATCGAGCACCGCTCTCCCGATGAGACACAGGCGGTCGATTCTCACGCAATTCTTGAAGCTTTGGATAAGACCGCCTGGAACAAAGCAAAAGCAGCCCGATTGCTGGGGATAGATCGCGTGACCCTTTACCGGAAAATCAAAAGATACAACCTCACTGAAAATACCCGTCGACTTTAAAGTGTTGCACGTGACACAGAAAGCATGCAACGCTTCTGTTGCATGCAACACTCCTTCTATTCAAGTTCACACCCTTTGGTTGGCTCTTGCCATGCCGCAGGTGTCTACACACCATTATTTAAATGGAAACACGACGGTTCTCGATCCGGCGGGCATAAAACTTGCCTAAAGATAACCGATATGGCTCATTTGGCTCCCATCCTGAGTCTCTTCTGTTATTTCGCATTCGGTAAAAGACAACAGATGGAGGCAAACACACGCCGAGCTTACGGTAGGAAGGAAAGAGAAAATATTAGGGATGATTCTCCGTATGTATCGGATTGTACTGGTTCTTCTGCTAATTGGCGCGCTTCCTACCTGGCCGCATAGCTGGGCTTGAGGATATTATCCCATCGGTGGCGTGGGACTGATCCTTCTGATATTACGAATCGTAGTTCTCACACAAGGAGGTGAGCAACATGAACCTGAACCTGACAAAAAGCGTGGGAATGCTCTTGCTTGGCATCTGGCTCATCGTGACGGGCCTACTGCAAGCTCTATCAGTCGGTAACCCAACCGTCAATGTTTTACTGGCTCTGCTTGCTATCGCAGCCGGTGTTTTAATCGTGCTCAATCGATAGGCTGTCCGGTTTCAGCGATCTTGGACATATCAGCAGAATCAATCGTGAGAAATTTTTTTTTCCTGTTTGGCTGTTTTTACTGAGACGTGGGCTCAATCGCTCTGACGTCTATGGAATTATCCCGTAAGAGAAAGGAGCAACCCTATGAAGAGACCTAAAAACTTCATAATACTGTTTCTGGCAATCTGCACATTTTTTGTAACCCAGACCCTCGCCGCTCAGCAAGGGGTGGACAAAACCGCTGGCGTCCAGACTCAAAAGGATGAAAAAGCAGCGATGACTGCAGGACAGAGTCAAACAAGCGAAAAATCCGCCATGGAGCAGGCTGACAGAGTCACCAAGATAATAGGGAAAGCAGTGATAAGTCAGAAAGGAGAGGATCTGGGAAAAATTGAAGATATAGTGCTTAGCAAGGAGGGCTGTTTTGACTATATGATTCTGGCTCCCGGAGGTTTACTTGGGACTGGTGACAGATTGATCCCGATTCCGTGGAAAGCCGTTACGACAAGTGCTCAAGCGGACACGATTATCGTCGCCATGGACAAAAGCCAGTTAGAGAAAGCCCCCAACTTTGAAAGCAAGAAATGGCCGAACTTCTCTGACGTCGAATGGTATGGGAAAATCCGAGAGTTCTTCGGAGGACAAAAGTAGGCGCAGATGAAGTGTTTAATATAAGAACTTGCTTCGTGCTGCTCGTCGAGCAGAACACAGTAATGTGGCAGGAGGAAAACATGAAAATAAATTTGCAAATTGAGCCCTTGATCGGATTCTTGGTAATAGGGATTGTAGCCGGTTTCCTTGCTGAACGAATTATGAAAGGAAAAGGAGCCGGCTTGGTCATCAATATGGTCGTAGGAGTCGTAGGCGCCTTTATTGGAGGCGCTCTGTTTGGCTTTTTGAAGTTGTCCTTTCACGGACTGATCGGAACGTTGATTAGTGCTACGGTCGGGGCGGTGATACTCCTGTTCCTGGTAGGACTGGCTAAGATTATTCTTTTTCCACATAAATCATGGTGGCGAAAAGCTCTTGAACGCAATTGAAGAGGGAGTCTGCAAGCTTGAATCAGTTCTTGGTTTCATGAATCAGAAATGTGGAAGCGAGAATATTCCGGACCTCACGTATCCATCCACCCTGCCTTCTTCTGCCAATGATCTCACATTGGTCAGAGCCAACCAAGATGAGCGTTTTGGAAGTGAAACGTTTGCTCATCAATCCAATTTGTGAACGAGTTACAAACAGCATTTTCGGACTCTTTCCGGTGAATAAAAATCGCCTTCAGTCCAATCAGCATTACTGCTGGCTTGCAATGGCCAAAATGCTACGCTCAAAAATTCAAAAGTTTCGCGCTCTGCTAATGTTATTGTAATCATGGATGAAGAGGAAAAAGGTTTAATTGTAAGATTCACCACAAAAATTCGAAAAGGTCTGCTCCCAAATAGAGCTGCAATCCCTTGGCTTCATCGAAACTAGTAGGACCGGATTTGCAGATTGCTTTTTTAATTAAGGGGTGGGGGAATTTTGCGTTGTCGGAGTGGGTGATTTTTCGGTTGTCGTTACGAAGCTCTGGACAAGACCTCCTGGAACAAAGCAAAAGCAGCCCGATTGCTGGGGATAGATCGCGTGACCCTTTACCGGAAAATCAAAAGACACAACCTCACTGAAGATACCCATCGACTTTAAACTGAAGTTTAACAGTGCCACAAAAATAATAATGTAATTTCAGTGACATACGACTGCGCTAATACGCTGTGGCACTACCTGGTATCTTTTTCAGAAGATCAGAGTTCCCGAATGG
>JBEKPW010000244.1:0-4837 GCA_049520315.1 Syntrophobacteraceae bacterium
CCACAAAACTTTGCTCCAGTCCTCGTCGAGGTGAACCACTAACCGGAGAGCCGGATGCGGGAGATCCGCCAGTCCGGTTCGGAGGGAGGGGCGGCGATGAGCCGTTCCTACCCCTATCGAAAAGAAAGCCCTGCCCCCCGGACTCAAGACTTCCGGGGCAGGCTTCGCCGGGGTGGCGTCTATAGGGTTTTTCGCCATGAGGTGGGAATTCCAATCCTTTTTCATCACCCTGGCTAAGGCGAATCGACCTCTAAATGGTCAAGTGAAGCAAGGTGATCTCCGGCGGGACGTTAAGCCGAACGGGGGTGAATGTAGTGCCGATTCCACGGCTCACATACAGGTGGGAAGCATTTAGCCGGTACAGCCCCTCTGGATAGGGGGTCACAAGGTGAGCCAGGCTGATGTTCCCTGACGGAAGACTCAATTTTACCTGCCCCCCATGATAGTGGCCTGCGAGGGTTAGTCGAATCCCGTGTGCTGCAGCCAGAGGAAAGACCTCGGGCCGATGAGACAGCAGAAGAATCGGCATGCGCGAATCCACGCCATGCAAAGCGGCCTCAAGATCGGCCTGTCCGGCGCGAAGGTCATCGATTCCAGCCACTATAAAAGCATCCTGTCCAGAACCAATGACCTGATGAGCATTTATCAAGAGCGGGATGCGGTATTGCGAGAAAACGGCCTGGATTCGACTCGGTTCCCCGTACCAATGCTCATGATTGCCAAGTGTGGCAAAAGTACCGTATGGAGCGCGGACCCTTGCCATCTCCTCCAGGCACCCCGGGAGAAACTCCATCGAATTCGAGATATAGTCCCCGGTGAGGACAAATAGATCGGGTTTGAGCGCAATGACCCGATCGGTTAGCTGCCGTATCTCTTCCCTTGTCATGTAAATACCGGCATGGATATCGGTGAGTTGGACAACCCGCAGAGCGCGTCCGAAGGGCAAGGCAAGCTCCGTGACTTCAAACGCCTTTCCGGCATAGACAGCGCCGTATCCGCAAAGCGCGAAGGGTGCTGCGGCCAACCCGCCCAATCCAACTTGAAGAAAGTGACGGCGGGCAGGATTCATGGGGCTGAGTTCCTTTCGGCCGGTGGTGCGAAATATTCGGAAAATAGTCCGGCCAAACCCTCTGGCAAAATCAACAAGAAGAAGCACCAGTGCGCACAGAATAGACCCGAAGCCCCATACGGCCGGGAGATAAAAAAGGAAAAACTGCGCCGCTATCGGCGGGTGTGCCCAGGTAATCGGGGATAACATGATGTATCGGTTCGCCGTAAAAAGCAGGAGAATCGCTATGCCCGCCAGAACGATGGCGCCGGATTTAAATAGATCGGGTCCGGGCAGGGATTTGATGGCCCGCCGGATGCGGATAAACAGATATAGCTGTGAGAATACTACAAGGGTAAGAACAACCAGGCGAATGGTCGCGAATTGCATTCCCCGCGCCATGTTGTGACTCCGATCGCGCAAGCGTCCAAAGGCTGCAGCGCAAAGCAGGACATGTTCCTTAAGCCAGAAAGCTCACCAACTTCCGGTTGAAAAGCTCGGCGGCTTCAACATTGGAGAGATGCAAGGCGCCCGGCACGATCACCAGTTCCGATCCCTCGATCTGCCGTTGGATCGCCTCGGCTGCACTTACAGGAGTAGCCTCATCCTTTTCCCCGGTAATAATCAAGGTTGGCGTGGCTGCCTTCGGGAGCTCGAGTGAGACGTCAAAGGTGCTGATGGCGCGGCAGCAGCCAACATAACCGGGAACGGGCGTAAGAAGGATCATTTTACGAAGCCGGCCGGTGATTTCCGGCTGGTTGCGTCGAAATTCCGCACTCAGCCAACGCTCCAGGGTCTGCTCGGCCAGAGCCTTCATGCCCTCGGTTTCAACCATGCGAATGCGTTCTTCCCAGATCGGAGCCGCTTCGAGGGGGACGCGGCAGCTCGTATCGCACAGAACGAGTTTTTCGAGCCTGTCCGGATACCTGCGAACCAGGAGCTGTCCGATCATTCCCCCCATGGAGATGCCTATAAAATGAGTCCTCCGGATAGCCAGGTGATCGAGCAACCCGATCACATCGGCAGTCAGCATCTCCATCGTATAGGGTCCCGGAGGGGCGGATGAGCTGCCGTGGCCGCGTGTGTCGAAGCGCAAGATTCGATACTCGCCGCGCAACGCTGGAAGTTGCAGATCCCACAGCTCAAGAGTCGTGGCCAGAGAGTGGCTCAGGGTGACGAATGGCGCATCTCCAGGGCCTTCTATCTCATAATTGATGACCACATCGTTGACACGAGCCTGCATCTATTCTTCCTCCTTCCAAGGGTCTATTGTTGCGCATTGACGCACATATGGCAATCATCAATCAGGGCGAATCGCGGAAACGCTCCCGGCCTGATCAAACTATGCACTGTACCCTCATAAGAAAATACTTCCACGGAACCTTTCGAGAAAGAGGAAAGGCGCGTTGACTTTTGCCCCGGCAAGAAACCTGCCGGTTTCCCGCCATTGACAAGCACCTTTACCACAAGTATGGTTCGGTCTGACAGCGCCCATCGAATAGCAGACAAAACAGCCGGAAGAGGAGTCATACCGAGTTGCGTTCAAGAAAGCACCAGGTCAAGAGCGTGGGGGATGGGGGGACATTTGCCCCCCACACCCCCTCGCCGCTGCGCGGCTCATAATCTCGACGCTCCGCGAGGCGGGCCTCGCGCGACCGCGCGCGGCCGATATCCTGCGGGGTGCGGGGGAAACTTTCCCCGCTTAGTTCGGGGTTATTTGTCGCTCTTTGAACGCAATTTTCCATGATGTTCTCCTCACCTGCGAAGCATGAAAACGGCATTTTCTAAGTGACTTGGTATCACACGCTACAGTCCCACCGCTCAAGGAGGAATCAAGATGGCAAGGATTTGCTTCAAAGCTTGTCAGCAATCGGTTGAATTCCGCAATCCATTCAAAAAAGGGGAGCTGGACGCGCAGAAGATCGAAGTGCGGTTTGACCCGCTAACCGAGCGTCAGAGCATCCTTTCCGAGGCACTGAAAGGAAAGCTCTCGGCCCTGTTTCCGGAAACAGATTACGCATACATGAACCAGCGGATCGAGGAGACGAAGGGACAATGCTTCATGTGTGACGGGAAGTGGAGCATGTTTTCCCCCCGCTATCCTGAACACCTCATCCCGCAGGGGCGGATCGAAAGAGGTGAGACCGTTCTATTTCCCAACCTGTTCCCTCTGGCGCCGTATCACGCTGTTGTCATGGTGGGACAAAAACACGGGCGAACCCTGGACGACTTTTCATCCTCGCTTCTCTTTGACGCTTTCTCGATATCCCTGGAGTTTATCAGAAGGTGCTTCGAATCCGATCCCGAAACCCCATTCTTTACCATCAACGCCAACTTCATGCCTCCCGCCGGAGGAAGCATCATGCATCCTCACTTCCAGATAATCGGGTCACCGTTTCCCATGACTCACCATCGGCTGCTGCTCGAAAGGAGCCTTGCTTACCACAGGTCCACCGGCTCATGCTACTGGCTCGACCTCGTTGAGACAGAAAGGGAATCGGGACAAAGATGGCTTGGAGAAATAGCCCCAAGCCAGTGGTTTACCGCGTTTTCTCCAATAGGGGCAAACGAGGTGAATGCGGTGTGGCCGGATACTTCCCATTTTTTGGAATGGGGCGACAAGGACATCCAGGCGATGGCCGAAGGGATCCGTCGAGTTTTTCTCACCTACCATGACCTGAAGTTCTCCACAATTAACTTCTCCTGCTTCAGCGGGCCTCTGGGGTTGGCCGCTCCCGAATTTCGCTGCTTTTTGCGGTTGATCAACCGTCAAAACATGCATCCCCACTACCGGGCAGACGATTTTTATCTTCAGAAGCTGCTTGAAAACGAGATCATTGTCTACCCGCCCGAGGATCTGGCCTCGCTCATCAAAGATCGGACGGCAGGGCCGCTCGCGGCTGCACGGTGAGCGCAATTGTCAGGTTGTAAGGGGAAGCCTGCAGTAATAACAAATACTATTGGGATGAAAGTCTTACGGCCTTCTTCATCCCAGAGATGATAAATTTCTCGATCAAGGGAGAGTGCAATGAAGATTGTCTGCTTGCTTGGAAGTCCACGGGAAAAGGGAAACAGCGCCACCATAGCAAATCGATTCTGTGACACCGCCGAGAAACTTGGCGCCGAGGTTCAGAATTTCACCCTGAATAAGCTCGAATATCGTGGCTGCCAGGGATGCATGGCGTGCAAGACCAAACTCGATAGATGCATACTGGAAGACGATTTGACCGAGGTTCTGGATGCGGTTCGTGAAACCGATGTTCTCGTGCTTGCAACTCCTATATACTACTGGGACGTAACGAGCCAGTTGAAGGCTTTCGTGGACCGGACTTTCTCATATCTCACGCCTGATTTCATGACCAACCCGAATAGATCCCGCCTTGCATCAGGAAAGAAACTGGTTTTCATTCAGGTGCAGGGAAGCCCCGATGAGAGCATGTTTACCGATGTCTTTCCGAAATTTGACTATTTCTTCAAAGGCTATGGCTTTAATGAGACGCATCTCGTTCGAGCATGCGGGGTTCGGGAGCATGGGGAAGTTGAAGCACATGAAAACGTGATGAGGTTGGCGGAAGAAACGGCTGTGAAGCTGTGCAAGGGGACTTTGAAATAATCCCAAGGTTCCCTGAGCAATTCGAACTGCTAAGGAAAGTATTTTGAGACCGATTTGCGTTCAAGATTGAACTAACTAAAAGAGCGGGGGACTTTCCCCCGCGCCCCCGGGATTTCTGCCACACGCGCAAGCGCGTGAGGCAGAGCGCGGCACCTCGCGGGGCGTGGAGATCGGCG
>JBEKPW010000245.1:0-6263 GCA_049520315.1 Syntrophobacteraceae bacterium
AGCGGAACCGTGTGGTCCTTTTCGCCAACAATCAACAGCGTCGGCGGCTGGAGCAGCCGGTACTCGTATCGAACCGGCTGCTGGTAGATCAACTGATACGCGAGGGCGGAAGCCTTTGCCCATCGCGGGTATTCGCCGCTCAGCGTCACGCGGATTTGTACCTCCGCGAGCGGTTCGTAGATCTCTGGCTGAGGATTCGCGAAGTAGTGCGCATAAAACGCGCTAATCTTTGCTGCGTCCGTATTTGCGAGTTCGGCTTGATAGAGCGTCTCATCCGTCTGCGGCGGAATATTTACGCGATAATCTTCGAGACCAATAGGATCTTCGAGGACGAGCTGCGTCACTCGCTCCGGATACATCAGCGCGAACCGAACCGCGAGCATCCCTCCGGTCGAATGCCCGACCAGCGTAACCTTCTGGATTCCAAGTGAATCGAGTAGATGCGCCGTATTCGCTGCCAAAAGTTGAAAGCTGTAGCGAATATCCGGCTTCGAGGACTTGCCCCAGCCGACTTGATCGGGCACGATCACGCGATAGCCCGCAGCGGCCAGCGCCTGAGCCACGTCGCGCCAATAATATCCGCCGAAGTTCTTGCCATGCGTCAGCACGACCGTACGGCCATTCGCCGGTCCGGACGGCGGCATGTCCATATACGCCATTCGAAGGTCCTGCCCCTCGATCTCAAGAGGTAAAAAATGCGCCGGCCGTGGATATGGATACTCTTCGAGCGCGATCCCGAGCGCCTTAAGTTCGCTTGACCCCTTCGTCTGTTCGCCGACAACGCTTGCCGTCAGGAACAACGCAATCGCCAGAAGCGCAAAGCCAATCCTGCAAGCAATTCGCTTCGATCTCATTTTGCGGATCCTCCTCCATTTCTCATGCATCCCACTGGATTTGCGTCATTGGCTTGGCCGCCTGGGCTCTGCAGTCTGAACCAGAGCCACCATGAGCACTGAGGATGTGAGTGAAGTCATCAGCCATGGGGCTCCTGTATTCTGCATCCAGGAGCCGATATTTGAGACGAGTGTGGCGATCCATAATACCCGAAAGACCGGCTGCTTGCGAGAACTCAACTCAGAGATGCTGTAAACGGCTCCCTTGCCCGTCAGGTGATTCTTGAAGATCATTTATCCACTATCCTTTCATCCTCCCCGTCCTTAGCCGCTAACACAACCATTATCGATGCAAGGTCCGTTTGTTCCGCCGCTGCCAGTTGGTGGAATATATCACAGCCGTTAGAAGATTAGGCTACTTTCCGTCCACGAATCGGCCACTCTGGTCTCCGCCACAAACGGGACCTCCGGTATAATCCGCTTAAATGCCTCCTCCATTGACCCCTTCACAATCGACTGCACCTGATCCTCTATGCCATCTCTGGCCTCAACTATTATTTCTTGTAAAGTTGTGAACAATACGTGCATCAACCCCCTCCAGCCTATCATAAATGAGGCACAGGGCCAGTTTGAAGGCATCAGTCATCTTGGGAGAATCTTGTCTGAAGGCTGCTATTTACTTGTTATTGGTAGTCAAAAAGGTGGTCTAAACCTGTAGGCAAGAGTTCATCACCTAAGATCACCACGCGATCTATGATTTATGCGGGTTTGTGGCCCATGACCGTCCGGTCACAGTTAAAGAAAAGTTAGAAATTTCAAGTAGGTGGAAATAGCATCATTAATTTTTTGCCGAAGTAACGGAGCGAGCACGTTCTTTGCCTTCGCCGTTATTGTTCCTCGACCAGGGCTGAGTCTATGGCTTTTAAGATAGATTCTGAAAGGATGGGCTTATAGAAAACCCCTATTGCCCCACTGTGCTCAATCTCTTCTCTAGTAAGTTCTTCACCATTGCCTGTGGCTATAAGCACCCTTACTTTCGCGTCAATCTCTCGAAGCTTTGAAATGATTTCCCTTGCTTGGAGGCCAGCCATTCTTAAATCAAGCAAGACCAAATCTGGCTTCTTTGTGCGGCAAATATAGAGTGCAGTTTCCTCGTCCGTCGCTTGAAGGGTATTGTGACCAGCTAACCTCAGAATCCGATTGAGCGCTTTGCGAGCGAAAGACGAGTCATCTATGATGAGTATAGTCGCTGTTATCTTGGGTTTGACCCTTGACAACCCAGAAGAAAGAATCTCAACAATCGGCAAGCGGGCCGTCTCAAACCAATACGCCCCGAGAACAGCCATCATCCGAATTAAATCGGCAGAGTCAAGGGGTTTTATGAAGAAGGAGTTTGCACCCAATTTGTACGAGAGGTTTATGTCATGGACATCACCCGAAGTAGAAAGGACTACGACGGGAATGGCATTATGGCGATCATCCGCCCTTATCCTCCTGAGCACCTCCATTCCGTTCACTTTAGGCATATTGAGGTCAAGAAGGACGAGTTGAGGGCAGCGGATTTCGGAGCCCTTGGGCTCTGTGTGACAGCGGTCAAGGTACTGCAGAAGCTCTCCACCATCATCGTCAAAGCTACTATAAACGTTTGGCAGCGCTTCCTAGATCGCCTGTTTCACAAGCAGGCGATCGTCTTCGTCGTCATCTGCTATAAGAACGTGGAAGTTATGTTTGGGCTTTTCAGCCATGGGGACTCCTCCTTTGAAGCGCCCAATCTCCTCATCAACATGAATACTTTCTCAACTCGGTTACCAACAATTCCCGAAATACATTTTGGGGTCGGATTCCTCCCCAAAAAGCTCTTGGAACCCCCAAAGAGCCCGTGTAATTATAGTATTGCCCAATCAGACACGCAAACGATAAGTTAATGAGCTGGTCTGGGCGCCTTTAGGACACACCACCGTCCTTGCAGCGGCCGAAACAGAATCGGCTGAGAAGTTACAGCATTCCTTTTTGCGTATCCCCGTCATGCCTTTCACGGTTTTCCATGTGCATATCATTCCCGCTGTGCACCACCCTGATCTGCGTGTTTACCACAATGGCAAGGTAAGGAAACAGCAGGTGTTCGCCGTTGGCGACCACCTCGAGGAATTATCCATGGTGACACAGGCGCCGTTTTACAATGAACCCGGGTTCAGCCTTGAAGTGACCCACAATATGAAGAATATACCCCCGGCGGTCGGATTCAGACTGCATTGAAGATTGAAACGGATGTGTCTTCGGAAGGAAAGCTCGAAGTTCAGGTCCAGGCAATCCTCTGGAGGACAGGTCCAAGTGAGGGACTTATCGAGTCGGCTGAACTGTTCAACCCTGCGGCGGCAAGGCAGCGCTAAAGATGTTTCCTCAAAGAATCGCAACGGCAGAGTTCCTTTATCCTCAATCTGACACTGCCGGTTACGGCGGCGTGCAAAGTCTCGACCACTGTGATTTCCTGCCAGGAATATTTTTACACCGATAGCGTCAGCCTCGATCAAAATCCGCCAGTAAAGAAGGCGAACGATGAAAGCTTAAAATAGAAGGAGGGGGACAAAAGTCGGCATAATCACTGGCCCTTGGGCTCATGCCGACGCGGGAGGGCCGTTCCAGCGACATCCTTGACACCGGAAACAACGCCCATCAAAATCCCACTCACGGCGCTTACGGTGTTTTCCCCGATAGACCCAGCCGCCTCTATGGCCCCGTTTACGGCAGCCTTCGCGACTTCATTGACGTTTCCGCCGATCTGTCCAGCGGCTTCCACTATTCCCTCAACCGCTCTTCTGGCAACGATGGCGACGGTCGCCCCGACGTCGGCGGCCCCCTTCACGGCTTCTCCGGCAGTCTGGGCGGCGGCGCCCACTACGTCACCTCCGACCTCACTTACGCCGATGATTATCCCCTTGGCTATACTCTTGGTCACGTCAAGCAGGCCGGAGCCTGCTTCCTGCGCGGCCGCGACAGTCCCCTTGAGAACATCGCTCACCACCGAAACCGCCTCGTTCGTAACGTTTCCGGTGGCCCTTATCGTGTCTGAAACGGTGTTTCGCACAAGGTCTACAAAGCCCGCCTCGACCTGGTTTATAATCTGGAAGCCGTTAATTATGCCTTCTTTGATCGTTTTCTGCGGGTCCCAAGTGCTTTTGGGGGAAGCCGGTTTGCTCTCCTTTACTTCGGGTGGCCTGCTCTCCTTTACTTCAGCCGGTTTGCTCGCTTTCATTTTCTCTCCCTTGTTTCCTCCAGCACCAGCCGACGATCTTTCAGACAAGGGGCTGGCCGGAGAATGCTATAATCATCCCGTACCAGAAGGCTACGTACCGGGCAGGAGCGGTAATATTCCCGATACTGAGCTGATAGATTCCCATTGCGAGCAGACCGGCAAATGCAAGGCTGAGCAGGTTCGAGTTCCCCTCCGGTAAATCCCTTGACCTTCCGGTCAAAATCCCGCAGGCTGAGCGCCGCTTTCTGCCGAAGAGTCCCCTGGCACGCCCTGTCGGACCTGAGGCTGAACAAACCTCCGGAAACGGGGTTCCAACTCTATGCCCTGGCCCGGCTCAATCAAAAGGAGCACGCTCCCGGTAATCGGGTTCGCCTCCACATGCCTCACACCCGGCAATCCGGAAAGCCGGCTCGCAAGCGCACTGAAATAGGATGCATCCTTTTTTTCCGGGGACCTTCACCCTGAGCCTTTCCGAAGTGCTGTGCGAAATGAACGCCTCTCAGTAAGCAATTTAGCCCTCCCCGACGTCGGAGACCGGTGCAGAGGTCTCTTGCTGTCTTCCCTGGACGAGTTCCGCATGAGCTTCAGCAGCCAGGTCTTCAACCGATTCCTTTGCCTCGGCAATCAGCTCTGTGGTTTTTTCAAACAGGAGTATGGCGCTTTTTATCGATGCCTTGGCCACCGGCTTCACCACGGCTGCCACCGCCGGAGCTATCGCAGGCGATAACCGGAACTGCAACGCGTCCATACCCGCATTAAAAAAATATGTGCTTTGATAATATTGTGTTTTCGCAATTGACTCAGGCCTCTATTCTCCGGCGGTTGACCCTACCGGTGAGCATTTTTCTTCCGGACTATTAAGCTTAATGTAGGAGTCAAACGCGAAGTAGGCAATCAGGTACCAAGGCGCACTCCCAATCTGAAGGCCTTGCCTGGCGACTTGCAAAACGGCAAGCGCGCCGAATCCGAGCGGCACCAGCAGCTTTAAATTCAGAATGCCTTTGGTCCCAAAACCCAGATGCCTGGCTAGATCTGAAACCGCATCGCTCAACGACATTGAGGAGCTTTCGACACCCACTGCCGCCATCAATATGACGTCCAGATCATTCAGCTTGGACTTGATATCTTCGAGCGCTTCTTCGTCGTGGTGGACAATGATGGTACCGGCGTTTAGATTGGTTTGAACTCTGCTGACATAGGGAAATGTCTGGAGGGCCTCTGCAATCCGGACCATTTCTTTTGGATGCCGGTTTTTGCGCGACAGCCTGATTCGCGTGCGCCTCGCAGTGCTGGACACAATTTGTGTATGGTCGGCCATGAGGACTAAAGTCCTTTCTCTTAAAAACGTTTAGTGTTTTTTAGGTTTTTCACCCTTGGAATGCTGCCCGGCTGCAGCGCTCCGGCCTTCCTACTTAGCGTACTCGAAAGCGGGCATGGCCTTAACTGCATCCTTGGTGGCGCCCGGCAAAGTGATCTTGCCTTCCACAAGTTTGAAATTATCTGCGCGAATGGCCACATCGTGCTTGTCCATCCCGAGAAAGCCACCCGCCCCGATGATGGCGTAGGAGACGGCTTTGTCCTGTGCAATGATGAGGTCTTCCACTACGCCGACTTTCTCATTTTTGTCGTTATAAACGTCTTTCCCCATGATTTGGTTCTTGGCACTCCATCCCTTGGCCACGGTCACCAGTTCAGTCGCCGGAACTGTCAAGGATATGCTGCCAGCCACCGGGGCCTGCTGCTGGGCGAGCGCATTCCCCATCATCCCAACCACTGCCAGACAAATCATCACCGCCATAACTTGTCTGCTCATTTTGTCTTCTCCTTTTCTTAGCCTCTCGTAAACTTCCTTACGCTTTTCCCTCAGCCATGAGTCTGTAAGATCACTGACTCGCCAAGCGTTGCCGTTTCATCCATGCCGGGAAGAGTTGACTCGGCAACCTCGGATTAATATTTCCAGGAAGAAACAGACCTGCAGGGAGCAATCATTCCGGCAACATGCTACAAATCGACACCGTAAAAGGATGGCCCGAAACGCCGCCCTCACATGATCGGTGATCAACACCGCGAAACCTTCGGGCAGATCTGCCTCCGTTACGAAACGGGCATATTCGTCCAACTTGAAAAACGGCGTTGAGGATGGCCCGCTTTAGCCGCCCGCACGTCCTGGGTTTCAC
>JBEKPW010000246.1:0-4777 GCA_049520315.1 Syntrophobacteraceae bacterium
GCTTGATGCGGACATGAGCAGGTTGAATGTGAATGGAGGCGCTATGGCCTTGGGGCATCCGGTAGGTAACTCAGGATGCCGTTTGACGGTAACGGCGGTCAATGAATTACAGCGGCGTAAGGCTCGCTATGCGCTTGTTTCTCTTTGCACCGGAGGAGGAATGGCGCCGGCGACCATTTTTGAAAGAGCCTAGAAATACCGCAAGGGACTGTTTTTCTCCAATAGGAGTACATCATCAAGCGAGATCTGAACAGATTATAGGGGAAAAGGCTGCAATTATAAGGCCTATATTTAGGGGTATCAGTGAATGGTCGCATCACCTCCTTCCTGACTGACGTTCTGGACAAACTGTTTATTTTTGTCCACCAACAAACATAAAGCGGAATCAAATAGGGGTGGAGCAGCTAATATGATGAAATCCTCATAAACCGTCTTGCAAGGCACAAAGAGGCACCATACCGTCACTTCATTTTCCCGCAGCTACCCGCCCCACGACTCCGAAATAATAGGATTCGCCACGAAAGGCACATCTTTGAATATTTCTCGAAAAGCGCCTTCCATACACTCCTTCATGATCTCACGCACGGCTTCCACTATTTCCGCCTTGGCTTCCACAATGATCTCATCATGAAGTAAGTGAACGATCTTTGAATCCAAACCCTGTAAGCGTTCATGAAGGGCAATCAAAATCTCAGGATACCGTCTTCGTCATTGAATACTCTATTTGTGCCTTCAAAGTGGCCGCACCACATTTTGGTACTTTCCCCCTCGCAGTCTGAGTCAAATAGGACAAGGTCAAGTCCGAAGGTGCTGAAAATTCAGAGTGTAGTAAAAGACATGCGCTGCTGTCGGTGAAAGCCTGCAATCGAGTCCGATCCTTACCTCATAGATCAAGGCCCGAGACTATTTCGAGGGTTGGCATGTTAGTTGCTTTTTCTGGTTGTCAGGGACTCGGGTGTGCCCGCTAAACCGAGAGCGAGGGTAATATCTGAGTTTGATGAGATCGCTCTAGTAGATACACCGGTCAGTATCTCTCACGCCTGAGTTGGATTCCCAGATGCTCCAAAGTGCTTCCGTACGAAGCAACTGACTACCGCCCCCCTTGGTAAATTGTGAACCAGGATCGAGGTTCGCAATGAAAGGATGAAAAACCATGACTAAAGTCTTGATAGTCGATGATGATGAGGACTTTCTGCACTTGATGGGTCAATATCTGGAATCAGTTGGCCTCGAACATGATCTGGCCGTTAGTGCAGAACAAGCTCGCAATCTTCTCAAAGGTTCCGGATATGATATGGTCGTTTCGGATTTCAACATGCCTGGAGAATCCGGCCTCGATCTTCTCCGCTACGTCTCATCCAAGTATCCACAAACTCCATTTGTCCTGATGACTGGATATGATGATCTGCGGATCAAACGGGAATCCATGAGGATGGGAGCTCACGCATACATTCAAAAACCATTTTATATGAATGAGCTGTCGCGGACCATAGTCAATCTGCTACGGCGCGACGACCAAAAGGAGGTTCCAGCTGCATAGCCCGCCAAGCTTTCCGTTGTCACCACTTGACCCTTAAGTTCCTGGCTCAAATAGCACAGATCAGCATGGGATCGGATTAAAGTATTCAATCCAAGTTGTCGATATCATTTCCCAGCGAGCCTACGCTCGAGAATCATCTAAAACTGCGCAGGGTGAGGAGGAACATGATGGCAATCCATACTGATAATGTTGATTCAGACCCCTGGACGGAGTTCGAACTCCATGTGCTCAAGAGTCTTGTTGCGTTAAACTTCCCAATGGAAATAATATGCAAAGAATTGGACCGGTCATGGACCGCCTCAGCTTTAAAGGCAATTGACTTAGGATTTAATAACAGGTTGAGTCAGCATGCCAGGCATATGGCGCGTCTAAAGCGGGTGCAAGAAATACGAAACTGACAAGACGCCCGATGATCATTCAATCTTCAAGGAGGAGACGAAATGACGAAGGCTGAATTGGTTGCAGAAATCGCAAATGAAGTTGGAATTGCTAAATCAATGGCTGATAAAGCTGTGGACGGATTCGTTGCAGCTGTTTCTGGCGCTCTGGCAGGCGGTGACAAGATCACACTGGTAGGTTTCGGGACTTTCAGTGTCGGGGCAAGGTCTCAACGTGAAGGCCGCAATCCCCGTACCGGAGAGAAGATCAAGATTCCCGCCACAAAGGTCGTTAAGTTCAAAGCAGGCAAGACTCTCAGCGAAAAGGTCAAATAGAAATCCCTTCCCGCTCAACAAAATGATCCGAAGGGACTGATCGCGGGAATGAATTGGCGGCCAGTCCTTTTTCTTTTTTCTGTCAGTTTTCTGGCAATCCGGCTCCAGAATTGACAATACCTGCGAACCGAATGATTTGGCTGTGTGGACTTTCACTGAGCCTGAGCTGGCGGCTGCATCAAAGAAATCTTCGAGATTAATCTTATGATTAGCATCCCCTTATTTCCGAAAACTCTTCCGTATAAATCTGGGCCATGTTAATGACCAGAAAACGTTTTTCCCTTATTGCCCGTGCTCTTCCAGCCTCAAGACGTCCGCTCCTTTTCCTCAGGTGTTGAAAATCTAGGGTGTAGTAAAGGACATGCACTGCCATCCGTGAAAGCCTACAATCGAGTCCGATCCTTACCCCCATAGATCATTGCCAGAGACTATTTCGAGGGTTGGCATGTTAGTTGCGTATTCCTGTCTCAGAGACTCAGGAGTGCCGGCAACCTGAAACTGTAGGAAGGCCGTTTTCTTCTCAGCGCTGTTAACAATTTTCAAAAAATGCGCAGGAAAGCGCCAAGCACAGGGGAAACGATGATCATCGATCACAAAGATAAAATGGAAGTTAAGAATCTGGTAAATTACGGAAAGGTAGTCCTCTGCCGAGAAGCCCGAGCAATGGGCCAATTGCTTTTCGACGCCTATTTTCTGTGTATCGACAAACCGGAGGATATTGCCTGCGGGAACTGTCAGAGCTATGTAAACCACATCTGTAGTGGAAAGAGCCTGGATTTCCACAAGATAGTGGAGTGTATGGTCAACAAGGCCATCTACGGTCCCGACTATCCCCCACAGGCTGGATCGTCGCTTAAAGGCTAATTCTGACCATCGAAATCAACACGGTAAGGAAGGCTTAGCGTTGCATTGATGTTCCAGGAACAGCCAGACCTATAAGTCAAATTGTAGTGGCAAAACCACTCACTGGCTTTTTCTGGAAAGGGTCAGGGCCACTTCGCGAGTTTTTGCTGGGCACTGGAAAATCGAGAAGTGAAGATGAAGGATACCGCAAAATTGGAAATCATTGGAGAAAGCCCTGCTTTTCTCGAGGCTGTTGCAAGTCTTCCACAAATCGCACAATCTAATTCCTCAGTGCTGATAGTGGGAGACACTGGGACAGGAAAAGAGGTGATTGCGCGTAGGATTCATCAGCTCAGTCCACGAAAGCACCGTCCGTTTGTGCCTATCAATTGCGGAGCGATTCCCGGGGAGCTTGCCGAAAACGAGCTTTTCGGTCATAAGGGCGGGGCTTTCACAGGCGCTATAGCATTCAAAAGTGGACTGATCGCCGAAAGTGAAGGGGGAACATTATTCCTCGACGAAATCGACGGCTTCTCCCCCGTTGTGCAGGTAAAACTTTTGCGATTCCTGGAGGAGAAGACTTACCGGCCTTTGGGCGACACACAAGAGCGTCAAGCTGATGTGAGGGTCATTGCAGCGCTGAACATCGACCCCAATGAGGTGGTAAGATCAGGCGGTTTGCGTTTAGACCTCTATTACAGGCTCGACGTATTCAGGCTCAACCTCCCGCCCTTACGCGAACGGGTCGAAGACATACCGCTTTTGGCTCACCATTTTTTGCGCAAGGTTTCCGGCGATATGAGAAAGGAGATAAAGGGATTTTCTCAAGCGGCTACTGAAAAACTTATCGCCCACAATTGGCCAGGCAATGTGAGGGAGCTGGAAAATGCGATCGAGCGGGCCGTGATCTTTTGTGATTCTGAAATAGTCCAGGATGGGCATATAGTTTTAGGTAGTTTTCAGATGGAAGAGGCGCAGGAAACATTTCAGGAAACGAAAGCACGTTTGGTTCGGCAGTTTGAAATCGAATACATAGAAAAGCTCTTGCTGGCTTATAGGAGCAATATCACGAGAGCGGCGGCAGCGGCGAATAAGGACCCCAGAGCTTTTCGCCAGTTGATTCGCAAATATGGCATAAATGTCAGCCGCTTCAATTCTAGCGGGCTGGCGATGCATTAGATGATCGAGCGCTTTCGATTGTGCGCTGTGGTCCTCTGAAAGCTTCTTATAGTTCTCTGAGTGTCGCGTGGTCTTTTCGTGAAGGCGCATCTTAAAGGTATTCACTTTCCTCCTCCACAATACATGCGTGCGGGGGAATAAAGTGAAGCAATCACTGAACTGAAGTCATTTCATACCTCTCAGTATTTCAATTAGATATCTCTTCTGCTCGCCAATAACTATTCGATGATTTCGAGAATGACGCGTTTGTGTATCTTCATTGAAACAGCGCTGAAAATTGTACGCATCGCATCGACGTTACGCCCCTGCTTTCCGATCACTTTTCCAAGATCTGGCTTGGCTACTGCAGTTCGATAATCGGGGTCGTACCACCCTCAATCTCAGACTCATCTTTAACAGTATCAAAAAAGTTATTCTGCAAATTCAATAACATAGACTAGCACTTGACTTTCTTGGCACTACAAAACAGGGTTCTTTGAAAAATTCAGAGTTCACGAATGGT
>JBEKPW010000247.1:0-4766 GCA_049520315.1 Syntrophobacteraceae bacterium
TGAACCCCCTCCGTTCTATTTTGCCTTCACAAATCGGCAATGGCGCAGGGGTTTGCGTTGATCATGACATGGCCGATTGTATCACCGCCGTTTTTGGCAGGTTTGCTGGCCGCCCGCAATATATCCGAGCAGCTTGGCCAATAAACCTGTTTCAGCATCCAACCTTAGGTACCGTTTTGGTGCAAAAAAGGTGCAGGTTCAAAACGGCCCTTACCCCGTCGATGTATGCGGGCGAAGTCGGCTTTGAGAATGGGCGCCGGCAGGGTCCAAGCCTGACAGCCACTTATTCTGGCATCTACCTTCTCCACTCAAATCTCCGCAGGGTTTCGCTATCTTGTAGGAGTGTTTTCTAAATATCTTGACCCCGCACCGGTTTTTTGCCAACATAAACTGCACCCCTTTGAGGTTCCGACATGAACCACACTGATTCAAAGTATGATAACACGCCTCATGATCCTGCAGAGTGCCAGTTCTGCAAAAGATTCCACGAGTTCGATCTTCCCGAGCCCCTGATCGCTGAACTCCTTTCAAGTGGGGTAGTACTTTTCGCTGGTGCAGGTATCAGCACAGAGGATAAAAGTGTTTTTCCATGCACTTTTTATGAGGAGATCCGCAGTGAATTGAAAGTACCCGAAACGGAGAGCCTCTCATTCTCCGGCCTGATGACAAAGTATTGCGCGCAGATGAACGGTCGGGCGAACCTCCTGCGGAAAATCAGAGAACGTTTTGAATATACCCGGTCATTCCCAGAACTTTATAGGATTGCGACCCGATTTCATTATGAACTATCTACATTGTTCTTTATCGAGTCCATAGTTACGACGAACTGGGATGATTATTTCGAACGTGAATGTGGAGCTACTGCTTTTGTAATGCCAAAGGATTTTGCCTTCTGGTCGTTACCTGGCCGTAAAGTTTTCAAATTACACGGCTCGATAACCAACTTGGGTTCGATTGTAGCAACTTCAGCAGACTATCAACAATGCTATAAGCGGCTTCAGAAGGGAATTCTAGGCAGTAGTCTGAAGATGATGCTGGCCACAAAAACAATTCTTTACGTTGGCTACTCGTTCCGTGATGAGGATTTCACGCGCATACATTCCATGCTGCGTAAAGACATGGGGGAACTCATGCCACGCGGCTTTATAGTTACATTGGACCGGGGAGATGAGCAAAGGTACCGCGAGCTTGGGCTCATACCCATCTTCACTGACGCAACTAACTTCATTTCTGTCATTAAGCAGCACTTCATTGAAGGTAAACATATGCTTCCCGATGAGGTTTTCGAAGAGGTCTCAGCGGAACTAACAATTGTTCGCGCAGCCCACCATCGTCTATGGGATGAATTCAACATCATAGACACTCCAGACATCCTTTATGCTGCAAGTTATCAAGATGGCCTTATCCATGCATTTGAACGTATGTTAGGCCTTCATAACTCTGGCTACTACTCACACATCGCTAACATCACTAATGCTATGCTAGGATACTATGAATTGCGTAAAGCCAAAGTACAAATAAGGAAGTATCCCGATATTGCGTACATCGATGGATACACGAATGGATTACTTTATCTGCTACATAATCATGACATACGCGAAATGTTACCCTTATATTATATTTTCGGAGCTCGACAACAACCGAGGTCATTCGATGAATTCTCACATTTACTGGAGCGAGCTTTCACGCTCCACAAGTCTGCAAGCAGATATGCTAGACAGATGGTTCAGGGACGTCAATGTAACAAAGAAAATGTGATCCACCATCCGCCATTTCTTGCTCTAAATATTCCAAAATGAGAGACGGGGGTCACACCTACATGCAGGGAGCATGGATCACGAAGAAAAACCGCTTTCCTTCCCGATTCTCGCTCCTGGATTTATGGTTGCATCGTCGTCTTGACGCTATCCATAATAATAGCTATTATAGCTATGATGAAAGAGCGCTTAAGGCCATATAATGAGGAGGGTACCGCTGTGATTCGTGCCAGTATATCCGAGGCCAAGAACCGCCTGAGTCATTTTATCAGGTTGGTGCGTGGAGGAGAAGACGTGGAAATAGTGGACCGAGGCACTCCTGTCGCCAGATTAATTCATGTCTCCAAATCGGCCGGAGCCGAGAAAGAACCGGCATGGATAGAAGAGGCCGAACGCCTTGGCTTGATCACCAGAGCCAAGGATAGGGAGGCTTTTCCACCTGGTTTCTTTGATAAAGATAAGATGCCTGCCGGCAAGGGAGTCTTGCAAGCCCTTCTCGAAGAAAGAGATGGTGGGAGATGAAGTTCTGGGATTCTTCGGCAATCATCCCCCTGCTCATCAATGAAGAAAACACGGAATATTGCATCAAAGTGGTAGCCGATGACCCGAGAATGCTGATCTGGTGCTTGAGTCGCGTTGAGGTGCTCAGTGCACTGTGCAGAAGAGTAAGGGAGGGGCTTATAGGCGCTGAGGAATTCGAGAAAGTCAAGGAACGTCTTGCAAGCATTGTGAGCAGGGCCGACGAGGTCACAGCGGTTGATAGAGTGCGTGCGAGGGCCTTAAGGCTTCTGGAGGTTCATCCCTTGCGGGCTGCCGACGCGTGTCAATTGGGGGCTGCCTTGGTGGGTTCCCGGGAAGATCCTGAAAGATTGACGATCCTTTGCTTTGACGGCCGTTTGAAGTCCGCGGCGACCAAAGAGGGATTTGTCGTCAATCCATAACAGTTTGAGCCGGTAATAAACGGCAAAAACAGGATTCATCGGGCAAGCTAATCCATTTGAAGGATACTCCTTGATCTCGATGTTACATGGCATTTATTTGCACAAAAAACCACGATCCAATCGCCCCTGGAAAGACCGGATGCGAAATAGCTTTTTTAATCGAAGTGGATGTGAGAATGGGTCATCGAAAAGTTGAAAAAGGTAATGCCATTGGCGTTTCATTTGCATGTTTGATTGGGAAATCGTATGATTTTGTGGTCTATCGGGTTTGTTCAAGGATTTTTTCCGGGCCGAATCCACCTCAAAATGAGGTTCGGCATCGCAGATAGTCAAGTTGATGCATTATTCAGGATGATATGATTAAGTTCCTAAGAATGACACCGGCGGTATGGGTGATTCTTGTTTGGACGTTAACCGTCTTGCCCAGCCTCCCGGTTCGCTCATTCATCTGGGAAGAGGGTACTAATGCCGAACTGGCGCGCGACATGCTGGTACATGGCAACATGCTGGAGCCCTCGATCTATGGCGTCCGATGGGCTGAGAAACCGTCTCTTCTGCCATGGCTGATTGTCGGCGTGGCGCGTCTGACCGGCGAAGTCAACGAATGGTCGGCCCGACTGCCAGCCATGCTCGCGGTGCTGGTTACGGCTCTTCTTGTGCTTTCCCTCGCCCGGCGCCTCGCGAGCACGCCTGCCGCCTTCTTTGCCGCCGCTTGCTTCCTGTTCTGCCCTCTGTTGTTGCGTAAGCTGACCATTGCCGAGCCTGACACGATCATCACCGTGCTTTCGTTTGCCGCCCTGGTTATCTGGTGGCGCGGCGCACAGACGCGTGTCAGTTGGCGGCGTTGGCTCGCATGCGGTATGTTGCTTACCACAGCGGCGATGGCCAAGGGGCCGCAGCCAATCGCTTATTTTGCGCTGGGGGTTGGTGGCTTCATTGTCTTGCACAGACGGTGGGGCGATTTGCCTGGCCTGATGTTGAGCCTGGTAATGCCGGCGATTGCAGTGGTTGCCTGGGCAATTGCTGTCTATCGGCCAGGCGATCTCACGGTTTGGCTCGGCTATATGCGTCTAGGTCATCGGATCGAGCCTGTGGCTTATCTCGTGGAGCGGGTCCGCTTTTCCGGCGTGCTGATGCTCGATCTACTGCCCGCAACGTTGTTGCTGCCCTTCATGGTGCATCAATGGCAAGAGCGCCGGCTGGGTGAGAAGAGCACCCTCATCAAGGCAATGTTTTGCTACGCGGGCATGGCCACTCTGGTACTATTTCTCTGGCCGGGCGCCAACACTCGCTATGCCATGCAGGCTGCACCGGCGTGCGCAGTGATGGCGGGACTCGCGATTGATGATCTTTGGCAGCGTTGCCGCGTTGTGTCGCGCTTCGCCGCAATCCTTCTGGCGGCGCTGTTCGCCTATCAACTGGTGCTTGTCACAGTGGTCATGCCGATGTTCCCCCACAGCTTCGGTGCAACCCGTATCGCCGGGCAAACAATCGACCAGGCGATCGGGCGGGCTCCGGCTCCGGCCTTCAACATCGACGGACCAGACACCAACCAGTTGTTCTATGTCTCCCATCCCATTCACGGGCTTGACCTCCGCGATGCGATGAAAGTCGCGCCTCCCGCATGGCTCTTGCTGGCGCCTCACAAGCTTTCTTGGATCGAGGCTCAAAATCCGGATTTCGCCGTTAGTCAATTGATCAGCACGACCTCTGGTGTAGAACTGGTCGCAGCCCGAATCGGTTCTCGTCCAGCACCCTAAATTAAGTGGCGGCATTGTTCGGCATTGGGTCAGCATTGTTCGGCATTGGCCCTGACCCGGTCTGACCCAATGCCGTTAACTTAAGAGAAAAACCTGTCCTTTCAAGCTCTTAACCGTTTCAGGTTGAGGGAGTGGGGACGGTTTTTTGTACTTACATCCCTGCTTCGAACGCCGCTCGTCAAGACCGCGGGTTTTTCTCCGGTATTCCTGCTGGTCCCTGGCAAATTGGCGGTTTGGCTTATACTTAACTCGATACCGTGCGCAGCATCGTACAAGCGATAACCACATGGAAGTCCAAAGATACAGTT
>JBEKPW010000248.1:0-4734 GCA_049520315.1 Syntrophobacteraceae bacterium
AAAAGCTCAATAGGATTTCCCAGTCGTCAAGCTCTTGTAGTGGATTCATGAAAAACAAATCTATAATAAAAATGGCCAATGTACAAGTATCTTATTTGAGCGCTTATGGGGCAAAGCTCCCCGCGCTTTTCCGGATTATTTATTTGCAGAACTTTCAGTACACGGTCAAATATCGATCCTTTTTCCGGGCCTCTGATCCTTGAGGCGGCAATCGGATTGATGTGAAAACTGCCTGGTCCATTTTCCACTTTTCAGCACAATTCGTTCAGACTTGACATTTTTGTTCCCTCCTCGTTTTTTTGCAAAAGGTCTTACCCCGCGGCGCCGTGTGGAGCCCGGGGACAGTTGCTGAAAGCCTCTCATGATTTTATTTAACAGTGAAGCTCACCGGATGCCGCTCCAGAACCTGCTTTAAACACTGTTCGAGTTGAAAACGGAGGTGGCGATGTGGGAAACGGGTCGAAAAGTCTCAATTGTCATGGTTGACGATGACGAGGATGATTGCTTCATTATAAAAGAGGCCCTCGATGAAAGCGAACTGGACCACTCTCTGACGACAATGGAATCTGGTTCGGAGCTGCTGGATTACCTGCACGGTCGCGGGAAATACGCAGGGAGTAAACCCGAATATCCCGATCTGATTCTCCTGGATCTGTATTTGCCGGGTCTCAGTGGAAGCGACATACTCAGGTACATAAGAAAGAACCCTCAGTTCGGTCATCTCGACGTGGTGGTGCTCACCGATTCGACTGACTGGTCAGAGTTGTCTGAGTGCTACCGGTTGGGCGCAACGGCAGTTTTCAGCAAGGGGAAATGGCTGGAGACATTCGCCGAAATTATTAGAATTTCCGGATCTTACTGGTTCAAATTCGTAACCGTTCAACTCGATAAAACTCGTCCGGATTCAAAATCCCGGCACGGTGTTTGACTCGCAAAGAGGTTTTGCAATATCTGTCGCAAGCCTCGAGATTCCGGCAGGTGCGGCTGACGAACGCCAACTATAAATTTTCCGGCTTCCAAAGTAGACTAATTAAAAAGCCTGTACGTCATTTCGGTCATAAAGAATTAAAAAACGTTATTGACCGCAATACATCAGGAGGCAAAAAATGAGTGCAAGAAAGATCATAATTTTGGCGTCCATCGGGCTGGCTCTCTTTATGGTTGTTCCGGCTGCGCCTGCGAATGCTCAGGATTGCTATTTCTGCAACCCGCTTCTCTTTCCGTTCTTTGTGGCTGGGGCCGCTGTTACAACCGCAGCAGCTATTGTAACCGCTCCTTTTTGTCCCTACTGTGGACCTCACTACTACTATGCTCCACCTCCGGCGCCCGCCTATTACAGTCCCCCGCCATATCCGCCATATCGCTACAGGGTATGGGTTCGCGGCCATTATAACCAAGCTGGGGCATGGGTGCCGGGGCACTGGCGATACCGACGAACGTAGACGTCTCAGTCAAATCCCGGCTCCGGTGATGCCTTCATCCTGACTGCAATGACCCGGGGCCGGCGTTTTCCTCCTGGACTCCTCCGGCGGAATGTTCGCCAGGGTAGCCAACAGTTGCCATTCTCGCCGGTCGTTTGGCTGCCCTTTTTAATGAATCTATATCTTAATTATTCAGGTCAAATCAGCTGAGAGAAAGATATGCTGAAGGTCAATCCACATGCTGATTATCCTTCTGAGGATGGTAGGTATGTCAGGGGGAATGATTCTTCTCCGGTTGCTGTGGCGATCATTCTAAATTGTGATGCTGACAAAATCCCAGTGGAACTGGAATACCTTGTGAGGGCTGGGATAGAAGCGGGAGCGGCTCTCTCTGGAACGGTGCAAAACGAGAATATTGGGTTTGAAAAAATTGTCTGCAATATCGTCGGCAATCCCAATATACGCTACCTGATAGTTGGCGGGCCGGAATCTGAAGGGCATTTGACCGGAGAAGCTTTAAAAGCTCTGATTCAAAATGGTGTTGATGAGAAGAAGCGTATCATTGGGACCGATGCACCGCATCCTTTTCTCTTCAACCTGCCTGTGGAGATGATTGAGCGGTTCCGAAAACAACTCAACCTGATTGATCTTCAATTTGAAGGAAATCCGGATTTAATAAGGAAGGCTGTCTGGTGCTGCTACCAGGAAAGTCCGGTGGAGTTCCGGGGTTATTCGTTGTACGATCGAGGTGCATACCCCGAGCTGCCTCTGAGCGGTAAATTAACCTGGCGTGTCACCCAGCCATGGGCTGAGATCCTTGATAATAAGGAACGTGAGGCGCAAAGGAGAGCGCAAGAACTTATGGAACGTCTGAGGGCAACAACCAGGAAAAAACAAGATGACAAGCCGTAGGAACGCTGTCGGCAGATAACTATCTGGAACTATATGATATTATGGTTGAAATTCGTAAGAGAAAGGGATAGCTGCATCCGCGCGGTTGGTGACAAAAAGACAGGGACCATAAGGCCTGATTTCGACAGATCCATTAGCATTGATTTTCAGGGCGCAAAGATCACAACCGATACCGGGTTTCTTCTCATGAGGGAGATCAAAACCTTATGGACGATGGACTGCCTGTATGAATTTGAACGATATTACCCTAAGCCGGTCCAGGATCTGTTTGCTTGAACTTTCGGCATTGCTGCTCCTGGGTATCGGGATGTTTTGGGACGTTCTTTTCTTTCCAGGGGACATTGTACTCTCCAACCTGAATACGGACCTCTCACTTCAGTTCCTTCCGTGGCGGCACTTCGGATTCGATGAGCTCGCCCACGGGAACCTGGCCTTGTGGAACCCCTTTATCTTCGGTGGAGCGCCTTACTTCGCCGGTTTTCAGTCCGCTCTTCTCTACCCCTTTAACTGGCTGTTCATGGTCCTGCCTCTCGCCCGGGCGACCAATGTCAGCATTGCACTGCACGTATTCCTGGGAGGGATGTTCTTTTACCTCTGGGCGCATTACAGGGGTCTTCACCATCTTGCCTGTTTTCTTGCCGCCGTAGAGTTCATGTTCTGCGCGCCGCACTTTCTGCATATTTACGCAGGTCATCTTCCACACCTGTGCACCCTCGTGTGGGCGCCCCTTTTGTTCTTGTCGATAGATCGAATCCATGCGGAGTCATCTTTCCGCTGGGTATTTCTGGGCGCTTTCGCCGTATCTATGCAGGTCCTTGCAGGGAACATACAATATGTATTCTATCTGGGAATCGCGGCAAGCCTTTATGCTGGCCTGCTGTTGATATCGGCCAGGCCGAGGGTGCGATTCTGCATGCTCTTTTCGGCCATTTATCTGGGTGCCGTACTCTTGACCGCGGTTCAATTACTTCCCGGCATACAGGCCGATGGCGAATGCGTGAGAGGAAGCGGCGTTCCTCGTGCATTCGCATCCGCCTTTTCATTTCCTCCAGAGAATCTGGTCACGTGGCTGGTTCCGGGTTTTTTCGGAAACATGGCTGAATACCCCTACTGGGGAAGATGCTACTTGTGGGAGATGTCGCTCTTCTTCGGTGTTACAGGCTTAGCGCTGGCCATATATGCGGTCGTGATCGGCAGGGGGAAGGCCATGATCGAATTATCGATAATGGTCATATTGCTTATGCTTCTTGCACTTGGCTCCCACATGCCGTGGTTTTCCCTGCTTTATAATTATGTTCCGGGCTTTGACAAATTCAGGGCCACCTCTAAATTTGTCCTTCCGGCTACAATTTTTCTTATAATGCTCTCCGCAACCGGAATGAATGCAATCCTCCGGGACGACTTTAAAAGATATAAAGTATTTGCAACGGCTGCAATAGCCTTGGGTTTGACCGCAATTTTGGCCGGCGGCGGAATTGTGCATTGGAGCCCCTTGCGGGAAGCCTGGGCGCATATAATGACCGCCATGTCTCAAGCCGGAGAAATCCGCCTTTCGAAAGACTTTTACCGGGATAGCCAAAACATAAAATCGGCAGCGCAATTCACAACCCGCGGTTTATACATATTTGCCGCCACTTGCGGCTTGCTGGCTTTATTTGCGGGGATCGCCGGCAGGAAAGCGAAGCTCGCATTTCTTCTGGTTATTCTGTCCACGGCTGAGTTGCTGCTGTTTGCCCGAATATCCAGGGACACCTTTCATTCATCCGAGGTCCTGCCCAAGCCGATAGCCGGCTTTTTGGCCGAAATGCCCCGGGATACGCGAATCCTCATTTCGCCTTGGCCCAATGCGGGCATGTTATACGGAGCTTCCGGGATCTGGGGCTATGACTTCTGTGTCGTTAGACGGTACGCCGAGTTCGTTGCCCTGACGCAGGGTTTCAATCCTGACGAAGTCACGCAATATATGCGCTTCAAACGGATCCATCCCCTTTTTGATCTGATGCGATGCAAATCTGCGGTCGGCGTGGACCAGGGCGGGGCGCGTGTCCTCCAACTCCCGCGCAACCCTTTGCCGCACGTGTCCCTGATCTACAGTTCGGTCGTCCTTGACAGCCGGAAGAAGATGTTCACCACCCTTAACAATTCAAGCTTTAATCCTCGTGAGACCGTCCTGATCGAAAACGATCCGGGAATCCCCATGAAAGATACAGCACCGGCGAATTCCGAGGTGCGTATACTCGATCGATCGACAGATTACCTCATCATCGAGGCGGAAACCAGCGCCCCGGCTATCTTGTTGATAACGGACGCCTACAGCAAAGGCTGGCATGCGCATGCGCTGGAAGGCAGTTCCCAGGCCCGCTACCAGGTGATCCCTGCCGATTATGCTTTTCGAGGCATA
>JBEKPW010000249.1:0-4714 GCA_049520315.1 Syntrophobacteraceae bacterium
CTGCTGGAGGCCGGCCTGTCGAAACAGGACATCCGTAATCTGGCGCACGCGGCGGGGCTTCGAGTGTGGAACAAGCCGGCTTCCGCGTGTCTGGCGTCGCGCGTTGAATACGGACGGGAAGTATCGTTAGAGGTTCTCAGGCAAATCGAGACTGCCGAGGATGCATTGCGCGACCTGGGATTCCGGCAGTTCCGGGTGCGGCACCACGGCAAGATCGCCCGCATCGAGATTGCACGGGAAGAGCTGCCGCGTGCGATGTCGCTGGAGATGGCGGACGAGCTGGTGCGCATCTTCAAGTCTGTCGGGTTCACGTACGTGACCCTCGATCTCGAAGGTTTTCGTTCCGGCTCAATGAATGCCATCCTGCCGATCGCTTCTTTGGTTGACGCTGCCGGGAAACGGTAGCCGGCAGCGCCGTCCCGGGTTGCCACCCCCCGAAACCACCCTGAGTGATTGATGTCCTGATCGGCAATGCCGGTTTCTTCCCGATCAGGACAACGCGCAACAGATGACGGAAAGGCCGGCGCAGTAGCGCACGCCCCAAAGGACTGGCAAATGAAAATTGGATATCTGGAATGCTTCGCGGGTATCAGCGGAGACATGTTGCTGGGAGCTCTGGTCGACGCGGGAGTGTCCGCCGAACTTCTGAGGTCAACAGTAAGGGCACTGGACTTGGGAGCGGATCTGCATGTCGAGCGGGTCAACCGTAGTGGCATTCAGTCCACGAAAGTAGATGTGCTGGTGGATGGCAACCCTGCGGATGCTCCGCACTCAGACGTGACAGCTCACGCTCACGCAGAGCATTGGCACGGCCATTCTCATGGGGAGTCCGATCACAAACACCCTCATGAAGAGCATGGACACGGTCATGTGCATGGAAGAGATTGGGCCAACATCCGTACGTTGATAGAACAGGCTGCGTTGCCGAAAGACGCGAAGGGCCTGGCGCTGCGAACCTTTGAGCTCCTGGCGGGGGTGGAAGCGCAGATTCACAATGTCCCGGTGGAAAAGGTTCGCTTCCACGAAGTGGGAGCGGTGGATACGATTACCGATGTTGTGTGTAGTGCGGTAGGACTTTGTTCGCTGCAAGTCGACAAGTGGGCCTGTTCCGCAATCAATGTCGGTGGCGGATTTGTCGAGTGTGCCCATGGCAGGTTTCCGGTGCCCGCTCCGGCGACCGCCGCACTCCTGAAAGGCATGCCTACTTATTCATCGGGGCTCCAGATGGAGTTGGTGACGCCGACTGGAGCAGCCTTGCTGAGAGCACTCGAGTGCAGCTTTGGGGATGCTCCTGCAATGCGGTCTCAGTCGATTGGCTATGGAGCCGGGAAACGGAATCCGGCGCGCTTCCCAAATGTGTTGCGGCTCAGCATTGGTGATGCAGAAAGCGCGACGCAGTTTTCGGAAGAGACGATCACCGTGCTGGAATGTGCAGTGGACGACCTGAGTCCGCAGGTAGTGGCCCGCGCCATGGAAATGGCCATAGCGCAGGGTGCGCTGGACGTAATGTGCATTCCGGTGACAATGAAAAAAGGCCGCGTAGGCAGCCTGCTGACGGTACTATGCGAAAGCAAAGATGCTGCGGCCTTCGAAGAACTGTTATTCCGGGAAACAAGCACGCTGGGCATCAGGGTGCGCGAAGAGAAACGTGTGGTGTTAGAGCGGAAGTTCGTGGAAACACAGACGGCATTTGGAACCATCCGCGTGAAGCTGGGACTGTGGAACGGAGTGGAGATGAATGCGATGCCGGAATATGAGGATTGCCGCAAGGCAGCGGAAAAACACGGTGTTCCGGTGAAGCAGGTGATGCAGGCGGCGGTGGCTGCGATGGCAGAAGCCAAGGTGCGGGGATGACAGGGGAGACGATTTTTGCGCTCTCGAAGGATGCTTGGCAAGGCGGGAAAGGCTGCCGAGAACGCTTCCGGGCGACCTTGCGGTGAAGCCGATCTCGTACAATAACGAAAGATCTCTCGTCCAGTTCGATTTCACTCTTAATAAAACAAGTAGATCTTCATTGATAAGAGTATCGTTGCGTTGAGCCTGGTTGTTCCCTTCTCTTCGGATTATCCGGGCAGCGCCCGCGTGACCGTGACGGCATGCACCTCGGATGCCTTCCCTTGCTTTTAAGGCTGCTGACTATTTACGATTTGGATTTGAGTTGTTTTTTGGGTGGCATATATTAGACTGGTAGTAGACTGGTTTATACGAAAGGTGCTTTATGGAAACAGTAGGAGCTTATGAGGCGAAAACTCACCTCACCCAACTCCTGGAGCGTGTCGCCAAGGGTGAGAAGATAATGATCACAAAGCACGGCGTGCCAGTGGCGACTCTGCAACCAGCCGATGCTTCGAAGAGGACCCCCGTGCGCAACATTATCGACCAGTTGAAACGCTTTCGAAGCGGCAACCGCCTGGACGGGCTTTCCATCCGCGATATGATCGAGGAAGGAAGGCGCTGATGTCTGTCCGGTTTGTCGTCGATAATTCGGTCGTCATGTCGTGGTGTTTCGAGGATGAGGGAAACGGCTATGCGGAGGCTGTCCTCGAAAGCCTCGAGGCCGGGGAGGCCTTTGTTCCCGCCATATGGCCTCTAGAGGTGGGCAACGTCCTGCTTGTCGCGGAAAGGAAAAAGCGTCTCAGCCATGCTTCGGTCGTCCGCTTTCTCGAGCTCTTGAGCGGTTTGCCCATCGCGGTGGAACAGGAAACCCCCGAGCGAATGCTCAAGGAGATCGTTTCGCTCGCGCGGGAACACCGGCTTTCAACCTATGACGCTTCCTACCTGGACCTCGCCATGAGGCTTGATCTGCCGCTGTCAACTCAGGACACATCCCTCGTGAAGGCCGACAGGAAATGCAAAGTCCCCGCCTACGAACCAACCCACGCCCGATGAAATCACACAACTGAGACCGAATTACATTTTCTCTTCCGATTATCCGGGCAGCGCTCGCGTGACCGTGATGGCATGCACCTCGGATGCCCTCCCTTGCTTTTAAGGACCCTTGCACATTCACTTAAAGTCGTACCGGTAGTGAAGACATCGTCGATAACAAGAATGCTGCGGCCCCGTACTCTGCGAGCGTCGGGAATCTCGAAGGCGCCTTTCACGTTTTCCAGGCGCTCCCTGCGGTTGAGGCGAGTCTGAGGTTCGGTCCGGTTTTTTCTTATAATGGCGTCGAATGAGACGGGCGCCTTGATTTTGCGCGCGAACTCGCGGGCCAAGAGTCCCGATTGGTTGAATCCTCTCTCCTTGAGGCGTTTGGGATGCAGAGGCACAGGAACGATCAGGGCGGGTTCGGGCAATCTCCAACCGGCATAAGCGATCTCCAGCAGTTCAACCAGCGGAGGGGCCCATTCCATTTGCGCCCCGAACTTGAACTGGTGGATGCGGGAGCGGATGATTCCTTCATGAAGTACGGCCGATCTGGCCGTGTCAAAATGGAAGGTGGGATCGATGCATTCGCCGCACAGGTGGTCCGGGGAGTCGGGTGAATCTGTAAAGGGTCTGCCACATCCCGGGCAAAGAGGAGATACGACCCAGGGGATATTTTCCCAACACTCGAGGCACCAGGATCTTTGGGGCTGGGTGTCTATCCTCTGGCAGCCGGCACAGCTCCTTGGAAGGCATAAATCAACGAGAACCGAGCCGGCAAATTTCAACCCCGATCCAATTGAACCGAGCACAGGCCGGAAGGCGGACCACATGTTATTCGCATCGAGCGGCACTTTCCGGGCGCGTCTCTCAAAGACAGGAGTTTTCATCCCAAAACCTTTCGGATGAGAATATATAATTGCTCAGGTGGACCGCCCTCATTTCCTTGTTCCTGAAGGTTTTATAGGGCATGAAATGCGCGAGGTCAAAGAATTACTATGCGCCGGGCAGGAGTTGAGGAAAGGACGACCGTGAAATTGACCGGCCACCGGACAATGTCCGTGTACTGCCGTTATTCAACAAATTCTTCGACCGAATCAACGCAAGAGTTAGACTGGCTTTCCAACTGGCTTTTTTGAATGACCTTTAGTAGAATTCTTCAAGAAAAGAAGGAGTGTGTCATGGCAGAGATGGCAAAAAGGAAGGCCACCTACGACGACCTGTACAGTATCCCGGAAAACATGATCGGTGAAATAATTGACGCTGAGCTGATTATGACTCCGAGGCCGTCGAGGAAACGTGCCGTAGTTTCCTCATACCTGGGAGGCGAAGTTGTACCGCCATATTGTCATGGCCGAGGCGGAGGACCTGGCGGATGGATTATCCTCGACGAGCCTGAAATCAGGCTCGGAGAGAATATCCTGGTTCCCGATCTGGCCGGGTGGAGAAAGGAACGGTTTCCGGGGTCGGAGGACACCAATTGGATTTCGGTTTGTCCCGATTGGGTATGCGAGGTGCTCTCGCCTGGCACTCTCCGGGTTGACAGAGTCATGAAGATGCCCCTTTACGGCCAATACGGAGTACAGCATGTCTGGCTGATTGACCCGACTGGAAAAACTCTGGATGTATTCAGGCTGGAAGCCCGCAAGTGGGTGGTAGCAGGGCTTTTTGTAGAAAACGACAAGGTACGCGCCGAACCCTTTCAGGAGATAGAAATCGATCTAGGCTCATCTTTAACAGTATCAAAAAAGTTATTCTGCAAATTCAATAACATAGACTAGCACTTGACTTTCTTGGCACTACAAAACAGGGTTCTTTGAAAAATTCAGAGTTCACGAATGGTAGG
>JBEKPW010000250.1:0-5980 GCA_049520315.1 Syntrophobacteraceae bacterium
GCGTTGCCTTAAAGGCCTCCTGGTTCTCAAATTCAACGATAGCCGCGTAGTTGCCAGCCTCCAATGGCTTCAAAAGCCTCCTCCTGATAAAACCCTTATGGTTGGAGAATTGTTCGTTTGTGGAGGCAAACCACTCTCGAAACTCTGCGTCTTTGCCTGCCTTTATGGGTGGGAAAGAGATTACAACTATAAACATAGTATCACCTCCAAGCAGTTGATTGTTCATAACTTTCCATCACAACAGAGGTTTCAACATATAGGTCAAGTCGCTCTCTCTTGTCGGGAAAGGGCTCATGATGCTTTGCCAATAGAGTTCTTCAACGGTGGTGCTCTTGAGCATAGCCAGTTTCAGCGTATTGATCAGGCCGGAGGCATTATCTGAGAGGATATGGGCTCCAAGGAACCGGCTGTCCGTACCCACCAGTATCTTGTAAGCTGCATGCTTCAACCCGATGCGTCTGTAAGTCGGCCACTGCAGGTCCTTTGCAAAGGACTTCCGATACGCTGTGTTTTGCTGCAGCAAAGCCCCTTCGGTTTTCCCCAGCATGCCATATTGAGGATAGGTGAAGAGCATACTCGGAACCGTTTCATAATTGATCGTGACTCGTTTGGTATTATTGATCTCCGCCAGGATATTTCTCGCCGCCACGTGTCCCTCAAAATCGGCAACCCGTGCAAGCTGAATGGTCGCAGCACAGTCGCCGATTGCGAAAACATTGGGGTTGGCAGTGCACATCCTCTCATCAACGGTGATTCCCCGCGCGGAGTAGGTGATCTCTCCCGCTCTCAGGTTGAGTTCTTCAATGTTAGGGGACCTTCCCGCACCGTGAACCACCAAGTCGGCCGTCAAGGATTCTCCCTTTCCGGTCACAACCATGAACCCGGATGGCCTCCTGTCGATGGATGCGATTTGAACGTTGGTATGAACTTCGATGCCTTCCTCTCCCGAAGCCTCTACGAGTAACTCAACCATCTCTGCATCGAACGGACCCAAAGGCCTGTCACTCACTTCAAAGATCCTGACTCGAACGTTTTTCGGTCCCAGTCTTGCTGCGAAATGTGCAAACTCGAAGGAGACGAATCCCCCTCCAACAAAAAGGATATTTTCGGGAAGCTCTTCAAGTTCGAGGAACTCGTCACTGGTGACGATGTTCTCGCTGCCTCTGAAGGGCAAGGACATAGGCATTGCACCCGTGGCGAGGATGTAATACCGGGCCGCTATTGATTTTCCGTCGACTTCCATGATGTTGCGTGACAGAAAGCTCGCTCTTCCCGGCATAAAACGGATGCCAGCATCCCTGAAAGCTTTGATGGTGTTTTCGGGGACCTGAGATGTGAAATCATTTTTTTGCGCAAGGATTTCGGACCATTTTGCCGCCGCCGGATTCATGATCCCTTTTCCCTTCAAATGTCTGGACCTGGCAACGGTTTCAACGGCTTCATAAAACCACTTCTTCGCCTGACAGCCGCGAAGCGCACAAGTTCCTCCCGGACGATCGCTCTTCTCGCTAACAGCCACTTTTAAGCCGGCATTACTCAGCTCGAATGCAGCTGTTTGCCCGCCTGTTCCAGATCCGACTACCAGGACGTCGAATTCATCCATGACTTCTCCGTCAGATTGACCTGTACATTAGGATCTTCGTTCTGCATCAGTGTTTTTGATCCGAGAACATTTGACCGTCTCTTGTTGACAAATTTATCCATTACTTTCTTGTTGGCGCCACGTAAACGAGGCGGTAAGGGCTACCTTGTGAATTTCAGGTCCCAATTGAGCTTTTGCATTAGAATCTGGTCCCATCCATCTGCACGCTGCTTCCGTCCTTCCAGTTTTTGGGCCGACTTTTCTCAGTTGCAGATGTCATCTCCCTGGCTTGAGTTACGATCGAGCGTACCTTTTGCGGGTTCATGCCCGGAATTCTCTTTAAACCGTGTTCTTCCGCAGCGGCAACCCTGGCAATAGTGCTGTAACTTGCTTCGACTAATCGCTGGGATAGAACCTTTCCTATCCCTTTAAGTTGTTGAAGTTCTCTCATTTCTTTCTTCATGGCATCCTCCACTGATTTTCTTCCAGCTCGATAAGTTTTTACAATCCGTCCGGCGCAAACGGCATAGGCGACCACCGCACGCCTCCGCAAAAAGGTGCTTCTTGGACGACGAGATTACTCTCTGCCGACTTGTGCGTAATGAAAGGCCACAAACAAACCCGCCTGTTCGAGAACGACAAGAAGAACCAGGAGGCTATTTATTGAAAACCTTCTTTACTTCGCCAACCTTTTTCCGCACCGCGCCCTTCAATTGGTCCTTCTTTCCCTCTTCTTCGAGCCCGCGGTCGCCTGAAAGACGTCCTGCGCCTTTTTTGACGGTTCCTTCGATCTCTTCCGTCACACCTTTGATTTTATCTTTTGTGCTCGACTTCATGATCTTTCCTCCAATAAAGTAGACTCGCCAAAATGGACAAGCCGGGAAGCACGTTCTCCCTTTTTTTGATTTGGTCGACACACACGTCCGATTGGTTCATGTACATCCATTTATGTTTCAGCAAACTTCATGCCCGGCAGATCGCCATCTGTTGCCTTTAATATATCATAATATTTACGGATATTTACTGCTAGGTCAGTGGGGTGGAAGATTGTAGATTGAACAGAAGGAGTGTTGCATGCAACGGAAGCGTTGCATTTCTTTCGTCGCACATGTAACACTTCAATGCCAGATGGGGAGCTTGCGATCTAAGTCGATAAGGCGGATTGGAACAAACTCTTGCCTTCGCAAATCCTTTGCATTGACAAAATCTCATAGAACTTTAACACATAATGCTTGTTGCCCCCGCTCACGGGCCCACTGCCGGGATCTTGGCAGGGTCCTCAAACAGAAATCGGGGGTCGATGCGGGCGCCGTGCCAGCGCACGCCGAAGAACAGGTGTGGCCCAGTGGATCGGCCCGTCGTGCCGACCAGGCCGATAGTGTCGCCTTTGTGGACCTTTTCACCCGCCGTCACAGTGATCTCTGATAGGTGGAAGGACATCGTGATCAGGCCGTCGCCATGGTCGATGAACACGGCATTGCCCTCGAAGAATAGATCCTCGGCAACTACCACTGTACCATCGGCGACAGCCAAGACCGGCGTGCCCGCCGGCGTGAGATAGTCGGCCCCAGTGTGGGGCTGAGCGGCCGGCTTGCCGTTGAAGATCCGCTTCACGCCGAAGTCCTTGCCCGCAGGCAGCGGTTTGGCCGGCTTCTCAAGGGGTAGATCGAACATTGCAGGCCCCTCCTTGCGCCGCCAGACTTTGTTCAGCAGGTTCCGCTCACGCTTGTCGCGCATGAGGTCCTTTGGCGATGGGTTGGCTTGCGGAATGTCGCCGAGGTCGATCTCCTGTGTCCCGTACGGATAAGGCTCCACGGAGATGTGAGCGGATTCGGTCCGACCGTTGCCCGAACGCGTGATCTTTATGAGACCCGGCTTATGCAGCAAATCGACCGGGTAATAGCATGTCTCTTGCAACGCAGGCCAGTGGCGTCCGTTCATACCGCAACTCTTCGTGGCCGGTGCCGACCAGCGAACGAGCGTGCCCGGAGCCGCCGAGACCGTGGCTTCATGAACTTGAGTTGCCATCGCTGAATAGGGAAGTGAACAGACGAGCGCCAACATTCCAGTAAAAAAATGCCGACAAGGAACAACCTTCTTGATCCTGCCGGTCGCATATTCGCTGACGAAGCTTAGCCGCCAGAGTCTTCCGCCTGGTTTAAGGATCGTCCAAAGCATGCTAACCTCCGTTTGTATTCACAAAGATAACGATGCCGTTCTAAAGAAGCTTGAGTCGCGCATAAGTAGTTTGATCATGGCTGAATCCAACGCCCGCGTCAGACGTCACGGGTTGAACGAGATTAGTGTTCCGGTAAAATCACCGAATCGAGATATCTTCGATCAGGTGGCCAGTACCTGTTTGGTGCAAATACGGGACTGATTATCCAAATTACTTATACGGATCTTTTCCCCTGAAGGAGGCCAATCACTACCACAACGATTGCAATGGCCATAACCAGAATAGAAGCCTAATTAGTAACTCGCCATACTTGATTTTGCTCAGCCGACAAGAATAATCCAATCCCTATGGGGTGAATTATTTCCAGTTATCGATGAAGCAAACCCAAGATACCTGTAATGATCAAGTAGAACGCCACAACATAATTCAAAAGCCTGGGCATGATTAAAACTAACAGGCCGGCAATTAAAGATACCAGCGGCCCTGAATAAGCCGGAAGGTCAGGAAGATTGAACGCCATTGCATGCACCTTTCTTTTAAATTAATTTTTATGGAATATAATTCGACATAATCTTTTGTCAATTTCTCGTTCCAGTTCACGCGCCTTCACTTGGACGGCAAAGTTTCCTGAAATGGCGTAATCGATTCCTGAACAACGTCTGGACGGGCTCAAGGACGAAACTCGAGTTGAGGATAAGCTTGTGCTCAGCGGCGTGGAATTCGAAGATTTTCCAAGACATGACAAACAGCTTGTTCCCCGTACCAATAACCTCCGATGAAGAGAACCTCGTAACCAGGCGGAGATGTTCGGCGTCGATCACCAGGTTGTAGATCTTGCCCAGATTCTCATCATATCATCACCACCTCTCCAGGTTGGAATGAGCTAAGTGACATTATACTTGAGCATGTTCTATGCCAGACAGGCTGAGAAACGTCGCCACTTCATTTTTATACATATATATAAGTACTTATTGGCAGGACGTGTCCCATCGAAGCTTGTGGACTTGGATCTGGGAACTGTTGCATGCAACAGAAACGTTGCATTCCTTTAAAGTCATATGATACTTCGATCCCAGGGAGTACCTTATGCTACACGCAACACTTTTTCTGTTCAAATCCACAACCTTCGACGGTACTCACCCTGCCGTAAGTATTTCTAAACATTACTTAAAAGGAAAACATTACGGTTATCAGTACACCGAGCATAGATTTTGCGTAAGCATAAGGCAGCATAGCGCGTTAGTTGAAGGCAGGATCGGAGTGTCCGG
This sequence comes from Syntrophobacteraceae bacterium, assembly GCA_049520315.1. Classification (GTDB taxonomy): domain Bacteria; phylum Desulfobacterota; class Syntrophobacteria; order Syntrophobacterales; family Syntrophobacteraceae; genus SbD1. Next base: position 5,030 of record JBEKPW010000250.1, read on the forward strand.
AGTATTTATCCGGCGAAATACTGGAGGGATATGGCACCAAATCAGAGCATTGCAAGGAGTTGCCGCTTCCACAAACAATGGCCATAAGGGGGCATGCCTGCTCACATCCGCGATTTACCGGCACCATTTTCCACGTTCCGCGGCGTATGGAGTTCATCGCGCGAATGGCGCGCTTCTGCAAGCGTAGGAGAAACTAATGAAGAAATTAAATATACCGGCATTGGCTATATTGATTGCGATTGCCTTCATCGCTCAACCTGTTGCTGTATGTGTGGCCCAGAATTGGGATATATCGAGCGCTATGAGAGGACATCAGTTGTACAATCTGCGGGGAGAAGATCTTGGCAGGATCGAGTGTGTAAGGTACGATGATTACGGGCAGCCGGCTTACATAATCCTTTCCGTCATGGGCAACAGCAAGATTGTAGCCATCCCGTTTTCAGCATTGGTTCCAAGGGGCGGAGTGAACAATTTCGCTGTCAATATTACCAGAGGCCAACTGCGCAACTCACCGGGCTATTCACTAAACGCAGCGTATGCTTTTTGTCACCTCTAAGCATGAATTGTCCATCAGCGGATAGTTTATTGCCCCTGCAGATTTGCGAATCGCCAGGAACAAACACTAAGTTTTCCAATAACCATTATTGAATGAAACAAATAGTACGCTCGATACGGAGAACGGAATTTGAGAGGATATGCGGGTTACTTCCGAAACACAATGACACACCCTGATGATTTTTTTCATCACTTCCCAAAAAAATCGGCATGTAAATGCCGTTGACAGCATCTACGACAGGTGCTTATTTTTTCAAACCAGCAAAAAGCGATTTCTTATCAACTCACCCCCATGGCCGACTGAGGCAGAGCCGCCGGCGTTCCTACAGCGCAAGAGGCCGCGTATGAGTCACTTGGGGCTAAAGAAAAGGAGGATGGGAAATGGGAACAATTTTA
>JBEKPW010000251.1:0-4605 GCA_049520315.1 Syntrophobacteraceae bacterium
TACCTGCTAAATGTCGCCATGTAATCATCTACACCACAATGTATTTTAGGAGTTGTCATGCCTCCATGATATAATACATAGGTTTCGAAAACGCAACTAAAAATGTCGGAGTAGTACTAACTACACAATTCAAAACTATGAGGTGATGAATGAGACCCATTGCCACTGGCGCAAAACTTATCGGCTTGATTACCTGCGTTATGGTGATCTTGGGCGGCACTATAATCGGGGGAGTCATGCTGGATCGGATGGTCTTGGCAGACTTTGTTCCTTTGAGAAATGTGCAAAAGACGGATGAACCTGATTTCAAACTCATTTCGGAAGCGTGGAGCATCATCTCAAAGAAGTATGTCGATCATCAGGCAGTACAGCGGAAAAAACTTACTTACGGAGCGATTTCCGGCATGGTTAACGCTTTGGGGGATACTGGACACAGCACCTTTTTGAGCCCTGACTTGCTCAATATCGAGTCTCATTACTTGCAGGGCAATTTCAGTGGCATTGGGGCACAAATCAAAATCAAGGAAGGTCATATCGTCATCCTGGCGCCGATGGACGGTTCTCCGGCTCAACGGGCAGGTCTCCAATCCGGTGACATCATTTTGAGAGTGAATGGAGAAGATATTACCGGCCTTCCAGTGGAGGAGGCTGTGACCCGGATTGCCGGAAAGCCGGGCACTTCGGTCACTTTAACCATTGTGAACTCAAACTCAGGGCAATCCCGGGAAATCACGATCGTAAGGGCTGAAATTACTGTTCGCAATGTCAGGTGGCAGCGCCTATCAGGCTCTAAAGTGGCACATATGCGAATCGCCGGATTCAGTCAAGGGGTTGCGGAAGAAGTGCGCAAAGCTTTAACAGAGGTCAGGAATCAGCGTTTAACAGGGATCATCCTGGATCTGCGCGATAATCCCGGAGGCGTTCTCGATGAAGCTATCGACACAGCCAGTCAGTTTCTGAGCGGTGGGAATGTAGTTATTGAAAAGAACGGCGCCGGTGATGTCAAACCGGTTCCGGTTAAGCCTGGAGGCCTGGCGACCGCAATTCCTCTGGTTGTGCTTATCAACGGTGGCTCTGCCAGCGGTTCGGAAGTTGTCGCCGGGGCCCTAAAGGATGCACATCGGGCCGAACTGGTCGGGACAAAAACTTTCGGCGCAGGTACAGTGCTGCAGGCATTCGGCCTCTCAGACCGATCTGCCGTGCTCCTTGCCATAGCAGAATGGATCACTCCCGCTGGACACGTCATCTGGCACAAGGGCATCACACCCGACGTGGAAGTCAGCTTGCCGGTTGGCGCCATTCCGCTCTACCCGGATAGGGAGAAGGGTATGGATCCGGCTCAAATGAAGGCCAGTGATGACACCCAGTTGCTCAGAGCTTTGGACCTGCTCGAGCATCCGGCAAGCAAACAACTGACGCAGGGATGAGAACACAATATGCTCGAGGTGAAATTCACATGAATCTGAAGGACCTGCAGGCCGTCCTTTCCGGAATTCCCACACACGCGCAGAAAGGACCGCAACCCATTCACCTTTGCCGAACCGATCTTTTAACTTCAAGGCAGTGTCACCGCATTTCCACAGAATTGTCACATGAATGTAACATTTCTCGTCTATTTTTTTCTTCCCGGTGTTGAAGACTCAAAATCGCGATGAAGAAAAACGGTCCGCAGTATTTGCGGCTCGCTCAACTACGACAGGAGAGCCAAGATGAAAGTGTGTTCTGCCCGCAATTTCTTCGCGTCAACAGGCTTGCTGCTTTGCCTTTTTGTGGCTACCGCAGCCTTTGCAGCCGACATTACGGGGGCGGGAGCAACTTTTCCATATCCCGTTTACTCCAAATGGGCCGAGGCCTACAAGGCAAAGACTGGAGTGGGCCTCAATTATCAGGCCATTGGTTCAGGCGGCGGCATCAAGCAGATAGAGGCTAAAACCGTCGATTTCGGCGGCTCGGATGTGCCGCTGAAATTGGATGAACTTGAAAAGAACGGTCTCCAACAGTTCCCCACCGTGATGGGGGGGGTAGTACTCGCCATCAACATTGACGGAATTAAGAGCGGGGATATGAAGCTCAACGGCGAAGTCCTGGCGGATATTTACCTTGGCAACATCAAAAAATGGACTGATCCGGCTATTGCCAAATTGAATCCCGGCTTAAAGCTTCCCGACGCGGAGATCACGGTAGTCCACAGGTCTGACGGGTCCGGCACGACTTTCATCTTTACGAACTACCTTTCCAAAATGAGCAGCGCTTGGAAGGAAAAGGTCGGTAACGACGCCTCGGTCTCATGGCCTGCCGGTGTTGGAGGCAAAGGCAATGCAGGTGTTGCCAGCTATATTCAGCAAGTGAAAAATTCCATCGGCTACGTCGAGTATGCTTACGCTGTGGAGAATAAAATCCCCTTGACTCTGATGCAGAATCGAGAGGGCCGGTTCCTCAAACCCGATAACTCGACATTCCAGGCGGCGGCAGCCGGTGCAAAATGGCAAGAGGCCCCCGGTTTCTATATGATACTGACCGATCAACCCGGACAAGACAGTTGGCCGATCACCGGCGCCACCTTCATCCTGATGCAAAAGGTGCAGGATAATCCCGGCCAGGCGCAGGAAGTCTTCAAATTTTTCGCCTGGGCTTACGCCAATGGGGGCAAGATGGCCGAGGATCTCGTTTATGTGCCGATGCCGGCAAGCGTCGTGAAACTTATCGAGACTTCGTGGACACAGATAAAGACGACAAGTGGGGCTCCTGTATGGAATGACGCTTTGGCCGCAGGCAAGTAGGGGACAGATTTTTCTCGTAACAGTGTTTACTATCTGCTTGGGGTATAATTAATATCTTATCCCGGCAAGGGGGCGTGGCCCCCTTTGTCTTTTCATTGGAAGCATTCAGCAATGGCCAATGGAAGTGAGGTCCTGCCCATGTCAAGGCAGATTTCCGACGTGCGCCTTAGTGTGCATTATGTGGCGGATCTGCTCTTCAAGAATGTCACCAGGTTTTTTGCATTTCTGGTTCTTGTCCTTCTGGCGGGCATAACCGTTTCGCTATTCATCGGGAGTCTGCCCGCCATAAGGAAGTTCGGCTTAGGTTTCATCTTCAATGCCGAGTGGAATCCCGTAACCAAAGAGTTTGGCGGGCTGGTTCCCATATTCGGGACTATCGTCACATCGGCCATTGCACTTTTGATCGCGGTGCCCGTAAGTTTCGGCATCGCTCTTTTTCTTACGGAAATGTGTCCTCTATGGCTCAAAAGACCTCTGGGCACAGCCATTGAACTTCTCGCGGGCATTCCGAGCATCATCTACGGCATGTGGGGCCTGTTTGTCTTCGCACCCCTGTTTCGTGACCACGCAGAACCCTGGATAAATTCTCACCTGGGCGTCCTGCCTCTGATTGGATATCTTTTTCACGGGCCGCCCATAGGCATAGGGATGCTGACTGCGGGACTGATCCTCTCGATTATGGTAATTCCGTTTATCGCGTCGGTCATGCGGGATGTGTTCGAAGTGGTCCCCCCTCTATTGAAAGAGTCTGCTTACGGGCTTGGGGCAACTACCTGGGAAGTGGTCCTTAACATCACTCTGCCCTACACGAAAATCGGTGTGGTGGGCGGCATCATGCTCGGCCTCGGGAGGGCGCTCGGCGAGACGATGGCCGTAACCTTCGTGATCGGCAACGCCCATGAACTGAGCGCGTCGCTTCTCATGCCGGGAAACAGCATCGCCTCGACCCTGGCAAACGAGTTCACAGAGGCGATCGGGGAGCTTTACACCTCCTCACTGATCGAACTGGGGCTGATCCTTTTTGTCATCACCTTTATCGTACTCGCGCTTGCCAAACTTCTGCTGTTCAGGCTATCGAGACTCGAGGGTAAACTGTATTGAGCGGAGGAGAATAGACCATGGTTTCGCTCCATACCCGACGGCATCTGACTAATTTTCTGAGTCAGATAGGCGCGGTGCTCACCGTTTGCTTTGGCCTGTTCTGGCTGGGTTGGATTCTGCTGACGCTTTTGCAGTATGGAATTCCGGGGATGAGCCTCAGCGTTTTTACCCAAATGACCCCTCCTCCGGGGAGTCAGGGAGGATTGCTCAATGCAATCGTGGGCAGTTTTTCCATGGTAATGTTATCCACGCTGATTGCGACCCCGATCGGTATTCTTGCCGGGACTTACATGGCGGAGTACGGTCAAACGGGCTGGCTGTCGCCTGTCACCCGGTTTATCAACGACATCCTGCTCAGCGCGCCTTCCATAGTGATCGGGCTATTCGTCTATGAAGCCTACGTGGTCCATGTCAAGCATTTTTCGGGGGTTGCAGGGTCCTTCGCACTGGGGATACTCGTAATTCCCGTGGTTGTCCGAACGACAGAGAACATGCTCAAACTCGTGCCCAACCGCTTACGCGAAGCCGCCGCCGCGCTCGGTACGCCCCAATGGAAAATAATCACCATGATTACACTCCGGGCCTCGCGCGCCGGAATCATGACGGGAATTCTGCTTGCGGTCGCCCGAATCAGCGGAGAGACCGCGCCCCTGTTGTTTACCTCACTCAACAATCAGTTTTGGAGCAACAATTTCAACCGGCCCATGGCGAATCTTCCCGTAAC
>JBEKPW010000252.1:0-4318 GCA_049520315.1 Syntrophobacteraceae bacterium
TCGAAGGCAAGGCCATCCAGCTCCATCCGCTGGTTTGCACGGCCTTCAACGCCGACTTCGACGGCGATCAGATGGCCGTTCACGTGCCGCTTTCGATCGAAGCCCAGGCCGAGGCGCGAATACTGATGATGTCCACGAACAACATTCTGAGTCCGGCTCACGGCGACCCGATCATCGTGCCTTCTCAGGACATAGTTCTTGGGATTTATTACATGACCCGCGAAAAGCCTTTCGCCAAGGGGGCCACCTCCCCGTTCGAAAACGCCGAGGAGCTGAAGCAGTCGATCTCCAGGGGTGAAATACGGGTTTACAACAGCCCCGATGAGGTACGCTCGGCGTTTGATGCTGAGGAGGCTGATCTGCATGCAGGCATCGTCGTTCGGTTCCGCATAGCGGCAGAGCAAGACGGGGTCATCGATTACGTAAGCGAAAAAGAGATCGTCCTGAAAACTGACGGGAAAAGGCCGACCTATGTGCTGACTGAAGGCAGGCCCCTTGTGTCCCGGAAAATACTGGTTGAGCCGGGGGATGAAGTGCGCAAAGGTCAGGTTCTCGCCGATGAATTGGTCAGAACAACCGTCGGGCGAGTGATCCTGTCAGAGATTCTGCCGGAGGGGGTTGGTTTTTCAGCCGTAAACAAGGTGATGAACAAGAAGGCCCTTGCCCAGTTGATCGATACGTGCTACCGGACCGCCGGAGTCAAAGCTACGGTCATCCTGGCCGACAGACTCAAGGATACCGGATACCATTATGCGACCCGCTCGGGCATCTCTATTTCAATCAAAGACATGACCATTCCGTCGCGCAAGTCGGAAATCCTGCAAATTGCTTTTGACCAGGTGCAGGAGATCGAGCGCCAGTATAATGAGGGTTTGATAACGGAGGGTGAAAAATACAACAAGGCCGTCGATATTTGGGCCAAGGCGACTGAAGACGTAGCTGCCGAAATGATGAGAGAGATTGGAGCAACGGAGATAATCGGGCCCCAGGGCGAGAAAACGCGTGTGGAATCCTTCAATCCGATTTACATGATGGCGGATTCAGGCGCGCGCGGCAGCAAGGACCAGATGCGTCAGTTGGCCGGGATGCGCGGACTTATGGCCAAGCCTTCGGGCGAAATCATCGAGACCCCTATCACGGCCAATTTCCGTGAAGGTCTCACGGTTCTGCAGTACTTCATTTCGACGCACGGCGCACGAAAAGGTCTTGCAGACACCGCCCTCAAGACGGCGAACTCCGGTTACCTCACACGCCGCCTGGTGGACGTTTCCCAGGATGTGATAATAGCGGAAACCGATTGCGCCACGATGGACGGAATCGAGGTGGAGGCGCTGCTGGAAGCCGGTGAAATAATTCAGAGGCTGGGAGACCGCATCCTGGGCCGTACGGCCCAGGAGGACATAGTCGATCCGGTTACCGCCGAAGTGATCGTCCCGATGGGGGCGGAGATAAATGAGAAGAAGGTCATCGAAATCGAGGATGCAGGAATCGAAAAGGTAAATATCCGCTCGGCGCTTACTTGCCGGTCTCCCAGGGGTGTTTGTGCAATGTGCTACGGCCGCGACCTCGCTCAGGGGAAAATCGCTGAAATCGGAGAGGCGATCGGCATTATAGCCGCCCAATCCATCGGTGAGCCTGGAACTCAGCTTACCATGCGTACGTTCCATATCGGCGGTACAGCCAGCAAGAGCATCGAGCGGACGTCGATCAGCAATCGTTACGCGGGTACAGTCAAGTTTATCAATATCAATATCGTTCGCAACCGCGAGGGCGATCTGGTCGCCATGAACCGCAACGGTGAAATCAGCATCATCAGCGAAACGGGCCGCGAGCGGGAGCGATACGTCATCGTCTACGGGGCCAAGCTCAAGGTTGCCGAAGGCCAGCGGGTCGAACCGGAATCACTGCTTGCCGAATGGGACCCGTTTACAACCCCGATTCTGACCGAGGTCTCAGGTACTGTAAAGTTCGGCGATATCACCGAAGGGCAGACCATGCAGGAAAAGTTGGACCCGGTTACCGGCAAGTCCAGCAAAGTGGTTGTCGAATTCCGGGAAGCCGACGTGCGGCCCAGGATCTCCGTCAAGGACGAAAAAGGCAAAACTGCCAAGGTTGGTGAAGGCGGCGCGGCGCGCTACTTCATGCCGGTCGGCGCCATTTTGATGGTGATCGAGGGTGATCAGGTCTTCCCCGGAGACGTTCTTGCAAGAATTCCGCGCGAGACCACAAAGACAAAAGACATCACAGGCGGTCTGCCCCGGGTTGCCGAACTCTTCGAGGTGCGCAAGCCCAAGGAAAACGCCGTTATTACCGAAATCGACGGCGTGGTGGGCTTTGGAAAAGACACCAAAGGCAAGCGCAAAGTTGTAATCACGCCCCAGGTGGGAGATCCGCGTGAGTATCTGATCCCGAAGGGCAAACACATCAGCGTGCACGAAGGCGATTATGTGCGCGCGGGCGAGGCCCTTATGGACGGTTCGCCCAATCCCCATGATATTCTGACGGTCCTTGGCGAGAAAGAAGTTGCCAAGTACCTCGTCGATGAAGTCCAGCAGGTCTATAGGCTCCAGGGCGTCAAGATCAATGACAAGCATATCGAGGTCATTGTGAGACAGATGCTCAAGAGGGTCCGGATCACCGATCCCGGAGACTCGGAGTTCCTTCTGGGCGAGCATGTGGAAAAGCCGATTTTCGAAGAAGTTAACGAGCAGCTCGTTGCCCAGGGGCAGCGCCCTGCACTTGCAGAGCCTCTCCTGCTCGGCATCACCAAGGCTTCTTTGAGCACCCAAAGCTTCATCTCAGCGGCCTCTTTCCAGGAGACGACCAAGGTGCTCACCGACGCTTCTACCGCAGGAAAGGTTGACAACCTGCTCGGACTTAAGGAAAACGTCATAATGGGCAGGCTGATTCCCGCCGGCTCTGGACTGAGGCAGTACCGGGACGTTAGAAAATGAGAGGTAAGGCGGATGTTCGAAGTCTCGGGGGATATCTGTGCGTTCTGCGGAGCATTGAGAGATTTGACATCCTTCATGGTGTCTCCGATATCAGATTGAGCACTATATCGGCCGTCTTGCATCCGTTTTGGACTTGACATTTGGATCAGGTTCCTCTAAAAAGAAAGGATTTTCCAGCTCGGAAAGCCGCGATCCTTTGTCAGAGCCGAGCCTTCTTTAATTTATTTATATTTAACGGAGCTTAATACTGGAATGCCCACGATTAACCAGTTGGTAAGAAAAGGGAGGGAAGAGGTCCGGAAAAAATCCAGCACTCCCGCCCTTCAGAGCTGTCCCCAGAAGCGCGGAGTTTGTGTTCGCGTATATACGACGACGCCCAAGAAGCCTAATTCGGCCCTGCGCAAAATCGCCCGCGTCCGTCTGACAAACGGTATAGAAGTTACCTCCTATATTCCGGGGATCGGGCACAATCTGCAGGAGCACTCTGTTGTGCTCATTCGCGGTGGTCGTGTAAAGGACCTTCCCGGTGTGCGATACCATATCATTCGAGGCACTCTCGATGCACTCGGGGTTGCAGATCGTAAACAGGGTCGTTCCAAGTACGGTACCAAAAGGCCAAAGTAACCGGAATCCGAAGAGGGTTCGGGGCCATGGCTCTTGGTTTTTCGCCATGGCCCCTCTTTTGCCTTTAAAACACAGAATAATCGAAGGAAAAGGGATGCCCAGGAGAAGAGAAGTCCCAAAACGCTACGTGCTGCCGGACCCCAAGTTCAACAGCCGGCTGGCGGCCAAATTCATCAACAACGTCATGCGCCGTGGGAAGAAGAGCACTTCCGAGCAGATTTTCTATCAGGCCCTCACGCTGATAGAGCAGCGCTCAAAGCAGGACCCGCTCGACATATTCCATAAAGCCCTGGAAAACGTAAGGCCCGTTGTGGAGGTCAAATCCAGGCGTGTGGGCGGAGCGACTTACCAGGTCCCCGTGGAAGTGCGGTCGGAGCGACGCGACGCTCTGGCCATGAGGTGGCTCATAAATTACGCCAAGTCGCGTTCAGAGAAGACCATGACTCAAAAGCTCGCGGGCGAGTTGATGGATGCGGCGCAGAACCGGGGCGGTTCGGTAAAAAAGCGCGAGGATACCCACCGGATGGCTGACGCCAACAAGGCGTTCGCACACTACAGGTGGTAGTTTTAGTGTAGTGGTTAGTTCATGGTTTGAAAGCCTGGCGAGGAGGATCCCCTAATGGCTAAGAAGAAATTCGAGCGGACAAAGCCACATGTGAATGTGGGGACTATCGGTCACATTGACCATGGGAAGACGACCCTTACCGCAGCGATTACGAAGCAACTTGCAAAGAAGGGCA
>JBEKPW010000253.1:0-4270 GCA_049520315.1 Syntrophobacteraceae bacterium
GAATGCGCGAGCGCATTAAAAACGGAAGAAAAAGAAGAAAATGCTAGGCTTATTTTTGACCGCCAGGCTGGCCGACTTTCTCACCGCCGATTTTGGCAAACTTTTTCACCGGCGGTAATACTTGCACGGTCTCCTTATGCCAAATACCTTGATGGAGAAGTCAAGAACGCCATTGAAAGTAGTCACAACAGAATAGGAGAATTTTTCGTAGAAACATAACCGAAGTCTCCATGTCTGACTGCGGTCAGATACCGTCGAGGGGAAAGATCATATCACTGTGAGATGGAATGAGGGGCTATACGCAAACTATTATTGGGGATATCGCGATGATGCCAGATCGCCGATTCGGCGTATTCACACGAGTTTTGCTCTTTTGTAGCGGAGCTGATCCTGAGGTTATGCGAAAGTGCTCTGCCAGGACGGTATATAAGCATTCAGCGTTAGGCGCGCTGGCCTTAACGCCTGCAGTGATGGGCTTCGTATCAAGCTATTTGCTTCTAACTATTGCCAACGTTCCACGACCATGGATTGGGGCCTCCTTATATTCCTTGATCATATTCAATGTTGATCGCTTTTTAGTGATGACATATCAAAAAATGTCAACATCACGCCATTTCGCCTCGATAGTCCCCTTGGCGTTTCGCTTGATTATTGGGGGTACTTTAGCATTTACAATTTCACATACCGTAACTTTACGACTATTTAATGAAACAATTCAAGAGCGGCTATATACGCTGCTTCGTATGGAAAAAGCGCGTATTGGAAAAGGGTATGAGTCAGCGATTAAAGAAATCGAAGACAAGATAGCAAAGCTTAATAATGAGATAGCCGATAATCGAAAGTCGGTCGGTCAAGTCTCTTCAGACTACCATCGCAGTGAGGTCCAGCGCCTGGATAAGGCTATCGCCGACAAGCAGTCAGAGATTGCGGATGAATTAGCAGGTATAAGTAAGCGCACTGGGAGACCGACGGAAGGCCCTGTAGCCAAAGAACTTAAAAACGACCTCAACTACTTGAAACTGCGTCGTGCGGAAGCGGCTAATAGTTATAATAATGAACAAAAAGCAGCTTTACAAAGAAGTGACCTGGAGCAAAAGAGACTTTCAGATCAAATTGAAAGAAATATGGCTACGATTGCCACTTTGCGTGGTAAGATATCCCTGATTGAAGATAAGGAAGCGGAGGACCTTAAAAAGTTCGAAGATCATGCCGCTAACGATTTTGTGGCACGGACCAAGGCACTATATGAATTAGGCAGGACAGATAGTACTGTTTATATTTGGACTGCTGTGTTTATGGGCCTTTTTATGGGAATAGATGTGGTAGCACTGGTACTTAAGATAATCTCACAGAGAGATGATTATGACAGCAAAGTGGAGACGCAGCAGTTGTGGATGGAGGCCGTAGAGTACGTTGACAGAAGTGTTATCGACACGATGAAAGGTGAGAGGATAGCACACGCTATCAAAGAAGCACTTTGCGCTCTAAGTCAGGCGGAATCAAACTTAAAGCTTAACAATTCACTTATTCGACATCGGCAGTTGGGCATGTATTACGCCGCGCGCGTCACGTACGACATCAAGCAAGACATTGAATTCGTGACCGAGGTAAGTAAGCATAGGGAATCGATTAAAAATTCGGTTGATGAAAAATACGGTTCTCTTCTTATCAGCTCGATTGATAGAAGGGTGGAACAATACTTCGCCGAGTCAGAGGAAAGAGATGAGGAATTCCTTAAAAAGCACTTCGAACGCGCCGATGAGAAAATGCAGTCAGAAATGCATGCTAATGCTAATGCTGCATAGGAATCACTGAAGTTGCCACCTTGGCCTTGAAATGAAAAAATAAAACCCCTTCCCGTTCGGGTTGGGGCTCATACCAAAGAGTGCTTTGTTGTTGTGGCCTTTATTTTTGATCGTCATCAGAATTGACCACCAGGCTTATAATCGCATCCGGGTGATTGTCTTCCTCCTTGTGCTTGTTGGGAAAGACCATAATTTGGGCTTCCCCGAGTGCACCCAGATCGAGAACGCCGGAAAAGTACAGTTGCTTATGTTTGTCTTCCTTGTTCCAGAGTGCTCCGATTCTTTTCAGTCCCATAATCTGTCTCCTTATGTTCCACTTGGGCGGTGGTCTTGTCTACCACCCACCCTTTGAGGTTTTCGCTGCTTGAAAATCCATGATTCATCCACGCTCCGCCTGGAATCACGTTTTGATGGTATTTCCGGTCGAGTGCCTGAAATTTCTGGCAGATGTAGCGCCACATTTCCCTGGAGCAAGTGGGCCAGCCGTGGATGATCTTGATCGAGTCCCAGTTGGGGGTAGTAGAGCTTGTAAATTTTCACAAGGGCGTCATCTTGGGACTGGGCGGTCTCAAAAATGTCATCTATGGCCTGTTTGGAGTCCATAGCGATCCCCCTAAACATCGATCACGGCCCTATAGGCCTCTTTGTGTTTTTCCATGATGGAGACGGGAGGGCAGCTTTTGAGAGCCTCAGTCACGGCATTGAAGAAACTCCACTTGTTTCGATCCTGGAATTCCGGATGAGTTGGTTTCAACCATTCATCCTTGACGGTTGTGAGTTGCCTGGGGCTGATGATATCCTGCCCGAACAGGTAACCCATGAGTTCGAAAGCGTTTCTGTTACCCATGGAGATTGCTTTTAGCCGGTCAGCGTCCGCGATGACCTTTTGAAAGTTCTTGCCGGCGCGATAAAGGGTTGAGATAGCCAGGTCTTCCAGAGCATTCCAGACGTTTTTGGTATGCTTTTTCATCACGGCCACGTCCCCGGAAAGGGCCAGATTGTCGCAGATGAAGACAGAGGCCCCGATGGCCAGGCCGATGGACATCGAGCGGTCGTAGGAATTGCGGAAAGCGACCGACAGTCCGAGTTCGTTGTGGTCCTTTTTGAAATTAAGAAGGGCAAAGAGCTGATTGCCGCTACGGGCGAGAGCGTATTGCTCGCTGATCAAGGCGTAATCGGTCAAGAGGTCCTGAGAAATGGTTAGGAGCTTATCGGCCAGGTGGTAATGGCTGACCGGGAGATATGAGTCAGTTGCTTCCGGCAGAGGCACCTGATCCAAATCGGCCCTTTTCACTAAATTGCCGCCGCGATGAAGCGTTAGTTCGTTCATAATATTACCTCCTTTTTTGGTATAAGCTTAATATCCACAGTTATGGCATTGCGTTTTCCCGTCAGCGTAAAGAATGATCGTGTTGCTTCGACCATCACCGATGATCGCGAGGTGTCCTCAATCCAATAGGAAGCGCCGGCCTTTGTTTTCGGCGACTAGCTTCCCGATCGGTTCGCGCACTTCTAGGGGCGCCTGCTTTTGGGCACGTTTCATGGGATCCTCCTTGCTATCTTTGTTTGGTTGGGAGATAAAAACGATGTGGCAGGGTTGGGTTTTACGCAGGGCGGTTTACTGGTTCTGTGAGTCGGCAGCCTCCTCTCTTTTCCAGAACTCTTGTGCTTTCCGAAAATGATCTTCGATCGCTCGGGAATCAACCTCGATAGTCTCGAGGCGATAAATCACTTCCTCCTCGGACTGGTCGTCGACATCGACTTTCAAGACTTCGGTGTCTTGCTCCTGGTCGGCAATGACTGTTTCAAGGATCCCGTCCCGGATCAAAATCACCAGTCGTGCCTTTTTCCCGGCAGTTTTCGCCGGTATGCCCATTTCGCCAAGCGAACTATCATAGGTGTTCTTCATAGGGAGTCGTCCTTCGATCTTTTGGGATAACGAGGGAAAAAATGGTGAGTGAGTTGACAGCGAAAGGTGGTCTCGGTGGAAAATGGAGGAGGAGACCTTATTGGAGGCGGGAAAGAATCTGGGAGAGTTCCAGCGGGCAAACTTCAGAAGGATCTTTGTCATCCGGCAGGCTGATGAGGCGGACAAACATCTTGGGAAGGAGTTTAGCCGCGTTTCGTTCGGCGGCCTCTCGGCCGTCTTTATCCCCGTCCAGGAGCAAGATGGCCTCATCAAAGTTGTCAGTGATCAACCGGAACTGGTCGTAGGATAGCTTCTCATCTTCGAGAATTTCTTTGCCTAAGAGGCCGACGACATTGGGAAAACCGGCTTGATGGACAGCTACGAGGCTGGTACCACCTTCCACCAGGATCAACCGACGGGTCCGTCCGACCACCTGTAAACGGCAGAATAAACGGGTGCCAGATGGCGGCGTAATTGGGTACCAGTCCTAACGTCTATCCTGAGATCCATTAATGGATCCGGGAAGGCAGAGAGGATGTATAAAGACGTGGACCTA
>JBEKPW010000254.1:0-6014 GCA_049520315.1 Syntrophobacteraceae bacterium
GGATCGTACATCGATACCTCACTTGGCGGAGCAAAGAGATGAAAATGGCTGAACGCCTTCTTTAACGATAACTCCGCTTCAGCAACGGATGCAACTACCAGGTCCCGCTTTTCTTGAGTTATAATTAGAGAATTCGAAGGTCCGGTTTAGCAAAAAGCATGAGTAGATGGAAAGAGGAGTTCTGTTTATCTGCTGTGGGAATGCATGCAAAGGCATCATGGCCAAGGCCCTCGCGAGAGATCATTCCTGGAAGAGCTCCCAAGGTGGTTGAGTAGTCCATGGACGTTGTGGAAATCAGGGTAAAAGGTGCGTTAACGAAGTCGAAGATTCCCGGCGTGGAGTATGTGATCAATCCCTACATTGGATGCGGTCACGGATGCCGGTACTGCTATGCCGCCTTTATGAGCAAGTGGTCTCGGTATCACGCCAAGTCAGCGTGGGGCACCTTCGTGGAGGTCAAGGTCAATATTGCTGAGGTACTGCGTAATGAACTGAGTCGAAAGAGAAAGCGTGGAACCGTTCTTCTCTCCAGTACCTGTGACCCGTATCAGCCAGTGGAGGCCCAGTTCGCGCTTACAAAAGAGTGTATTCTTCTCCTGGATCGATTTGGATGGGGAATCGACATCCTCACACGATCACCATTGGTCATCAGGGATATCGATCTCCTCCGTTCCATGTCAAACGTCTCAGTGGGATTCTCGATTCCAACCGATAACGACCAGGTTCGAGAAACTCTGGAGCCACGATCTCCATCCATCGCCGCACGCCTGAAGGCTCTAAAAGAATTGCACAGAGCTGGAATAAAGACTTGGGTGTTCATCGCTCCAATGCTTCCCCTGAATCCGGAAAAACTGCACGAAGCGGTTGCCCCCTATGTGAGCTATGTCATGATCGACAGACTAAATTATCAAGGAAAAGTCCGCAGACTCTTATACGAAAAAGGATGGGACTATGCGCTCACCGAGAGCTATGCAACGGGGATGGAATCGAAACTGAACATTCTTTTTGGAGAGAAGGCGGAAATCGTCTGAAGCAGCCCGGAGGAATTAGCTGAAAGAATGAGCGAAATTCCATACATTAACTCAGGGCCGTTTACCTCGGAGTACTCCACCTATGTCCGGTAATCTCGTTTTTTATGCAGGCACAAAGGCTATGCATACTATCAGCCGGAACGGGCTCAGTCCCGGGATGGTCAAGGTAATCCTCGGAGCTGCCGGCGGGCCGAAGTGGCTGGTTCTCCACGGCCTGGATCGCGCCATTTTCACCACATGGATCACCAACAGGACCGAACCGCTTTTCCTGTTAGGCTCATCCATCGGCGCATGGCGATTTGCGGCGGTTACGCAAAGCGACCCATCAGAAGCACTGGATCGATTTCTCTCAGCCTATATCGCACAGCGCTATACGCCCTATCCCGGGCGTGAAGAAATCACCCTGGAATGTGCAAAGATGCTCGGCACACTGCTGGGCAGCAGTGGAATCAAAGAGATATTACATCATCCGTTCCTCAGACTGGGCGTTTTCACCGCTCACTGTAAATGGCCGGTCGCCAGTGACAATAAGGTGCTGCTGGCTCTTGGGCTGCTGGATGCGGCCATCTACAATACCGTTCACAGGGCCGGCTTGAGGTTTTTCTTCGACAGGGTGCTTTTCTTTGCCCCCGGGAATCCCCCGCCGCTCGGTGCAACGTCTGACGTGGAAACAAGAAAGATACCCCTCTCCCCAAGAAACCTCAAAGATGTGTTGCTTGCTTCTGGTTCGGTCCCCTTGCTGATGCTGGGAGTGGACAATATTCCCGATGCTCCACGAGGTATGTATCGGGACGGTGGGATCATAGACTATCACTTCGATCTCCCGATCCTGCAAGATGATGAAAATGATGATGGACTGATTCTTTTCCCTCATTACACGGATCGTATCGTCCCCGGATGGTTCGATAAGGGCCTTCCGTGGCGAAAGCCTAGGGAAGCAAACGTGGACCGCTTGCTCCTTGTCTCCCCATCGAAACAATTCATAGAACGTCTACCGTATAAAAGGATTCCGAACAGGGAGGATTTTCCATTTTTCAGGGGACGTGATGAAGAGCGTGTCGCGTACTGGAATGAAGTCATCGAAGCCAGTGCGTCTCTTGGGGAGGAGTTCCTCGAAGCTGTCGAGACGGGGGCAGTTCGAGAACTGGCAAAACCTATTGCCGATCTCATGAGATAATCCTCTTAGGCTTACCTTGAGGGATGCCTCCGAATATCAGTTTTCAGCGGCAGAGGTGTGGAGCTGGCGAATTCGGCCCTCATACACCCACCTTATGAACTTGCAATCAGAGACAATTGCCGTTAAACCCAAAGCTGTCGTATCTTATTTATAAAAGCCCCTCTAAACCGAGCTATATTGGAAACTCTCGAAATGGCAAAGTCGGGCTAGGCTCCGTACCCATCCCTGTCATTGAGGTCTGCTATGACCCCACGTGTTCCGACCAGAGACGAAGCTTGGGCGCTTCTAAACGAGTTCAATAAGAACGAGTCTTTAATCAAGCATGCGCTGGCCGTTGAGGCAGTTATGCGCCACATGGCCGAAAAAGCTGGTGGTAATCCGGATGAGTGGGGAATCGTCGGGCTGGTTCACGATCTCGACTATGAGCAGTTCCCGGAGCAGCACTGCTTGAAGACGCGAGGATTGCTCAATGAACGCGACTGGCCAGCGGAATATGTTCGAGCGATCATGTCGCACGGCTGGGGTTTATGCACGGATGTTGAACCGAAAACAACTCTTGAAAAAACTCTCTATGCGGTCGATGAGTTGGTCGGCTTTGTAACTGCTTGCGCCCTGGTTCGGCCTTCAAAGAGCGTGATGGACATGGACGCCAAATCAGTACAAAAAAAATGGAAGCAAAAAAGCTTTGCGGCTGGTGTTAACCGTGAAGTGATAGAGAAAGGTGCCGCTTTGCTAGGAGTTGAGCTGAGAGTGCTCATCGAGGAAGTGATCGCAGGGATGCGGAAAATCGCCCCTTTGATTGGGATGTGAGCCAATGCTCAATACCTTCTCTTGCCATTTCCGGCCAAGAATTCAGGCTGATCGAATCTCATAACTGGGGAACCGATGACTTTGCCAGCCAAGAAGGTAGTTACATTCAAGTGCTCCGACGTTCTGCGGGCTGCAATGAACAGGGAGGATGAGTGAGGAATACAGAAGTTTGAACTCAATCGGCCCCAGCTATTTTATAGACAGTGATCTTTGACGGTAGTTTCTTAAAAGTCCCATCACCACCCCCACAACCTCCACCTCATCTGCGGCTACCCGGATAGGCTTCATGCTTTCATTTGCAGGGCGCAGTTCTATCTCATCTCCGTAGTGGTAGAATTTTTTGACCGTTGACTCCCCATTTACAAGGGCTACCACACTTTGCCCGTTTTCCGCATGAGGCTGCTTGGTAATGATCAGGATGTCTCCATCCCGGATTCCTTCGTCAATCATGGAATCCCCTTTGACTCTCAGAGCAAAATTACTTCCATTCCCAAGGAAATTCTCCGGCACTTCAATGGATTCAGGTACCTCAACGGCCTCAATGGGAGTCCCAGCCGCCACGACTCCGAGAAATGGAATGGGGCCACTTCCGGTTTGAAGAGGAACCAGTTCGAGGGCGCGCTTCTTGTTTTTCCATGGAATTCTGAGATAACCTCTCTCCTCTATCTGCTTGAGATGCTTGAAGACGGCGTTCAAGGATTGGAATCCGAGATTGCTTCGGATTTCCTCGTAGGATGGCGCATAGCCATGAAGATCGATATAGCCTCGCACAAACCGATATACCCGTTCCTGTGCCGAGGTGAGTCCCATAGAATATCCTCCTAACGTATCAGTTAGCATGAGTACCCGAACTGCACTGCTTTCTCCTTCAAGGACCCCAAGAAATGTAGATCCGCCGGTGAGGCTCTATGTCCTTTTTCCTCGATGAATCTAATCAGGCTAAGGATCTTTGAAATCCTCGGAGACATGACATCGTAGCCGCCTTCCTTGGATTTTTTATTCCAATCATCGGATTGCATGAACCGACTCTGGAATCTGAGAAACTCTTCGCCGGACTCAAACACCTGTCCATGCCAGAAGTCCTTATAGGCTTCTGTTGAGCCTTCATCAATGCGCCGTGCCGTATCAACAATATTGAGGCAAGCTTGTTCTCTGACAGTTCGGAAGAGATACCCCCAAATTTCCCTCTCACCGAGATAACCGAAAGGAGCAGGGAGTTCATGATCAAAGCAGTATGGCCGTTTGAATGAAGATCGGAGATCCGGACTGCGGAAGGCCGTTAATCCCAACCTGGACGACAAACTCGGGAAGCTGGCTATGTTCCGCCCATTCCTTGTGGGCATATTTGACAGCAGAGTCTACCATCCCTTGCGAATCCTGCCAGAGAACGTGCTCAACGGCAAGTTGGAGAAAGTAGATGGTTTCCCGAATCCCATTTGGTGCAAGTACCATCACAGCCCTTTTTCTCAATCTGTAAAGGTCAACGCCCATCTTTTCCCCCAAGACTTCTCTGATTGTGCTTGAAAGTTACGTTTTCAGCCAGTTCACCCTTGCCCGCTTTTTTGCAAGAGGATGCGCTTTGTGCCTCTTCGATAGTAAGGTGAATATTAGGTGAAAGTTTTTCCCGTGTCAAATATTTTCTTTACTTCTTTGGAGGGAGTGTCGCCTGAAAATAGTTTTGAATTGAGGAAATTGCCCTCTAACTGTAGACTGGGTAAGGTATCCTCCGGTCGATCAAGCGCCTGATAAAAAGGAATATTCAATGACTCTCACCAAAGCCCACATCGTGGAAGCAGTCTTCGCCAAGAACATTTTCACGAGGACCCAATCAGCCCAAGTCATCGACACCCTTTTCGAGTTGATAAAACAGTCCCTGCAAAACGGTGAAGATGTTCTCGTCAGTGGATTCGGGAGATTTTCTGTGAAGGGAAAATATCAACGTAAAGGCAGGAATCCACAGACAGGGGAACCGATGACTTTGCCAGCCAAGAAGGTAGTTACATTCAAGTGCTCCGACGTTCTGCGGGCTGCAATGAACAGGAAGGAAGATGGAGGGATACCAAATTTTGAACTCAACCAGCCCCGTGATGAACCTGCTAAATGGTAAGAGCCAAGAAGGAAGGTGCTATAGACTTCCCATCCGCTGTTGCCTGGCTGGAAGAGGAAACCGGCATCCGTCCGCCGGGACATCGAAAAGCTTGTATCCATTCGCATGAGGCCGATATATGCGTCCTTATCTGATTTTTGTCACGGTGGCACTTGGCCTTCTCATGTACTCTATCGACACAACGGTCGTCGCCGTCGCCTTCCCAAGCTTCATCAGAGATTTCCAGACGAGTGTCCTCTGGGCAGCGTGGACCATCTCTATCTATTTAATCGCAGTCGCCTTGGCTATGCCTCTCATGGGAAAGCTGAGCGACAGCTTTGGCCACAAGAGGATCTTTCTTTTTTCTCTCATGCTTTTCACCGGGAGTTCCCTCGCCTGCGGCCTCTCACCGAACATTTATAGCCTGATACTATTCAGATTTCTCCAAGGCGTTGGAGGCGCGGCCTTCCTTCCGACTGCATCAGGTATCGTGAGCGATCAGTTCCCGGGGAATCGGGAAAGGGCCATAGGTCTCTTCACGAGTATATTCCCTATAGGGGGTATAATCGGACCGAACATTGGCGGTTGGATTGTGAGCAACTATTCGTGGAGGTTTATCTTTTACGTCAATCTGCCGACCGGCATGGTCCTGATCGTCTTGACCCTCCTGCTCCTGAAGGGTTCCCGCATCTCGTCGCAGCCGCGCATAGACTACCGGGGGGCCGCGCTCATGGGCACGGGCGTCATTTTTCTCATGTTCGGCCTCAATCTCGTGAGTGAGAGTTTCTCGGCAGGATACCTCTTTATCGCTGTAGCCTCGGTGTTTCTCAGCATCACCATGTTGCTCTTGTTTTTTTATCACGAGAAAAAAGAGGTCGATCCGTTTCTCGACATCGCGCTGTTGAGGTCG
>JBEKPW010000255.1:0-4264 GCA_049520315.1 Syntrophobacteraceae bacterium
GTCGATATCATTTTCCAGCGAGCCTACGCTCGAGAATCATCTAAAATTGCGCAGGGTGAGGAGGAACATGATGGCAATCCATACTGATAATGTTGATTCAGACCCCTGGACGGAGTTCGAACTCCATGTGCTCAAGAGTCTTGTTGCGTTAAACTTCCCAATGGACATAATATGCAAAGAATTGGACCGGTCATGGACCGCCTCAGCTTTAAAGGCAATTGACTTGGGATTTAATAACAGGTTGAGTCAGCGTGCCAGACATATGGCGCGTCTAAAGCGGGTGCAAGAAATACGAAACTGACAAGACGCCCAATGATCATTCAATTTTAGAGGCGGTGAGAAGATTAAGCTGGTAGGTTTCGGGACTTTCAGCGTCGGGGCAAGGTCTCAACGTGAAGGCCGCAATCCTGGGACCGGTGGAAAGATCACAATTCCGGTGTCAAAAGTTGTCAAGTTCAAAGCAGGCAAGACTCTCACCGAAAAAGTCAAATAGACTGATTTATTCCCGTTACATTGAGTAAGACGATCTGAAGGGACTGCTCGCAGGAATATGTTGCCGGCTAGTCCTTTTCATTTTTCCTGTCCAGCATTCCGGCAATCCAACGCCCTTTTGCCTTGAAATGGAAGATTCTCAAGCTGTGCCCATTCTGTATGTCACGGCATACATGAATAAGGTTCCGTTCTTCCGTTACCCGGTTGCTCACAATTCTCCGCTTTTTTCGCTGACCGTTTGCCAAAAACCTGATTCCCCGATCTCGACCACCCAAAAAAGAAAAAATATTTTGAATAGGGTCCTTTTCAGCGAATGCGCTTAGGACGCCGCTCTAACCTTCGCGAACTGCCGGTGTGATGTAACCTTTTTGAAACCTTTTTCTGATATAAAGGGTGCAGTACCATTCAAAGATCTCAGATTCAGATAGCGTTGACTTCCCAAGAGTGAGAGTACCAGGAATCTGCTTGAGAGCCTCTGCGGCCAGTTATGCAAAGGGCTTTTTCTCCAACAAGTTGGTCTCAAGGATCTTTAGAGCCAGCAGGGATTCAGAGCTGCTTGAGCAGGTAGATTTAAATCTCTTTCATTCTTCTCTGATGTTGAATGTTTCGTATTCTGTCCTGTCATTTCTTCATGGCTATTTCTAAAACGGCTTCTGTCTGGAGTAAGTAATGAAGTGGACTTTACAGACAATGCCGGTGTGAAGCCTCCAAGGGGAACTCTTGATTCCCTTTGGGGGCGTTATCGCCGTTTTGCTCCGTAGAACTTGGGCTTAAGTGATAGCCAAGAAAGTCCAATCGCCGCTCTATCTTGCCGGTGCATGTATTTTGGAGGAGAGGTTCATGACTTACACTCAGGTCCGACGATTGGTTCGCCTTCACGAAAAGGCGGAGTGGCACACAAATGGATATAAGAGACTCTTGCAAATCCGCAGCGCTCGATCGAGAGCTCTCCGGCATCTGCAGAAAGCGGAGCAGCTTTATTTTCAGATTTCGCGCATTATTAGGGATTCGACCTCTCTTCGGGCCAACTCGGATGGGAATCTGCCGGATTCTGGCTCTCCGATGTTCAAGAAGGCAGCCATGCGTTTTCCGTTCACACCTTCATAGGTATTTCCAAAAGGGCTTCTGTCTGGAGTAAGTCATGAAGTTGGCTTTCCAGAAAATGCCAATGTGAAGCCTCCAGGGGGAATTTTGGGTATCCCTTTGGGGGCTAAAAAAAGTCTTAAACGAAAATGGCGAAGTCCTGTCACCATATCCAAAGACCCTCTAGGACCAGTTTTTTATCGCATCACCTTATTGCTCTATCGAAAAGGGGAAGATCATGGGAACAGAGAAAAATAAAGCCATAGCGAGCGAGCAGCTGGAGACGGTCTTCAACAAGCAAAATCCGGACGCCGTAGATAAGTACTATACCGCGGATCTTGTCTACCACGATCCAAATTTGCCGCAGTTCCGCGATCTGGATGGATTCAAACAATGGATAAGGGCTCTCAAAACTTCGTTCTCAGATTCAGACTTTCGCGCGGTCGCCGACGACATATTCGCCGAAGGCGACCGGGTCGCCATGCGCTGGACCTTGAATCACAAGGGCAACAGGGCTGAGTACTTTGGCATTCCTCCAAACGACAAGCCGGTAAAAATGACAGGAGTAAGCGTCTTCCGGTTTGTTGGCGACAAGATCGCCGAGTTGTGGTTGAGCTACGACCTGCTTGGTGCGTTGCGGCAGCAAGGGTTGATCCCGCCAATGGGCCCGGGGTAGGAGCGGACCCTTCTTTCTGGAGCAATCCATGAAGTTGGCTTTCCAGAAAATGCCAATGTGAAGCCTCCAAAGGGACTTTTGGGTATCCCTTTGGAGGCCATCTCGCCTTTTTGCTCCATAGAAGTTTTATCTAAGTGGGAGTGCGCATTTACGGATCGTAATTCTCACAGAATTCTTGGGCTTTATCACAAAAGAGGAAAATTACCATTACGATCTCGAGGATGGAAACCGCTGACAGTGTTCATGGCTCTATAGATA
This sequence comes from Syntrophobacteraceae bacterium, assembly GCA_049520315.1. GTDB lineage: Bacteria > Desulfobacterota > Syntrophobacteria > Syntrophobacterales > Syntrophobacteraceae > SbD1. The sequence continues at coordinate 2,510 of JBEKPW010000255.1, forward strand.
AGGTTTTAAAAGTATCGCCTGCGATTGCTTGAAGATCGAGCCGGAGAATTCGGCAGATATGATGTGCGTCTAGGGGGGTAGATCATGCAACCTGAGACTCGACACGACTGTCTGACGCTGCGTCCAAGCATTCCAACCGAAGCGGAATGCAGAGCCCTTTGGCTTCGCTTCGGGGTCCCGGATGAGGTCATAGTTCATTCACGAATGGTAGCTGAACTTGCCCGTATCCTTGCCATCTATCTCAGGCGGGCTGGACTGAAGTTTAACATCGATTTGATTATGGCCGGCGGCTATCTTCATGATCTTGCAAAGGGACAGGCGGATCACGCCGGAGCTGCAGCAAGAATATTGCAACAGATGGGCTATGCTCGCGTATCCGAAATTGTAGCATCGCACATGCATCCTTTAGGACCGGATGGGGCGCCCAATGAAGCTGATTTAATTTTTCTCGCCGAAGAGGGTATTGAAAAAGACAGATTAGGCGCACTGGCTGGGACATGCAAAGCATCCCCCAACCTGCGTAAATATCCGCCCGAAAATGTCGAAGAAATCACCACCAGGGTTAATCGCGTCGGAATTATCAGAGACAGGGTTGAAGAACTTCTGGGGCTCTCATTGGAAACCGTCATTGAAAACCATAGGAGGGCAATCCTGGCAGTTTCGGTTCAGGGAATCAGGAACGTTTATCTCCTCGTGCATGGAGCTGTTGGGTTTAAGACAGATTGTGAATACCTTACGGCACAGGAATCGCCGCTTTGCCCCGAAGATATTTACCAAGCCCGAGCATTGAGGGAGAAGCTTCAGGATGTACCACTATCAAACATTTATTGCAGTGATCTGAAGCCTGCCATTGAAACGGCGGCGATTATAGCTGAACCTCATGGGATTGCACCCAAGATACGAGCCGGACTAAGAGAAATCAACGTTGGAGAGTGGGGTGAATCGACATCCGCAGAACTCCAGCAACTCTACTCAGGGCAATTTGGACACGACATACTGCATTTCAGACCACTTGGCGGTGAGACCCTTTTAGAATGCGCTACCAGGGTTATCCCGGCATTTTACGACATCTTAAATTCGACATTCGGAAATATGGCCATTGTAGGGCACCCAGTCGTGAATCGGATCATTCTCTGCCAGATATTGGGACTTTCTCTGGAGAAGTTATTCGAACTGGATCAGTGTTACGGCAGGGTTAACCACATATATTGCGATGGACCAAAGATTTCCGTCCTATGATTTGAAGTTGGCCCCATGTTCATGATCTTAAGGAGGCTGGTTATGAAGGACCTAAGAGCGGAAACCATAATGGTGAAAGCCGTTTTCTTCACAAGAGAAAGCACCGCCGCAAAAGACATTTTACACGTGTTCCTTACCGCTCGTATCACGGGAATGCCTGTAACGGACAGCGAGGACAACGTAGTGGGTGTGATTACTGAATTCGACCTCCTGAAGGCATTGAAGGGCGGAAAGGAACTGTGGGATACACCAGCCTGGGAATTGATGACCAAAGGGGCAATAACCGCGGATGTGAGTGCGACCGTAAGCGAGATCGCAAACATAATGACGGAGAAAAACATCCACCGCTTGCCCATTACGAAAGAGGGAAAGCTGGTTGGAATAGTGGCAAGGCCGGTATTACCGCCGGTGAAAAAGTTTGCCAAAATCGGCGGTGAGAAAGTCGGCCAGCCTGGCGGTCAAAAATAAGCCTAGCATTTTCTTCTTTTTCTTCCGTTTTTAATGCGCTCGCGCATT
>JBEKPW010000256.1:0-5204 GCA_049520315.1 Syntrophobacteraceae bacterium
TGATACACTTTTCCATGATCTGCCTCCTTTTTTGTGGCTCTGTTCTGGTTGTGTATTGCTTCCAGATTAACCCACGTTTAAAAGGGGCAGATCACTTTTTTACAGTCACCCATTATGGCTCAAGAAATGGATATTGCCCGTCCAATATCGCACTCGAGCCAGGCGGAGCCGGTCGCTGCCGGGAGTACCGTCAGGCCCTGGCAATTCCTGTACCAACCGCTCCGCCTCGCTCATGCGGGCCATGTTCTTCTCCGGTGAGTCAGAAGCCCAGGACGCTCTCAGTTGATTGATGAGTGTATCCACTTTGCTTCTACAGTTGTTTTCCGTAGGAGGCAGGTGCGCCAGTGCGTCGAGCGCGCGGGCATAATGCACCCGTGCTTCAGCCCGGGCAACCAGCCGGATCGCATTGTCGCCTGCTCGTATCAGGCACTCGGAGGCCCGCTCCCAGGCTTCACCCCGCAGAAAGTGCTCACCGATGACGGTTAAAAACTCCGCAATCCGGTCGGGAAAGAGTTCCTCAATTGCGCGGGCTGTTTTGCAGTGCAGCTCTTTACGGCGTGCGGCAAGCAAGCTCTGATAAGCGGTCTCCTGGGTCAGCGCGTGACGGAACATATATTCCAATTCGGGATCACGCGCCCGCTCGCGGATCAGTTCATTTGCCTCCAGACAACTCAGGTCATTGTCCACGCTCGTTTTTCTTTCAGCCATGTGAAAAAGAACGCGGTAGAGAAATATCCTTCCGATGACGGAAGCCTGCTGTGCGAGCCATTTTGTTTCAGACGGCAGCCTGTCGAGCCGAGACATCAGGAGGCCCTGAAGGGTAACGGGCACTTTAACCGATTCAATAAGCCGTGTTGCTTCCCATCCGCCATCCTCGGACTGAGCGAATGCCCCCCGCTCGATCAGGGTGCGGATCAGTTCCTCAACGAAGAACGGGTTACCTTCCGCCCTGCCCGAAATAAGTTCTTTCAGGGCAGGCGGGAGGCTTTCGAGCGATAACAGGCGCGCCGTCATCTCAAGGCTGCCAAGCTCCGAGAGAGGTTTGAGAGTGATATTCGTAAAACCATCGGAACTTCTCTCGCGAAATTTTGTTGTAAGCCTCACCCATGCTTCGGAAGTCTCGAGAGTCTCGGTGCGGGAAACACAGATGATTGCCAGCGGCATTCGCCCCGTCAGCGGAACCAGGTGCTCGATCAGCTCCAATGATGTTGCGTCTGCCCAGTGGCTGTCCTCAATAACAAGAATGGTTGGGTCTTCTTCAGCCAATTTTGTAAAAAAGGAGTCCATAAGGGCTAATATGCGCTGACGCAACAGCTCGCCCTGTATCCCTTTTAGCAGGTCGATCTCCTCGGAAGACAACCTCAGCAACATCATATTAGCGATAACCGCCTTTGCTTGGGCATCTCCAGGAAAAATTCGGCTGACGGCAAGGTCAAGACGCCGCCGGGCAGCGTCTTCTGGATGTTCGTCTCTGATACCGGCAAGGTTTCGGATCAGTTCAAGAAAAGGGCCGTAAGGAACCGAACTGGTATATGCCAGGCAACGTCCCTCCAGCCAATAAACCGTTTCCCTGCTTGTGATGTCGCGCTTAAACTCGCTTAGCAGGCGTGATTTGCCGATGCCGGCCTCTCCGCTTACCACTACCGTTTGCCCTCGCCCGGCCTTCAGTCCGGCAAAGATATCATCGAGGCGAGCCATATCATGCTCGCGACCCACAAAAGCATAAGATAGATCACGCAACCCGCGCGACTTTCCCGGAGCAAGCCTCGAGCGATGCAGTTCATAGACTGTCATCGGATCACGCTTTCCCTTGACCCGGATTGGCTCCACTGCAAAAAAAGAAAACGCTTCACGCGCCAGCCGGTAAGTATTACGGCTGACCAGGATCCGGCCTGCTTCGGATGCCTCCTCCAGCCGTGAAGCGGTATTTACCGTATCCCCTTTGGCTGTGTAGTCCATGCGCAGGTCGTCACCGATGGAGCCGACCACAACAGGACCGGAATTAAGGCCGATACGCATATTGAAGTCGATCCCATACCGGTTCTTAAGACTCTCGCCGTATGGCTCCAGAGCTTTCCGAACGGCCAACGCAGCCTGGCATGCCCGCTGTGCATGGTCTTCGTGGGCAATGGGCGCACCGAAAAGAGCCATCACACCATCGCCCAGGAACTGGTTGATTGTCCCCTCGTACCTGTGGACCTCGTCCATGATGAGGCGGAAACACCTGTCCATGATCTGGTGAACCGCCTCAGGATCGAGCTTCTCGAACATGGCGGTGGAATTGGCCACATCCGCGAACATAACGGTAACGATTTTGTTTTCGCCCTCGATGGAACTGCGGGTGGTCAGGATCTTGTCGGCAAGATATTTGAGGGTGTAGGAACGAGGCAGGCCGTAATCCAGAGGTTTGGTGTCCCCGGGTCTGCGGAGATCACGGAGAGCGCTCAATCGTGCCCGCAAGACGGCAAGCGTTGCATCAACCACAGCATCACCCAGGATTGGGCGTGATACTTCCTGAGTTGCAATGACAGCCTCAACCTGAGAAATTTGTTCGGTCAAATCGTCGGACATGCTCCGATCTCCTGATTTCTTTCTCGCCGCTACCCAAATTTTGCTATACGTTCGTCTTACGGAAGGTCTCCGTGAAAGCGTCCTCAGGGCCTTATTCAGATTCTCCAGCCTTAAGAGTGCACCGTCATTTGATCATAACCATGTTGCTTTTCTTGTTCTTTCCCAGGTCTCTTTGCAACTCTTCGGCTGCAAACGGTTTCCCATGGGCCGGCACGATCCGCCGTGCACCGGCTGAAATCAACTTTCTCCAGCTTGCATAGTATTCGTCCATGTCTTCGATATAGACTATGCAGTGCTTTGTCCCGGCAAATTGCAGAAAGTTGGCCGCCGCATCTCCCACAAAGCAATCACCATTATCACACAGTACGGAGATCGAATCTACGCTGTGGCCCGGGGTTTCTATGATTCTGCCTGGTAGTCCGATCCCGATCTCGCCTAATTCAGTGCGCCCTGTGATAAGGATATCGTTCTCCCGTGATCTGTATGGGGGAAAAGTGTCCGTCCATCTTTTGTCGAACACTTTTTTCAAGGATACCAATAGATTCACCCTCCTATTCACGTATCCTCCCCCGAACAGATCATTTCTGTCGCGCAGCATTTGCTCTTTTGCGCGATATGACATGACTATCGAGATCTCCTGATTTTCTTCCAGTATCCTGTTCAGGAGTCCAGCGTGGTCGTTATGAGAGTGCGTGAGAATGATGTGACTGATCTCGGACAACCTGACTCCGGCTTCTTTAAGTCTCTTGCATAATAACTCCCACTCATACACATATCCAGTATCAATCATGACGTATCTCTTGTCCGCCTTCAGGAGAAAACAGTTGGTGAGGCTCAACCGTAAACATATCGTATCTGTATCTCCCATCTTCATGACCTCCGGGATTTTTAAGAGACGTTATTTGTATAATTACGAATATTAGAGTCAACAAAAATGCTATGGAGCCAACTATTGAAAAAAAGAAATAGTTGTAGAATTCAAAGTGCTAACCGAGGGATAAATAAAATACGACACGATCACAAAAGCAACCAAAATAAGGAGGGCAAGAACTTTGCTTAATAGAGACATGTTTGCCCGTTTTAGCCTCTCTTTAATGCAAGTCTGTATCGATTTTCGTTGCCTAAGAAAGTCAGATAATCCAGTCCAGCATGGAAGAATATACTCCACTTCCGACAAAATTGTAAAGAAAGGCATTAGACTGGGGCTACCTAGAGGCCTGCGCCGAGTTCGGAAAAGAACCCGAAAAGCCCTTTACGGGACAGTTTGTCGTTCGGGTACGGCCGGAGGTGCACCGGTCGGCCGTTCTGGCCGCGAAGACTGAGAATAAAAGCTTGAATGCTTGGGTGGCGGAGAAACTTGAACAGGCAGCTTGCGGTCAACATTGCTATGAGAAGTAAGCACAAGTACCCGAAACGTTTCACTGGGAATCGCCCTACTATCGTCTTTTGCGGCAAAGTGCCCCTTTATAAGGACTTATTAGGGCACCTGATAAGCTCATACAATATCTAGAGGCAAGAAGGCAGGCGAAAGCCCAAGCGCACAACTCAAGCGGCAACTGAGACAAATGTGTTGTAGACCTGACTCCCATTTCCTTTCCAGGCCGTCATAGTCCTTTTTCGGCTGATCTTTCCTCTGTTGAGAGACGATACTATGCACTGCTGGTTTTTGAAGTATTCTTTCGCCGTCTCGAATTGCGAGTCTTGGGACTCACAGAGCAGATAGGCTACCATCACTCTGAAGGAGTCATGCGGCATGCTAAGGGATTGGCAATCTACAATCAGTTCGCACAATCTGAAAAATAAATCCGAAGAATGCTCGACTTCCTGAAGCTCCATCGAGTAATGCTGCACCTCCGCAAATATCCTGCTTTTCAAACCGTCCCTTCCATTCTTAACGCCGCCACTGAGTAGGATTTTTCTGATCATGTCCGTGAAATGGTCGTCGCTGAGTGAACTTATTTTCATGTTCCCTCCGCATGTCTTCATATTATTGACTTTTTCATTGCTTTCATTGCCACACCTCATTTTTGAGTCTTCATACGGCTCCTCGAGTTGACCGTTTGGAGTTACTGCCAAGGGCCCAATATGTTGGGCACCTTGGAGTCGTGTGTATACCCGATGGCAGGGTTGTCAATATAAATCACTAAAAACCTGGCGAAGCCATCACGTCCGGTGTGATCAAATTGCCACTGCAATCTCTGTCTCGTACCGGCTCCGCATTTCTTGCACAAGTGAAGCATGAGGGTAAGCTGATGTGAGGCAGACAGCCGAAGCCGCAATCTGCCTGTGCGCTGATCAAAGAACCGCTGAACAGCACTACCGCCAAAGCCAATCCAAGAATGAGTTTTTTGCTCATTTTAATCTCCTTGAAAAATCCGAAAAGTCATTTTTTAAATTCCTTAATCACCTGAGTACGTGGTTACAAACTTTGTTAGCCGCAACATAATATCGGCTTCGACTCCTGTCAACTGTCTATAAATTGCAGGGTAGCATGCAAGGCAGGAGCATTTAATACGTTTATCTAGTATTATCTACTAATTAGGATTTATTATTGAAGCAGATCGAAAAAAATAATTTACCTTAGAGGACTAACTCGAATCATTTGTCGTGGACATTAGTGGTAATTGCTCTTC
>JBEKPW010000257.1:0-4217 GCA_049520315.1 Syntrophobacteraceae bacterium
AATCCTCAAATGGTTAGATGAGATCAACGAGTCACCCGTTATTTTTCGATGGAAATACGGACTTGATACCATTTCAGTAGCATGACTTATTGCTATGTTATTTAGGAATCGACCTACTAGTTAGCTTTTTTAGCCTTCGGTGCTCTTCCGGAAGTATGCCTCCCGCGGGTTGAATCTGATTATGCCGGTTTGGCCGCCTTCAGCTTGAGCCGCTTTCGGAGAGTGCCTCATCCATTCCTCATGACTTTGCTGCTTGCGGATCCCTCCGGATGCGGATGAAAGATGGGGTATCCCACCTGTCCTGATTCCCCTCTGCAGATCGTCTATCCCACTTGTGTCCCGCTGTCTGTCCGGACAGCCTCCAGTAAAGAGCAACTGCTGGTTTGAATTCAGCGCACTACGGTGTTGCTTTGGAGTTTCATGACACCTCAACATGGCTCTGGGCCGGTATGATCCTAGGTTCGCCCCCCCTATCGCTACCGGAAAGAGCTTCTCCCAAAGCCCATGGATTGCGAAATGTGCCGGCGAACCGCTTCTTTTCAAGGGTAATGATTTCTCTCAGACGGACGTCAAAACGGCATACTGGAGCCCCTAACCGGCCAAAATCCTTTTTCAGCCTCTCGGTCTCGAGAGTTGGTTGGCGGTATCTTCAAAATCTCTGATTCGGAAAAACATGACGAATCGAGTCTCCGCGAACCCCGGGTTTCGTACAGCAATGATTTCGAGGCCAAAAATGGCCTTCTAAGCACAAAAAACAAGTATTTATGTGAACTTAATCTTTGAACATGGTATTGATAACATAGCTCGGCTTTGATCGACCGATTGATATCCGTAACCCCACTATATTACACCACTTTTCCACTCTAAAGTTTTTTCGGTCACCTGACGATAAGTTAATTGACTTATGAATGATACTGAATTGTGGGTACGCATCACCGAATCGCCGCTGCAATTGTGCAGAAGTTGTCGTGGATTCGGTATCTGCGGTCACAAACATAGAGGGTAACGAGTTGAGGACACCCCGGCTTGGGGACCACCCTCAAAACCGACTGGATTCTGGGAATGGCAAACGTGGGCAGAGGCGTGAAAATTCTTTTCCGGATATCGACCGTGTGCTCTGCGGATATGCTGATGCTGAACGCAGCCTGATCATAACTCTCTATGAGTAAGCCCGGAAATAGGAGGGGCAAAAATGTTCAAGAACATGCGGTTAGGTTTAAAAATCGCGTCGGGGTTTGCATTTGTCCTCGTTCTTGCGCTGGTTCTCGGGGCGTTGGCCGTCTGGAACATGAGGAATGTGCAGGCTCTTTCGGTCAAGCTCGCCAGGGAGTATGTGCCTGAGGTATCTGTTGCCGACAATATCGAGCGCTATTCGCTGGAGACCATGTACGAAGTGCGCGGTTTTGCAATGAGCTATGACAAGCATTACGTCGAAGAAGGGAAAAAAAATCTTCAGGAGGTAAGGAAGTACATTGATAAAGCCAAGCAACTCGCAGCCAGTTCCCCTCAACTCGTAAAATTGAAGGAAGGGGTCATCTCTACCGAAGCGAAAGTAATCGAATACGAACAACTGGTGAATGAGACGATTGCCAGAAATGAGGAAATCTCAGAAATTCGCAACTCGATGGATGAATCCGCCGGCAAATTCACAAAAAATGCCGGTGAATACGCAACCCGCCAAAAAAATGAATTCAAAGTTGAAATATATGATGCGGAAGATTCCGGCAAGCTGTTGATGCGGCAACTGAAACTCGAAACGATTAATGAAGTTGTCGGTCTTGGGAACAGTGTCCGGATTTCAAATTTCAAGTTTCAGACACTGGCTGATCCCAAGATTATCGAAGAGGGGTTGAAACTTTTTGCGGAGATTGAAAAAAAAATCGAAGAATTAAAATCCAAAACGGATAATGAGCTCGACAGGCAAGATCTTGAAGAAATCGGGATTGCGGCAATTAGTTATAAGCAATCACTAATCAGGTTTCTGGATGACTGGCGGGCGCTGCAGGAATTGGGAAAGAAACTTGGTGCAATTGGGGACGAGATCGTTGCAACCGCAAAGGGGACGGCGCTGGCGGGGATGGGACAGGCCAATGAAATGGCCGATACGGCCGCTTCATCGCTGTCCCGTTCCTCATTTGTAGTGATGGTGGGCCTCGCAGCCGTCATAATCGTCGGCATTCTCCTGGCCTTCATAATTACCAGGGGCATCACCAAGCCGATCCTGCGGGTTGTGGCCGGTCTTTCGGAAGGAGCCGACCAGGTAAGTTCGGCATCCGGCCAGGTCTCCTCAGCCAGCCAGGAACTGGCCGAAGGTGCTTCTGAGCAGTCTGCAGCGATTGAAGAGACCTCATCGTCTCTGGAAGAGATGGCCTCGATGACAAAACAAAATGCGCAAAACGCAAACCAGGCCCGACAACTCATGAACGGTACCAAAGAAACTGTTTCGTTCGCAAGCCAGACCATGGATAAGCTGACCACCTCGATGGGCGAGATATCCAGGGCAAGCGAGGAAACATCCAAGATAATCAAGATAATCGATGAGATCGCATTTCAAACCAACCTGCTTGCATTGAACGCAGCGGTTGAGGCTGCTCGAGCGGGAGAGGCGGGGGCCGGTTTCGCCGTGGTTGCCGACGAGGTAAGAAATCTCGCCATGAGAGCCGCCGAGGCGGCAAAGAATACTTCAGGCCTGATTGAAGGGACCGTTAAACGGATCAAGGAAGGTTCGGAACTGGTTGAGAAAACGGATGGCGGGTTTCGGCAGGTAGCTGAGATCGTAAGCAAGTCCGGCGAGCTGATCGGTGAGATCTCAGCGGCGTCGAGCGAACAGGCCCAGGGGATTGAACAGGTGAATAAGGCCGTTAGCGATATGGGCAAGGTAGTCCAGCAAAACGCATCCAATGCGGAAGAATCGGCTTCGGCATCCGAAGAGATGAGTGCTCAGGCGCAGCGACTGAAGGAGTTCGTGGCCGAACTTGTTGCACTGGTCGGAGGTGCGAACGGCGCCCGGACTCAAGAGAGGCCGTCCTAGGATGGCAAGCGGATTTCAATGAAACCCTTTGAAGACCGGCTCAGGTTCCTTCGCCCAAAGCGAGTTTACGCAATGGCAAAGCGCCGGTCCACCACGGTAAGCTGACTTCAGATGTGGAGCGGGCGTTCCCTCCGGATGATGAGACCTCGCATTTTTATCAGTTTGAGTGAATTGCAAAGCCGTTGGAGAAAGCTTGCTTTGCCTCAATCCTCCGATTGCAGGAGTAGAAGGGGCATCGCAGTTGTCCGTATTCCCCTCTGCAGATCATGAATCCCGCTTGTGCTCTAGTGTCTGTCCGGACAGTCTCAGGTAAAGATCAACTGCAGGCTTGAGTCATGGAAATACGGTGTTGCACCGGTGTTTCAGAACGCCGTAAAACGCCTATGGGCCTCTGTGATAAGGGGTTCGAGCCCCAACCAGCTCCCTGCTTCACATTTCCGGCACTTCATCGGGACCCTTTATTTGACTTTACTGAAGAAGAGTTCCTTCGATCCTGGAAGGGTGACGTGAATAATCTGGTTATCCAGACTTCCAACAATTACTCCACCGTTCTTGGTGTGGAGCCTGAGTTCGTTGCCCTTAACATGCCACGAAAAGGTAACCTCGTCGTTACCCACCTTCCAGACTCCAATCCCCGCTTCTTTCAATTCCAAAGTGGTTTCACCGACATGAGGGGAATCCTTGATTTCGGCAATATAAGTCCCAACGTGCTGGGTCCCTGGACCGCAACCGGCCGCGGCGGTGAAAAGAAGGAGACAGAATAAAACCGGCAGCAAAAAACCCGGCGATCCTATCTTTTTTCGCATAATGAGCCGTCACGATTCTACAGTTGTAATTCTGCTATCTGGGCCAATAAACGATTTTAATCTGTTCAAAAGCCCCGCTCGGTCAAAGCAATAAATCTGGACTGAGAAAACCAGCATCAGGGCATTTTCCAGGACCTTTTTCCAGCCGATAGGTTCGCCCACCGTGTCGTAGCACCCACAGGTGATCGGAGCGCCCCGGTACATGTTGATCAGGACCATTACATCGAACATTATCAGAAGCAGTCCGATCACTAATGTGGATGAACGCGACTTGAAACCGATGATCAAAAAAAGGCCGGTGACGAGTTCAATCCACGGCAGTATGATGGCTCCCAGGTTTAGGAACATATAGGGAATCAGCCGGTAATTAGCTATTGCTT
>JBEKPW010000258.1:0-4184 GCA_049520315.1 Syntrophobacteraceae bacterium
TACCTCAAGGCGCTTGGACTCTATGAGAACGAAAAGTCGGTCCATGCTTTGCGGCATTCTTATGCTGTGGAATTCTATCGGCAGGAAAAGGATCTTCGGGCTTTACAGAAGCAGTTGGGCCACAGTTCGGTACAAACCACCCAAATCTATGCAGACGTGACTGTTCAGGACATTCAAAAACAGATCAGGGGGCTTTGGGGGTAAGAGGATTCTTTCCATTATGGAGAACGCATAGAGGCTAAACATGAAAAAGCCGAGGACCAAGCAGAAAGCTGAGACAGACTTCAAAGCCCTCCAGGACAGCATAATCAAAGTGGCCAAGGCAAACCTGGAACGGGACGGGAAGCTGGCTCCGGTTTTATTCATAATCGCCGAGAAAGAGGGGCTGATTCCGGTAATGATGGAAAACTGGAACCGGGAGCAGTTCCCTTCGGTGCTCAAGGCCCTGGTTGACCGTTTCCACGGCAAATCGGTGGTGTTCCTTACCGAATCCTGGGTCGGCATTAAGGCCCTCAAGCCCTCAGAGCTTCCGAAGGATTACCTGCCGAGCGAAGACCCTGAGCGCACGGAAGCTATAAACCTGTACTGGGCTGAAAGGAGCGGCAGAATGGGGGCACGGCTGATAGGCTTCGAGCGGGACCCCTGGAGGTTCAAGGAGATGGAGGTGTCCATCGAAGCATTAGGCGAGATGTTCGCAGAGGCGTTCGCTCGGCTCTGGCCGGAAGAGGCGGCTGGACATGCCTAAGCATTTAGGAGGACGGAAGATCGGGACGAATACAGAAAAGTACCTAGCAAAGCCATTGCCATCAAAGGTGGCTGGTCCATTAACGGCGGAATCGAGTCCAAGGTGGTCCTTTACATGCTCGGACTCGTCAGCGAAATTGAGCGCGACCTTATCAGCCTCAGGACTAAAGAATCTTTGGCCGCGAGAAAGGCTGCTGGTGTAAAATTAGGTAGACCGAAAGGCCCCGGCAAAAGTAAGTTGGATCCTTTCCGGCCAGAGATTGTAGCTCTCTTGAGGAACGGTTCGCCGAAGAGCTTTGTCGCGAAGCGTTACCAGGTGAGCGAACCGACGCTTTATAACTGGATTGACAAAAATGGTATAGACGCTACTCCAGTCGTTGCGATGACAGCATGAGGGCCGGCTGGGGGGGGAAAAGCCGATTAAATAAATACCGGCCGGAAATCGTCGCGTTATTGAAAAACGGAAGTCCCAAAACGTTTGTCGCTCAAAGGTACGGTGTTGACCCGGCGACATTGTATAATTTCATAGAAAAGCACCACCTGGACGTTACACCAGGGCCTTTACTGGAGCAGCCATGAAGTCGAAACCGAAAGCAGTAATTTATCTTCGGGTCTCCACTCCTGCTCAAATGAAGCAGGACAAGCTGAGCCTCGAAAATCAGCGTGAGAAGACCACTAAACACTGCAATGATGAAGGTTTCGAACTTAGTCATGAGTATATGGACGCTGGATTATCAGGTTCCAAAGACGATAGACCAAAACTGCAAGAACTCCTTGCTGCTGCAAAAAGGCGTGAATTCCAGCATGTAGTAGTGAATGACATCACACGTTTTGGGCGGTCAGCTTCTGACTTATTAAGAAACGTGAACAAGCTGAGAGATAGCGGGATAAACTTTCATTCTGTGAAGAATAGGTTGGACTTAGCTTCCGCTCAAGGTCGTTTCTTTTTTCATATCCTTGTGGGTATGGCGGAAATGGAAGCGGAAACGCTCAAAATTCGGATGGGGGAAGTCAAACTTGCCAAACTTAGGCTGAAAAGGATTATCCTTGGCAAACTAGCCTACGGCTATCGCTGGAATGACGAGACAGAACAAATAGAAGTAAACGGTAAGGATGAAGACGGCAACTACACAGGTGAAGCTGCCATATTTCTTCGCATCGTCAAAATGTACGTGGACCTGAACAAATCGCTACAAGACATAGCGATTGCTTTCAATAAAGAAGCTATACCAAGTCGTGAAGGTAGGAAATGGCACAGCGGAACTCTCAAGAATTTCTTCGCCCAGGATAAAACCATCTACTGCGGAAGCACCAAGATAAAAATACGTGAGGAGATCGAAGGAGAAGACGGCAAGAAGACTAGAGAGATAGTCGAAGAAGTTGAATTTGAGTGTGAACCATTACTAACTCGCGACCAGTGGCAAAAGATACAGGATAGGATGGCAAGTGGACGAGTAGATAGGTCTGGCAGGCCGATGGTTGGAGCTGACAGATTCATTCTCAGGAATTTGATAAAATGTGGTGTATGTGGGAACAGGGTTGGACCACGCCATATCACAAACGGACAAACCTACTATGCCTGTCACTGGAAATCGGCAGGCGCGAAGCATAGAGAAGAAAACGATAATCATCCAAGGTGTACACTTCCGCATATCCCATCGAAGAAGTTGGACCAGTTCGTTTACGGTTATATTCTCTTTCTCCTCCAGTATGAGGAAGACCCTGAAGCTGAATCAAGCTTTTACAAGGGGTTGGTCAGTGACGAGCAGTACGACAATCGCATCAAAGAACTTGAACAAGAAATTCAAATCCATCGCGACAGTTTAGCCAGGAATGAACGTGGCTTATCGAATACCAGAAAGAGTAAAGAGGCACCTGGTTTCAGGGACTTTGAAGGATACAACAAAGAGGTCAATCAGTACCTGGATACAATCGCTTTAATCAAGTCACAGATTGAACGATTAGCCGAGACCATTAAAGAAATTAGGAAAGCTCGCGCCGACCAAGAGCAGTTTAGGGAAATTGCCCAAAGCGAAGCTATCATTGATATTCGAGACAAACTGTATGATCTGCCCAATGAGGACCGGCATAGGCTAGTAGCTGGTCTGTTGGATGGTGACATAGTAATCACACCTCCCACGCCGGATGCAAAGCTAGACCGAAATTCTACCTCTGACATTAAAGATTGGGTAAAGTTCAAGATTAGACCTAACATGGCAATATTGCAGGATATTTTAGGCATTCCAGGTGGTGATGATGACCCCGGCGGTGGCATTGATGGTGGTAGCAATAATTGTTGTAGTGATGAACAACACCTTTTACCGCATGCCCAGCGTGTCGGTCCTTGAAACATGGGCCGGCGATGTCCCCCCGGATTTCAAATTCGTGCTGAAAGCATCGCGGCAGATCACCCACATCAAGCGGCTGAAGAACGCAGCCGATTCGGTATCCTATCTTCTCGAAGCGGCCGGAACCCTGAAAGAGCGCCTGGGGGCGCTGCTGTTCCAACTGCCGCCGAATATGAAAAAGGATGTGCCCCGGTTGCGCGACTTTCTTGCTTTGCTGCCGTCGCAGCGCCACGTGGCGTTTGAGTTCCGCCATCAGTCGTGGTTCGACGAAGAAATCTTCGGACTGCTTGGCGACAATCAGGCGGCGCTGTGCATCGCCGAGGCTGAGGGCGAGTTAGAGGTCCCTTTCGTGGCGACCGGGGACTGGGGCTATCTGCGGTTGAGGCTGCCCGACTATGGCGATGAGGAGCTGAAGACCTGGGCAAATCGGGTTCGGGAACAAGACTGGCGGGATGCGTTCGTGTTCTTCAAGCACGAGGACGAAGGTAAGGCCCCACAGATGGCCAAAAGGTTTATCGAGTTGGCAGCATAGGCCATAGGGTCCCTTCTAATACCAACTTAGCCATTGCAGGGCCATTTAGGAGCGGCGCTGCCTCACGCGCTTGCGCGTGTGGCAGAAATCCCGGGGGCGCGGGGGATCTTTAAAGTGAAAAAAGTCCCCCGCTCTTTTAGTTAGTTCAATCTTGAACGCAACTCGGTATAAAATCCGCCGGCCGGCTGAGCGGCGGCAGGACAGCTCGAAAGAATAATGCGCTTCTAAAAATCCACCACAGAGACGCAGAGGACACGGAGGGCGGATAGGGCTGGTCATTGACAGGTCATGTAGAGAAAACGATGCAGGATGCGCCACCTGCTCCCTACCCTCTTTTGTTTGCGGTTTGGGCAATGCATTTGGCCCTTCCGTTCACAGCGATTGATCTTATTTTTTATCCAGGTCCTCGTTTGCGGAACGGGCAGCAACAGATTAACGAGTGTCCATCCGGAAACCCCGGATGAGTCACTGGCAGTTTTCGATTCGGAAAGGAGGCATTTTTCGTCCTGGCAAGGAAATCGAGGGGTTGCGCGGAGGCGTACCTATGTACGCCGCACAAG
>JBEKPW010000259.1:0-4156 GCA_049520315.1 Syntrophobacteraceae bacterium
AGCGCTCCACATAATCCCCGGTTCTTGGGCTGATCCAGATGTCGTACACATAATGAGTCTTACCTGATTCGTCTTTGCCAACCGGGATTAAACTGACCCATTCAAGTATGTCTTCCCTTCCCTCTGTCTCCCAAAGCTCGATGTCCTCATCAGTTGCGGACGTCTGGTAAGCATCGTAGAGGTTCAAACAACATTGGCCACATTGTTTACATTGGAATTCTTCGGGAGGCATTTGGCACTTCCTTCGAAAGTTTGATTTTTCTTCGGTTGAGACGCGCTCATAATTTTATATTTCTCAGTCATCCCGCCCGTTCATTGCAGCCCGCAGAACGTCGGAGCACTTGAATGTAACTACCTTTTTGGCTGGCAAAGTCATCGGTTGCCCTGTCTGTGGATTCCTGCCTATACGTTGATATTTTCCCTTCACAGAAAATCTCCCGAATCCGCTGACGAGAACGTCTTCGCCGTTTTGCAGGGACTGTTTTATCAGCTCGAAAAGAGTGTCGATGACCTGGGCTGACTCAGTCCTTGTGAAAATGTTTTTGGCGAAGAGTGCTTCCACGATTTGGGCTTTGGTGAGAGTCATGGCATATTCCTTTTATCAGGTGCTTGATCGGCCGGAGGATACCTTACCCGGTTTACAGTTAGACGGCAAGTTCCACATAGCTGGCAACGTAAGGCAGAACCAGGAAGAGCTGGTTGGGCAGGACTGAACATATCACTGACAGCTAATCCGGCCTGGGGACCACCATCGGAGACTTATATCCTTCATAACCAAGAAATTTACACAATTATACGACTTCGACAGGACATACGAACCAAAATCTACCACGTAAAAGCCACTTTCTCGGCCCGGCCCCTATCCCAACCTGGCTCCTCAGAACACCCGTTTTAAAGGGATATCTGGGGGGATTTTGGTGGCTTTTCTATCTGCCTCGAAAAGTTCCCACGCGAAGACGCGAAGACGCGAAGGGAATGACCCTTTTCATGGTTTGGGGTGTCCCTCAGGAACATGAAATGCTGTGGTGGAGAAAAGGAGGCAGTGAAAGTCGCGAGGCAGGTCGGATGTTTCCAGGCAAAAGATAGAGGGAACAAGTGGGCTTTGGTCGGGGCCATCTAATCGTGAAAGGGGCATTTTGCGGATACTGCCTATAAGGAGGGAGGCGATTGGGGAGCATCATTACATTTTACGGTCTAGCTTCCACTTCTTGAACTCCAAAGAAGGGCCGGAAATGGCAAGAGACGGTATTGAGCATCGGCTCACATCCCAATCGAAGGGGCGATTTTCCGCATCCCTGCGATCACTTCCTCGATGAGCACTC
Source organism: Syntrophobacteraceae bacterium (assembly GCA_049520315.1). Classification (GTDB taxonomy): domain Bacteria; phylum Desulfobacterota; class Syntrophobacteria; order Syntrophobacterales; family Syntrophobacteraceae; genus SbD1. Next base: position 1,323 of record JBEKPW010000259.1, read on the forward strand.
TCAGCTCAACTCCTAGCAAAGCGGCACCTTTCTCTATCACTTCCCGGTTAACACCAGCCGCAAAGCTTTTTTGCTTCCATTTTTTTTGTACTGATTTGGCGTCCATGTCCATCACGCTCTTTGAAGGCCGAACCAGGGCGCAAGCAGTTACAAAACCGACCAGCTCATCGACCGCATAGAGAGTTTTTTCAAGAGTTGTTTTCGGTTCAACATCCGTGCATAAACCCCAGCCGTGCGACATGATCGCTCGAACATATTCCGGTGGCCAGTCGCGTTCATTGAGCAGTGCGCGGGTCTTCAGGCAGTGTTGCTCCGGGAACTGCTCATAGTCGAGATCGTGAGCCAGCCCGACGATTCCCCACTCATCCGGATTACCACCAGCTTTTTCGGCCATGTGGCGCATAACTGCCTCAACGGCCAGCGCATGCTTGATTAAAGATTCGTTCTTATTGAACTCGTTTAGAAGCGCCCAAGCTTCGTCTCTGGTCGGAACACGTGCGGTCATAGCAGACCTCAATGACAGGGATGGGTACGGAGCCCAGCCCGGCTTTGCCATTTCAGGAGTTTCCAATATAGCCCAGTTTAGAGGGGCTTTTATAAATAAGATACGACGCCTTTGGGTTTAACGGCAATTGTCTCCGATTGCAAGTTCATAAGATAGGTGTAATGACGGTCGAATTCGCCAGCGCACACCTCTTCTGCAGAAAGCTGATATTCGGGCGCATCCCTCAAGGTAAGCCTAAGTGGATTATCTCATGAGGTCGGCAATAGGTTTTGCCAGTTCTTGAACTGCCCCCGTCTCGACGGCGTCTAGAAACTCTTCCCCAAGAGACGCACTGGCTTCGATGACTTCATTCCAGTACGCGACACGCTCTTCATCACGCCCCCTGAAAAATGGAAAATCCTCCCTGTCCGGAATCCTTTTATACGGCAGACGATCTATGAACTGTTTCGATGGGCAGACGAGGAGCAGACTTTCCACGTTTGCTTCCCGAGGCTTCCGCCACGGAAGGTGTTTATCGAACCATCCGGGGATGATACGATCTGTGTAATGAGGGAAAAGAATCAATTCATCAGCATTATCATCATCCCGCAGGATCGGAAGATCAAAGTGGTAGTCTATGATGCCACCGTCCCGATACATCCCACGTGGAGCATCGGGAATATTGTCCACCCCCTGCATGAGCAAAGGGACCGAACCAGAAGCAAGCAAGACATCTTTAAGGTTTCTTGCGGAAAGGGGTATCTTTCTTGTTTCCACGTCAGAGGTCCCGCCGAGCGGCGGGGGATTCCTGGGGTCAAAGAAAAGCAGCCTGTCGAAGAAAAACCTCAAGCCGGCCCTGTGAACGGCATTGTAGATGGCCGCATCCATCAGCCCGAGGGCCAGCAGCACCTTATTGTCACTGGCGACCGGCCATTTGCAGTGAGCGGTGAAAACCCCCAGCCTGAGGAATGGGTGACGCAATATCTCTTCGATTCCACTGCTGCCCAGCAACGCCTCGAGTATCTTCGCGCATTCCAGGGTGATTTCTTCGCGCTCAGGCTTGGGCGAATAGCGCTGTGCGGTATATGCTGAGAGAAATCGATCCAGTGCTTCTGATGGGTCGTTTTGCGAAGCCGCTGCAAATCGCCATGCGCCGATGGATGAGCCTAACAGAAAAAGCGGTTCGGTCCTGTTGGTGAACCATGAGGAGAAAATGGCGCGATCCAGGCCGTGGAGAACCAGCCACTTCGGCCCGCCGGCAGCTCCGAGTACTGTCTTGACCATCTCGGGACTGAGCCCGTTTCGGCTGATAGTATGCATGGCCTTTGTGCCTGCATAAAAAACGAGATTACCGGACATAGGGGGAGTACTCCGAGGTAAACGGACCTGAGTTAATGTATGGTATTTCGTTCATTCTTTCAGCTGATTCCTCCGGGCTGCTTCAGACGATTTCCGCCTTCTCTCCAAAAAGAATGATCAGTTTCGATTCCATTTCTGTTGCATAGCTCTCGGTGAGCGCATAGTCCAATCCTTTCTCGTATAAGAGACTGCGGACTTTTCCTTGATAATTTAGTCTGTCGATCATGACATAGCTCACATAGGGGGCAACCGCTTCATGCAGTTTTTCCGGATTCATGGGAAGCATTGGAGCGATGAACACCCATGTCTTTATTCCAGCTCTGTGCAATTCTTTTAGAGCCTCCAGGCGGGCGGCGATGGATGGCGATTGTGGCTCCAGAACTTCCCGAATCTGATCGTTATCGGTTGGAATCGAGAATCCCACTGTGACGTTTGACATTGAACGAAGCAGACCAATATCCCTGGTGACCAATGGTGATCGTGTGAGGATGTCGATTCCCCATCCAAATTGATCCAGGAGAAGAATACACTCTCTTGTAAGCCCGAACTGGGCCTCCACAGGCTGATACGGGTCACAGGTACTGGAGAGAAGAACTGCTCCACGCTTTCTTTTTCGACTCAGTTCATCACGCAGTACCTCAGCAATATTGACCTTGACCTCCACGAAGGTGCCCCACGCTGACTTGGCGTGATACCGAGACCAATTGCTCATAAAGGCGGCATAGCAGTACCGGCATCCGTGACCGCATCCAATGTAGGGATTGATCACATACTCCACGCCAGGAATCTTCGACTTCGTCAACGCACCTTTTGCCCTGATTTCCACAACGTCCATGGACCAGTCAACCACCTTTTGAAATTCTTCAATCATAACTCAAGAAAAGCGGGACCTGGTAGTTGCATCCGTTGCTGAAGCGGAGTTATCGTTAAAGAAGGCGTTCAGCCATTTTCATCTCTTTGCTCCGCCAAGTGAGGTATCGATGTACGATCC
>JBEKPW010000260.1:0-4145 GCA_049520315.1 Syntrophobacteraceae bacterium
GTGCCGGCCTCGTTCTTTGAAATGGCATTTTTCCCTCCTCCGTCTAAGTTTAACCTCCGGAGTGGGAAAATTACATGAAAAGCAAATTATTGCAACATTAATTTGGAATCACTCTACTAGTCTAAACCATCGCCCCTAAAAGAGGCGGCATCCAAATCGACGGATAGCCGCAACTAATGTGAGTGCGAAATGCCGATGAAATCAGGGGATCTTTTAAAACCGGTGCAAAATGGGAATTGATGAAATCCAGGATACCTGTGCGGTCTTGCTGAAAAGTCTTTCCACCTCCAGTTGCCAGAAGCAACATAAGATAGTAATTTAGATCAAAGGCGCTTTGGGCTCAAACAAGCGTGGGAGGTGCGCCGTGCGCCTGCCATGGCGTTTGGCTGTCTGTAGAATCTGGCTAAAGGGGGAAAACTTATGCTCAAGATTCTAAGGATCGACACGGGAGCAATCGGAGGGCCGAAGGCAACAGAGGTCCCCACAGGAGAATACGCGGGGTTGGGAGGCCGCGGGCTCACGTCCTCTCTGGTGGCCAGGGAGGTGCCACCGCTTTGTCATCCTCTCGGAGCGGAAAACAAGCTGGTAATTGCCCCGGGTATTTTGAGCGGCACTATCGCCGCCATGTCCGGACGGCTTTCGGTCGGCGCCAAGAGTCCCCTCACAGGGGGAATCAAGGAATCCAACTCAGGCGGCCAGGCAGCACAGGTATTGGCAAGACTGGGCTATGCGGCCATCGTTTTGGAAGGTAAGCCGAAAAATGACGATCTCTGGAAGGTTTACGTAAATAAAGACGGGGTAAAGATTACCAAAGACAACAGTCTTAAGATGCTGCCCAACTACGATCTGGCAGAGAAAATGAAAGAGGAGTACGGGGACGGCGTGGCATTGATCTCCATCGGACCGGCCGGAGAAATGAAACTGAGCGCGGCTACCGTCGCCTGTACCGACGTGGAGTTTCGCCCCACCCGTCATGCGGGACGTGGAGGATTGGGCGCGGTAATGGGATCCAAGGGGATCAAGGTCATCATTTTGGATGATTCCGGCATGAAGATGCGCTCCCCCAAAGACCCGGAGAAATACAAAGAAGCAAATAAGAAGTTCGTCGAGGGCTTAAGGAACCATCCCGTGACGGGACAAGGCCTCCCCGCATACGGGACCAACGTTTTGACCAACATTTTAAATGAAGCGGGAGGCTATCCCACTTACAACTTCAAGCAGGGCCGTTTCGAGTCGGCTCACATGATCAGCGGCGAGACCGAGGCCGAGACGGAAACAGCCCGAGGGGGTCTGGCCACCCACGGCTGCCACCGGGGGTGTGTCATCAGGTGCTCGGGAACCTATCACGATAAGGACGGCCATTTTCTGACCAAGCAGCCGGAGTATGAAACCGTATGGGCCCATGGCGGCAATTGCGGCATCTGCGATCTCGATGCGATAGCCATGCTCGATTTTCTCGACGATAACTACGGGCTGGACACTATAGAGATGGGGGTCACCCTGGGGGTTGCCATGGAAGCCGGCCTTCTCAAGTTCGGTGATGCCGAGGGCGCAATCAGGCTTGTCAAGGAAGTGGGCCAGGGCACGCCTCTCGGACGCATTCTCGGCAGCGGCGCGGCGGTTACCGGCAGAGTCTTCGGCGTCGAACGAGTGCCCGTAGTTAAAGGGCAGTCCCTTCCCGCCTACGATCCCCGGGCCGTGCAGGGTATGGGTGTAACCTACGCCACAAGTACAATGGGGGCCGATCACACGGCGGGGTATGCTGTGACCGCAAACATTCTCGGGGTGGGCGGCAAAGTCGATCCGCTTAAACCCGAGGGACAGATCGAGCTCTCTCGCAATCTCCAGATCGCAACCGCAGCGGTTGACGCAACCGGCATGTGCCTGTTCATCGCCTTTGCGGTTCTGGACCAACCTGAAACTTTTCAGGCGCTCATCGATCTGATCAATGCCTTCTATGGTCTGAGCATGACCGCTAATGACGTCGCGGAACTGGGCAAGACGATCTTGAAAACCGAGCGGGACTTCAACATGAAGGCAGGCTTTACCAAAGAGCACGACCGCTTGCCGAGGTTTTTCAAAACCGAGCCGGTTGCGCCTCATAATGTAGTGTTCACTGTCCCAGACGAAGAGCTGGACAAAGTTTTTAACTGGTAGCCGTATGATGAAGCGTGAAGGGTGAAGTTTTCACCCTTCACACTTCGCCCTTCACGGGCCTGCTCCTTCGCAGGGTCCTCCAATATGGATTTATGAGGAAAGAACTCCACACCTCGCAGAGCGTGCAGATTACACAAGGTATTTCGCTTCTTCCTATGCGCCTGATAATTCAGTGAATTTTGTCATATCATAATATTTGTCCTAATTTCTGAACAACAATCTCCACTTTCCTCACGACCGAAGTCCTCTCGCCATTTTAGCAACAGGAAAAAGCTGTGAATTCCCGAGTTCAAATTCTCAGTGGGATTCTATAAGCAAATCATATCTTGAGAAAACGGAGAGTTACGATGTTGGCAAGATGTCACAGTTCTTTTGCTCTTCTTTTTGAGCCCATGGACGGTCATGAGAACGCCAACCGGTCTTCCGAGCATAACTTTCCGATTTGCTGGAGTCTGCCCTGCATTTTCTGCGAAATCCTCTCCTGAATCATTACAGCGATGTCGCCTTTCGCTTTCTTGAGAAGCCTTACTGCTGCAAGAACATTAGCTGGTCCGCCCGTAGCAGCCAGCTCCAGTGCAAGTTTGTCGGCGTTTTTGAACTCGGAAAGAATCCTATATTCATCATCCGGGATAAAAGACTCAAGCTGAACGTAGGCGATTTCGAGATCAGTTCGCAGGTCGCAGGTTGGATTATCCAAGAGTTCCTGGTAAATTGCCGCTGCGCTCAGGTCCTTGGGGAAAGGAAGGACCGATTCAGGACCGACCGGTGTACGCCATTTTTCGAGAAGCTCTTGGTACGAGGTAATGGTTTTTCGGCGCTTCCAGCAGAGCCGCTCGGAATCACCGTCAAAGGGCCTACTTTGCGAGGTCTTCAATTCAGACTGCGGATGGGATGCTATGGGAGATAGATCTTTCTCTATTTTTCCGGGGCGGATCGCCTGGAGTGCAATCATAACAAAATTCTCCTCGAGCAAATAAGACCGAGTGAGAAATCGCACGGGGATCAAATTCGGAGAGCAGGAACGGACCCGGCCAAAAATTGATAAAGAATGGCAAGAATCAGTACACGCTATCAGAAGCGGATCGATGAGCAATATGGTTGATACCCTATTTCACTATGCAGGAATGCTGTTTCCCGCAGGGCCATTCCCTGCGGGCTGCTGAACTTTTTACAGACTCGACTGATTATTTACTCTCAGTCGTCGTGGTCGTTGTGCTGCTCCGCGTCTCTTCCTTTGTTCGATCCTGGTCATATGCCCTCTGACGTTCATCATCTCGACGCTGGTCATGTGCCCTTTCATTAGCCTGACCCTGGTCATATGCCCTCTGACGTTCATCATCTCGACGCTGGTCGTTCATATCGTGATCTGTGCCTATCCCTACGCCAACTCCAAATTCTCCTACATGAACGCCTGCGCCTACGCCATCAACGAGGACCAAATTGCCGTCTGTGCCGTTGACGAAAGCATTTGCTCTGCCGGGACTACCGACAGTGAGTACGAGGGCAAAAGCTGCTCCCAAAAGGAATAAACCTGTTAACTTTTTCATTTTAGCTCCTCTTTGCCAATCATTGTTGGCAACCAGCCATATTGATACTCTTAAAATCAACCATTTACTGTGTTGGGAAAAAGAGGGCACCTCGCATGGCTGAACCGGCTCTGCACCCTCTCGACAGACATATCTCCACCTACGTTTCCCCGCTCACTGTGAACTGTTGGGGAGTTGCCGCAAACGATGATCTGGACCTGCAGCTGCACTCGACGGAAATCAGGATATATGGCTTGCCAAAGCCTTCGTTACCTTCACAATAAAATCCATTTTCTCGTGAACTCCGTCGCCATAAGTACTCTCTGTTGTTCCTTTCTTCCCGACCTTGCAGGGTCTTTTGCATGATGTTCGTTTTCCGTTTGATTCCCACCTGAACATGGAAACTGCCTCGACTCGAACATGCGCTCCAGCATAAATTCAGGTTCATGACTGCTCTTTTTT
>JBEKPW010000261.1:0-4092 GCA_049520315.1 Syntrophobacteraceae bacterium
ATAATTCAGACTTATGCTGACGAGTCGGTTCTCTCTGACAAAAATGTTGATGTTTCCAAATTAAACCCGTTGCTGTTTGATATGAATAGTAAAAAATACTGGTCGCTGGGCGGTGAAATCGCGAGGTGTTGGGATATCGGCAAGCAACTCAAAAACGGGAAAACCTCATCGCATAATCGGTAGGATCAGCGCATACCCAAAGGTCAAGCGGTCGGCGAAAAGACCCGCCGCCGCTTACTGAGCGAGCTATTAACTGGGGGGATAGTGGTGTGTCCTGAAACTGAAAAAACCAGTCCCATTGAGGTATCGCTTGTATGTTAGAGTCAAGTTAAACAGTTAAAGCCCTAACCCCCTTTGAGATCGTAGAGCAAATAAGCGGTCTACTTTATGATCAAAGTCAAAAAATCTCAAGAAGTAAGCTCAAGAAGGGTCTGAAAATAGTAGTAGAGAATACGAATACATCCCGCCAGTCTTGTTCCCGAACCCGGTTTGCCCATTTCTTCAGCTCCTCATCCCCATAGTCGGGCCGCCTCAGGCGCAGATAATCCCAAGCCACGGTCGCAGTGAAAGGTACCTCGAACTCGCCCTCCGCCTCTCTAAGCCATGAAAAGACCCTTCGCGAGTATTCTTCCCGCGGATTATAATTACTTCTCTTGCTCCGGCCCAGTTGCCCTATACCGAATCCGTGCCATTTCTCGGTTCACGAACCTCTCAATGCAGTGGACGGAGCAGGTATGCGGACTTATTTTTTTGGGGGGGGGTCTCGGTGGAAAGACAATTATCGCAATCATTTGCAGAGGATTTGAAACTGATGTGGCTGGAGAAACATTGTGTCGAGAAGGTCGGTTAACGTGCAAGAGGCGATTTCTGAAATAAATAGAGGCAGCGGCGTTTTCATCTGCGCCGGTTGTGTCGAGCCCCAGCGCCCCATAGAGGCCGTGGTGAAGGATCCCAGCCTTCAGGATATCCTTGTTTACCAGATGTTTTCAAAGATCCTCGCTGAATATGTCGATGATAAATCATTTCTCGACCGATTTCCGCTGAAGCTTTTTTTCATCAGCAACGTGATGCGTAAGGCGGCTTTTGCAGGCAAGACAGACTGCGTTTCCGCCTATCTTCCACAAATTCCGCGACTTTTTGCCAACCACCGCAGGTCGCATGCAGATCGACGGTTCCCCGCCCCATCCGTCAGTCAAAGAGATACTCAGGTCCTCCGCGAAAACCAGCTAAACGTAAACGAGACCATGGGGAAATCAGGATGACTGGTGGATTAACACTTGACCCAGCGGCGCGGAAGTATCCACGGACAGGCATAAAACGCATCAAGCTGTCTCTATGGCTCATCCTTGTAGGTATTGCGCTTGTGGGCGCTTCACAAGCCTTCCCTCAGAACACTCCCTCAATCCGCGTTACGAACCACGAGTCGGGTTCGACCGTTCGCTATCCGGTGGTGTTGCTGAAAGGGGTGATTGAGAATGTGGCGGAAAGGAGCATCACGGTTATTAACAACTCGTCTAGACGCAACGCGCGTCAGATGGAGGGACAGATTTATAAGGGACGGTTCAAAGCGATTTGCGAGTTGGTTCCCGGAGTGAACCAGTTGACCTTGAAGGCCGGCGCAACGGAGATGGCTTTGGTCCTGCGCTATCAACCGCAAACCAATCCCTACGTGGTTCGCATCATCTATATGACAGACAGCGGGGGCGACACCACCTATGAATCCCCTTACGCCAATGACCCACAGGATTATGCCGCGAAGCTCGACACGGCCATGAAGTTGTTGCAAACCATGACCGCCGAGCGCATGTACGACCTTGGTTTTGGCCACATTACTTTTAACCTGGAGTTGGACCCGGACGGCAAGGTCCGCGTCCACACGTTCAAGGGCGCGCTGCCGGCGGCGGACTATTACAGGCTCAACGAGCAGGGGTGGTATCGGCATGTGGCCAACGAATTGGAAGGGCCGTTTCCGACTGACAAGGCAAAGAACGTGGTGCTGGCAGCTTACACGCGCATGGATCCCAAGACCAAAAAGCTTTTGGCCCACACCGCTCTGGGTGAGGGAGGACTGGCGTTATTCGGCGGCGCCAGCCTTTTCACCTGGCCCAGCCGCCTGGCCGACGTCCAGAAAGCGTTCACAGATAGCCGCACCATTGATGCCAACCGATACTACACTTCGTCCTTTCGTTCCTCCGACGGCAACACCATGTGGGGCACGGCATCTACCACTCTTGGCGCCACTTTGCATGAGCTGGGACATACCTTCGGCCTCATGCACACCCTGGCGCCGTCTGACATCATGAACGTGGATCGCAGCGTGGCTCGCGGCTTCGATCTGTTCAACCGGGTCTTCACCCTTTTCGAACCGGGCCCCGACGGAGCGCCCCGTGAGTTTTCGGACGAACATGTCGCTTGCTTTCCGCCCATCAGCGCCATTCCCCTGCGACTGTCCCCCTGGTTCTCGCTCGACAAGCGGCCCGATCTGGATTCCGCGGCCACGACGATCCACCTGGATGGGGCCGCAGGGCGGCTGCTCGCCAGTTCCTCCCTGGGCATTGGCTACCTCGGGGCCAGTCAAGGAGGGGACATGAGGTTTTATGCCGCTCCGGCATTGGACGGGAAGCCACCGGCTATATTTTCAGTGAACTTGTCAGAGGTGAAAGAAAAGTTGAAACCCGGTGATTTCGTGATTCATGCGATCGATGCCGCCGGGCGCTGGAAGAATATCGGCAACGCGTTATTGAGTCTTGATTTCGCCGGCCATTGGACTGGCAGGTGGAAGAACGATCGCGGCGAGGAGGGGGAGGATTCTCTGAAACTGAGCGAGGCCTCCGGCGACGGCGTCACGGGGACCTGGACCGGAGCGATCACGGTGTACGGGGAGCGGGTTGGCAAGGACGCGTTCGTCTTCAAGGCCAAGGACGGCAATCGTCATTACCTGGTCCTGGGCAGGATTGTCGGCCAACAGTTGCTCCTCGATTACACTGTCCAGCAAGACAAAAAAAGATATTACGGCTGGTCCGTTTTGCAACGAACCGGCAAAGTTGCCGAGATCAAGCGTGATTCGCCGACACAGTTCACCGGCAAATGGAAAGGGACCTTCGAGAACAGCGCCGGTACCGGCGGTCAGGATACTATCGATCTTGCTCTAGCTGCCGGGGGAGTATTGAGCGGCCACTGGTCCGGCATCCAGGTGAGCGGCCAAGTGACTGGCGCCGCGACCTTCTTCCTGGAGGCCAAAAACGGCGATCGGGTCTACAAAGCGATCGGCCGCGTGGAACGAGACCTGATGACGATTGATTATTCAGTTAGTCAAGGTGGGAGAGGAAGCTATTATGGGCTGGCGCGGTTGAAACGATAAGATTTTCAGAGGATTTGAAACGGATGTGCATCGATTTTGGCCCTGGCTATCGGATTTATTTTGGCAAAGGTGGAGAATAGACAGCTACCCTGGTCTGGAGGCGGATCAAAAAAGCGGCAGGCTGCAGACATAGAGGCCGCCATTTCTTGCTGGCAGGATTACAGAGGCGAAAACGCAAAGACGCTAGCATTATGGCACGCACTATACCGTGCAGTTCCCTGATTTATCTTGCCGACGCTTTGTTTGCTGCACTTTTTTCGCCGTTGATCTTGTTACCAGGAAGTAGCGGATCGGATTTGATCTTTGACAGGGCTTTGCGGCCGTCGATCAGCGGCATATTGAGATCGAGAAGAATCAGGGAGAGTGCAAGGCTACAGCGCTCGTCCATGATGTGCGGGTCACCTTGCCTTCGTCGGACAAAAAATCCGACGCAATCGCAGTTTCATTAAACCATCGAGATGATTATTCCGTTACTGTATTTTTCCCTTACGAGACGAGGGAAGGCCGCCTTCAATTTGGCGAAGTCTTTGCGCAAAAGGGTGAAGCTGATATTTTTGAACCACTGGTGCGTTCATGATCCCTCTCAGTACATGGGATCCTGTATCATAGAAGGGGTCGCCCATTGAAAGGCAGCGGTCAAGAGTAAAGTTTCCCCCATTCCGGAACAATTCCTTTTTCTGAGATGGCTCTTTACCGCAAAGCTCCCGAGTGGGGCCCGTGCGGAGCCAACT
>JBEKPW010000262.1:0-4078 GCA_049520315.1 Syntrophobacteraceae bacterium
TCAATATTACCAGATACCAACTGCGCAACTCACCAGGTTATTCAATAAACGCAGCGGATGCTTTTTGTCGCCTCTAGGCATGAATTGTCCATCTGCAAATAGTTTATTGCCCCCGCAGACTTACGAAGAACCGCCAAGGGACAGAAATTAAGTTCTCCATAATCCATTATTGAAGGAAGCAAACAGTACGCGCTATACTGTGACGGGATTTAAGCGGGCTCTGCAGGCTACTTCCTAAACACCTGAAACTCATGCCCACACTCCACGCACCTTTTCTCAAAAATCCTAACCGGCGGGACTCCAAGTACCCTCCCCGCCCATGCGACAAAGTTGGTAAAAGATAGCGTTGATCGGACATTCTCGCTTCCACAGGCGGGACACTTCGCTTTTATTCGTGGATCTTGAATAATCATGGCTCGCTCCCCTTGGATGGATGATGTGTCAATGCCGATCTGAGTTTCGATCAGTCGGCCTGAAAGTAGATGGTGGATTGAATTAGTTATCTCTGCGTATTCATATATTTAGGGAGGAAACATCATCTCAGTGGCCGGAAGATGTCTCGCCTGGTGGGTCTGTAGGAGAGGATCAGCTTTGAATTTACGTTGGCGCCGACCCGTGTGAGATCATTGGCAGAAGACGTATAATGGATCGGATGCGCGCTATCCAGATGAGCAGCCCAGAAGGTTTACAAATGAGACGGACATGGAAAGGTTGATCGGTGGTTTGTGAAGTCAATTATGAGGAGAGTTATTTTAACTTCGCTCGACCTGATTTTTCGGTGAGAATCAGGGCATGTATAACGAGGAGAAGATGAAAAAGGCAGAGCCACTTAATCTGACCCTGCCTTGACCAGCCAAAAAATGAGAGGCGGCGGGCTGGCTAGTAGTTGCTGAATTTTTTCCTGTAGGCTGTTAGTCCAACCAGACCGAAACCCACCAGGAGCAAGGTGCAGGGTTCTGGGACAGGGTCCCCGGCATTGTAGGTGAAATTATCCATGAGAAATGCATAATTGGACCCGGGAACATCGAATTCAAGTTGATTCACACCGCTTATGTTTGCGGCAAGCCAGGTAAATCCGTCGATGGAAAGTGAAGTATCGGCGCTTCCAACTAATACGCCGTCACGGTATCCAACCACTGTAATGGACGGTGACGCATTAACAGATCCTATTCCCGCGCCAAGAAAGTAAGCTCCATTAAAATCAAAATACCCACTGCCCACCGATATAAAAGCAGTTGTGCCCCATCCATTCAGAACAGCGTTTGGGGAGCTTGGAAAGGTGACCTGAGGGGTGTAATTAGCATTATACATTGAATCCTGGTATGCATAAAAGTTCTGAAAAACAAAACCATCGTAGCTGCCGAGTTGTGTGTAGCTGCCCGCGGGAATATCATCGACCGGAGATATATCATCGAAAGTCAAAACGTCGGCGCTTGCTGCCGTGTTAATTCCAAAAAGCAACAGCGATACACATATGCACGTGAATATGAGCCTTTTCATTTTGATCCCTCCCACAGTTATTGAGAATATCGAGAGCTTCAGATTCCCTATCCAAGCATTAATAACTTAGCAAACTCCATGCCGCAACAAGTAGATATATCGATAAGTTATGTAATTCCAAGACCTTGTAGTAGTTACTTGCGAACATAAAGTCAAAAATATTGAATTTTATTTGTAAATTATTCCGACGGATCATTAACGATTTAAAGTAATTAGACTTTGCAAAGGAGCCGCTGCTAACGATCGAAGTCACAAAGTGAAAAATGTAAAGAAAACCAACGCTAAACCTCTTTCGGACGTGTTTTATCAGATTGGATTTTAGATAATAAGTGTGGATTTAAGAGGGTAGTAATTGGGTAAATTGTCTATACAAGTAATCAATCAGAGTCTGATGTTTTAACGGATTGGCCCAAACTTAATAACTTTTATCAAATACCGAAAAAATGGGAGACCAGCGTAACCACAAAATGGCCCGGTGATGAGACGGGCAGAAGAAGAACAAGAAAGAACCAACAGTGGAGGAGGCTGTTTCAGTCAGCAAAAGTTCGGTTTCCTTGCCAGAAGGTTGAACCTTCAGCCTGCCTCGATTTCGTGAATGTATGATCTGAACGTGATGACTTTTGAGGACGTCGAGATTTCATGCATCAGGAGAGAAAGGTCGTGAATATGACCTTCACCATTATGAGTGCTTCAGTGTGTTACTGCTGTTTTCACCAAGGCTGGACGATTATCCGCCTTTGGGAGAACGCAGAAGCAGTTCCTTCCAGCGACCTTGACACTTGGATTGATTCTTCCTATGTTAGGGTAGTAATAGCCAAGGGTGATGAGGTTCGCCCGTAACCGCCCTGTCAAGGGATGATCACTTCTACTTCGGTATTGAGCAGAAGTTTTTTATTTCCATAGTCCTTCGGCCGGAAATCGGAATCTTATCTGTTGATTTTTTGACTTTGTACCCCTCCCTCAGCTCATGGTTAGATCATCTCCGAACAGCACGTAGGCGTAATTGAAATCCCGGGGAACCGCATTGCAAAAGGAGGCAATAGAGATGCTTACGCATGAAGAGATTGAACTTAGGAAGACCTTGCCGCAAGTAGGGGATACTGTTCGCAGCAAAAAACATGGAACTCTCTGGCGCGTTATGACGAAGAGTGAGAGGTGGGCGCCAATTGCGGATGACCCACAGACCGGCAATCCTCGCCTGGTCCCGGCCATTTATATCGGCTTCTGGAAAATTGTGGAAGGACGCTCCCCTGGAGTGGGTAAGATGCTCGGTTACTTGTATACTGGCTTTGACAACACCTTTGAATCAAACTGGGAGATTGTCCAAGGATAGTGGCCGATTCTTATAAGCTGTGAGTGCATTCGAACTTCGCGGACGCCAACCTTTGTCATTTTGAACCCACAAAAGCCGACGCTAGTCGGCTTTTTAGACCCTGGGACTTGAGATCGTTTCAATTCCGGCTCAGAGTAATGGGAAATTGAAGACCCCTACATTTCTTAGGCTTTTAGGCAAATTTGCACGAGTTCATGGACGATAGAATGACAACCCCCTCTTACAGCGTATCCCCATCCCGATCTATGACGGGCGGCTCAAGTTCACAAGTGATATGGAAATGATAACTGATTCAGAAATGCCCCTCATAACGACATAGGAGAGCTGTACGTAACAAAAGCTGTTTTTCTGAGTGAAGTTATGTTGTTATGGCGACTTAGCGCCTCTGTCTCCTTTTTCTTCTATCTGTCCGTTTTTGTCAATGAAAAAAATCAGCTATGGTTAATCCGATTTTATCTGATTTAAGATTTCCATGCTAAAATGTCCATCGCCCGCCCAGGAGGATAGGGCAACGCTGGGGAGCGACCCGAGCGCCGAGGCGGGGGAACGACGGAGGGGCAGGCCTTTTGGCTTTGCCCTTCTTTTATCTGCCCCTCTTGAGTTCCCCAAAGCGATAAACCCAAACGTGAAGTCGTTTACGGACTACCTGGGAGCCGGATCTGTGTGGACAGGAGAAGTCCTTTTCACCACCAGGTCCATCGCCTTGTAGTAGTCATTCTGCACTTTCAGGTTCGAGACCCGGCAGTACCTCTGGGTTGTGGCAACCCGGCTGTGTCCGAGAAGGTCCTGTATAACCGTCAGATCGGCGCCGGCATTGAGCAGTTGTGTCGCCATGGTCTGCCGGAGTTCATGACAGGAGACTCTCAAGCCTGATTTCCCGGCGTATAGTTCCAGCCTTTTTTGAATGCCACGCACCGAGATCGGCTTGCCTTTGAGTGCTCCCTTGTCCACAAGAAACAGGGCTTTTATCCTGATGGACTGCCTTACACGGAGGTAGTCCATCAGAGCGCGGTGTGCGTCAGTACTCATGTAGACCATCCGGCCTTTGGCCCCTTTTCCGCTTCTAACGATTATAGTTCCCCTCCGAAGATCCAGGTCATCGAGCATGAGGCCGGCCGTCTCTTCCACTCGCAGTCCGCACCGAAGCATCAGGTAGAAGATAGCCCTGTCCCTTACATTGTCTATGACCTTGAAAAGCTTACCCACCTCCTCATCCCGAAGAAACCGTGGCAGCGGCTTTGGAAG
>JBEKPW010000263.1:0-3846 GCA_049520315.1 Syntrophobacteraceae bacterium
CCGCCCACCATTCGGGAACTCTGATCTTCTGAAAAAGATACCAGGTAGTGCCACAGCGTATTAGCGCAGTCGTATGTCACTGAAATTACATTATTATTTTTGTGGCACTGTTAAACTTCAGCCAAACTGATCGATTCAGCTTCCGCATTTTTAAAGATAATCAACACAACAGGTCTGGTTCTCGGGATCGGGCTCGTTTCTCTACCGAAAAATAATTAAGATACAACCTTACTAAAGATACCCCCTGATGTCGAAGTGTTGCACGCCACAGAAATCATGCAACGCTTCTGTTGCATACAACACCCCCTTTTCTTGCCGGCAATAGACCATCATGCTGCCGATTCAAAACTAACTATATGTTATACTTAATAATATAGAATAAATGAGATCACTCGTCTTCTCGGCACAGATCTTGATAATTAGAACTGACAGGGATGTCATCCCGCACATTTCTCAATAAAGACTTTTCTTGCGGGAAGCAATTTCCCTCGCCGAGCTTATTTGACAAAAGGGAGCCTGTTGTGCGCATTGCAACCTTTGGTGATCTTCATCTGGCACCGACTCTGCTTTCCGATCGTTTCAAGAACGAAGAGGAGCAACTGTTGCGATTCGATGACCATTTGACGCGATCTCATGATAAGATCGTATTAATGGGCGATATCTATCAGACCGACTATGGCAGCCGCCCGGGTTCGAAAACGGAAATGCTTGAAAAAGCAATGGAACGCTATTCTCGAATCACCCGCAGATGGAATTCCCCTTCTCACGCGATGATCTTTGGAAACCATGATTTGGTGACAGAACGAAGCATGAGAGCGGTCAAGCAGATATGCCTGGAAGATAAAGGTTTTAAAATCTGGCTGATACATGGTCATCAGTTCGATCCTCTTATTCTCAAAGGACCTGTTCCGTTCTTTTTTACCTGCATTGTGGGAAAGTTGCGTCGATTGGGATTCAAACGAGTTGCCGATTTTCTTGAGGGCCGTTTTTACATGGCGTGTCAACGGTTGACTCACTCGCTTGGATCGCCGAGATTTGCCGCTCGAAACGCTTTGATGAAGGGCAAATACGACACTGTGATCATGGGCCATACCCATCAGCCCGAATGCGTCTGTGTTGGAAAAGGCATTTATGCCAATTCGGGAGCCTGTTCGCCTGAACATTTGAAGTATGTATCCATTGATACTCTCTCCAGAGAAGTGGAACTACGAATGTTCCAACGCTCCAACGAGTCGCAGACTCTTGTTTCGCTGTCGGCAGAAAGATGCTCTTCAGTTTCTCACTCACCTCATGACCGCGTTCTTCCGGCAGGAAACGCTGTCTCCACCTGTCAGATGACACACCTTGGTGAAGGGTTACCACCACGGTAATCGATCAGCCGCAGATCATGGCAATCGTGCTCGTTGTGGCCAAAAACCAATAGAAGGCGAACCAATGCGTAAACGTATCACCACGAAGGGCACTCAAGGTATCATGCCCCCGATGAAGACTGGCTGGACTTGGAGAACTTAGCGCAGGTTTTTAAAGTGGTAGACGAACTCCAAATGCCCTGCGAGATCCCTTGGTGGCCTGGTTGATGCCTTCTTTGGAGGTAAGTCCTACAAGAAAGCGCAAAATGGAGATGATGTTGCCAAGAAGATCGATTTCGGGTCTCTCGATCCGTTTTGTCATGCTCCTGGGATATGTCTGGATGGGCATTGGTGCGCCATCGGTTGGCGCCTCCCATCCAATGCAGATGCTCAAGCTGCTCGATGAAATGGATTCAAGCTACTCCAGGGTGAACGATTATGTGGCAGTCTTTCATAGTCTGGAACGAATAGACGGAAAGCTCTACGGGGAGCAGACTGCATTGTTAAAGTTTCAAAAGCCCTTCAAAGTCTATATGAAGTTTATCGGCGGTCCCTCCAAGGGAACTGAGGCCCTCTATGTGGAAGGCAGTTACGAGAATAAGCTGCTTGTGCGGCGAGGAGGGATTTTGGGGTTCATGCCTTTTTCGCTGGACCCCAGGGGTTCGCTGGCAATGTCTCGGTCTCGGCACCCCGTCACGGAACTCGGGTTCGGTTTTTTACTCACTGAATTCAGGCGTAATATCGAACCGGCTATCGGGTCCGGAGAACTGGAAATTTTGCGGCTGACCGATGAGACCTTCAAAGGGAGACCTGCGACCGTGGTCGAGGGCAGATTATTGTCGAATGGAGGCAGAAAATACTATTGTGCCAGATTTATTATTCACATCGATAAAGAACTGCTCCTTCCCGTAGGGGATGTTTTCTATGATGGACATGACGAAATGTTCGAAGATTATGTTTTCACTGATGTGAAGCTCAACGTGGGGCTTACGGCGATGGACTTTTCGAGATACAATAAATCCTATCGGTTCTAATAAATCAGTCAGGCCGATATGGCTTTCGTAGCGGTTGTGGAGTTCGTGGTTCGGATCATTGCACTCTCTCATATGCTCCTCATAATGTTGATGCCAGTGACCAACGCAATGATGTTCCTCCGCTGTCTGCGCCTATGTCTGTGCCATTAGTCAAGTTGATGCATTATCCAGGATTATAAAGGCATGGACTAAAGAAGAAGAAGGGGGTTGAGTTATGCGGAAGATCCTTGTTGTCGATGATGAGAAACACATCAGGCTCCTATATTCGGTGGAACTGAAGGAAGCTGGATACGAGGTCATCACGGCGGAGGGCGGTTACAAGATTCTCGAGACAATTGAGCAGGAAAAACCGGACCTGGTCATTCTGGACATACAGATGCTTGACTACAACGGTCTGGACATCCTCCAGGACATCCGAAACCACTTTCATGACCTGCCTGTTATACTCGCGACTGCATACGATTCCTTCAAAGAAGAGACGAAGTCGATTGCCGCCGACTTCTATGTTGTAAAGAGCTACGATTTGACAGAACTGAAGAAAAAAATCGCCATGGCGCTTGAAACCAGGCTCCCGGGTTGACAACCCCGCCCTGCACAGCCTGCTTTGTTTGTCGAAATGACGATAATCGGCTGCTTTGGATTCCGTATTCCAGGAAAAGCACTTTTTTAAAAAAATCTGAACTGAAACTGCCCAAATTGGTCTAATCGGCATTGCACTTGCGTGTTTTGATGGGCATATCCAATGATTCCATTGGCCTGGGGGGTTTTCGAAAGCTTTTTCGGGTGGAATGTGTCCCCGAATGTGATTAGTCATCCGTTGGTGATTAAGTTGACGCATTATTCTGGCTTAAAGGCCTCGAAAACAATATCCAATCACCCGATTACGGCGCTCGGCGCTATTTGAGTATGATAGAGGCTGCCTTTTCTTGTTGCGCAAGACCTCGATATACCAAAAGCCCCCCAGTTGGATATTTATTATGAACGTGAAATGGTGTAAATGGGAAGGCCGAAGCTGAAAGCGATAGTGCGTCACCCCCGGCGGGTTTCTGGATGCTCAATGGATAGACAACGTTAATCGATTGGTCGTTCTTTTACCGGCCGATTCTCATGAGAAAGAGTCATCCGAAATGCAAATTCTATTCTGTGCCCCCGAAGTGGCGCCCTTCGCAAAGACAGGCGGTCTTGCCGACGTAGCCTGGTCTCTACCCGAATCACTCCGCAAGCTTGGCTGCGACGTCCGGATTTTTATGCCCCTTTACCGTTGCGTACGCGAGATGGCTCCGGCCCTAGATCCCCTGGCTCAGGGGATAATCATTCCTGTCGGAACACGCGATTACCACGTTCATTTGTGGGAAAGCCGGACTGAATCAGGCATTCCCATCTATTTCCTTGAAAAAGACGAATTCTACGACAGGTCATTCCTTTATGGCAGCCCCCTTCGTGGTGATTATGAAGACAATGCA
>JBEKPW010000264.1:0-3803 GCA_049520315.1 Syntrophobacteraceae bacterium
AAAAAACCTCCGGGGCCATCTTCTGCCTCCTTTCTGTTTTTCACCAGAAATAACAGGCAGATAATGCCCCAGACCGCTCTGGAGTCAATCACCGATTTTGTTACGTATAGAGGAGAGCTATACGTAACTCGACAAGACTGTTGTGTACTATGAATCAAGGGGGACACCAGCCAACGCCAAAGTTAACCCAAAGGCCCGCCGGAGGAGATTGTACCGTCATAAAATCAACTATAGAAAATATCATCATGCATGTCGCTGGATTCACGTACGTGCGCAGGCAGGGAGATGGTGAAAGTCGTTCCCTTCCCGGGTGCACTTTCCGCATCGATGAGACCCCCATGCTCTCTAATGGCCCCATATGCGATGGAAAGTCCCAGACCCGTTCCTTTCCCGGGTTCTTTTGTAGTAAAAAAAGGCTCGAATATATGAGGCAGGTTCTCCTCGTCTATCCCCTGGCCTGTATCCGATACCAGGATCTTTACCGAATCAGCGTCCATTCCGGTGGTTATCGTGAGCTTGCCCTTGCCCTTCATGGCATCTGCGGCATTGATGAGCAGGTTTAAGAAAATCTCTTCCAGTCGAGCCCTATGACCAATCACTTCGGGAAGGGTTTCCGTAAGCCGCTTTTCGATTTCGATGCCGTGAAATATCCACTGGTTCACTACCAGATTGAGAGAGGTTTTGATAACGTCGTTAATATCGAGAGGCGCCATGTCGCCAGTAGGTATCCTGGCGAAGTTAAGCAGGTTTTGAACGATTTCTTTGCACCGGTTCGTCTGCTGGATAATTTTCCGCATGTTTTCCTGTGCGGAAGAGCCCTCAGGAAGATCTTCGGCAATGAGGTTGCTGTAGAGGAGTATGCCCCCAAGCGGGTTGTTTATCTCATGGGCTACACCTGCCGCCATTTCGCCCAGGGCGGACAATTTTTCGGCTCTTGCCAATTGCAAACATGCGCTGCGCAACTTCTCATCGTGGTCCTTCAGGGAGGTGGACATGTAATTAAATGCTTCGTCCAGCATGTCAAATCCCGAGATCCTGTCAGGAGACAGTTTGCAGTCCAAATTACCCGCGGCGATGGCCTCGGCAGCCTCCTTCAGTAAGCGTATCCTCGTTATAATAGTATTGCCCAGATAAAATGAAATAAAAAAAGCTGCTATCATGCCAAGCAACGTTATCCCCAGAGTTGACCAAATAGTATGCCACATTATGTCCCTGTATTTGGCCTCCAGCAAGCCCGTATAGAGGATCCCAATGCGATTTTTATTCATATCGTAAATCGGGGTATAGGTTGTTATATACCAGTCATTCACCACAAAGGTTCTGCCAACCCACTTTTTACCTTTTACAATGGCCCTATCATAGACTTCCTTTGACAGAGTTGTACCAATGGCCCTTTTGTTGTCTTTGGTCATAACATTGGTGGCTATTCTTACACCGCCATGGAAGATAGTTGCAACACCCATATCGCGGCCTTTGTACTTTTCTCCTTGGTAAATATATCTCTTTATTTCGTCTACAATAGTATCATCTTTGTTCAGAATAAGCCCTCCAACGATAACACCGAGTAAATTATACATATTATCAAATATCGGATGAGCTGCCATCATAACCATACCATAGGAGATTTCTTTTTCCTTTGGTTCAAAGCAGAAAGGGGTTTTTATGACCTTAATCCTGACTTGATCGGCAAGATGTGGATTTTCTCTGACGATACTGTCTATATACATGAGTTCAGTTGACGATAGTGGAGTCTTTTGCTCTATGCAGTTCTTTACAATTGGAGACCAGAGCATAGAATCTCCTTTTACATTCGGGTTAGCGGCTCGGTACACCACATTGCCGTTAGCATCGACCACGGTGAGTATATCAAGGAATATATAATTGTTTTGTGTTTGAATCCCATGTTCATACGTTATTAGAGTACTCAGAATACCCACTGTTGAATAGTCGTAATTGGCTAATGCTGTTCTTAAAGATGTTGCTTCTATTGCCGATTGAATCTGAGAAGCTATCTTATCCAGAGTCTGACTATATATTAGCTGTGCTGTATTGATGTCATGTCTCACCCTGTTTTGTACTTCCGCCATGGTACTTTTGTTGATCGTCCATACTCCTGTAACGGTAGCTACCAACCCGGTAAGACACGTGGCAATCACAAATCCTATGACAAGTCGGCTTTGCAAGTTGAGCTTGAACAGATATTTCACTAACCTGCCGGCAATTTTCATCGTGGAGTCTTTCATCCGGGTGAGGATCGAAACAGGATGCCCTGATGAACGGGGGGAGGAAGAGTCAGCTTTCGCCGTTTCTTGAGACATCGGGAATCCCTTCCTGCAAGAAAGAGGATTTTGGCGATTTAGTCTCTGAATGTCATGCGTCACAAATATATCACGTGAGAAAACTCAAGCAAGGTTAGAGTTTTCTCCGGTCATAATCGGGGATATATCCCTTTCCAGGGATGAGATTAAGTCGGCGGTAATTTCTTCGATAATGGCAGGGAGTTTCTCGTTGAGTGCAGTCGAAAGGCTTCCACCGAAGGCTATTTCGCTGCCTATTTCGATACCGTAGACCACTTTGAGGTGGGGCATCTCAAATCCGCAGCGTGAGCCAAGCTCCATCAATTCAAAGATATTCATGCCGTGTGAGGAGAACAGATGCAGCGTACCGCACCGATCATTTTCGTAGATCTTCTTGAGTCCCCCTACCTCTGCTCCCTTTGTGGTCATGGCATCGATGATAAAGATCGTGTGATAACCGAGGATCAGCTCGAAGAGGTCGAGTCCGATCATGGAACTAAACGCCACGTCAGCCCCGCGAATACTATCTCGCATCATCTCGGCTACTGACAACCCCACCCCGTCATCGGACAAGATGGGGTTGCCCATACCAAGGATAAGGATCTTCATCTGTTTTCCCTATC
Organism: Syntrophobacteraceae bacterium; assembly: GCA_049520315.1. Classification (GTDB taxonomy): domain Bacteria; phylum Desulfobacterota; class Syntrophobacteria; order Syntrophobacterales; family Syntrophobacteraceae; genus SbD1. Next base: position 2,921 of record JBEKPW010000264.1, read on the forward strand.
AGCGGTTGATTTCTCTTATCAGTCTACCTTCATGATCCCTGATTTGCACTTTTAGGGGCATCGTACCAGGCAGAGAGTGGGTTGCGCATGATAGACAGGGATCGTAAGCCCGAAACGCCATTTCCACCATGTTCAGGAATCCCTCCTTCACCTCAGGGCCCCGGACGAATTCCTGCGCGGCTTTCTTTATCGACATACAAATTGGGGCGGCATTATTCTGAGTAGCTACTATGAGATTAACCTTCGTCAGGATGCCTTCATCATCGGTTTCGTAGTGATGGAAGAGTGTTCCACGGGGTGCTTCCACGCAGCCTACTCCCTTGTTTTTCAGTTTGAGGTTCATGTTTCTGATGTCTTTGCTGGTAAGCTGAGGGTCATCCGCAATGTTCACGTTCTGCTCCGCGGCCTGTAGCGCACAGATGAGCCGCGCCCAATGGGTTGCAAGTGTTTGGTGGGCGGGTTTGCCTCCCAGGGTATCAAACATGATCACCGCCTCTTTTTGTGCCAGCGGGCTTTGCATGGCATCCGCCACGTTCAACCTCGCCAGCGGGGCAACGCGGTAAAGCGAAGTGCCGTCGCCTTCTTTCAAGCCCTGCCAGCCCAGCTTCCTCAAGTGGTTGAGTTTGATATAGGTCCACGGCTCCACCCACTCACCGATATACTGATCGTAGTCTCGGGCGTCGAACTTTAGGTACTCGGCGCCCTCCGGATCCACAACCCGCACTTTCCCATCATAGAAGTTGGCCCGATTGTCTTCATCCACCAGAGCCATATAATAGGTCTTCAATTTGTAGGCCTCGTTCAGGATCAGGTCCACGTAGTACTTGTTGGAAAGCACAACATCCTTGAAGAGCTGGATGGCAAACTGGGCGAATTCGAGGGA
>JBEKPW010000265.1:0-3654 GCA_049520315.1 Syntrophobacteraceae bacterium
CTTCGAAATGCATGCTATGCCGGAATGGTCATGACCTATGCACAAGGGTTCGCCCTGCTCAAAGAGGCTTCAAAAAGCTACGAGTACGGATTGAACCTGGAGACGGTGGCAAGGATCTGGCGTGGAGGATGCATTATCCGTGCTGCCTTCCTCGATCCCATACGCGCCGCGTTCAGTAGGCGGCCCGATCTCGCGAACCTTTTGATGGATGAGCATTTCAGCCGGGAAGTCAATGCCCGGCAAGAATCGTTGCGGGCGGTGGCCGCCACGGCTGCAGACCTCGGAATACCCGCGCCCGGATTTTCGGCCTCCCTTGCTTACTTAGACGCGTACCGAAGCGCATGGCTTCCGGCCAACCTTATCCAGGCGCAACGCGACTATTTCGGCGCGCACACCTACCAGCGGAAAGACATGCCGGGAAAGATTCTGCATACGGTCTGGAGGAAAGTGGAGGAAAATACCTGATGAAGAGCGGCAAGATCAGTGATGCGAGCGTATTCGTCATCTTCGGGGGAGGCGGCGACCTCACCTGGCGCAAGTTGGCGCCGGCACTCTACAGTCTTTTCCAGGACGGCTGGATGCCGGAGCGATTCGCGATCCTGGGAGTCGGCCGCAAGCAGTTTACCGATGATTCCTACCGCGAACACCTCCGGGAGGGCGTGGATAAGTTTTCGATCAGCGGCCAAACCGATGAAACAAGGTGGGCCGAATTTGCCACTCACATTGCCTTTTCGAATGCCGATCTGAACGATCAACAGGCGTTCGGCGATATCGCAAAAGAGCTTTCGGCCTACGATGAAAAGTGGGGAGAAAAGGCAGCCCGAATTTTTTATCTCGCTTTGCCGCCGGATATGATCAAGCCCCTGGCCGAAGGGCTTGCAGGTGCAGGACTAAACCGGGACCTGGAGCATGCCCGAATTGTCGTGGAAAAACCCTTTGGGCATGACCTCAATTCGGCCCGGGAACTGAACCGGCTCCTCACCAAACATTTCCAGGAATCCCAAGTCTACCGGATAGACCACTACCTCGGAAAAGAGACGGTTCAAAACATTCTCGCCTTCCGGTTTGCAAACACACTCTTCGAGCCGATTTGGAACCGCCGCTACATCGACCACGTACAGATCGTCGTGGCGGAAACAGAAGGGGTCGGGCACAGGAGCGGCTATTACGAGCACGCCGGAGCGCTCCGGGACATGATTCAAAACCACCTCCTCCAAGTCCTGTGCCTCATTGCCATGGAAGCCCCGGTCGCATTCGACAGCGATGAAATCCGCCAAAAGAAAGTGGACGTGCTCCGTGCCATTAGGGCCATTAATCCCGACCAGATCCATCGCAGTGCGGTTCGGGGCCAGTATGGCGCAGGCCGGATCGAAGGCAGTCGCGTCAGGGGATACCGTTCCGAACCCGGCGTGGCCCCTGATTCGGCCACCGAAACCTTTGCGGCGGTCAAGCTCTATGTGGATAACTGGCGATGGCAGGAGGTGCCGTTTTACCTGCGCACCGGCAAACTGCTGCCCGCCAGAATCTCGGAGGTTTCCATTCATTTTCGGCCCGTGCCCCACCAAACCTTTCCGGTTTCGGCGCTTCAGGACTCTCGGCCTAACCGGCTACTGATCGCCATTCAGCCTGAAGAAGGCATTTTACTGCGTTTTGAGGTTAAACATCCCGGCCAATATCTGGCGCTCGCGCCGGTGATGATGCAGTTCTATTACCGCGAGGCATTCCAGGTCCGATCGCCCGAAGCCTACGAGACGTTGCTGCTGGATATCATACGGGGGGATTCCACGCTGTTCATGCGCGCCGATCAAACCGAGGCCGCCTGGGCGGTGCTTACCCCGATTCTGGACATGTGGCAGTCGGTCAGGCCGACCGATTTTCCTAACTACCAGGCCGGAAGCTGGGGGCCGGAAGGCGCTGACATCCTCATTGCCCAGGACGGCCGAAGCTGGACGATGCCCACCTTTCTGCAATGCCGGGAGGATCTTGCAATATGCCGTGTTACGAAAGAGCCGCCGGAGTAGTCTGCGTTTATGCCGACTATGAAGCCCTGAGCCGGGCCGCAGCGGAACTTTTCCTGCGCCGTGCAAACGAGGCCATAAACGACCATGGCCGGTTCATCGTCGCGCTTTCGGGAGGGCACACACCGGAGCGCGCCTACGAGCTTCTGGCAGGTCCTGCGTTCAATAGTCAGGTGGACTGGGGTCGCGTGCATATATTCTGGGGCGATGAGCGGTGCGTGCCGCCCAACGATCCCAGGAGCAATGCGCGGATGGCCCGGGAAAAACTCCTCGACCATGTTCCCGTGCCTCCTGAGCAGGTCCACACCATTGATTGCGCCAACTCGGCAAAGGATTGCGCCCGGAGCTACGAATCCCTGCTGCGGTCCTTCTTCAACGGCGGCCCGGGACACTTTGATCTGATCTTTTTGGGGCTGGGGACAGACGGCCATACAGTCTCGCTTTTCCCTGGAATGCCTGCGTTGCGGGAAAAGGCTCGTTGGGTTACCGAGGTATACAGCGAGAAGGACGGGATTTATCGGGTGACATTGACCGCTCCAATTCTCAATCAGTCCTCGGTTTTGGCCTTTATCGTATCCGGCGATTCCAAAGCTGAGGTGCTCCGAGAGGTACTGACCCAGCGGCCCGAATCCGAGCGTTTTCCCGCCCGGTTGATTAAACCCGATAGTTATGAAGGTAAACTCTACTGGCTGGTGGATAGGAATTCCGCATCGCTTCTGGAAACCGGATAGGAAGATCCACGATTTTTAGGTATGAATCTGCAGGATATCGGGATCACCGGCAGATGCCGGCTCACTACAACTGAGAGGGGCGGGGAAATCCTTAATGCTGCCTGTTCTTCATCTTGCGGAGGCGGATGGAACAGGGGGTTACCTCAACCAGTTCGTCGTCGGCGATGTACTCCATTGCCTGCTCCAGGCTGAACTGGCGTGGCGGGATAATCCTCAGGGCCTCATCGGAGCCGGAGGCCCTTATGTTCGTCAGCTTTTTTTCCTTCGTGATATTTACCCAGATATCTTCCGAACGCGAATTCTCTCCTACGATCATCCCGGCATACACCGGCTCCCCCGTGTTAACGAAAATCGTCCCACGCGGCTGCAGATGATGAATGGCAAAGGTAACCGACTTTCCCTCACGGTCGGAAACCAGCACCCCATTGGGGCGGGCGGCGATCTCTCCGGTGTGAGGCCGGTAGCCCAGCAAAAGCGTGTTCATGATCCCGGTGCCGCGCGTTTCGGTCAACAACTCGCTGCGAAAGCCGATCAACCCACGGGATGAAATCTCGAATTCGAGTCGAACACGGCCAAATCCGTTATTGATCATCTTGGTCATCCGTCCTCGTCTGGAGTTAAGCATCTCGTTGACGATCCCTATGAAGCTCTCTGGAATGTCTATCGTGGTAAGTTCCATGGGTTCGCAGAGCTGTCCGTCAATTTCTTTGGTTATGGCTTTGGGCCTCGAAATGGAAAGCTCAAAACCCTCCCTGCGCATAGTCTCCACAAGAACGGCCAGTTGCAGTTCTCCCCGCGCGCTCACCCGGTATGAGTCACGATTTTCCGCCTGCTCGACCCGAAGGCTCACGTTGTAGAGCAGTTCCTTATCGAGGCGTTCTTTAATGTGACGGGAGGTCAGATAC
>JBEKPW010000266.1:0-3623 GCA_049520315.1 Syntrophobacteraceae bacterium
AGGAATGCGCGAGTGCATTAAAAACGGAAGAAAAAGAAGAAAATGCTAGGCTTATTTTTGACCGCCAGGCTGGCCGACTTTCTCACCGCCGATTTTGGCAAACTTTTTCACCGGCGGTAATAGCCAGGGGCCGGTGCATGACATTGTGATCGATCCCGAGTATCTCGACGTCACAGTGCCTGCTCATTCCAGGTTCGTCCATCCAATCACAAGCGGCCATACCACTTTTGCCTATGTGATCGAAGGAAAAGGCTACTTCGACGAGGAGCGGGATTCCTTCGGCCATCAGATCGTTGGCATGAACTACTTCGATCTCGATCGTGAGTGCATCTGCGTCAATGAGAGTCTCATCCTGTATGAGGACGGCGACCATGTCTCCATCAGCGCCAAAGACGAGACGCTCCGGTTTTTGCTGGTCTCGGGCAGGCCCATAGGCGAGCCGGTTGCCTGGTACGGCCCCATTGTAATGAACAGCGAGGATGAACTGAAAGTCGCCTTCGATGAGTACCGCAAGGGAACCTTTATCAAGCACAAAAAGCCCTCGCGCGAGTAGCACGCATAGGCAACGACAAATAGCCTTAGCCTCTGCGTCTCTGCGGTGGATCTATTGTCTTCCCGAATAGTCTGGCACACTCGGTGAGGCCGTGCAAAACGGCAACGGCTTCGCAGTGAACAGCGGTCAGTGAACAGTGAGCGGTGATAAGCCAATTTCAACTCCCCGATACCTTCGACATCTGATTGGCAATATTATACTGCACAGTGATTTTGCTTTGCCAAACGGCAACGAGAAGCGGCAACCAGAAGCGGCAAAAAGATGGAGGATTGGGGGATTGAGGGATTGAGGAATTCAGGAATTGCGACCCCAGAAAATTCGTTATCGGGGTCGGAGTTGAGGAGGCCGGATGAGGAACTCGCCGGTTATAGGGAAGGTAACGGAGCGCAAGGTCCGCAAACATTTTTCCATAACATATAATTGGAAGGCCGGTCAGGCTTGTTCAATTCTCTCTCCCCTATGTGGCGTTGGAGGGGGCCGGTACCCTGATTAACGTATTATTATCCGACAGGAAAGACTGTCACCCGCGAAAATGAGCCGGTTGATCATAGAGGTCATTCACGGGGCTTTTGCGGTGAAGAAACGTCGTGGGGAAAAAAGTGATTTTTCCTGCGTGGGGGAAGAATTTGCTCTTGACCGGTGCCTTTTAATGGGCGACCCCGAGTGGACCCCAGTATGGGGCTAAGACGGTTCGGGCCAGGGCAGACCTGTTCCCATCCCCTCCACTCAAAGAAGCCACCCTCGTGAACCACTTGCCCAATTCTTGCCCCAACCTGCCTCAATCTTGTCAGAGAAACGAGACGACAACGTGCTTGACGCACATCACCATCCCTGCTACATAAAAACCGGCAGAAAGCAATTTCTTATCACCTTAACGGCCAAAATAAAAACAGCCATTCGCACCAACGGGTTCTCCGCGGCATGTGCCGGCCAAAATTATTGCCGTGCCGGGCATACCTTACACCCTCAACATGAAGAAGGTCGAATTGGCAGTTCGCAAGGTGATCGGCGGCCAGCCGATAAGCAACCGGGATGCACTGATGAATCCCGAAATTTTGGGTCACTATGCCGGTCTCGAGGAGTTGCGTAAAGATTAGGTAATCGGCAGGGTATTGATGAAATCGGCCAGTTGGGCCGAGGTGCGGCGCAGGTTCATACTCACGATGGTGGCGACTTTTTTGAGAATGGCGGCCCCCACCTTGGGGTTCTCTTTCAAGATGGCGTCAAATCCGGTTTTGGTCACGGCCCCGATGCTCGTGTTGGTGCGTGCCCCCACCGTTGCGGATCGGGTATATTCAGGTGACGGCCATTTCGCCGATCGACCGGTTTTTGGTCAGTGTGGCGATGTGCACCGGTTTTCCAGGTAGGGGGACTTCTTTATATACATCCAGAGCCCCCTTCATGACAAAACATACCGAGTCTCCCGCTTCGCCCTCTTTGAAAAGAATCTGGCCGGCGGCGACTTCATAATAGTTCATGTGCTTGGCTACAACGGCCAGTTCATGGCTGTCCAGCATGGCGAAGAAGGGGATGTCCATGATGATATCAATGATTCGATTTCTGTTTTTGGCCTTTTTCGATTTTTCCATCGGTTCGAAGCACCTCCGCGATGCCAGGTAGGTGTTGAGGGACGATCGACCGGACCTTTCCTGTATCGATATCGGGCGCCTGGGCGAAAAGTTTATATCTCATGTTTAAAATCGATATGCATCTACATACTGTCCTCGGCGGGGATTCCACCATTCAGCCTGAAGAGGTGGTCGATCAGGCCCGTCGGCTGGGACTGCACGCGCTGTGCATCACCGAGCATCACGACCATGCCTTGAGCAGGCCGATGGACCGCATCGCAGTAAAAGAAAAGTTCCCTATTTTCAGGGGCCTGGAGTATCGGGCCGCCGAAGGGCATCTGCTGATTTACGGCGTGTGCGCGGGCAAAGGCGATCTTCTGCCGGGTTTGCCCATGCAGATGGTCATCGATTGGGTCAACCAGAAGGGCGGCGCGGCCGTAGCCGCCCATCCCTATCAGGACGGCCTGATAGGGAGTGCCCTGGGCGATCGGGTGTTATCATTGAAAGGCCTGGTGGCCTTGGAGACGCTCAACGGCAGCGTACCGCCGGAAGAAAACCAGCGTGCCTGCGAGGCGGCCCGCCGGCTGGGCATCAACGGTATCGGCGGTTCGGATGCCCATGGGATACAGGCGCTGGGCAGCGCTTACACGTGTTTCAACAAAGCGATCCGAAGTGCGGCTGAACTGGTGACGGCACTGCGGGACGACACCTATTTCCCACAATCGGGTTTTGATAAGCAGTGTTGTATTCCTTAAATAAATGTATATATCCTTTTAAAAAGAAACGTAGCGACGAACGCTGGACTCAGCCCCTTTGAAGCCATGCTCATCCACCAGTCGATTGAATATCCGATGTGCCGTATGCCGCTGCTTTATCGGCTTGTCCTTGTCATTTTCAAGCCACCTGTCTATAGTTTCCAGATAATCGCCCAGCGAGGGGAACGGCTGACGCTTCCGCTCCCTGTATCCCCATGGCTCACCTCTAATGGCCTTCTTGATCGTGTTGCGGGAATGACCTGTCAGCCTTGCTAAATCGCTGATATTCTTCCCGTACACCCGATAGCCTGTCCTTACCAATTCATATTGGTCCATCTTGAGCACTCCTTCTCCTCCGCTGCAAATGGCTGGATCGATTCCAAGCCATTTTACCTGGAGGTATACTGCCCAAGGTGGTCAATTTTCGGTTGTCACTACCCCTTCTTCATGGTCAATTTTAGATTATCAAAACCACTGTATCCACCGTTTCCAGTTTCGTGCCCGTTTAGCTGCTCCTGCAAGCTATGATTCCTCAAGGTCTCTCTCCTCTGTACGTACACTCTCCTGCCAGAACAGTTTACATTTCCATCTCATTTCTGGAGTTTGGCGGAACTGTCCACACCGGCTGACTAGTAGGTCGATTCCTAAATAACATAGCAATAAGTCATGCTACTGAAATGGTATCAAGTCCGTATTTCCATCGAAAAATAACGGGTGACTCGTTGATCTCATCTAACCATTTGAGGA
>JBEKPW010000267.1:0-3612 GCA_049520315.1 Syntrophobacteraceae bacterium
AGTCGATGCTTTGTCCCCGGACGACCAGAGGCGGCACAAGGAAATCAAAGAAATATCACTATTGCTGAACGTTTTTGGGGATGAAGAAGCTCTCAAACGCCTTGACCAACTGAAAGATGGAATTGAATCTGCGTCAGATAGCGTGAAAGCCGCATACTTTAACAACAAGGGTGTTCTACTACTTCACCAGAGGGATGAGGCGGCCGCTCTAGCAGCGTTCATGAAGGCATCAGAACTGAGGCCCTCGGAACCAAAATATACTGCCAATGCACTGTGGGTGGAGTTTTCGATCGTTTCGGGGACAAAGAAGGGTTCGATGAGTCCCCAATGGCAGGAAAAACTCGATAAGCTCCTGGCTTATGACCCGGCTTTCGCTCCCGCGGTTAGATTGAAGACCATGCAAATATCGCAGGATTTCGGGTATAAGGCCGCGGTTGACTACATGGCCAATAGCGCACTGTGGGAAAAGGAGCCACTTGATTCGAGGACGTGTTTGCTGGAAGTGCTTAGGGACGCTGAGGACTATGATGGAGCCATTGATCTTATCGAGCGAACAAAGAGAGATGGAATAAGCTTGAATCCCGCCTTCTCCGCGCTTGCGGGCTCTATTTTCTTCATGAAGGCGGTTGGAGGCTATGAAAATAGCAGACAATTTTCATTTTTGGCAGGACCAGCTACCATAAATTTTGATCTCTTACGAGCAGCAGAATCGTATCATAGACAGGCTTTCGAAGCAGTCGTAAGTATGGGTTTTCCACTGGCGTGGACCGAAATAGTCCAGAATTATTGTTTGCTCTTGACGCTTCATGGTAGGTACGATGATGCGATAAAGGCGGCCAACGCTTTCCTGCTGAGGCATCCTGACAATCCGCAAATGAGTGACCTTCTTACTTCGGCTCTAATTGCAAAAGGGGAACCTGAGAAGGCCGTGGCCTTCGCTCAAAAAGCTTTTGCCGGCGATCGAAGCTCATTGAATCTTCAGCACCTCTGCCAAGCCTTACACCTATCCCAGGATTACGAAGAGCTGATAAGAACGGTTTTCGAGAATCGAAAAGACGGGTTCGAAGATATCATAGAAGCGAGGATCATCCGCCCGCTTTGTGCTATCGCTTACTCTGAGCTCGGTGCGAAAAAGGAGAGTGATGAGCAGATACAGATGCTTGAAAATGAAGGGCTCGTAGGTGAAGCTGTAGCGGTCAAGTGCTTCATCGCGAGAAAGAATGGGGCATCAAGAAAGAGTATCTCGGACATTCTGCAGAAGGCTCTTCAAGACCACCCCGATAATGGGGTCATTCTAACGCATCTCGTCGAATACCTGGACCCAGCTATTGTTGAAGAGGCTGAAAAAATAGCCGACGCTTTCGGGAAACTCATCAGAAAGAGAGAATTGTTGCCTGAGGAGTACTCCAAATATGCCTTTGCTGTGGGTACGCTCAACCGTCCGGAAGAGGCCAGGGACATACTGATCCGGGCCGTAGATCACTATCCTGGCATACCGAGTCTCATTCACGACTTAGCTCTGGCAGTTGAGCGGACGGGCGATCAGGAAACAGCGTATCGTTTATGTACTGACTACATCAGGATCGGCGGCAAGAGTTATGCAATTTTCAAGAACACCGCTCTCCTGGCGGAGATGACCGGTCGAATAGATGACGCAATCAATCTATTTTCGAAGGCCCTGACCAAAACTACAGACAGACACGAAATTGGTGACATCCATTGTCAGTTATACGAGCTGAAAAGGAAGAAGGGTGCGTCTGTTAAGGATCTGCTTTTCCACGTAGTCCAGTTCGGCAAAAGTGTAACCCAAGGAGAACTCGAAAGAGAGGCGCGCTACGTCGTAATGATGCTGATGACTCCGATACCAAAGGAGCCAATCGATAAAGAGGTGGAGACCTGGATCGGAGAAGGTAAGGCAAGAATAGCGGAATTTACGGTGAAGAATCCAAAATACCCTTTTTTGCAATCCTTCAAGATAAATACTGCCCTTTCGCCGGAGGAACAAGCCCGCGACATGCTCGCAACCATAACCGCCGTGACTCTGCCTAGCCGCATCAGGAGGGCACAACTGGAAATGGCGGCTCGTGGAGGACCGTGGCCTTTTGCTCTAAGGGCGGGGATGTCTGATTCAATCTCCTCCTATTGGACCTTGTGCACACAATCAAGTACGTCTTCCCACGCAATTCATATATGGACTGCTGACATACCGCTGCCAGAAGAGCACAACAGTGCAACAACATCCGGGAACTCATGCGTTGTGGACATAGTGGCCCTTCTCGCTCTAGCCGAACTCGACATCTTAGAAGTCCTGACAACGTTCGACAGAGTCATCATTTCGCTCGGCACAACGAGAGAGATCGATCGTGAACTGAATGACATTCTCAAAACTCCTCATCCCCTCGCCAACAAAATTAGCACGTGGCTTGCCTCAAACAAAGGACGAGTGCGCGTCCGACACGACACGGATCTTGCACATTCAGATCTCGGAGATGAAATCGAGAAGTCGATCATCTTGACCTCCGTCATGCCATCTTATAGGCAGATATTGGGTTTCGGCATTGGGGAATCGTTGAGCTTGGCTTCTTCGCAGAAGATTGCTTTGCACTCTGATGATGTGTTCACTAGATACGCCGCTCGAAACGAGGGGGCCACAAAAACATTCAGTACAATTAGTCTGCTGGCAGCACTCAGGGGAAAAAGTAGGATTCTACTGGTTGACGAAACCAAGCTGCTCTCGAGGATGATCCGGCTCAATTTTCGGATCGTGCCTTTTGAATCTTTTCATCTAAGCTGCGCGCTCGAAGGCCTGATGAAGTCGCTAGGTGCAAGAGCGCCGAATGTGGAGGATATGCTTGGAGATGAGACACTTGGCCCTCTGCTGCGTCAATTCGGCGAGTCATCGTTAGATGCTTCGATCCTTTATCAGATTGCCACTGAATGGTGGCTTACCATTATTGAAAAGGAGTTTTCACCAGAAATAGTTGAAGCCAGCATGAGTCACCCGTTTTACGCTCTATCAAGTAGAACCGCGGGCGGCGTACTCAAAGGGTTAGCGAAAGATGAACCTTTGCACAGGGGGTCTGCGTTGCTGGCATTATTCCTCTTCAAGACCATTCTGCGGGACAGAAAACTGGTACCCAAAGCATGGTCTGCAGCAAAAGCGTGCTGCTATCAGCACTGCCAAGACGAGAAGAGTTACAAAGAAACGATCGGCTCTGGAATTCCATTTCACCTTGTTAGAGGAATTGAGAAGTTAGCAATAGCCGATGATCAAAAAACGCAAATGATTATCGCCTTTACCGAAGCACTGCCTGACGAGGATACAACGGCCGTTGAGGCCTATATTGTTCAACGACTCAAGCCGTCGTTCTTAAAATGAGATGTAGATTGTCGAATACTTTTAATCCTTGTACCTTCAGAAGGGGAGAATCTCAATCCAGTGAGGACATAAAAATGTCCAGTATCGACGTTTGAAGGAAATCAGGTAGATTGGTGTCCTTCCGGTAAAGCTGCGTAAATCCAAATTGTGGGGCATGGAACGGATTTCGGTGTTCTACGGAGGCAATGCCGCAATGGTGGTCTCGTAGTTCCACGGCAGCCAATTCTGGGGAT
>JBEKPW010000268.1:0-3584 GCA_049520315.1 Syntrophobacteraceae bacterium
TCCAGTTTTACCAGTTGTTTTTATTCACTTTTTTGCTCGCTTGCAATTTCCTTATTCTATGCCGTATCAATGCCCTTACCGTCACAGAATAGATGAGATAATTTCCTTTGTCCAGTCGGTTTATGGCGCGGAGTCCCACAAAAGATTTGAATCCTAAAGGGCTTACACCCAAGAGCATGGTCCACACCAGCCACAGTTTCCCAAAACCTAACTGGATGAATTTTAAAAAGATATGAGAGCCGTAGGCGGTACCGCCCCTAAGGGCGTCCGCCGTAGGCGATGGTTTTGCGAAGCAAACCCTTGCTCCGCAAGTGGGTGTCGCTGTCTCTCCATTATAACGCATATGGTTAAGAGTATTTATTAATAGTTTCAATAACTTCTCACTCCATCGTAATATAACGCATATGGTTAAGAATAGGTCTGCCTGTGTAATACCAATACTCCTCGCAAATCCTTACCCAAAGCCAATTTCTTTGCTTTGTTGCGAACATAATGGATGTTATACACATAATGTGAATAGGTAATCGTTGGAATCTATTCAGTTTTCAGGACTTGGCGGCGACAAAGTCTTATTCCTCCGTCCCAAACATGGACCCGAACTCAATAGAAAAGCATAAGGAGGGAAAATCATGGGAGCAGTAGGTAAGCTCGTTCAGTTTCCAGGCACGCGGGAGAGAGTCAGCACGAAGGCTACCCGGCAAATCCAAAACATCGACGGCGTGAAGTATTACAGTGACCAGCAGATAAAACTCCTTCGGCGCACGGTTCGAGACCAAGCCGCCCTCGACATTGACCGCAGTCAAATCACGGCAATAAGAGAATGGATGGCGATTGACCTTATCACATCTTCCGGGCTGAGGGTTTCGGAAGCGGCCAATGTTCGTTGCGGCGATATCAAAGCAGGTTACGGTGAAAGTGCCTTATTCGTCAGGGATGGCAAAGGCGCTAAATCCCGCACTGTGCAGATACCCGACGCTTTGAAAAAGCATCTCAAACAGTTCATTATATGGAAGGCGAGCAGGGGCGAGCCGACCAGTCCCGATGATTACCTGTTTATCGGGCAAAGAGGACCATGGACGGCGCAGGCGATTCAGTTTCTTGTCAAAAAGTACCTAAAACTGCTCTGCCTGTATGAAAACGAAAAATCCGTCCATGCTCTGAGACACTCCTATGCGGTTGAGTTTTACCGACAGGAACGAGACTTACGAGCATTGCAAAAACAACTTGGCCACAGTTCAGTTCAAACTACACAGATTTACGCGGATGTTACCGTGCAGGACATTCAAAAACAAATCAGGGGCCTTTGGGGGTAAGATGGAAAAAGAAAAGCAAAAGCCAGAACGCAGACAAACCGGCGCAAAGCTTGACGTTGAACTCCTCCGCAAATTCAAAGTCCTGGCGGCAGAACGCGAAACGACCTTGGGGGAACTGATTGAGGAGGCAATGCAGGACTTTCTCGTAAAGGCAGAAAAGCAAAAGGAGAGATAGCAGCCACACAGGAAAAGAGAAAATGAGGGACCGTCTACGTCAGCGAGCAATTGTCTCACTGTTGAAAACAAATGACGGACCTCCGCGAATACTTGCCTCCCAACTGTTCTTCCTCTTTGATGAAAAGCCATCGCTTGCCGGAATTACTGACAACATGACTTCCGAAATGGTCCTCATGGAAGTCGGGAACATTTTACGTTCCAGGCACCGCCTCCACGAAGATGTCACCGCCTGGGCTTGCAATTTGTTCGAGCAAGCAGGACTTCCTTTCACGGTCTCCATTCCTGAAGGCTTTTTCGACAGTAAAGAAAACTGCGGCCCGGTCGCTACCCTCTCCGTCGTTTCGTCTCAGCCGGAAAGTGGAAAGCCAGTAACCTCACCAACCCCGCCGAAGCGAAAAACCCGGCGCATTTATCTGGACCTGGCAATTCAATATCTCGAAAAAGGTTCCTGCACGTACAAGGGGCTGGTTGAAGCGATAATGAACAGGTTCCCCACCTTGAACAAGGAGACTGTCTCAACCTTTGTTTCTGACGTGCAAAATCCAAAATACTCGCCAATCAAGGACAGGAAGGTGGTCAAGCAGGCTGATGGAACCTTGATCTTTGAGGACAAGATAAAACCAGCGCTCACAGTGATTGAAAATCCAAACTTCACCGGGGCTGAGAAGAATGAAACGGAACCAGTCACCGAGAAACAGGTATCCGGAGGTGATGTATGACCAAAGCGGCAGCGCACGTTCGCGTATCGACAAGCAGTCAAATCGATGGGGAATCGTTGAGTACACAGCGCACCCAAATCCAGGATTACTGCACATCGAGAGGCTGGGAACTGGTCAAAGTCTATGAGGACGCAGGCATATCCGGCACGAAGGACAACAGGCCAGCGCTACAGGCTCTGCTTTTGGCAGCTAAAGCAGGAGAAATCGATGCCGTCGTTGTTCGGGACCTATCGCGCTTCGGTCGTTCAGCACGGGACCTCTTAAACAACATCCAAACCTTGAAAGATTGCTCGGTCACGTTCATCAGCATCAAGGAAGGTATTGACGGAAGCGGTCCCTACGGTCAGTTCATGCTCACCATTCTCGCCGCCATAGCCGAACTCGAAATGGAAATGATTACCTCCAGAATGAAGGAAAACCGGCTTGCTCGCTGGCGAGATAGGCGGATTTTCTGTGGGAAGCCACCTTACGGGTATAGCTGGAACGTCAAGGAAAAGCGGATTGAGATCGTGGCGGACCAGGGCGAAGTTTATTCCCGCATCGTGAAAGAATACCTGGACTTGGGCAGATCGTTGAACGACATCAGCATTGACCTCAATACCGAAGGAGTCCCGACCCGCAACAATGGTTCATCTAAATGGTCTAGTGGCACGCTCTCCAAAATTTTAAAGTGCGCTGATTACTTGGGCGAAATCACAGTGAATAGATTTATCACCGATGTGAAAGGCAGGATCATAGCAAATCGGCCAGAAAGCGAGCACATTGTCTTTGAAGCTCCGCCACTGATCACAAAAGCCCGGTGGGACCGATTACAAGAGCGCCTGCATAGCTCCAATGCCCGTAGCGGTAGGCCATCGAAAGCAGCAGAAGAGTTCCTACTTCATGATTTATGTCGATGTGGAATATGCGGGGCAAAGATGAGGTCTGATTACGGAACTCGCCGCGTGGACGGCACTCGATCTCGTCATTACGCCTGCTACTGGCACAAGGCAAGTCCGAAGGTCAGTGAAATCAAGGGCCATGAGAAATGCCCATTACCGCTTATACCGGCAGAACTTTTGGAATGGCAGGTTTTCTATGTTGAACTTCTGAGGCAGCTTGGGATTGAACCTGAGCACTATAAACCTCTGCTCGATACGCAACATAAGTGGGACAGCAAAATCGAGAGCCTAGAGAAGACACTCAGCAATGTAAAAGCCAGCCTGAGAAGGAAAGAGATCGCCTTGCGGAACCTAGATAGTCTACTTGAGCGCGATGATTTTGATTCTGCCTCATACTTCCAAAGGCGAAACAGTATCCTTCAGGAAATAAACTCTCTTGATAATAAATTGACAGTCACTCAGAAGGAGCTTGGAGAACACAGGAACCGGAAAAA
>JBEKPW010000269.1:0-5406 GCA_049520315.1 Syntrophobacteraceae bacterium
TCGATGTTACCCGCGAACCCGGAACCTAGTGAGGGTGCGGCCTCACAAAAGATCGGCCGCGAACTTGAAGCGTTTAACGCGCTTCCTCGATATTACCCGCGGACCCGAAACGAAGTGAGGGTTCACCAAGCGGGATTCTTTTTTTTATTCATCATTCATCGTCGCACAGCGATAGAACCAGACGGAATTGTTTTTTTTAGTATTCACCATTCACCATTCACTATTCACTATTCCTGGCCAGGTGGACAATCTCCGACAGATCTTTGAGAAGGCTTCCCAAACGATCCTCGCCGAGTCCCTTCTCGATATGCGACTGGACCTTCTCCCATATGGGAATAACTACAAGCAGGGTTTCCTCGCCCAGCCTCGTCAGACTCACCTGACGTTCCCTGTGATCGCTCTTCCCGGGGTCGATTCGGATGAAGCGCTTCTTCTCGAGAACGGTCAGGTTTCGTGTGAGTGTTGTCCGTTCGGTCACCGTCATCTCTGCCAGTTTGCCCAGCGTGACGGGCCCTCGCAATTTCGCCGCCATAAGCAGGGAAATCTGGGTAGCTCTGAGGCCGGTTGGCCTCAGAAAATCATCGTAAAGCCTCGTGACGGCGCGGGCCGCCCTCCGCAGATTGTAGCAGGCGCAACTGCGGGCTACTTCCCTGCATTTGGAGCTATCCAACGTTTTCAGTCTATCTTCCACAGGTCCCGAATCCTGACTTTTCACTCTTCGCGCTTCACCCTTCACTTCCTGCTTCCTGCTCCAAAGAGTGTATACACACCTATTCGGTCCGGGTCAAGCAGAATCATACTCGTATTCACGGCAAATATCTGATCTTTAATTGTGAAGGGATCGGACAAGAAACGCTGGGGGTTGGCCCGGCGTTTCTTGAATTAAAAGCGTCAATGTTTTACAAACGTTCCTGCTACGATCCGTCAAGGGCCTGTCCCATCAATAGAACGCCGCCATCGATCACAATCTCCGAACCCGTTGTGTAACCGGAGGCTTCCGAAGCCAGGTAGACAGCAGCACCGGCAATATCATCGGGATAGCCGATACGGCCCATGGGCAATTGTTTTTCCAGTTTTGCCTTTGCCTTCTTGAACTCCTCGGGGCTGAGATTCCACCAGTGAGAATCCATCATCTTGGTGCTTATGGGGCCGGGCGCAATCGTGTTGACCTGGATGTTGAAAGGCGCCAATTCGGCTGCAAAGGCCTTTGTAATCATGCGCACACCCGCCTTGGATATGGAATAGATACTGACGGAGAGCTCTGGCTTGAAACCGTCGATAGAGGCAATATTGATGATTTTGCCGCCACCTTGATTTTTCATAATTTTAGCCGCTGCCTGGCTTAAAAAGTAAAGTCCCTTTAAGTTCAGGTTCATAATGGTGTCCCAAAGGCGTTCATCGCACTCTAGAACGGAACCCATAGCCGGGCTGGCGCCGGCATTATTAACCAGTATGTCGAGCCGGCCGTATCGTTCCATGACTTGACCGACGACTTTCTGAATTTCTTCCATTTTGCCAATATGACCGGGAAGGACAAGAGCTTCACCACCGAAGGCTCTAATTTCTGCGGCAGTGGATTCGAGGTCCTGGACCTTGCGGCTGGTGACAACAACTTTGGCGCCGGCTTTGGCAAAACCAAAGGCGATGCCTTGGCCGATACCTCGACTGCCGCCGGTTACAAGGGCCACTTTGTCTTTTAAATTAAACTTTAATAGATCGAACATGATTTGGAACCTCCATAATTTTGAAAGTCTTTGCGAATAGGACTATTTTTATTGGTAATATCTGCGATTCCTCAGGAGAATACAAGTGCGATCAGACTACGTTGGGTCATCACCATCCACTATTCACCATTCACTATTCAGGCCAGAACGCCGCCGTCACAGGTGATACAGGCGCCTGTTGTATATGAGGATGCATCGGAGACCAGAAATAATACGGCGCCGGCCATTTCCGATGGCTCCGCATGCCGCTCCATGGGGATTTTGGCAATAACCATATCATGGATCGACTTATCCTTGAACAACGCCGATGCGAAATGGGTATTCGTAAGACCCGGCAGGAGCGCATTGACACGGATTTTGTGCCGCGCCAGCTCTTTGGCGTAAGCCTGGGTCATAGTAATCAGCGCCCCTTTGGTAATGGAGTAGATTCCTCGGAGATACGCAGGCCGGACACCGTTTATCGAAGCCACATTGACAATGGCGCCTCCGCCTGCCGCTTTCATTAATGGGATTGCGCCCTGGATCAGGAAGAACGGGCCCTTTAGATTAACATCTAATGTTTTGTCCCAGGCTGCCTCGTCCACACCCTCCATTTCCCCGAAATATGGATTGGCTGCTGCATTGTTGATCAGGATATCCAACCGGCCGTATTTTTCTTTTATGCTGCTGCATAACCGTTTGACGGCGCCGATATCACCCATGTGGGAAGCCAGGGGAAAGGCGTTTCCTCCCGCCGAGGTGATCTCCTGTGCTACCACATTCAGGGCCTCAATTTTGCGGCTCACAAGGACGACTTCAGCTCCGTATTCAGCCAGGGTCTGCGCAATTGCCTGACCGATCCCGCGACTTGCACCCGTTACCGCTGCCACTTTACCATCGAGACGAAACGACACCATGGCAATAACTCCTCTTGGTTCTATCGCTGCGCGATGAATAGTAAGAATAACTCATGCGAAAGCTCAAAAGAGCGGGGGAAAGTGTTTTCACTTTAAAGATTCCCCGCACCCCCCAAGATATCGGCCGCGCGCAGTCGCGCACGGCCGAGCGCTAGGCGCAGCGCCACATAGATCTCGACGCTTTCCCTGATCTGTCCATGACCAGAGGCGGAAGGGAGTGTGGTGGGCATAGCTCCCCAAGCCTTTCCGGATTATTTATTTGCAGAACATTTCATACACGGACCGATTTTGCACCCGGATTTCACCCCTAAAGGCTAACGGGACCCCCGGAAAGCCCAATTAATTATCCTATGCTTCAATAAAACACGCAAGCGATATGCCGGGAAACCACGGCCTCTCACAGGCAATGTGTCTCTGCGTGCTCGCTCAGCCCTGTACCGCCAGGGGTGCGCTGGATCTCCTCCATAGATTTCAGTTCTCATCCATTCACATATTCGCCTACTCACCCGCTCTTAATGCGCCTCATCCTATCCCTAAACCATCTGCAGTCATCTCCCTGACCTGTCGATGATCAGAACATCTGCGGATAAACAGTTTTGAGGACCTCGACCTGCTCCTCGCTTCCCGCTCCTTGCTCCTCGCTCCGTCCTCTGTCTCCCCCCCCCCGTTATGTCTTAATTGACATAACGATGGCTCCGTAGTATAAAAGCACCGGTATGCGTTATAGGGAAACTTATACCAATTTGCGTTCAAGGTGGTGCCGATGAATGACAAAGAAAGTGCGGGTTGCCCCAAACTTAGCCATTGCAGGGCCATTTAGGAGCGGCGCTGCGGTGGCGCCCAGCGAGGAACGCTGCGCCGATCTCCACGCCCCGCGAGGTGCCGCGCTCTGCCTCACGCGCTTGCGCGTGTGGCAGAAATCCCGGGGGTCGATACTGATCCTTCGCCGGGGGATAAGGCCGAAACGGCCCTTCACAAGGTTAAATTTGAAGTCTTCGGCGAAGAGATGCTCGAAAAGGGGGTCAAATCCAGCGGCAGCAGCGGCAGGGTTTACCTGCCTTCAGACTGGGTCGGCTGCCGGGTGAAGGTGATAAAAACAGGATGCGGCGGGACGGGCACAGGCTATGAAGACTGAGTTAAGAACGGGTGAATAGGTGAATGTGTTATGGAGGGTTGATGGGTGGAGTCAAATATTTTAGGGCCGCCCGGTAAAGAATCGAGCCATTTTGGAGCACTAAAGATCAGCGGAAAGTGAGCGCCAAACGGTCAATAGCCCTTTAAAGCGGCGACATTTTCATCCTTCCGTCCTCCACTATTCACTATCAATGATCAGTTTTCAGTCTTCCTGCTTCCCGCTCCTTGCTCAGTCCTCAGTCCTCAGTCCTTCCCGCTCCCTTCTCCTAAGCGGTCTAAAGAACTCCCGGATCTCCTGCGCGAGGACCTCGGGATGCTCGAGTGCGGCGAAGTGGCCGCCCTCAGGCATGACGGTCCACCGTTTGATATTGGTGTAAAGGCGCTGTGCCACCGAACGAGGAGGGCGCATGATCTCGTGCGGGAACTCGACGTAGCCCGCCGGAACTGTGATTTTGGCGTCCTTCGGGACCGGCCAGGCGCCGTGCCTGAGTGCGTAGTAGGGCCAGAAGGAAGACTCGATGGCGCCGGTGACCCAATAGAGAGTGATGTTGGTCAGCATTTCGTCGAGGCTTACGGCGCTGTCAGGCTCGCCGCTGTTATCCGTCCAGGCGCGGAATTTTTCCACGATCCATGCCGCCAGGCCGACCGGGGAATCCGTCAGCCCAAAGGAAAGCGTAGTTGGTTTCGTGCCCTGGATCCACTGATACCCGGTCTCCTCCCTGAGCCATTTGTCCAGTTGCGCGAGAAATACCTTCTCTTCATGGGTCGGGTTCTCAAGCATCTTCGGACTGATTCGCATTGCCAGCATATTGAGGTGAATTCCAGTCAAGCGCTCCGCAAACTGGTAACCCAGGCGCGATGTTACGAACGCCCCCCAGTCGCCTCCCTGCGCGCCGAAGCGCTCGTAGCCCAGCACGTCGGTCATCAGCGCGGCAAAGACTTCCGCTATCTCCTCAACGCTGAAGCGCTTCTGCCCGGGTCGGAAAGACAGCGTGTAGCTAGGCAGCGAGGGCGCTACCACGGTGAAAGCGTCGGCCGGATCGCCCCCGTAGCGCACCGGGTCGGTGAGCATGGGAATGAGCTTGTGGAACTCCACCACCGAACCCGGCCAGCCGTGGGACAGCAGCAGCGGCATCGGGTCCGGGCCTTTGCCGTTTTCGTGGATAAAGTGTACCTCGATGCCTGCCAGCGGCACACTGAACTGGCGGAAGCGATTGAGCATCGCCTCTTGGGCACGCCAGTCGAAACCATTGCTCCAGTAAGCGATCAGCCGCTGCATGTAGGCAACGCTGGTGCCGGTCGTCCACGGCTCGACGGGCGGCTCATCTGGCAGGCGCGCACGCGCCAGCCTCTCCTGGAGGTCCTGGAGCACGTTATCAGGAATGTTCAGTTGGAATGGCGTCGGTTTTGGTTGACTCATATTGGGAAAGATAAGCCGGACCGCATGCGGTCCGGCTGAAGCCTATATGTTGGTGAATGTAGAATCGTAAACGGTTTGTCTCTTATCCGATTTTTCTGTACGGAAACTAATACTACTCCGACATTTTTAGTTGCGTTTTCGAAACCTATGTATTATATCATGGAGGCATGACAACTCCTAAAATACATTGTGGTGTAGATGATTACATGGCGACATTTAGCAGGTACTTTTC
>JBEKPW010000270.1:0-3489 GCA_049520315.1 Syntrophobacteraceae bacterium
CAGTTTTGGAGTGCCGAGTGAACAAGAATGCAGATTTTACTTTATGATTTCAATCTTAATCACGTACGCAGGCTGCGACAAGCGATTTCCCATACCGAAGCGGATACCGCAGTCTCAATCATTTTGCCAGAAGGTGGAATCAAACCGGAGGAACCTCTCACAAAAACTATGATCCGAATGTGCTAGACTTTTGAGTCCTCACGAATTCAATGGTCAGGCCAAGAATAGTGAGTTCGGAGGTAGTGTCAATTATGGTACCGGATTGCCAAAAATGCGGCACATGAAAAATGAAAAGGACTGGCCGCCAATTCATCCCGGCGAGCAGTCCCTTCAGGATCATTTTATTCCATATACGAATCAAAAACAGCCTTGCGCCACCCAGTGAGGATCTACTTTCTCGACAAGGGAAGAACCCTTGGAGCCTCCTGTCAGGTAGAAACTACTGCAATTTCGGCCACTCTCTGGGTTGGGTCATGTTCTCGGGCTTCAACATATCATCCAACTGCTCCTTGGAGAGCCAGCCCTTCTCCAGAACCAGGTCATAGACCGGGCGGCCGCTCGCGAGAGACTCCTTGGCAATGGCCGCTGATTTCTCGTAGCCCAGAACGGGGTTGAGTGCGGTGACCAGCCCGATGCTGCTCTTCACCATGGTAGCGCAGCGGTCTTTGTTCGCCTTGATACCCGCTACGCACTTCGTGGTGAATACGCTTACACCTTTATCGAGTAAGTCGACTCCCATGAGAAGATCATAAACGATGATGGCTTCAACAGGATTCAATTCAAGACTGCTGAGCTCCGCCGCCATGGTAATGGTTGTATCAAAGCCGGCAAGCTGATAGGCGATCGAAGAAGTGACCTCGGGAATTACTGGATTGACCTTACCTGGCATGATCGAGGAACCCGGCTGCAAAGCCGGAAGCTCGATTTCATAGAAACCGGTTCTGGGCCCTGAAGACATCAGGCGCAGGTCGTTGGCGATTTTCGAGATGCCAATACCCATCCGCTTGAAAGCGCCCGACATCTGGACATATCCAGCTCCATCGGATGAAGCGCCTACGAGATCGTGGCACTGCACAAAAGGGAATCCGGTGAGTTCAGCCATCTTTTTTACAACGAGGGGGCCGTACTTGGGGGGGCTGTTGAGCCCCGTGCCGATCGCTGTTCCACCCATGTTGACCTTGCAGAATGCATCGCGTGCCTGGTTCAACTGAATCAAAGCCTCGTTGACCGTATCGGCGAAGCCGTTGAATTCCTGGCCAAGGGTCACCGGAACGGCGTCCTGCATCTCCGTGCGGCCCATCTTGATGACATCTTTGAACTCAGCGCCTTTTGACTCAAGAGTGCCCTTCAGTCCGGTGATGCTTTTCGTCGCACTTTTCAAGCCAATCAGGACCGCCAGCTTGCAGGCACTCGGATAGTTGTCATTGGTGGATTGCGAAAGGTTGACATCATCATTGGGGTGCAGGAACTGATACTCACCCTTTTGGTGTCCCAAGATCTCGAGAGCACGGTTGGCGATAACCTCATTGACGTTCATGTTGGTTGAGGTGCCTGCTCCACCCTGAATCATGTCGATAGGAAACTGGTCATGCAGCTTGCCGGCAATGATTTCATCACAAGCTTGAACGATCGCCGTCATTTTCTCTTTGGGGAGAATACCCAACTCATTGTTTGCAAAAGCAGCGGCCTTTTTGATGTAGGCATATGCAATGATGAAATTGGGGAATCGCTTAAGCTGGTGAGAGTTGTACGGGAAATTCTCAATGGCGCGTAATGTCTGTACTCCCCAGTATGCATCGATCGGGATCTCTCGCTCTCCGAGCGAGTCCTTTTCTATGCGGGTGTTTGCAGAGTGAGACAGGCTGGGGTTCAGAAGAGGAACCATGCAAAGTGTTAAAATAACAGCCATGATCCAGAATCGTGATGGTCCTCGGTGACCTCGCATTGTTGAAAACCTCCTTTCAACTGTTCGGTTGCTGTGTTGAGAATGATACGATGCATGCTGCCACAAAAACAATTTGCCCACCCTGGAACTTCTACTGTATGTCTAAATGAAGCAACTCGGGCGATGCTCGGTTTCGAGTTTTTTCTTATTTGAACCGTGAAGATTTCGCCCGTTTCAGGATTAAATGCCTCCATTTTGCCATTCCCATGGCTTTTTTGAACCAGGACTATGCCAAGTCGGTGAAGTTGTATCGCAAGGCGGCCGAGCAGGGACGGGAATGCGCTGACCGGGGATGTCCATTTTTTCGACGGGCTGTGACGCGGTGGTCTCGGATTCAAACTAAACCACAGGCTTCCGTGGGATGAACGGATGTCTTCGCATCACCTCGTCCCCGCGTCTGCGTCTCTTGCCCTTATTGAATACTTTGGCCCGTCACTGTTGAGAGCCCACAACGGCGGAGCAAACAGTCTACGCAATGTTTTATAGGAAACAGCGCCAAAACATAGAAAGTAACCAAAAACATAATTGCGAATTCAATGTAGGAGCCAAACGGATCGGGCAGCGATTTTTGATAATTCGATATTTGCCGCAAAAGAAGAGCGCCCAAAACCCAGAAAGCAAAAACAGCGTACCAGCCGACAGGTTTTTTTATTTTTTGCATCGTCTGAACCGTCGCTGAAAGCACAGCTTACCAACCTATTATTCCATCTGCTTTGATCCGGAATTTCAATAGGGTGAAAAGAGTATTCTGATACGAACTTGACGGTATTTTGATCAAGTGTTGTACGTGTCAAAAAATGGCTATGAATCAAGGTAAGGATAATGGGTTGTTATCCTCTGCATAACTGCATCCGATTGATTGTTGAACAGCATAGACAAATCTGTTAATTTCATTTGACTTAAATTATTACTTGCGGTGAAGTCACGATCGCCGTTTGGGGTTTATCAGCGACCTCACCTACAGATGAAAGTTCAAGCTCTTTCGTTTCCGGGCTACATAACATGCTTAGGAAAATCATCGTTGCGCCCACGGTCAAAACAACCGCTGGGGAAAGCCACATATCCTCTTTTTCGATAGCCTCTATAAAAGGTATGCTGTGAGCCCACCAAACGTAAACGCTAAACCATGCTCCCAAAAGAGCTCCCGAAGAATAACCGAACCCCACTCCTACGGCCCGCCGTTTCGTCGGGAAACGTTCGGAGAGGTAAGCGGGTATTATGCCCCATGCGAGTTTCATCATTGCCGCCATCGTCGTGCCCACGATGGCCATCATTAAATCACGGTGGACCGCAGCATTATAGAGGACATAATAGACGGGAATGGCAAACAAAATCAAAAAAACAGAGTAGTAAAGCGTTAGCTTCTTTCTTCCAGTGAAGTCCGAAACCCACCCGTAGAGGTTATAGCCAAGAAATGCCATAAAGAGGGCAAAACCGTAAATCAGGCTGAACGTTGTCGTGTCGAATCCCCTTCCGTTCAAGGTCAGAATATTCGGAAGGAAGCCGTAGACCGAATAATCCGTGAGGAAAAGTCCGGTCATGAA
>JBEKPW010000271.1:0-3335 GCA_049520315.1 Syntrophobacteraceae bacterium
TGATGGACCCGACTGGCTCCGGTCCTGCCTGCAGTGTGCTGGGAAACGCCCTTGAGCGGGGATATGGGATCACCCCATACGGCGACCATTTCGCTTCAACGTGTGGCATGGAGATCGTTCTGGCCAATGGGGAGGTCCTTCGGACGGGTTTTGGGCACTTTGGGACGGCCAAGGCCGCCAACGTGTACAAATACGGTGTGGGGCCTTACATAGACGGCCTTTTTACCCAGTCAAATTTCGGAATTGTAACCAAAATTGTTGTCTGGCTCATGCCTGAGCCGGAACGGTTCGTGGCCTGCTATTTTTTCTGTCACAAAGAGAGCGACCTGGGCCCGCTGATAGATGCCCTGAGATGGCTGCTGCTCAACAGGGTGGTTAAGGGTTCCATAAACGTAGTTCACCGAAACCGCGCACTTACCATGCTGACTCGCTATCCGTGGGAAGAAATGTCCGGAGAAACCCCACTAAGCGAGGCCGTCTACAGCCAAATGGCAGCTCAAAAAAAGGTGGGCGCATGGAATGGGGTGACCGCGCTCTACGGCGCCAGTGAAGAGGTAAGCGCAGCCAAAAAGGTCATAAAGAGATTATTGCGCGGGAAGGTGGCGAGGATCAATTTTGTTTCCGAGCAGACGCTTCGCCTGGCTGAACGGTTTCCAAAACTTATCGGGCTCCTGACAGGCATGAACATTTCCGAGGTACTCAAAGCGCTGAAGCCATCCTTCGCAATGATGAAAGGACGGCCAGGCGAAGTTTCTCTTCCGACCCCTTACTGGAGGATGAAAAAACCCGTCCCGCCTCGCGACATCGATCCTGCCGAAGACAGTTGCGGACTTATCTGGCTATCTCCCGTCGTGCCCATGAGAAAAGAAAACGCAGAGGAATTCATCGGAGTAATTCGCCCTATTTTCGCGAGGCATGGTTTCGAGGACTGCATAACATTTACCGCCGTAAACGAGCGAAGCTTCGACTGCACCCTACCCATCCTCTACGACAAGAGCGATCCGGCCGAGACCAAACGTGCGGCTGAATGCCACGATGAATTATTCAGGGCATGCATGGACAAAGGCTACATTCCTTATAGATTGGGCATCCAGTCCATGGCCGGGCTGGTGGGCGGAGACGATGTTTTCTGGGACGTGGTCCAAAAGCTCAAACAGGCCCTGGACCCCCGGGGAATTCTCTCTCCGGGGAGGTACTCCAGGATTTAGTCCTGCTAACTCCCCTTATCTCTATCCGCGTCTTCATTCTTTACGTCTCTCCATGGCTGAACCATGGTCCGTCCCCGGATTAGATGTTTCAGGGGCAGGCTTCGCATGCATCAGCATACCGTCTATCCATCCGGCCAAAGGGAATAGAAATCTCCGCCCCAGTATCCCCGCACTCAGCCACATCGTCGCACACCAGTAAGGAATACCCATAAAATCCGGTTGGGGGGGATATGACCAGAGCCCGGAGGAAACTCCAAAAAGTTCCACGACAAAACCAAGTCCCAGCGCGTAAGCAGCGAAATAAAGATCCAGGAGGTCGTGAAACATGATGAAAAGAATTGCCGTGGAGCCGATAGTCGTCAATAGAAGCAGGCCGGACGACCTTGAAAACAGGGGAAAAACGAGAGCTGTTACCAAAAGGCCAAAGAGGCTTCTTTTATCGAGCACCGGCGTGTTGTCCCCTTCACCTATGAACCGTTTCATATTGATGTAATAAAATCCCCACAGAAACGGCTCATACCAGGGCATCAGCAATACGTCTTGCTGTTTGAAAGAAGATCCTCCGGACTTCCCCATGGAATAGTCCTGGATCAGCATAAACACAGTGGCGATAGTGAAGCTTGCGATTTCAACCCGGCTCCAGGGACGATAGATTATAAACCAGAGCGGCAAAAGAACGGCGGCCGCGAATAGAGATCGATCCACATACCTGACCACCGCCAGCGTAACCAGCAGGGCCAGAACGGACAATATTTTTTGATTCGGGCACAAAAGGTTCGGCTTTTGCATCTCCACCTCGGGACACCGGGAATCACCCCTCCGGCGAAATCATCATCTGCGGTCTCACTATACTTCTATTTACCCGCAGTTTGAATAAAAACTGCAATTGACGGAGCGCTTTTCTGACACAAGACTGGCTCGAATCGAGGTTACGGCATTCGTGCAGTGGGAATTCCGCAACTAAGAGATTCCGAGGATGTGGCTGTCAGGGTGCGACGTAGACCGGGGGTCCGCTACTCCGCGCTGGCGCCGAACCCCGAAAAGGTTAAACAACTACACTTTTATTTAATCATTTATCTCCTCCATTCCGACTATTTACTCGACGAAGAATATATACTTTGTACTGTAACTCTCTCGATTATGCACTGGCATCATTTATGGAGCCCATGAAGCTGTTCAGATTTACCATTGTTAAAAATTTGAGTCCGGACGCCCCGCAGCAGGTTGTCTACAGAGCCATATTGACAAATTTAATGTGCATCGTCGCCATCCCCAACCTGCTTGTATTCGGTTCTTTAGACCTGGCCGCGCACCGGAATACTCAGGGCATGCTGGACTTCAGCCTGGACCTTTGCCTTTCTCTCCTTTTTTTGGGCGTTATTCGCTATCTCCGCCGCGGCGGCAATGTCGATCGGGCAAGCAAATTGATCGTCACCGTGACATGGGTGTTCTTCGTATATTATTTCGTCATAGGAGGCATAGAAAACACGGTCTGGCTGTTTATCTTCCCGCTCGCTTCCTCCTTTTTGCTCGGTAACAGAACTGGCCTGATGGCCAGCGCCATTCTCATTGCCACTTCGCTCATTCTTTCGCTGTGCTTGAGGAAATTCTCCCTTCCGGTGGCAGTTTATTCCGCCCCTTTCCTTGCTTGCTTCACCCTGTCGTTCATTGTCGTGGCAATCTTTTCGTTTATCTTCGAGTATGTGAAGGATAAGGCACACCGCGAGCTGTCGGAGCAGCACAGGGAACTTGCTGCAACAAAAGAAGCAGCCGAGGCGGCCAACCTGGCCAAATCCCAATTCCTTGCCAACATGAGCCATGAGATCCGCACCCCCATGAATGGCGTGATCGGCATGGCGGAAGTGCTGTTGGGAACAGATCTGAATGATAAACAGCGCAATATCGCTAAAATTGTATTGCGCTCAGGCGAAGCGCTTCTAAGTGTGTTGAACGATATCCTGGATTACTCAAAAATAGAAGCAGGCAAGCTGGAACTGGAGGATATCAACTTTGACCTGCGCGAGTGCGTTGAAGAAACCACACAACTTTTCGCAGAAAAGGCACATAAGAAAGGTCTCGAACTGGGGCTCGATCTGCACAACGATGTCCCCGTGGCGTTGCGAGGCG
>JBEKPW010000272.1:0-3314 GCA_049520315.1 Syntrophobacteraceae bacterium
ATTCGGCGTAGAAGATCTGCTGCCAGGGGCCGAAGTCTAGCTTTCCGTTGGTGACCGGGACGATGACTTCGTGGTGGATGATCAGCGATTTGAGGTGGGCGTCTCCGTTGTCTTCGCCGGTCCGGTGATGCTGGTAGTTCTGCCGGAAGGGGGCGAGCGTTTCCAGCCACTGGTCGATGTCTTTGAGGAGGCCGCTCTCGTTGTCGTTGACGTAGACCCCGGCGGTGATGTGCATGGCGGAGACCAGGATCATGCCGTCTTTGATTCCGGACTTTTTCAGGGCGCTCTCGACCTGCGGGGTCAGGTGGATGTAGGCACGCTTGGTTTTGGTGTGCAGGGTCAGGTATTCGGTGTGGAATTTCATGTTCCAACTTTTACCACGCGAAGGGGCGGGATGGCGGCAAATTTAGCGCGAATATGGGCGCGGACTGATACGGCAAAGCACGGAAAATGACATCATCTGATGCTATAATCAGTGCCATGAGAACAACGGTTGCGCTGGATGACGATCTCGTACGCACCGCCCAGGAGTTCACCGGGGTGGCGGAAAAATCGGCGCTGATTCGTGAGGCGCTCAAAGCTCTCATCGAGCGGGAGAGCGCCCGCCGATTGGCATCCCTGGAGGGCACAATGCCGAAACTGAAGAATATTCCTCGCCGCAGGCCGTGGCCGAATTGATTCTCGCGGATACGTCGATTTGGATCGACCACTTTCGTTCGGGAAACAAAGAACTGCGGAAGCATCTGAACGAAGGGCAAATTGTGATCCATCCGTCCATCATCGCGGAACTTGCCCTTGGATTACTACACGAGCGCACCAAGACGCTTGCCCTGCTTGACCTTTTGCCCCAGGTGCGAGTGGCGCAACTGAGCGAAGTGCGGCGAATGATTGAAGTTCGTCGTTTGTACAGCCTTGGCATCGGCCTGACCGACGCCCACCTGATAGCCTCAGTCTTTATCAATCCGTCCACGCTTCTGTGGACAAGAGATAAGCGCCTCCGCAAGGCCGCAGAAGGTCTCGGCATTCACGCCGGTCTGGGTTAGAGAATTTGAGGAGGCATAGGGGAACATACCGTCTGTTCCCGGTTTGTTTCCTGGTTCGTCCAGGCCGAAGTGCGTATTATTCAGCTGTCTTTTTTCGAGGCTTCGGTGGCAGCGGCATTTCGATGAAGTCATAGCTTCCCGGTGTCGCTGCATCGACCTTGGCCGCGATCGTCGCGCCGTGCTCACGCACGATAGGCCAGATGTTGGAACCAAGCACGACCAAGGCGAGCCTCCGGCCCATCAGGTTTTGCTGATGCCGGATGTTTTGATCGGACGTAACCAGCACGTTAAATCCCGCCGCTTCAGCAGCCTTGAGAAGTTCGCCGTTTTCAAGCTGGGGATGCCACTGCATTTCGACGAACGTGCGCACTTCATGCCCGGACAGAAAGCGACGCACGCCGACAGGAACGTTCTTGTCAAACAGGATGCGCAACGCGGTGGCTCTGTGCGTACGCCAAAATCGCCTGGACGCGATCGGGCGGCAATTCAAACTGTTCGGCGATTTCGGAGACGCTCATGCCATAGTCGAAGTTATCGACAATCGCGTTGGCTGGCATCCGTGTGCCCCGAAGCACGGAAGCGCCGCTTTGCACTCCCGGCTTGATTTCGACTAACGGGCATTCCGACCAGTCGATCTTATCTTGTGCAGCCATAGCGGCCTCCCGGCCATTATCATTCCATGCTTTCGCTCAAAATGCCAGTGTTAGCAGGGGCGAGGTTGTGGCAACCGCGGTGGAAGCCACTTCTCGAAAAGCGCGAGAAGTGGCGCACCCACTGATTGATTCGGTCAGACGTTCAGAGAGACATCCTCGTTATGCCCCCCCGTTGATGTGTCCCACCCGCCCATGACCAAGAAAAAACGCCGGTGGATGCCGGAGTTTATGTGGAAGATAGTCTTTATGATTGATTTTCCGGTGAGGCAGGTACAGTCGGAACAGGCTGAGACGTTATCACAAACCCCCAGCGGCCCAAATGGGAGGCGATCAGCGGTTCAGCCTGATCCGCAAACTTTGTAACAAGATCACTCGTATTTTGCATGGCGTTACCAAGCGCCCGTTCAAAATCCCTGCCTCCAGCAGGAAAACCGACAAGAATTTCTGCAGATACGATGTTTGCATAGGAGTAAGAGGTCCCCATCCGCGACCTTCCGCGAGCGGAGACAAATAAGCATTGGTTAGAGAGGGCCTTGTCGATAGTTTCTTTAAATGCAGTAACATCAAAGTGAAAGACAGCTCCATGCCGAGCTGGTTTCAGGTGTAGATGCTCGATATTCTTAGCGATATCATCTTTCAAAATCAATCGAAGGCCATTTTGGTAGAGTTCATCGTCGACGAACACTCTCCCCATATTTTTAATAAGCTGTAGCGCTTCGTACATAATCGCTGATCCAAACAGGTAGGAGTTGAGGCGACCCCGCATCGCGGCGGGGGAATTATCGCTGACTGGGTACTTCATTGCCGAATGAATGAACGTAAGCGTGTTGACGGCTCTCGCCAAGGCTACGATGTATGGGAACTCTTCATCGTGTCGGCACTTTTCGAACGTTTCCCGATCGCAAGCCATCTGCCAGTCCACTTCTTGAGCGCACATAATGCTCCCCATTGACCTTCTGGCCGAGTGCGCCACTTCTCGCGCGTTTCGAAGAGGTGGCCTAGCAAAACCGCCGACTCTACGAATGAACTGACCGCGGCGGCTGACTCTCCATCACCACGCGCAGAATGCGGTTGATGCGCGTCTGGTAGCCCTTGCCGTGGCCCTTGAGCCAATCGAGCACGTCCGCATCCAGACGAATCGTCAGTTGCTTTTTCACCGGAGGCCAAGCCATTGTTGCCTTCTTGAGAAACGTTTTGTCGAGGCGGGAATGTCCGAATAGTCGATATCGGCATCTTTCATGCGGTCAATCCGCGCCAAGTCGCTCTTGATAGATCTTTTGCTCATGGCGGTAGGCCACTTTAACGGGCGTCGTCACTGTGCGTGCAGTTCCTGCAGCACATGCTGACGGCGGACCTTGATTTTGCTCGCGTCTTTCCGGGCCTGTGCCAGATCATAGGCGAGCTGCATCCGTAACCACGTTTCCGGAGCGCTGCCAAATGCCTTCGAGAGCCGGATCGCCATCTGGGGGCTGATCCCCGACTTGCCGTGGATGACATTGTTGAGCGTTTGCCGGGTGACGCCGAGGACCTCCGCTGCCTCGGTGACGGACAGGCCCAAGGGTTCAAGACACGCGGTTCGGATACTGCGTCCGGGGTGCGGCGGGTTTTTCATCGGCAT
>JBEKPW010000273.1:0-3192 GCA_049520315.1 Syntrophobacteraceae bacterium
CCGGCGATCACTCTCAAATCCTCGATGCCGATCACAGCTTCGTGCTCGCCATACTCGGCATGGAAATGAGGTGGCCAGTGATCGGCAAAATACATTCGGATGACAATGCCGTAAAAGCGGCTAACTTCCGGCATGGCTGGGCTCGCGCCGGAGGTTGGGGAAGAGATCTTCAGGGGTCTTCCCGGTCAACCTCAGATAGATAGCATCGGGACACAGCTCGATCTCATCATTCCATCGGATCTGCCTGGCGGGGCCGACGTGGACCTGTGCAAAGAACTTCTCATCCTGCCACGCCTTGAAGACGCCCTGCCCCGCCAGCTCAGACAGGTCCACGGCGCCTTCCGTGCCATCCGAGAATACGACCTTGATTCGAAAGTTCGGCAGCGCGCTTACCGAAATCGGTTTCACCATATTTGGCCCCTCGCTCTCACCTCGCATTATTGTATCAAACAAAGGAGGAAAGTTGGGTAATCGGGGCTGGCGCAGGGCGCAGCCCTGCGGTCTCCGGGCATTGGGATCCCACTGTCCGCAGGGCTGCGCCCTGCGCCAGCCGGCGTGTGCGGCCTTCCCCCTTAGGTAACAGGGTCGGCATCCCGATCTACGGTTTTCGCAGCTCCATGCCCTGCCCACTGATGCCTCTGTCTACGCTTCGACGGTAGCCTCGCGACGGCCTCCGCAAGACTCGAGGCCAGGCGGTTCGCTACTCCTTTCCTGTAAGGCTCTTTCATCCTCGACTGCATGCCGGTTTATCCCGGCGCTCTACCTGACACCGTTTCCGCCGTTTCCGGCCACTTGGTATGTGTAACTATCGGGCGTTATACTCGTATTTGGTGATGAGCTCCTCGCTGTGGTTGAGGTTGCCCGGCGAGGGGTCGGAAGTGAAAATTGAAAGTGTCATTTGGAGGGACGAGTTCGCTGACAAATTGGCGATCAAGCACAACGTAACGACGCAAGAAGCAGAAGAGGTGTTATGTGAGAACCCGCATATACGGCGGGCCGCAAAAGGAAACATCAAAGGCGAGCATGTCTATGCAGCTTTCGGTCAAACTAAATCGGGGAGGTATTTGATCGTCTTTTTCATCTATAAGGGCCGGGGTTCGGCCTTGCCGATTTCGGGCCGAGATATGACATCTCGCGAGCGAGGATTATACGATGAGCAAAAAGAAGCAAATTGACCCTATCCCTGACGAATTCCAATCCTATGAGGAAGCCGGAGAGTTCTGGGATATACATGACACCGCGGATTACCCGGATATCTTTCGGACTGTGGGACCCGGCCCCCGCCGCCCGCAAAACTCGCCCCAATCAAGGAGGCATGGGATGAACGCGGTAATCCAGGGGGGGCAGGGCAGGCAGGTTGTCGCACGAAAACTTCGCCATACGTAGACGCTATAACGATGGACCGAAGGACTGCCGACCTTTGTCGCCGGGTGAGCAAGCGACTGAGCAAAGATCACCCCGAGATCAGGTACGAAAAGCGCATATTCCCCAGTTTGAAAGAATTGCTAGACGCAAAGCCGGGTTCACTCGCTCGTCCCCCGAGGTAGAAGAGCCAGTAGCGCAGACCTGCTTTTCAGGGTCTGCGGCTCTTCCGGTTCTCAGATGTGCGTGTTCTCATCGGCGGCCAGGCGCAACCGGTCGAGGCGTAGGCGGGACATGGCGATTATTTACCCGCTGTCGTCACGGCGTGCAATGCTCTCCGAAAAACCGCAGACCTTGAAAAGCAGGTCTGCGCTACTCGCTGCCCCCGCAAGACTCGAGGCCAGGCGGTTCGCTGCTCCTTTCCTGTAAAGCTCTTTCATCCTCGACTGCATGCTGGCTTATCCCGGCGCTCTACCTGACCGTTTCCCTGAGACCGTTTTCCCTGTAAGATAATCGAGCGTCGTGTTGTGAGGGCAGCCAGGAAAGCAACATCCCGCATTTTATGCGGATCAGTCTAATTATTGTTCGCCGCAGAAGAATATGAATGATATCCAGCAGCCGACAGAGCCAATACCAGCGGCGTTCGGTATTTCGGGAAAACGAGTCAAGCACTTCCGAGGGATTCTGGAAGACGATCCGGTAGCAATCGCCGCTTTTGGGATTCCCATTGCCGTAGCTACCGTCATAGGGGTGAACTGGTTGTTGCCGGCATCTGTCGCGAATTTCTTTCACCCTTTTTGGCGAATCGTATTGCCACTGATTCCCGCGTTCCATTTCACTGCTGCGGTTCAACGCCGACGCAAAGCCAAGGCGATGAGAGAAAAAGACTATTTGCAGTTCACGAACTACCAGTCAGCGGTGCAGACTTACCACAACGCAACGAAGACCTACAGAAATCTTCAGCGTGAGACCAGATACCAGGAGATCAGGAAGAGGAGGCAGAGCGAAAGGCAATTGCGTCAGGATGGCGAAGCGAAATGGCGGCAACTAGACGGCAGGGCATTTGAACTCGAAGTAGTCAAGACACTGTTCTCCAAGGGATACGAAGTACAACACACGGGCGCGAATCTGAGCGGGGATGAGGGGGTTGATTTTGTCGTCAGGGTGCATGGCAAGCGGATCATAGGCCAGTGCAAGGCGCACAAGAGCTACCTGAGTGCTGGTTTCGTGCGCGAATTGTACGGAACATTGCTGCACGAGAAAGCAGACGAGGCGTGGCTCATCGGTACATCTGGTTTCTATAGTGGAGCCAGGTCCTTCGCATCTGGAAAACCAATACGACTCATGACAGTCCGTGATCTTTTGAGGTTGCCGGAAGTCAAGAAACCCTCCGGCGTGACGAACGAAGGACAATCGGCGAACAACGGCGTGGTCCGCACGCGGTAAACCGCGGCGGAAACGCCGGACGTTAGACGGACAAACAACGTCCTTGGATGAGTAAAGGTTATTGCCCTCCAACATATTTAAGGAGTGGCTTTAGTATGAATTCTGCGGCTTCCTTGACTGTCGAGACCGGCCCATGAGGTAAACGGGTGACCAGATTTCCTTGTGTGTCTGGAACAAATTCGATGTTGAAGGGATCGCCGTCACGCGTGCAGCATTGAATGAAGCGATCTCCCTCGCAGTATAAGATGTCCATGTAGGTGTTCTTAGCCCAACTTCCGCGGTCCAAAGGATTTTTTGGGCAGTTCCGGAGAGTAATGCTTTTGTTTGCAGCGCTCGTTCCCTTTCAGGCCTAAATAGTGACGAATACACACAAATATATTCCTT
>JBEKPW010000274.1:0-5772 GCA_049520315.1 Syntrophobacteraceae bacterium
GTTGAAATGTTCCGCAAGACTCTGGATTCGGGCCAGGCGGGCGACAATGTAGGTGTGCTTTTGCGTGGAACCAAACGAGACGAGGTCGAGCGCGGCCAGGTTGTTGCAAAACCCGGTTCGATCACCCCTCACACGGATTTCAAGGCGGAAGTCTACGTGCTGAAAAAAGAGGAAGGCGGACGGCATACTCCCTTTTTCCCGGGCTACCGGCCGCAGTTCTATTTCAGAACCACTGACGTTACCGGCGTCATGACCCTGCCCGAAGGGGTGGAAATGGTTATGCCCGGCGATAATATCAGTTGCGAAGTGAAGCTTATTACACCCGTTGCATTGGAGAAGGAACTCCGATTCGCAATTCGCGAAGGCGGCCGCACGGTGGGCGCCGGGGTGCTTACCGACATCATTAAATAAGGGATTTCAAATGCGAGTTTTAGTTACTCTGGCCTGCTCCCAATGCAAGCGACGCAACTATAATACGACCAAGAACAAGCGGACCACCCCCGAGAAGCTTTCTTTCAGGAAGTATTGCAGGTTTTGCAACGCGCACACGGAGCACAAGGAGACCAAGTAGGCTGCGGTGGTATATAGCCTGTCGCATTGACTGGCCTTTGCGCCGGCAAACAATTCCGGTCGACCTTCAGAAGCGAGCGTCTGAGTGAGACATGAAACTATTCGCAAAAAAAGACCAGAGTTCGGATAAAAAACTGCACGGCATAGAGACGGTGAAAAAGGCGGCAGCGAAACCGGTGGCCGCCAAGCCGGTCAGGCCGAAGAAGACGGATATCGTCAAGAAGACCGATACCACCAAGAAAGCGGTCAAAAAGCCCGGCGAGACGTCTATTGTCTGGGTCGATGCGACTCGCAGCTACTTAAGAGAGGTAGTCTTCGAACTTAAGAAGGTAGTCTGGCCTTCGCGCAAGGAAACAATGGGATCGACTGCAGTCGTACTGGTGATCGTGGGCCTGTCGGCTGTTTTTCTGGGAATTGTGGACCTCATTTTGAGCAGGCTTGTCAAGCTTCTGGTTGGTTGAGAGAGACGGGGGCGGCATTTAGAATAGCGGCTCGAAGGCTGGCCGCATGGGGCTTAATGAGTGGCGAATCTAAAATGGTATATTGTTCACACGTATTCGGGGTTTGAGCACAAGGTGAAATCGGCCCTCGAGGAGCGTGTTAAGGCCGAGGGCAGAGGCTCCTATTTCGGCCAAGTCCTGGTTCCCACCGAGAAGGTGATCGAACTTGTGAAGGGCCAGAGGAGGGCATCCTCGAGGAAATTCTACCCTGGATATATCCTGGTGCAGATGGAGCTCAACGACGACACTTGGCACCTTGTTCGCCACACGCCCAAGGTGACCGGATTTATTGGAAGCCAGGAAAAGCCCATCCCACTCTCGGATGCAGAAGCCGAAGCCATAATTCAGCAGATGCAGGAAGGCGCTCAGAAACCTCGTCCAAAATTCAAATTCGAAAAAGGAGACGAGGT
Source organism: Syntrophobacteraceae bacterium (assembly GCA_049520315.1). Classification (GTDB taxonomy): domain Bacteria; phylum Desulfobacterota; class Syntrophobacteria; order Syntrophobacterales; family Syntrophobacteraceae; genus SbD1. The sequence continues at coordinate 1,481 of JBEKPW010000274.1, forward strand.
TCGCGTCATTGACGGCCCGTTTGCCAACTTCAACGGAACGATTGACGAAGTGATTCCCGAGAAGGGCAAAGTCAGAGTGCTGGTAAGTATATTCGGCCGTTCCACTCCTGTGGAACTCGATTTCGTCCAGGTAAACCGGACATAAGCGCCGCATCGTAAGGAGTCTTTTCGAGGATGGCAAAAAAAGTCGTAACCAACATCAAATTACAGGTTCCGGCCGCACAGGCGAACCCATCTCCGCCCATCGGCCCTGCGCTCGGTCAGCATGGGGTCAACATCATGGAGTTCTGCAAGCAGTTCAACGCAAAGACCCAGGGGCAGGAAGGGATGATCATTCCGGTGGTCATCACCGTCTTTTCGGACCGGTCGTTTACGTTCATTACGAAGACGCCTCCGGCCGCTATTCTTCTGAAAAAGGCTGCCCAGATAGCGAAAGGATCTAGTGTACCCAACCGCAATAAGGTCGCCAAGGTCAGCAAGGCTCAGGTCGAAGAAATCGCCAGGCTCAAGATGCCCGACCTGAACGCACGTGACCTTGAGGCAGCGGTGGCCACCATTTCCGGAACGGCTCGCAGCATGGGGATCGAAATTGAATAAACTAGAGGAAGGGAGTTTCGAGAGTTAAAATGGCAAAGCATGGGAAAAAGTTTATTGCCGCCAGCGGCAAGATCGATCCAGCGAAACGTTATACCTTCCAGGAAGCTGTCCATCTGGCGGCCGACACTTCATTCGCCAAGTTCGACCAGACGCTGGATATAGCCGTTCGGCTGGGTGTTGACCCGCGCCATGCCGACCAGATGGTCAGGGGCACGGTCGTTCTGCCCAATGGGTTGGGTAAAACGGTGAGGGTTATGGTTTTCGCCAAGGGCGAGAAAGTAAAGGAGGCCCTCGATGCCGGCGCAGATCACTCGGGTGGCGACGAGATGGTCGAGAAAATCCGCGAAGGATGGCTCGAATTCGACAAAGCCGTAGCCACACCCGACATGATGGGTTCGGTAGGCAAGATCGGCAAGATTCTGGGTCCAAGAGGGCTTATGCCCAACGCCAAGCTGGGAACGGTTACCTTCGATCTGGCTCGGGTCATCAAAGAGATCAAGGCGGGCAAGGTGGACTTCCGGGTTGAAAAGACCGGGATTGTCCATGCCCCGATGGGCAAAGTTTCGTTCGGAGAGGAAAAACTTCTCGAGAACATCTCGGCTTTCATCGACACGCTCATGCGGATCAAACCTTCGGCGGCCAAGGGGACCTACATGAAAGGGATCGCCATATCGACGACCATGGGCCCAGGCATTCAGGTCGATCCGCTCGCGGTGAAGTCGATTGTTGCTTAGTAATCAGCTTGGGCGGTGGGACCCGCCCCGCTGAGCGTAGAGAATTGGCCTTCGGCGGCGGCTGCTTATTTCCGGTGGCCCTCAGATGCCGGGCTAGCTGCTATTAACAACTTAACTGCCGTTTGGTGTTTTCAGTTATCGGAGACCGCGGGTACATCCGCCGATGTTTAAATCCCTCAATCGGGGGACCCGCACAGATTCCTGAGAGCCAACCAGGCGCAAGGGCTCATGATACAAAATCCTCCCGTTTTCGATTCGGCGCACCCGGAAGGATAGTTCGAAAGCACACCGGCAGAAGCGAAAGGAGCCGAAATAACCAGTCTGCGCGATTCGCTTGCAGTGGAAAGAATTGATTATCAGGTGGTAAAGAACACCTTGATGCGTCTTGCATGTAAGCAAACGGACGCATCGGTGCTCGAGCCGCTGCTAACCGGCACCTGTGCGGTTGCAATCGCGTTCGGCGACCCGGCCGTTCCGGCCAAGATCATCAAGAAATTCAGCAAGAGCAACGAAAAGCTGAAGTTAAAGGCGGGAGCGCTCGGAAACCGCCTGATTGATCCCGATCAGATTTTGGCCTTGGCTGATCTGCCGCCCAAAGAAGAACTCCTTGGCAAAATGCTGGGAACGCTCAACGCGGTGCCCACCGGTCTGGTTACGGTTCTGAGTGGAGTCCCAAGGGCTTTTGTTGGTGTGTTAGTCGCTATCCAGCGCCAGAGAGAAGAACAGGCTGCTGCTTAAGACAATCGTGGAGGATTTTAGATGGCTGTTACAAAACAGGAAGTTGTTGATTTCATCAAGGGTATGACAGTTCTCGAGCTCAGCGAATTTGTTAAGGAACTCGAGCAGACTTTCGGCGTTAGCGCCGCCGCGCCGGTGGCCATGGCCGCAATGCCCGGCGGAGGTGCTGCTGAAGCAGCCCCGGTCGAGGAACAGACCGAATTCTCGGTCATCATTACCGGTGTAGGCGACAAGAAGATCAACGTAATCAAGGAAGTTCGAGCGATTACCAGCCTTGGCCTCAAAGAAGCCAAGGACCTGGTGGAAAAAGTTCCGGGAACGGTCAAGGAAGGCATTCCCAAGGCAGAGGCGGAAGCCGTTGCCAAACAGCTTACAGAGGCAGGCGCGACTGTCGAGATCAAATAAAGACTCAAAATTTGAAAATATCGGAAATCGGCTGCATGTGCTGGTTCGACCGGCCGGTTTCCGATTTTCTACTTTTTAGCGGCATACCAGCGGGAAGTGATGGATGGAAAAGGATTGCAGGCAAAACTGATTTGCTGCAGCCGTCTGATCCGTCACAATTTCATTTGCAGGAGAGAATATGCCAACTGCACTAACCCATGAATACCGGGTTCGCAAGAATTTCGGAAAAATCCGAAAGATCGTGGAAATACCCAATCTTATCCAGATGCAGAAGGAGAGCTACGAGCTTTTTCTGCAAAAGGATGTGCCTCCCGAGGCCAGGGTGGAAAGAGGCCTCCAGGAGGTCTTCAAGTCCGTTTTCCCCATCGAGGATTTCAGCGGGACGGCTTCACTGGAGTTTGTTCAATTCAGTTTCGGCGATGTGAAGTATGAAGTCGACGAATGCCTCGCGCGGGGAATGACCTACGAGGCCCCGGTAAAGATAGTGGTGCGCCTTGTTGTGTATGACGTGGGCAAGGAAGCCAACACCCGATCCATTCGCGATATAAAGGAACAGGAAATCTATTTCGGAACTCTGCCTCTGATGACCGACAACGGAACATTCATTGTCAACGGGACCGAGCGGGTCATAGTTAGCCAGTTGCACCGTTCGCCCGGCATTTTCTTCGATCATGACAGGGGAAAAACTCACTCGAGCGGCAAAATACTTTACTCGGCCCGCATTATCCCGCTTCGCGGTTCCTGGCTCGACCTGGAATTCGATCCGAAAGACATTCTATACATCCGCATCGACAGAAGGCGCAAATTCCCTGTAACAGTTCTTTTAAAAGCCCTCGGGTACTCGACCGAAGAGCTATTGAACTATTTCTACCCCAGCGAAAAGGTGTTCCTTACCGCCGACGCACAGATAGAAAAGGAGCTCAACCCTGATATCCTCCTGGGAAGCCGCGCCTCAGAGGACATCGTGCACCCGGAATCAGGCGAAGTTCTGATTAGAAAAAACAGAAAATTGGGCAAGCAGGCACTTAGACGACTTCAGGAAATAGGGATCATCCGGCTTCCTGTAAAGATCTCGGAGCTTATCGGACAGGTTTTGGCCCAGGATGTAATCGACTTGACCACGGGCGAGATCATCGCAGAGTGCAACGATTCGATAAACGAGGAGATGCTCAACGATTTCAGAGAACGTGGAATCAATGAAATCGAACTGCTGCACCTGGAGGGCCCTGACATCAGCCCCGCTTTCAGAAACACCTTGCTTATGGACAAGGTCAACACCAGGGAAGACGCTCTCATCGAAATCTACCGGAGACTGCGTCCGAGCAATCCGCCCACTTTAGAGGTGGCAAACGAATTTTTCAAGAATCTGTTTTTCGATTCGGACCACTACGATCTGTCCGAGGTCGGACGGCTGAAGCTAAACCTGCAGCTTGACCTCGATGTGCCGCTCGACTGCCGGGTGCTTCGAAAGGAAGATATCCTCACAGCGGTGCGCCAGTTGATTAAGCTCAAAGACTCACAGGGTCCGGTCGATGACATAGATAATCTCGGAAACCGCAGGGTGCGGGCGGTAGGCGAACTTCTGGAAAACCAGTACCGCATAGGCCTCGTGCGCATGGAAAGGGCCATCAAGGAAAGAATGACCCTTCAGGAAGTTGAGGCGTTGATGCCCCACGACCTCATCAATGCGAAACCTGTTTCCGCTGTAGTAAAGGAATTTTTCGGGACAAGTCAGCTTTCTCAGTTCATGGACCAGACGAACCCGCTTTCCGAAATTACCCACAAGCGGCGCCTGAGCGCGCTTGGGCCGGGCGGCCT
>JBEKPW010000275.1:0-3042 GCA_049520315.1 Syntrophobacteraceae bacterium
ATCGGATTGAGCGGATGATCTTTGAGCGGGCTTTCATCAAGACGGTCGAGCCCGACAAACAGATGCCCCAGATAGACCGTGCGCCGGGTTTCCGGAAAGGCCGGCGTGACGAGGACAGGAGTACCGGCATGGGCGTCTTGCAAAGCTTCAGTGACCGGACCGATATTGCCCTTGTCGGTCGAATCGAAGGTCGAGCATATCTTGAACATCACATGACCTGCGCCGTGGTCGCGTAGCCAGCGATCGGCCGCCAGGGACCAGGCGACTGCTCGCTCGGCGGGTACAGAACGGATTTTCAAGGCGACGACGACAGCGTCTACTTCGGGCAACTTCAGGCCAGCGGCCGGCACGCCGATGGTCTGTATCGTCTTGAGGCCGTTCTCCCACAAAGTGTTCGCGAGGTCGGAGGCGCCGGTATAGTCATCAGCGATAAATCCCAGCGCGAGCTTTTCCATCATTGTTCTCCCCTGGACCGCGCATGCGGGGCAAACCATGCGAGGCCGGTCTTGGCGGCGCAGGCTGGGTGGTATTAGCAACCTGGGAAGCCGGTGTATTGCATAATTCGGCCTAATTTCCGCGGCGGCCTTCGTCATTCAATGGCAAATTCAGCTTGAAGGTAGAAACCAAGTCGGCCACCTGTGCAGGTGACAGAAACCGCGGATTCATCCCCCGAAGCAACAGATAGAGTTTCGCCGTTTCTTCCAATTCTTCGGTGGCAAACACCGCCGCTTCCAGCGAATCACCGGCAACAACCGGTCCGTGATTGGCCAGCAGAACCGAACTGTAACGCCCGGCCAGACCTCGGATGGCATCGGCAACTGCAGGATCGCCCGGGCGGTAGTAGGGTACCAACGCAGTCTGGGCGACCCGCATCAGATAATAAGCGGTCATCGGCGGCAAGACGGCGCGAGGGTCAACCTCCGGAAGCATGCTGAGGGCGACCGCGTTGGTTGAATGCAAATGGACGATGGCCCGGGCGCTGGTGCGGCAGTCATAAAGGGCCTCGTGCAAAGGGATTTCTTTGGTCGGCGGATCACCGGTAAGCAGACGTCCGTTCGGATCGAGACGCGATATGCGGGTTGGATCAAGAAAACCCAGGGATGCGTTGGTTGGTGTTACCAGCCGGCCGCCGTCGTCGAGCCGCAAGCTGATGTTACCCGAGCAGCCCGGCGTCAATCCGCGCTGGAACAAAGACAGGCCGAACCGGCAAATCTCGTCACGAGCTTTGTTTTCATCCATGACTACACCCTTTTCTGTCGTCCTTATTGTTCCAAATCTCTGAAGCTGCTTGATACGTATATCCTGGGGGCGATTGGCTTTCTTTATGCCAAGGGCAATATGAGGGATTCATCTGACTTTTCAGGATGTCAGGCCTTGCCGCTATTCCAACCAGCTCTCCCTCTTTCGTAATGGGCAAGCGGTGGATGTTTTTCTCCGTCATTATGGCTGCGATCTCGCTCACGGTGGCACTCACATCCGCGGTTATTGCCCCTTTGGACCTCTGCCATTCATCTGAGGCTATAAAATCAGTAAACTTTGCAGCCCATAAGGCTCCTGGAGCTGTGCTTTCAGGTTGGTCCAGAGCATGGTAGGTGTTTACCAGAAACTTATCGCCCTTAAAGAGAACCTCGAGGTTTGGGACATTCTTCTTTCCGGCAACCCATGAGCTGCTGTCCGTCATAAAGTGGCCCTTTTCATCGTTTGCGCCTCTGTGCGCCATTGATCACGGCAGGTCAATAGAGGCTTCAATGAGCCTGACCCCCACGGAAAACGAAGGGCACGGGCTGCGGGGACGTTGACTCTGGCGTGTTGTTCCACTTGATGAGGTCGGAAAAAGCCCCCAGCCCAGGAGTTGCATTTAAATCATTTACAAGAAAAGCGGCCTAAAGGGTCTTTACGAAATCTCCAGCGGGATGCGCGAGATTGAAAAGCGCGTCAGGCATTCACCAGTGGTTCGTCCATTTTAATTTGCCTTTCATGGCCCTCCTTGCGTGCCCCCGCAGACGGCGCACTCCCGATTCCAGGAAAGCTTTACCTCCATGAAGGCCATAGCAAGCGCATCAAAAGTGAGCAACCTACCGGTGAGAAGGCCCCCGATGCCCAGAAGATATTTAATAGCCTCGATTGACTGGATTGTCCCAATCACCCCGGCCACGCTTCCCAAGACCCCGGCCTCCGAAGTCGTCTCATAGGTCCCTTCTTCCGGCTCCTCTTGGAAGACGCAGCGAAAGCATGGACCCTGGCCAGGGACAACAGTCATCGTCTGTCCGTATGCTCCTAGTATGCCGGCATGGGAAAAGGCCTTCCCGAGCCGCATGCACGCATCGTTTACCAGAAACTTGGATTTGAAGTTGTCGGTGGCCTCGACTATGAAATCATAGGAGGCGATAGTCTCGGCGATGTTTTCCGCTGAAATCGCCCCGTAAATTTCAAGCCGAATATCGGGGTTCAACCGTGAAATCGTCTCAACCGCCGACTCAGTCTTATTGCGACCGACGTCTTTCCTGCCATGGAGTATCTGGCGCTGGAGGTTCGAATAATCGACGACATCGCAGTCGGCTGCCCCGATATTGCCCACCCCGGCTGCAGCAAGGTAAAAGAGCGCCGGACTCCCAAGACCCCCCAGGCCGATAATCAGTACCCGGCTTTCGAGCAGCTTCAATTGGCCCGATTCCCCGATTTTGGGAATAAGAATGTTCCGGCTGTAAATCTTTCCCTCTATTTCACTTAGCGTGCGCATCCGTCACTCCCAGAGCGTTTGGCAGGCAAGAATCCGGCCCAACAGCCCCCACCCGGATTCCGGATGAGGGCTGTATAACGAAGGATGTCTTCGCGGAAAGTACTTTAGAAATTCACCTTATCGATCCCCTTTAGCCCCAGGATACTCCGGGCCTCATCGGGTGTTGCCGGATCGATGCCTAGTTCTCTGGCTATGCGGACCATCTTGGCCACCTGCTCGGCGTTGCTTTTCGCCACCTGGCCCTTTTCAAGGTACAGATTGTCCTCAAGACCGACTCGTGCATTTCCGCCGATGAGCAGCGA
>JBEKPW010000276.1:0-2991 GCA_049520315.1 Syntrophobacteraceae bacterium
TTGGTACCGATGAGCGAGATTATGTCCTTCGGCTTGCCCGACGTTTCTGATTGGTTATTCCGGCACCAGACAGTAATTTTCCTTAATGGATTTTGACGGAAAAGATTTAAAGTGCATCCACACCCCTTCAACGGAGAGCAGAGACCGTCGAGGAGCATGAATCCCGGACAAATCATTCCCTATTTCTGCCAACCTGAAAGAGGAATTGATATCGAAAAACGCAAAATTTGCGTTTTCGCAAATTTGTGTTTTTGCTTCCCTTGTGGAACCGCCATCGCTCGTTTCCAAAAGCCTTTAGATCGGGTGTGCTACAGGAGGGCCATTGGAACTCCCCTTTTCAACTTATTTCTCCCCCATTCTCTCCCTGCTCCCATACGGAAACCGCAGCCGGCCAGCGAAAGTTTGGGAAGGGGATTTCAGGCGGGGATTTGTTCCCAGTAGAAAGTCGGGAATCCCACGCCAGTGGACGATTTGGATTTAGGCTGATGCGGCCCCCTTGAAGAACAACAGGAGAGCCGCCATTAAGGTCAAAGGTTCCTGAGGCTGTTCTTCAGATAGTAATCAGCTCCGAGACTATTCAGGATTGAAGTTATATCTGCTTTGAACCCAGGCCAATCCACATGGTCACTTATCTCCTTGTTGTAGTTTAATTTTCCGACTTTCCAGTGACTTACAAAAGGATGCAGTGCCTTCACTAGTGCGAGTGCCTGCGCCGGGTCGATAACTGGTTCCATGCTGACCCATGTTTCGATCCCTTTCTGGTGCGCAGTCTTGATAGCCTCAATTCGGTCGGCCACTGACGCAGCATTCGGCTCCCAATACTCAGCATCCGCTTGAGATGCAAAGACCAGCGTAGTCCCGAAAGAACACTTCTCATACTTCTCCAGAAGATCAAAATCCCGAACGGCCCAAGTCCCCCCTTTGGTCAGGACCGTAAATCGAAGGCCGTTTTCAATGAGGATTTCTATAGCCCGCCTGGTAAGCCCAGTCGACATTTCGGTCGGCCCGTAGGGATCCGTTGCAAAACTTAGGAGAATTTGCTGGTCGTCTCCGCGTAAAATTCTTGCATCGTGTTCCAGCTTTTTCAGCTTTGCCAGCCCTCCCTCGCCGGTATCGGCGGGTGAATGAAAAGCGTCCCTCTTTTTGCGAAAAGCCAGCGGCCCATAGCAATATCGGCAACCATGTTCGCAACCAACCCGTAAATTGACAGCCAGCGGCGCATACTCGCGCGCCGCTCCTTTTGGTTCGTAAACAATTTGAAGCTTTTCCATACTTCTTCCTTTCTGAGTATTTTATTCTTAATTGAAAAGAATTTAGATTAGGTCAGGGAGAAATAACGTGAAATCGAAGAAAAAATTGGGGGTTGACCGAACTTTTTTCGATTACTCACTATTCAGAACGAGGAAGGTGGAGAGATGGAGGCCTTTTTAATTGCGCTTGCGCTGTTTGTCGTTGGCTGGGAAGCGTTGTGGTGGATAGCGGGCGTTCGGCCTATCGGTCCGATGCGACTGAAACGGATGCTTCAGGAGCCCGGAGGGGACAAGCCGCTCCTTATCGACGTGAGGACTGCTGCCGAATTCAGGCTTTTCCATGTCGCAGGCGCTGAAAACCAGCCCGGCCTGCTCCTCGTTTCTGGAGCGTTGAACTCGCAGGACAAGAAAAGGCCATTGGTAATCGTCTGCCTCTCCGGCCACCGTTCGCCGGTCGTTGGGTTCAGGCTAAAAAAACAGGGATTCAAAAACGTTTACTACCTTTCATGGGGGATGCTCGCATGGATCGTAACTGGGGGACGGTTCGAGAGATGATAGGCCACAGCCTATGACACCGGCACAAATCCGCAATCTCATACTTTTAGTCAAACACCGTAGAGGAAATCAGCCACTCCTCTCTTCCCTCCTAGCCCTCTGAAGGTCCTGTTTGACCATGAGGGGGGATGAGCCTCCAATGGAGATTACTTCAAGACTTGCGGCTATGCATCGAAATCGAGGATAATAAATCAAAGCTGATTTCATGAGAGCGAACCTGTCCCGCTCCAATAGTATGGGGGAGTGAAGCGCGTAACGACAATGGGAGCCATCCATGAAGATCGAACTACCTGATCTCTGCCCCTGCGGCAGCGGAATCAAATACAAAGACTGCTGCGCCAATAAGCTGAAGGCAGATCAGCGAGCCGGACTTGATGCACAAATGGCGGAAGTGAGAGCGTTGCTCAAAGGTCGAAGCTTTGCCTCGCTGGAAGAAGCCAATGCATTTTTGAGTCAGCATATGCAGCAGCGCAATCAGGCGCCTCAAGATGACTTCGACGGTCTTTCATCGGAACAGATGCACCGTTTTCTGCACTTCCCGTTCGAAACACCCGATCTTGCCAGTTTCCCTTCCCCTCTCGATGTTGCCCCGGAAGCCCCGATCCTTATCCTCTTTAGCATGTTGGTTGATAGACTCGGCGATGATGGCGTAAAGGCGACTACCACTGGTAATCTCCCGCGTAAATTATGCAGGGATATTGCCATGGCATATCTGGGAGAGGAGAAATACAGAGAGAACTACCGTTTTGGCGAACCGCGCTCAGAACCTGAGTTCTTCGATCTGCATGTCACCCGGTTGGTGTCTGGGTTGAGCGGATTCGTCAGAAAGCACAAGGGAAAGTTCATTGTAAGCAGCGAATGTCGGAAACTGATGAGTAAACATGGGCCGGCAGGAATTTACCCACGGCTTTTCCGGGAATTTGCCACCAGGTATGACTGGGCTTATCGGGACCGTTGGCAGCAAGTCTACCTGATCCAGCAATCTTTTTTGTTCACCCTCAATTTACTCAAGAGACATGGAACGGATTGGCAAACGAGCCGGTTCTACGAGGACTGGTTTCTAAGAGCCTTCCCAGCGGTGCTGCAGGAGATTTCGCCCGTTGGAGAGTACTTTTCCCCGGAACAGATTTTGCGCAGTTGTTATTCACTGCGCTGCCTTGATAGCTTTGCGGGCTTCTTTGGGCTG
>JBEKPW010000277.1:0-2934 GCA_049520315.1 Syntrophobacteraceae bacterium
GCTCATAATAGAGGGTGGTGGATTCCGGACTCATGCCGCCAAGTATGCCTATCTTTTTCATCTCGCCTCCATGATCATCTCGCCGAACCGAATTCATGATACTAACATGCCGCCATCCATGCCTACCCCATGGCCCGCGGCTTAACGCAGTTGAGAGGTTAATCACTTCTGCCGGACCGGGAGAGAATCAAAGTAATCCGTCGCCTTTCCTGAACATTTGCATTCACGAGAGTAAAATTAATTCAGGAGGAACCAGTGAAACGAATCCTCGTTGCCATGATTTCGTTTGTTTGTCTGTTGGCGCCCGCCAGGGCTCAGACGACTCGAGACACTGAGGGCGAGATCCGGGATCTCGAGCAACAACGCTTTCGGGCCATGGAGCATGTCGACGTCGCCGCTCTCAATCGCATCCTCTCCGATGACTTGATCTATACGCACGCAAGCAGATTGCAGCAAACCAAAGCCGAAATGATCGGAGTTCTCGGTTCCGGCGAGTTCAAGTACGAATCGATCTCAGTAGATAGCACTCAGATTCGGATTTATGACCAGGCTGCCGTGGTGACGGGCCGTGCCACAATGAAGATCAAAAGTGGGCAGGGAGAGCAAATCCTCAAACTTTGCTACCTGGACGTCTACGCGATGCAAGATGGCCGCTGGCAGATGGTCGCGTGGCAATCGTCGCGTGTCGAGCCTTGACCTCGCTTTTCTCGAAGCGGTTGTCAGCTTTCAGTCGCCTGAGGGTTGACCCCAGGAGCCAACCTGATTTTACATTCGTGAAACTGTCGAACTGCGGGAAATAGGGCTTGATATCCAGGAGAGGCGTTCCGTCCAGGATATCCAGGTCACGGAGACGGAGCGTGTTGCCCCGCACATCGAGCAGACGCACGGGCGATAAACCGATTGGGTTTGGGCGAGCCGGTGCACGAGTGGCAAACACGCCGCGAGGAGTGTCGTCAAGATACGGCTTCACCACCAAATTGCACTTCTTATGTCTCGCCCGGTGGAACCAGTAGATTAGCCAGATGCGTCCGAAGCCTTCAAGGTCTTTGAGGCCGGCGGCGAATTCGTCGAAAACCTGCACGGTACCTTCCGTGCCACAGGCCGCACGGGGCTGTATCGGTGTACCTGTAGCATGCTGAAACGGGGAATGGATGATGCCGATAGGCTGTAGCTTCATAACTGGACTCCTTCGCACGCCGGCCTCTGCACCGCTCGGGCCTGCCTTTACCAGTTACAGTCAAACTCCAGACTCAATGACGGCAGACGCAAAAGTTCTCAGCTTGACGGGTTAGCTTTCCCGCCAGGAAATCTGAGACTGCTTCTTCGGCGGGCCCCGGTGTGGTTACCACAATCCGTGTGACGCCACCGGCTTTAATGGCCTCTGCTGCGCGCGAACCCATCCCCGCGCAGATCACGACTTCACATCCTTTAAGAGCAGAAAGAATTCCCGAGTGACTATGTGCCTGGCTTCCCGCTGAGTCGTGACCGCAGGAGCCCTGCGTGTGGTTTGCGTGATTGGTCTTCGTCAATCGGCCTGTAATCCGGCCATCTCCAGTTTCAAATATAAGAAAGGCAGCACTCCGACCGAAATGCTCAGCGATCGACGTGCCGTCGTCCGTAGGTACAGCTATTCTCATTTGGCTTGTCTCCTTCTTCGAACTCATTTGCGAGGGTTCCTGAGCCTTGGGCGTTGCCGCATGATCGGCTTTTCGTCTTCAGCCCCATCAACGACACGGGCTCGACAATGCTGCCCTCGGGGCAGGTGCGAGGACGTTCGTTCCCACGATGCGGACACGAGTGATGACGCATATCGTATTTCCTCTTGACAGAGAGTAGCATATATTCGATTATATGTGCAAATTGCTCTTACGGGACAACTGCTGCCGGCCACAGGACTTGGCGGGTCCTGAAACGGGCAGCAAGAGCAAGAATGGACCGGCCAGGTACAGAACCTGGAAGCGAGGTCTGCGCCAGGCAAGAAGGGCTTCGCAAGATCATTGGAAGCCGAAAGTCCAAGGAGGTGAAGACATGAAGACAAATAGAACTTTTGGAATCATCGCGTTCATTTGTTGTCTGAGTGTGGTCCCCGCCCTCGGGCACGATTGTTGCCACCATGATCATCACTGCGGGGATTGCTGCGACGGTTACCATGATTGTTGTCACGGATCTCAGGCGGGCGGCAATTCTACGGGAGTAGCACCGTCCAGTGGAGTGGCAAACTTGCAGAACCTGGACGGCAGAATATCGGAGATCGTCTACCTACCGGGAGCGACACCCGACACCGGGATGGTTGAGGTTCGAATGCAGTCCGCCGGGCAAAGCGAATTGATCCGGTTGGCCCCCTGCGGATTTTTGAAGCAGAGCGGTCTGCATCTGAAAGAGGGTGACGCTGTGAGCTTGAAGGGATTTCGGGTGGCCGGTATGGAGGGCAACCTGATTGTTGCCACTGCAATCCAGAAGGGTGACAAGAGCTTGTCTCTCCGCGACACGCGCGGCCAGCCGCTGTGGTAGCACGCGGCAGGGTGTCTCTCAGAGTATCAGGAAAAGCGTGTAGGGGTAATAGCCCCGATCTTAGAAACGACAGTAGCAAGCGTCGGCGGAGGGACGAATGGCACAGAAACGACCATCTCAGTGCCCGAACTGTGGCATGAAACTTCCTCGCGAGCATCCACAATTGAATGCCAATCTTCCCTGGCTTCGGGGGTTCCTCCAGCTGGTCGTCACAGGGGAAGAAGCCTTTCGATGTCCCTCGTGTTCTTGTGTGTGGAAGCAGTCCCCGGGTCAGGCTTTGAAGGTTGAAGTCACACCGCTGGGTGTTAGCGGCGCCGAGGATGGGTCCATTATGGCGGGGCCAGAGGGGGCCAGGCCGCCAAGCCTAGACGGCGGCGAGCCAGGGGACCATGCTGGGCCGTTGATCTCCGAGTTCAGTTTTGA
>JBEKPW010000278.1:0-2900 GCA_049520315.1 Syntrophobacteraceae bacterium
ACTCATCAACCCAGTCAATTGAATCCCCATAGCCATAAGACATCCTCGTCCCCATTGCAGCCTTAGTTCATGATGCCGTTTATGAGAATGCGCTTCGCGACTCTCACAAACGCTTACTTCATATCGGTGTGAATTATTGCTCAGCAAAAGTTCACACCTTGGCAAGAAGGGTTAACTTTCGCGAAGCTGAGCAGATGCGATTTTGGATGATTTATTACGTACAGTGTCAAGGAACATTGACATTCCTGCTAATGATCCGGTGTGTTCTTCCCGTCTCCATCCTTTTCTCCTCCCGCCCATAACTATTGCATTCTGCCCGAATCCCTCAACTCGGTCAGGCAGAGATCGTGCTTTAAAACTCCGGGGATGGAGGTGCGTCCTGAAAACGCAGAAACCGGTCACGTCGATGTACATCTTGCGCTTGACACCGGATATTGTATACTTCTCTCGGTCTCAGGCGTGCAAATGAAGGTTTTTCGGGCAAAGATTCGACCCGAAAATGCGGTTGGGATGATCTGGACTGAAGTTGGTGCATTATTCCGGTTCCTATATTCTTAGGGGTTTGTTATGAGGTCGCCATTGTAGATAACAAATTGGAAGGAGGTAACATGGCTGTTGAAAAATTTCCTATAGAAGCTGGCCATATCATGATGTTTGCCAGGGCAATCGGTGATGCCAATCAGATTTACTATAGCGAGGATTATGCCAAATCCACGGAAATGGGTGGCATTATTGCTCCGCCGACCTTCGTACAGGCAAGCGCGCAATTCGACCCTGACTATTTTCTGAGGCCCAAAATTGGTCAACACTGGTTTGGTTCCGGTAAAGAGCCTACGGGTATTAAGCCCAAAGCCAGTGATTCGGGCGAAACCGACAGTGCAGGTCGCGGACTCCATGCTGAGCAGCATTTTGAATACCATCGCCATATTAAACCTGGCGACGTTCTGAGTGCTACGGAAAAACCCGGTAAGAAGTGGGAGAAAGAGGGTAAACGATCCGGAAAACTCATTTTCAGCGAAACAATTACCGAATATCGGGATCAAAAAGGTGAACTGGTTATAACGGCCCGTAGCGTAGCCGTCATAACAGAACGCGCTGTCGAACAGAAATAGGGAGGATTCAGATTATGGCGTTGAAAGCAAGTAAGCTTAAAGTGGGTGATACCTACTCGGAAAAACTCGTAGAAGATTTGAAACGAACTCAAATTGTCATGTACGCCGGAGCCTCCGGTGATTATAATCCTGTCCATACCGATGAAGTATTTGGCACGAAGGTGGCCGGCTATCCTTCAGTTTTCGCCCACGGCATGCTGTCTATGGGTATGACCGGGAAAATGCTGACCAATTATGTTGGAGACGGCCGCCTGACTAAGTACGGAGTACGGTTTACCAGTCAAGTCTGGCCAGGTGACGATTTGAGCGCCACAGCCACCGTGGAAGCTATCCGTGAAGAGGGTGGCCAGTGTTATGTGGATTTGAAGATAGAAACGGTTAATCAGAAAGGCGTTGTGGTCATAAGCGGCTATGCCACGGCCCGCGCCACCGCTAAGGGCTGTCAGGTCTAGGCATTAGCCCTCTAAAGCGTCGGTATGCAACCTTTCTATATAAAGATCAGTTCCGTTTTGCACACTGGCTTGATCAGCCTTCTCACCTTTGGCGAGATGCTGTGACTCCGGCTGATCCCAACAATATTTAGACTAGACCATCAGGCAGCCTGTAAAGGTGGAAACCAGGGTGGTTTTTAATTCAAGGAGGTGGTATCTACTGAGATATCTTTTGCATGTTCGATCAACTATTAGGAAAATCGAAAATTCTTTTTGTAAAACAGCGCCGAATCGGCTGAATAGATGACGAGCCCGGTCCAGATCAAGAAAAAAGTTGTAATCTGTGCGGGGGAAACCGACTCCCTGTAAACGACTACTGCAAAAAGAAAATAACAGCTTGGCACTATATATTGCATAAATCCAAGAGTCGACAGGTGCAGCAGCCTGGCCCCAAAGGTAAAGAGAAGGAGCGGAAAGGCCGTAACCAGGGCCGAAGCCATTAAGGAAAGATCGATGCCGTATCCCATGTGCAGAAAGGCTCCACGGTTCGTTGCATACAGGTAGGCAAGCCAGCCAGCGGCTGGCGGGAATAGGAGCAGGGTTTCGATGCTCAGCCCCACGAGCGCGCTCACCGGCGCCATCTTACGAATAAGCCCATAAGCGCCAAACGCGAACGCCAGCGAAAGAGCAATCCACGGGAACTGCCCAAGGCTGACAGTCAAATACAGCACTCCCAATCCGGTCAGAATGACCGCTACCGCCTGAGCTCTTCTCAACCGCTCCCGCAGCAACACCATCCCCAGCACAACGTTTAGCAGCGGTGTGATGTAGTAGCCCAGGCTTGCCTGGAGAACAAAACCGTTTATCACGGCCCAGATAAAGATCAGCCAGTTGACCGAGATCAGCACAGCCGTGCAGATCATTGTGCGGAGGATTCGAGGATTTCGGAGGGCCGATATAAACTCGCCGCGGTTTTTCTCCAGTGCCACAATGGGCGCCAGGAAGAAAAATGACCAGACTATCCGATGTAGCAGAACCTCAACTGCCGGGACGCTGGAAAGAGTTTTCCAGTAAACGGGGCTTAACCCCCATATGAGGAAAGCTAAGGCAGCGCAGGAGAAGCCTTGCGCGGAATCCCCGCTTGCGGCCGCGACCCCCTCCGATGATTTCCGCATTGGCTCTTTTTCCCTCTCAGATGCCTCCGCCGGACGGGTTTCTCTATCCATGTCCCCGACTTATTGCGGGCGGCCAGCAAACCTGCCAAAAACGGCGGTGATACAATCGGCCATGTCATGATCAACGCAAACCCCTGCGCCATTGCCGATTTGTGAAGGCAAAATAGAACGGAGGGGGTTCA
>JBEKPW010000279.1:0-2858 GCA_049520315.1 Syntrophobacteraceae bacterium
TCAAAACTGAACTCGGAGATCAACGGCCCAGCATGGTCCCCTGGCTCGCCGCCGTCTAGGCTTGGCGGCCTGGCCCCCTCTGGCCCCGCCATAATGGACCCATCCTCGGCGCCGCTAACAGTCTGTTGGTTGCTAACGACCCAACAATACACAACTAGGGGCGCCCTTTCATCATGCGTACCCGACACCCTTACGTCATCGGCTAAGAACGTTTTGCCAGCAGCTATGCCGAGCGGCTCAACTGGACAATAAATGGCAGGATGTTGATCTTTCCTGGGCCCGACGCAATCGCAAGGATGCGTCCAGCGAGCTTGTCCTCACGTTTCTGCAGCTTAAGAGACAGAGACGTTGCGTGATTGCGAATTGCATCCGCCGAATCGATCCCTCCGACTGACTGTCCAACCATTGCACTGCCTTGTAAGTGCAGGTCCGTGACCGCCTCAGGTCGATTGTTTCCTAATGAGAGGGTAGCGCTAGCCGTTTGCGTGACGTTCAAAGCCACTGCCATTTCCGCTCCATCCCCACGGAGTTTGCCAATCCATTTACCTTCATAGACCAACCCTCCTGGAAAATCCGTCATCGGGAAACCCACAGGATTATCTGGCGTTGTCCAGTTCTTAATGATCGTGCCAGCCATTTGGTCAACCCATTTTCGAAGGAGGTCTCCATTGTTGGAACGATTGGACAGAGCAACGCAAGCCAGATTCTCTTGGGGAACTAAATACATGATGCAGCCAACGCCAGGCTGCGCACCGTCTTTAAAAAGAACAGGCAGCCCTGATTTTGTTTGTCTTGAAAACCACCCGAACGTCGTCGCTGCACCTGCTGGCCCTTGGAAGACAGGCTTGTGAAGCTCATCAATGAGATGATCGCTTAGGATCGGCGCCTGATTACCCAAACGATTTTTCAAGTTGAACAGCCCGAAACGGGCAACATCGTGGGCACTCGCGTAGAGTGCTCCGGATGGGGGAGTTACCGTGGAATATTCTGCGATAGGGTTTCCAGAATCATCGTAAAGAACAGCTCCACTCGCGAAGCGAGCTTTATCCGTATCGAAAAAGCTGTCGTTCAGCCCTAACGGCTTAAGCACTTGGCGTGCCATCACTTCGCCAAATTCGGAGCCTGTTACGCTCGAGGCAATCATACCGAGGACCGCATATCCAATATTGCTGTATTCGTACATTTCGTTTGGCAGATATGCGAGTTCGCCATAGTTCTCGAGCAATGCCTTTGATATTGACGGCTGCGCTTCACCCGTCCTGGGAAACATTTCAAACAATGTTGGCAGACCTGCCGCATGTGCACCCAAGAGTCGCACTGACGCTCCTTCTGCATTTCCTTTCAATCCAGACTCGTGGCCGAGGTACTTGTTGGCTGAGTCCTCCAGGGAAATCTTTCCGGCCTCTACTAGGGTCATAATTGCCGTCGTCGTAAACGGCTTTGTGAGGGAAGCGAGACAGAATGGCGTGCGTTCGCTGACCTTGGTTCCTTGCTCGCGGTTTGCCAAGCCGAACCCTTCCTCCCAAACGACTCGCCCCTTATGAGCAACAGCTACCGCAATCCCCGTGGCTTCATGCGAACCGACGGCGGCAAGAATCTCTTCTCTAATGCCTCGAAAATCATAGCCCGTTGAACGGCTCTGAAGTCGCGCCTGCCCCGAATTGGGCATCGCTGCAGCAACCGAGCTGGCCATTAGACTCCCGATGAAGCTACGTCGAGTTGCGCCGCCTTTGCTACCTTTGGGATTTGTTCCTTGATTGTTGAGGGCCAACTTTCCTCCTATGCATAGTATGCAGTACTCCTGGATCTTCAATTCTCTTTCGGGGGCGACTCAACCTAATCGATGACTATGTGGTGCCGACACCCTGATAGTACGAACTCCAGCTTCAATTTCAAAAGAGCTCTTAAATGATTAGTGTGCAATAAATCCATCTTTTATAAGTCATTTGCCGCCGGCTGGCGGGCTGGCGCAGACTCCGAGTTGTGGAGTCTGCGATCCCGCGAAGCGGGATGGGTTAGCATGGGGGCCACCCGTTCAGACTCCTTCAACTCCAGAACGATGGGTTTGCTGAGAAAGCAATCGAGGTGTCCCTTCGGGACATCGCAGACCCCAAAGCCCAGGTGTCTGATTCCATAATGTCGTCGGCTCCTTGAGAACCGGTAAACTAGGTTGTGTGACGACCAAGGCTGCCGGGAAAGGAGCCGAAGATGTCGATTATAGGATGTGATTTGCACACGCGGTATCAAGTAATTGCGATGTTAGACACGGAGACAGGTGAGGTCGCGACACGTCGTTTGGAACACGAAGGCGGAGAGGCGGAGGGGTTTTACAGGGGGTTGGAGAAACTGGCGCTGATCGGGATTGAGGCGACGGGGTACACGCAATGGTTCGAGCGGTTAGTGGCGGAACTGGGGTACGAGTTGTGGGTAGGAGATCCGGCGGAGATTCGGGCGCGGGCGGTGCGGCGGCAGAAGACCGACACCCGCGACGCCGAGCACCTGCTGGACCTGCTGGTCAACCACCGTTTTCCTCGGGTCTGGGTGCCCACGCCGGAGGAGCGGGATTACCGGCAACTGTTGAAGCATCGGGACAAGCTGGTGAAGATGCAGACCTCGCTGCGCAACCAACTGCACTTTCTGGCCATGAGCCAGGGGGTGTGCCGGAAGGGGCGGCTGTGGAGCACGCGGGGCCGCCGGGAACTGGAAGCCCTACAGCTAGGTCAATGGGCCAGTATTAGACGGCAAGAACTATTGGCCTTTCTTGATGGGCTAGCGCCGCGAATCGAGGAGATGGATCAAGCCGTGAAGGCGGAGGCGCTGCGCCGTGCGGAGGCCGTACGGCTGATGGAGCAGCAGGG
>JBEKPW010000280.1:0-3687 GCA_049520315.1 Syntrophobacteraceae bacterium
CTCGGCCAGGCGGTTCAGGACCGCATTTTTAGCCATGGCCACCACATACTCCACGCCCATCGCCTCCAGGAAGTCCAGCACCTGGGGATCGGCGAACCCGCCGTCCAGCCGCACCCGCACGCGCGCTTGGGGAAACGCCCGCCACACCCGCACCAGGAGACGCCACAGAATGCCGATGGCCCCCGCGCTCGCCACCGCATTGCCCGGCCGCAGCACCGCCGTCGCCAGGTACTGCTCGGGCTCGTCGTTGAAGCTCAAGAAGCCAACCACCGGCAAATAGCACCACGTGTCATAGTGACTGTTAAAGAAGGTCAACTGCTGCGCGCCGTGGGTGGGATCGTCGGTCGGGTCCAGATCAATCGTAATGAGCCGGGCGCGGCCATGCAGCCGGCGACGATGGCGCTCGATCACGCAATCGGCCAACGCCTCGCCAGTGCGATAAAGCTGCTTGCGGTCCACCGCATTCTCAAAGCGCGACAGCGTCGGCTGCGAGGCCAAGTCGTCGCCCTCGATCGGATCGCGCTCCACCAGCATCTTGTGCACCGGGTCTTCGGCCAAGCGAGCCGCGTCATTGGCATCAGCATAGCCGCACGCGATGCCGAAGATGCGCTGCCTCAGCAACTCCTCCAACTCGTGGTCAATTTTGCCAACTTGTCGCTGATCCACCAGGCAGTCGGCCAGCGCCTCGGTCAGTCCCAGTCGCCGGTCGGCAGCTTTCAGCAGGACGGCGCCGCCATCGGAACTGCCCTGCCGCTGGTCAAATTGCGCGACGACGGGCTTCGCAAAAATATCGGGGAACAAAAGACACTCTGTTGTGATATCGTGACCCAAGCAAAAGCCTCCTTTGGCACTTCAAACATCGTCATCTCAACGTGTTTGTACCATAGGAGGCTTTTCTTGTCTCCAAAATCATGAATTATGCGGGCATAGGAGGCTTTTCTTGTCTCCAAAATCATGAATTATGCGGGCTAGGCGATTTATGCTGAGGTGCTTCCAGGGCATACCCTTAATTCTCCGAGAGGCCCATAAGGTCGAATAGATCCTTCGCAAGGCGGTGCTCACCGCCGGCGTTGGCGGGATAGTCGTCAAAGCTCAGCCGTAGCCTGCCCTTGGCCCTGGCCAAGAAGGTCTCAAAAAATAGCTGGGTGAGTTCTTTTTCTTCACGGCCCTTTGCATAGAGCCCGTTGAGCACTTTCATGCAAGCACCGTAACCGATTGCCCTAGGCAAGGGGTTATCTGGATCAGCCCACTCGCTCGGAAAACTTGTGGCAATGGCAGAAAAGTAATTGCGCATGACCTTTAGAATTGCCCAGTCCTCATTTCGAGCGAAGTATTCCCTGAAAATCTGACCTCGGTTAATATCCTGTTGATCTACGCTGACATTAAGCTTTCTCTTCAGAATGTCCCGGTCGATGTCGGGTTGGCTAGAGATTTTTGGCAAAAGGTATTTGACAAACGTGCCCTGCGTCAATGTTCCTTCGTAGATGTCGAGACTACGTCCCAGCAGTTTAATTCGGTGGTAGAAAGGGGACCCCTCGTCGCTGTTGAGGGTCTTGGCGAGATCATGACAAGTTTTTTGAGGGCTCCTTGTTTTTGTAAGTTCAAAAAGGTCGTACACAAGGGAGCGACTCACCTTTGTTTGTTTGAGATTGATTGTGGCGAAGACCATTGCTTGGTCCTCCACGTCCATTTCAACGAAGATTGCAACAACCATCTCGAAGTTGTTGCCGTCTCCGTCTAGGCTGTCGAAACCTGCCAAACGATGCTGGCCGTCAATGATTTTCGCGGCCTTGTTGTGGAGGCGCAGGGTTAAGAATCCGTCCCGTGCATCCACGACATCGGTCCTTTTTACAGCAACGATAATGGAGTTCGGAAACGTAGCGTCCACGCTCTTAATATATTGTTTGATTTCTGCAACACGCTGCGGGGAGATTGGTCTTTCGATTCCGGTATAGGTCTCTACGGACCGATTTTCCAAACGACGGATGTCGGAGTAAGTGATTTCCCGGAGGATCTTTGCGGGAAGCACACCAATAAAGAACCCCCCAATCGGCTGCTCTACGCCAAGCACTGGAATACGGTACGTGGGCACACGGTCAGAATTCATAGCTTAACACCCTCAGCTTAGCTTAATACCCCCAGCTTGATCGTGACTCGACGCCTCCTTGGAAAGTTCAGATACTTCTTGGGCCTGCTCGGCCCGAAGATCAAAACCACTATCGAACTTCAGCTTTAGGAGGTAAGAAAAAAATGAGAGGAAGCAACCAGCAACGAACAGCGCGCCGGAGAGTAACAGGAAATCCGTCGGGTCGTAATTCGGTGTTCCGCGGTAGGCGGAACTGTGTGCGTAAATGTAACTGGTTATAATTATAAGGGTAATAAACAGCCACGTTACCAAGCGTCTCGTGTATAGCAAATATTCTTTGGTCAACTGGGAGTAGAACCCTAGCGAGGATGCGCACAGCGTAACTGTAAAAACGAGCAGATTACCGTTCTTAATGTTGTCGAAGAAATCAAATTTTGGATCTCTGTAATAAATGCGCGGCACCCACGCCAACCATACGAATGTTGTTCCGAGAACTATGTTAAATAGGGCCCAAAAGCTAAGCTCCTTCCATTGCTTTATAAGAACCAACCTCAATTCGTCCATATTTGGCTCCCCTGTAGTCCTTCCGACATAGGCCATGAAGCGATGGCACCGAGTTACGTTTTTGCCGGCTCCACGAACTGCCTCACCACTTCCCTCATTTGTTCTGGCAATCCGTGCCGTCGCTTCAAAGCGCTGAATTCTTCCTCTATGTCACGCAACTTTCGCACTAATTCAATGGGCAGGTCCGCATCACGGCACACCTCCTCGAGCAGCTTTTCTTCCTGGGAAAGCATTGAATCGTTTTTTTCGTCTGGCATAGGCTCCCCCTCGTTGACGTGACGCCAAAGCTTGAAAACCAATCCACGAGGCATTCCCTCCTGAGTCCAGACCTGGTCCACCGCCGCCAGCTCGTCCGAGTCAATTAGTTTTTCGCCTGAGTGTTTCTGGGCCATCATTAGGCGCTTTAGGATTTCGACTCGTGCTCGATGGGTAAAAGGCCCTTTGCCGTCGGCAGCTGCGGGTCGCCCGTTCCGCCTAACATTCATCCTACTTTCAGGATTCTCACGCACCTGCTTTAGGTAGTCTCGTAGGGCCAGGAGGGGTTCGAAACGTTCCTCCCCGTCTTCCACCAGGGACTCCATGGCATGGTCTTTTTCGACTACCGTGCACACCCAGCAACCGAAACGGCTATTCCCGCAGGACGGAGTAGATGTGTCGATCACTAGTGGACATTCCCCTCCGCTAGCCCGCTTGTACAAAGCGGCCAAGTTGCCGTTATCTCCCCCCCAGGGGCTTGGTGCCTGAAGCAAGTAGAACCAAACGTCATCGGTCGAAAGTGCCTCAATTGGGGTGTAGACCCAAGCTTTTGGTAAATCAGCATGAGGCCGAAACAGTTGCCCCTCGATATGGTGCGCTGCCATGATCTGTGCCCTGGTTGAGCTTTCTGAGGTCCGTGACCCGAGGACGATGATGACGGTGATTTCGGTACTCTGAATTGGTCCAGTTCGGCGGTTTAAATTGGCCCACCTTGGCAGCGAACGGATACCCTGAATAGGGCATTGCCCAAAAGGGGGAGACCGTTGGATTGGAGAGCCAAG
>JBEKPW010000281.1:0-2812 GCA_049520315.1 Syntrophobacteraceae bacterium
AAATCAACCGATGACCGTCATGCAAGTCGCCCGAGGGCGTCTTGCCCCATTAGAGATGTGCGTTAGAAAAATATTGCATTCATATACTAACCTATTAAAATCACAGTGCTCTGAACTTTGAAAATTTCCATTTACCTCCCTGCCAAAGGATTTCCCAATGCACAAAAAACTCATCGAAATCGCATCAGAAATCGTCCAGACACAGGTTTCCCGCACTCCGATGTCCGGCGCCGAAATCGCATCATCTCTCCGGCAGGTCTTCGGCACGCTCCACGAATTAGAAAAAGTTGAAACGGCAGGAATCGACATTGAATCTACTCAGCCGGCTGCGGAGGAAGTAGCCGCAACGAAGCTAAGCCCAGCAGATTCTATCCAAAACGACAAAGTAATCTGTCTCGAATGTGGCGCTGAGATGAGACAGCTCACGTCGAAGCACCTGGTCTCCCATGAGATGAGCCAGAAAGAGTACAGGAAGAAATACGGTTTTACGATGAGGACCCCATTAGCGGCAAAGTCATTGACCAAAGCCAGAAGCAAAGGGGCTAAGAAGAGAGGACTGCCCGAAAAACTGCAGAAGTACATTGAGGCGAGAAGGCAGGCAAAGGCCAAAGTGGTAGCTCCTAAAGCGGCAACTGAGACTGCGACAGCCAGCAAACCGAAACGAACCAGAATTCGGAAGAAGAAAGCATAATTCCGGCTGAAATGCGAAAACCGGTCTCATTAATGTATCACTCGCATGTTCGCTTTGGAAATCGACCGGTTTTGGGGGTTGGGGGGTAGTTTCAGAGCTTATTCGGGCAGAATCCGACCCAAAAATTTTTTCGTATGTATGGCATATAAACTTGATGCAATATTCCGGATGAAGCCTGAGCTCCGAAGTTCAAAGGTGATCTCCATAATCAAAGGGCGCTATGACGAAAAACCGGCTGAATTATGGTGTGTTACACTGAATTATCTCAGAAATAACTAACTTGCCCGTTGAACTTATGAACATATAATTTCAAATCATGGAGGCTGGCGTGAACAACCTGAAGATTGACCTTACGGAAAGAGTTGCCATTGTAACAGGAGGTGGAAGAGGTATCGGGAGGGCGATCTCCCTGGGGCTGGCCGGGGCCGGAGCTTCAGTCGTCATTTGCAGCCGGACCCAGGCGGAACTAGAGGCCGTGGCTAAAGATATTATCCAAAGGGGAGGCAGGGTCTTGCCGCTGGTTACCGACTTGACTTCAAATCAGCAATTAGAAATCCTAGTCGATACCACGATCAGGGAATTCGGTCGTATTGATATTCTTGTGAATAACGCGGCCCGAAGTTTTCTGCGAAGCCTTTTGGATCTTCGTGAGGACGGCTGGGACAAAATTTTTGACACAAATGTAAAAGCGGTTTGGCAGTTAAGTCGACTTGTGGCCCAAAAAATGATCGACCAAAAATATGGAAAGATCATCAACATAACTAGCGTTGGCGCTGAGAAAGCCGAATTGAATATGGCCGCCTATAGTTGCAGTAAGGCGGCTTTAAAGATGCTTACCCGGTGCTGCGCCCGGGAATGGGCACAATATGGGATCAATGTCAATGCCGTTGGTCCGGGATTTACCCGTACCGAGTTCAGCAAACCTATCTGGTCCAATCCTGATAGAGCCAAGCAGATACACCGGGCGATTCCCAAGGGCCGAATCGCCGAGCCGGAAGAAATTGTAGGGTCAGTTCTTTTCCTTGTCTCGGATGCGGCCGATTGTATAACTGGCCATACAATCTATGTGGACGGCGGGGTGTTGACCACCTGAAGCTCAGCAAAAAATATTACTGACACGGCAAAATCTTTTATCCTGATAGGGTTGTGAGTTCCAGGGAGGAGCTTTTGGAAAGGATTTCTGGTCTCTGCTAACGCAACGTTCCTGAAGCGGAGATACGTTAAGTTTACTCAAAAGATCGAGTGGGCTTCATCTGGTTTTCACAGGTTCGCTGAACATTGAGAATCATTCACGGGTGGTAGGACGGCAAAAATGGAGACCCCTCAAACCCGCAATCAAATGCCGGCTGAGGGGCCTTGGTAGGTAGTTCCAATTCATACCTCCGGCATTGTGTCAACGCCACTCCAGCTCCGCCGAATTTTCGCCGAAAAACCGCCATCCGGCCCTCGGCGCTTGCCCCAACAAACGGAATCCTCAGTCCAGAGGACCGCGCAGGGACCCGACAGAACAAGACATCTAAAGGTTAGCATTTCTTAAGAAAGAAATCAAGCCGGCTCCATAACCTTGTGTTCAGCCATTTAACGGGTTAATTACCAGAGTCGTTGGGGTAAAACCAAGCCGAAACAGGGCCGGTTGATTTAGGAATCTTTAGGCTTTATACCCGATCAAGACGCTTCTCCACAACGCGGTACTGCCCGTCTCCCGTTTTTGCCGGTTCATTCTCGCCTCTACCGCGATTTGAAATTAATGTTGCATGTGTTTACAAGAGTCCAAACCAACAATATGAAAGGATTTGAAGAGTATGCCTCAAGGTACGGTAAAGTGGTTCAACGATCAGAAGGGTTACGGATTTATCACGGCTGAAGACGGAAAAGATGTCTTTGTTCACCATAGCGGCATCGAAGCGGAGGGTTTTAAGAGCCTTGCGGAAGGCGACCGCGTCAGCTTCGAGATTGAACAGGGTACCAAAGGTCCCTCGGCCGTAAGAGTCAAAAAGTTCTAGTGTTGCATTCCTTAAGTAAATGTATATAATGTGCTCCCTAAGGGGAGGGCATTATGAGAAAACCTTCGAGAATTGAATTGACCGACGGACAGCGCTCTACTTTGATAATTTGGGTTTC
>JBEKPW010000282.1:0-2754 GCA_049520315.1 Syntrophobacteraceae bacterium
AGAAGCAGGGACGTCCGGCCAGAAATCTCCAGACAGGGGAGCCGTTGAAGCTGTCGCCGAGGAAGGTAGTTACTTTCAAGTGCTCTGGTGTTCTGTGGGGGTAATGAATGGGGAGAGTGATTGAGGAATGCAAAATTCTGATCCGCTTCGGCGCCATAGTAAGCTGGAGCTATTAATTTTATCCAAATAAAAAACCACGAATGTAGAGGATAGCGGTTTTTCCAATACGATGAAACTGGAGGGTGGTGAGTCTGTTGCAAAACTTCCCATATTATCCTTGCGTAAAATCGCACTTTATGGTAATTAATTCCAACTCTTAAATCAGATTTGGAGGTTTTGCATGGGGCGCGGTTTCATCGCTGGTGATCGAAATCAAATGTGGCTCCTCCCACCGTCGGTGGACAAGTGGGTCCCCGTAAATCACGTGGTCCGATTCATCTGGGAGATCGTAAAGCAGATGAATCTTAGGGCTTTTTACTTTTCCTATGGGATGGAGGGCCGTCCTCCTTACGATCCGGCGATGATGCTCGCGGTTTTGATCTATGCATACTGCCAGGGGAGGCGCTCTTCTCGCAAGATTTCCAAAGCCTGCGAGGAAGAATTGCCCTACCGCTGGCTGACTGGCAATACGGTCCCCGACCACTGTGCCATATCGCGATTCAGGTCCCGCCATGAAAAGCTCATGAAGACCGTATTTTGCGAGATACTCTCTGTTTGCGCCGAAGCCGGATTGGTTCGTGTTGGAGATGTCTACCTTGACGGAACAAAAATAAAGGGAAACGCATCGCTTTCGGCCAACCGCACTCTCGATCAGTTGAATAAAGAGATCGAACAAATGCTTGAAGAGGCCAAGGCCGTGGACGAAGAAGAGGACAGGCGTTTGGGGCCGACCCGCCGGGGTGATGAACTTCCCAAGGAGATGGAAGATCCGGAAAGCCGTCTTGCCCGGCTCAAAGAGGCCAAAGCCAGGCTCGAAACCAAGGCCAACGCAGAGCGCGAGGAGCAGGAAAAGAAGCTCCGTGACCGTGAGGAAGAGGAGAAGCAAGCAGGCCGGAAAAAACCCGGACCTAAGCCCAAAGAACCGAAAGATGCCGTCCAGCGGGACCGAAAAGCCAACGCCACAGACCCTGAGAGCCGGATCATGAATACAAGGCAAGGGTATGTCCAGGGCTACAATGGACAAGCGGTTGTTTCCAAGGAACAAATCATTGTGGGGGCCGATGTTACACAGGAAGAAAACGATCTCTACCAGCTTGAGCCGATGATCCATGAAACCAAAGAGAGCCTTGATGGAGCGGGAATCGAGAAAGGCATTGACACTTGCACGGCTGATACAGGGTACTGGCGGGATGACTTGCCCGTCAAAAGTATTGAAGCTGGAGGCCCGAAGCTCTTGATCGCCGTCCAAAAAGATTCGAAGCAGCGCGAACAATGTTTGGATGAGGAGCATTCTCATGGGAGAATCCCTGCGGATGCGAGTTCCCGTGAGCGCATGGGACGAAGACTCAAAACCAAATGGGGAAAAGCGAAGTATAAGCTGCGGAGCCAGACCGTAGAGCCGGTTTTTGGACAGATCAAAGCTGCGATGGGCATCTATGGATTTATGCGCCGAGGCATAGACGCAGTTCGAAGCGAATGGAAGCTGATTTGTTCCTGCCATAATCTTATGAAGCTTTTCAGGGCCTACGGACTGGTCCCAACCACGTAAGGAGGTTGGGGTAGAGCCGCTCAACGCCCCTTTAGGGCCATTCCCATCGATAGATTTGCTCGATCATTAAGGGGGAAAACGGTCTTCGGTCAAAAATTTACCCGAAATCGGCCAATTTGCTTTCCACGGTCGAACGGTCGTAAAGAGTTTTGCAACGGCCTCAAATAATGCGTGAATCCTTATTTAAACATCCTTTTGCATGAATATTTATTCGAATAACTGCATGATTTTTAACAAAAAAGCCTCCTTTTCAGGTAATATGCGTTTGCCCAAAGACCCTGAAAAGGAGGCACTCAAAAAGTGAATGCAAATATAGCACAGGAGCTGCAGAAAGAACAGGATTTGACCCCTCGAGAGCAATTCACTGGGAAAAATCTGACCCGATTTGGGGGTGCTGGTTTGATCCGCCGGTTCTTTGCAAAATGCAAGTTGAGCCAACACTTGGAGACGGTGAGCGTCCGTGATCGGCGCAACTCGGACTACACCCCGGCTCATATGTGTATGGGCATGCTGTATGCGCTGATGCTCGGAATATTCAGGCCCAGTCATATGATGGAGTTGGTTCGGGATAAGGTATTTCAACAGGTTGTGAAACTCAGGAAATTCCCGGTCCAGAGCACCATTAGCAGATTTCTGGATAAAGTCACGGTCCATACGGCCCTTCAGATTGCCGACATCAACTCCCGCCTGCTGAATGTGACGCGTGGCGGCTTTGAGAAGTTCAAAGCCCTGACGCTGGACCTGGATTCCCATGTCATCACGGTCTTTGGGAAGCAGCACCGGGCCAATAAGGGCTACAATCCGAAAAAGAGAGGCCGCAAGAGCCATAACCCGCTGCTTTGCTTCATCGGGGAGACACGGGACTACTTGGGAGGAATTCTTCGTCCGGGCAACAGCACGGACGCCAACCAGGCCCGATCCTTTCTGACTCTGATGTTGCGCAAGCTTCCCTTGGGGATGGTCACTCGGTTGCGGGCCGACAGCGGCTTTTTCCACATGGACTTCATTCGCTGGCTGATCTGGCGCGGGATCGAGTTCTATATCGT
>JBEKPW010000283.1:0-2683 GCA_049520315.1 Syntrophobacteraceae bacterium
GGAGTAATATAGATGTTGCCGTTTATGATACGATGGTCTACACCCATGGCAGGAGGCACCATGAAAATGCGCGTGTTGAACTGGGACAAAGCCAGAAACCATGCTTCATCCCAAATGATATCGAACGGGTACATCGGCTCCGGATAATGCAGTCCGTCATTGAACCAAAACATGTTCTCTTCGTAGGCTTTTCGCTCCTCGTTCTGAGTTGAAAATAGATAATGGTAAGGATACATCCTTTGCCATCCTTCGGTGCCGGGTATCGTTTCGATCTCATGGGGCGAAGGGAATTTCTGGTCTCCCACAGCACACCTCCTGTCTGATTGGGCCTAAACGGGTTATGCTACTCAGAAGTAAATCTCCACGACAAACGACAGGTGACGAGAACCCGAAACATTTTTGCAGTTGTACCCATTTTACTCACACTACTTCCATTACCTTGCCGATGCTGGAGCAGCACTGTGGTTCATTACTAATGTGCACATGAGGATAGAAATCAATTCAGATCGAGATCAGCAGGTTCGATGATAGACCGAGGGCGAGGAAACTAAGTCTGTATGAAGGGTCAGCGCGCCACGGGAGCAATGGAGACGGATCAGAATCAGGTTAGCAGGTTTTTCATCACCTGGGCGCAAGAGTGCATTAATAAGAATAATTCGTCAATTCAATAAGAATTATGTTATCTATAAGTACAGCTTATGGATTGACTTCGAGGATAGCAAAAACTAAGTCGAAACCAAAAAGTAAGGATCTCAGACAACAGGTAGAGTTCTCACGCTCGATGACCACAATAGCGTGTTACGGAGGCCAAGGAAGAAGGATGTCCAACTTCTCATTCCTGCTGCAAGTCACCAGGAGGCTGGCTACATCGTGCGACGAAGGTCTTCATAGGTTTCAAATACCCTATCGGGCCTAGCCGCCAGGACCTCTTGCCCCAGGTTTTCCCCGTTTGTAATAATCATCACTTTGAGTCCCGCATTTCTTGCCGCATTGACATCGTCGAGACTATCTCCCACGAAGAGGGTGCGATCCTTTCTGGTTCCCATCCTCTGAAGCGCTAGATTTATACCGTCGGGACTCGGTTTGAGATTTGGGACGTCGCTACGGCTTAGAGCGATGTCGAAGAAAGCCTTCAGACCGAATTTGGACAAAGCTTTGGCCATGGTTTTACCTCCAATGTTACTCACCAGCGCGGCCCGAACGCCTCTTTTCTTAAGAGCACGCAGGAAACCTTTGACTCCAGGCCGGAGATTCCAGCGCGTCAGGGCATCCTCGTCATAGCTGTCATAGATCCGTCCTATGGCGTCACGTACATACTCGGGCTGCAACCCTATTTCAGGCGCCGCCTGCACGGCTTCGATCAGCAAGGTCGAATATTTTCTGCTTCCAATCCGATCCCTGGTAAAACCGATCTCCCAAAGCTTTTCCAAGGCATCTTCAACAGCTTCGGAAAGCTTCCACTGGAAATCAACCAGAGTTCCCTCAAAATCAAAAATCATCCCTTCGAGATTGTCCGTAAAATGAGCTTCCATGATTCACTCTGCCCCCTGGGTAAGTCCCGGAGACCTTTTTTGAGTCAAAGCGGGAACGCTGATAGGTAGCGGTCAATTCCACAAGAGGAGGAAGAACCGAATCAATGCGGTCGATTCGATGTGAATTTTCAATGCAGATTAGCAGGGTGAAACGATAAGAAAAAACTGTCAAATCAATTAAAGTTATACTAGCTATAAATACGTATTATGGCAGCAACATTGATAATTGTTTTGTAATCAGTGTATAATGGATTTACGATTAAGGATAGCAAGGTACTGAACCATAAAACGGGAATCGATGCATATAGCGTCTGTTAGATGACGTTAAGGAAGGATAACCGAGATCATGGACATAAAGTATTTTGATGTCGCTGATAT
Organism: Syntrophobacteraceae bacterium; assembly: GCA_049520315.1. GTDB lineage: Bacteria > Desulfobacterota > Syntrophobacteria > Syntrophobacterales > Syntrophobacteraceae > SbD1. The sequence continues at coordinate 1,911 of JBEKPW010000283.1, forward strand.
TGGCGAGATTGAAAATGACCTTCACAAATCCATCTTCGAAAAAGCGGAACCGTTTCTTCGCACGAGGCACAATAACATCCATACCATTATATCTTATCAATATGCAATATATCTTTTATCTATGGAAGGAGGCGATCCCTCGGTCGTCATCCCTGCGATTTTACTCCATGACGTGGGATGGTCCACCGTTCCGGAGGATAGGCAGTTGCTCGCATTCGGGCCCCGGGTAAAAGAGCCCGATCTCGCAAGACAGCATGAAGTTGAAGGGGCAGCAATCGCGAGAATGATTTTGAGTGAAATGAGTTATCCTCAAGATCTGATTTGTAAAATTGAGCAAATTATTGATGGACATGATTCGAGACTCGATGCAACAAACATTGACGATATGATAGTAAAAGATTCCGATAAGTTGTTCCGCGTATCCAGAACCGGATTCGGCATCGGTTTGGGGTGGTTCAAAAGTGAACCGCGCAGGTACCTGGACGGTCTGCACAAAGCAACGGAAAGCTGGTTCTTTACTAAATCAGCTCACAGGCTGGCTCGCGAAGAGCTTAAGAAACGAGAGGAGGATTTGGACAAGAACCTGTATCCTTCTTCTCGATGATTAAATCCACCAACTTGACCACGTTTTTCTTAACCTGCTCAATTCCGTAAGGGGTTAGATTATCCCAGTGCAGGCCTGCGGCCACCACGACTTTTGCTCCCAGTGCCGATGCAAGCCTTTCCGAGACTGATTTCACTATCTCATCCTCCTTGTGCCCGACATAGCAGAA
>JBEKPW010000284.1:0-3651 GCA_049520315.1 Syntrophobacteraceae bacterium
GGGGAGTGCTTATGCCAAAGTTTGTTTATTTTTTTGAAAAAGGAAAAGCGGATGGCGACGCCAAAATGAAGGCTCTGCTGGGCGGCAAAGGCGCCAACCTGGCGGAGATGGCCCGATTGGGCATCCCTGTGCCTCCTGGCTTTACAATCACTACCGATGTGTGCACATGTTATTATCAGCATGGCGGGGAGTATCCGGTCGAATTAAAAGGTCAGGTCGAAGAGGCCCTGCACAGGCTCGAAGAGCTTATGGGACGAAAATTCGGCGACCCTGAAAATCCCCTGCTTGTTTCGGTGCGCTCCGGCGCAGCGCTCAGCATGCCCGGCATGCTGGACACTATCCTGAACCTCGGCCTCAATGATCATACCGTGCAGGGTCTAATCAAGCAGACGGGGGACGAACGGTTCGCATATGATTGCTATCGGCGCCTCATCGCGATGTATGGCGACGTGGTGCTTGGTTTGAAGCCCCAATCCAAAGATGAGCACGACCCCTTTGACGTGTTGCTCGAGGAAACGAGAAAGAAATGCGGCGTTGAGTTCGACAATCAGCTTGCCGCCTCCGACCTCAAGGAATTAATCGAACGCTACAAAGCTTTGATTCGTGGGCGCAAGAAGGTGGAATTTCGGCATGATCCCTGGGACCAGCTATGGGGCTCCATCGCGGCGGTTTTCGGATCATGGCAAAATCCCAGGGCGATTGCCTATCGCGAGCTCAACAACATTCCGGATTCCATGGGTATGGCCGTAAACGTGCAGTGCATGGTATTCGGGAACCTGGGTGAGGATTGCGGTACGGGTGTGGCCTTCACGCGCAATCCTGCCACAGGCGAGAATGTGCTTTATGGCGAGTACCTGATGAATGCCCAGGGCGAGGACGTAGTTGCGGGCATCAGGACCCCGCTGCCAATTAACATACGGCAGAAAGGCGATGGCGATAGCCTGTGTCTGGAAGAAACCATGCCCGAGATCTATACCGAACTCGAAGGCATTCGCACCAAGTTGGATCAACATTACCGGGACATGCAGGACATTGAGTTCACTATCGAAAGCAATAAACTCTGGATGTTGCAAACCCGGACCGGCAAGCGAACTGGCTTCGCCTCTTTCAAGATTGCGGTAGATATGGTCCGGCAAGGCATTATAAGTAAGCAGGAAGCGCTGATGCGGGTAGAACCCGATCAACTGGACCAACTCTTGCGGCCCACGTTCGACCCCAAGGCAATAAGGGATGCAATCAAGGATGGCAACTTGCTGACCAGAGGTCTCAACGCAGGCCCTGGAGCTGCGACGGGCCGGGTGGTGTTTAATGCTCACGATGCCGAGGAATTGGCGATGAAAGGCGAGATGGTTATACTCGTGCGTCTTGAGACCTCCCCCGATGATATTCGAGGTATGCACGCCTCGCGCGGAATTTTGACTGCGCGCGGCGGAATGACCTCACACGCGGCCCTTGTTGCCCGCCAGATGGGAAAAGTCTGTGTGGTCGGCTGCCCGGACCTCGAAATCGATTACCACAACCGGAGGATGACCATTGGAGACCGGGTGATCAGGGAAGGGCAGTACCTTTCGCTCGACGGTTCCGTGGGGGAGGTTTTTGCCGGCCAGATTCCGACGCGGCCCTCAGAAGTGCTCCGCGTTATCGTAGACAAGAGTCTCGCGCCGCAAAGGTCTCAAATATACCAGGATTACGTAGCCCTGCTGGGCTGGGCGGACGAGTTCCGCCGCCTTGAGATCTGGACCAACGCCGATCAACCGAACCAGGCCGAGGATGCCATAGCATTCGGGGCTGAGGGAATAGGGCTCACCCGCACAGAGCACATGTTCTTTGAAGGTGACCGGATCGAAGCCGTTCGGGAAATGATTCTTGCCGAAAACTCCGAGGGACGCGAACGGGCTCTGGCCAGGCTGCTGCCGATGCAAAAAGAAGATTTCAAGGGCCTGTTCAAGGTGATGAGAGAAAAACCGGTGACTATTCGAACACTTGACCCTCCCCTCCATGAATTTCTCCCCGCCGAAAAAGATGAAAAGGACATTCAGAAGCTTGCAACCAAGATGGGTATCCCTTTTGAGCAGCTTTTCGCCAAGGTGGTCAGCCTGCATGAGGCTAACCCGATGCTTGGCCACCGCGGATGCCGCCTTGGAGTGACCTACCCGGAAATAACCCGGATGCAGGCCAGGGCGATTATGGAAGCCGCCTGCGAGGTTGCCCGGGAAGGTATGGACGTGCGTCCTGAGATAATGATTCCACTGGTCGGCGACGCTGGTGAGTTCAAGAATCAGAGGGATGTCGTGGAAGCCGTTGCCCGCGAGGTTATGCAAGAGTATGGAGTCGACATCGAATACCACATAGGGACGATGATCGAAGTGCCGCGCGGGGCGCTGACCGCTGACGAAATCGCCGAGCACGCGGAATTTTTCTCTTTCGGGACTAACGATCTGACTCAGACAGTATTCGGTATCAGCCGCGATGATGCGGGCAAGTTTCTTCCGGTCTATTTGACGAATAAAATATGGGAGCACGATCCTTTCGCCCGGCTCGATCAGAAGGGGGTGGGCGGGCTTATGGAGATCGCCGTTAGAAAAGGACGTTCCGTGAGGCGTGATATCAAGATCGGTATTTGCGGCGAGCACGGAGGCGATCCCAGTTCAGAATCCCGATTGCTACTCTTGCCGCCGCCCAGGCTGCCATAAAGGAAAAACGCGAAAAGGAGGACTCCGAGGATACGGTCAAATCTTTTCTGCCTTCGAACGACCTGCCGGTTGACGATCAGTTAGCTGACCAGGAAGCGAAGGCAATCCTCCATGAGAAGCTGATGCTTTTCGGAGAACAGCTCAAAGGCAAGGAGGCCGTAATATTCGCTAAGAGGCTTCTGACCGAAGATCCCATGACCCTCCAGGAAATCGGGGAGAAGTTCGGGATCAGCCGTGAACGCGTGCGCCAGATCGAAAGCCGCCTTAAGAAGAAGCTGAAGGCCTATTTGGAAGAGGAAATCACAGACATCGACCTGCTACAGCAGAGCATGATTGAAATTTAACCAATAGAAGGCCACAAGCTGTTAGCTGGAAAAAGATTATCAAAAGGAAACGTGCCTGACAACTTGGCGAAAAGATCAAAATTCCGGCGTCAAAAGCTGTCAAGTTCAAGCAGGCAAGACTCTCGCAAGGAATGATACGGTTATTGTGAGCAACTTCCGGCTTGTCTTACCACTCTGGCATATGCCCAGAAGTCCTTATCGCCAATAGAACGTACCGAATGAGAAATCTTTTTTGCATCTCGTTGATTGACGCCAATGTGATTATTTTTAATGGGTGAAGATTGAAGCTCAAAGTCAATGCTGAAAGGAGAAGGGAAATGAGATCTATTATTAGTGCTTTGGTTGTATTGGTCATGATGTTCACCATGGTTTCAATCAGCGAGGCGGGGTTCTTCTGGTGGTCACCATATCGTTGTGGCATCGAGTCGCCGGCGTATACCGACTATATCGATGCCCGCGCCATACCTTGCCCTGCTGAGGTTTCAGTTGGTCAGGGGTCGCCCATTGAAAGGCAGCGGTCAAGAGTAAAGTTTCCCCCATTCCGGAACAATTCCTTTTTCTGAGATGGCTCTTTACCGCAAAGCTCCCGAGTGGGGCCCGTGCGGAGCCAACTC
>JBEKPW010000285.1:0-3501 GCA_049520315.1 Syntrophobacteraceae bacterium
GGCCAAGAAACCTTGAGAGAGCCTCTCCTTCTGCGAGATCTTTTTTGAAGCGAATGATCATGTCCTCGTTTTCGTATGCTACGCTGTACATGGTGGTGTTCCTTTCAGGTAAAGGGGACTATTGGCCTGATCGCTACATGTGGGGATACGTTGACCGCGGGAAAACCTACAAAAAAAAAGAGGAGACGGCCTCCAAAGGGATACCAAAAATTCCCCTTGGAGGCTTCACATCGGGATTTTCTGGGAAGTCCGCTTCATGGCTTACTCCAGACAGAAGCCCTCTTGGAAATAGCTATGAAGGTATGACCGAAAAACGCATGGCTGCCTTCTTGAACATCGAAGAGCCAGAATCCGCCAGATTCCCATCCGAGTTGGGCCGAACAGAGGTCGAATCCCTAATAAGGCGCGAAATCTGAAAATAAAGCTCATCCGCTTTCTGCAGATGCCGGAGAGCTCTCGATCGAGCGCTGCGAACCTGCAAGAGCCTCTTATATTCATTTGAGTGCCACTCCGCCTTTTCGTGAAGGCGAACCAATCGGCGGATCTGAGAGTAAGTCATGAACCCCTCCTCCCAAAATACATGCATTGGCAGGATAGAGCGGTGCTTGGACTTCCTGGGCTATCACTTAAGCCCAAGTTCTACGGAGCAAAAAGACGATACGGCCCCCAAAGGGTATCAAACATTCCCCTGGAGGCTTCACATCGGAAGTTTTAGGCAGGTCCACTTCATGACTTACTCCAGAGAGAAGCCCTTTTGTGAGTAGAATATCATAAGAAGGTTTCTCAAAGGTTACATCCCAACTGGACTTCATGTAGGCTGGCGGAGCTTCCAGACTGTATTCGCGAAAAAGAATCCCGTCTGCAGATTTTTTTTGGCCTCGATTGTCATAGCTCTCAGATGTCCGTAAGCGTTCTTCATACTAACTAATCGTCCAAGGCAATGCGGGTATTTCCTCCGCCTCTCACAGAAGAGCCTCTCCGGTCAACTCTTGATGCGATAACGTCAGTGCCTTCTTTGTCCCCCTCCCGTTAATTAGTTGGGAGACATGATGCAAAAAATTGCCGATTTACTTAAAGCGTGTACTATGGTGGTGTTTCACTGGTGCGGTTGAAATGAATCACAAAAGATTCTGATGGTGCTCTGCAATTCAGTGGTGCTTAGATTAAGAAAAATGTTTTCGATGATGTGAAAATCATGATATGGTCAAGGGTACATTTCACCAAACGGTGGCAATTGTAACTGACGTGGCCTTTACAAAATAATCATCAATTTGTCAAATTAAAGTAAGAGCATTCTAAATCCAAATACTCGGGAAATCAGTCGAGTATATCGATATGGAAACTATATTAGCCTTTTTCTCCAATTTGCTCACAGTCTCATTTCTAACCTCCGCAACTGGATGGCATCAAACAAGAGTCTTATCCGTCTGGCAATTGAAAAGCTGTGAAAATGGCTACAGTGGTGACCTAAGATTTTTCAAATTTTTTGTTTAATGAGCTTGCGAGACTGTCGAAAAAGCCCAAATGTTTCCATTTTTGAGAACATACATATAGTAAAATCAACTGGTTACATGTCCAAGGGAACCCGTTTTAAGGTTTTTCGACAATCTCTGCTACTGTACGTAATAAATATTTGAAACAGCCCCAGCTAAGGCTCGTCGAAAGTCCACACAGCCAAATCATTGAGTTCGGAGGTATTGTCAATTAAGGGGCCGGACTGTCAGAATACTCACATAAAAATGAAAAGGACTGGCCGCCAATTCATGCCGGCGAGCAGTCCCTTCAGTTCATCTTATTAAATGAGAGGGGATTAAATTCTGCTATTTGACTTTCTCGCTGAGAGTCTTGCCTGCTTTGAACGGGAGCCAATATTCAAGTTCTTCGATTGATGGGTATTAGAGTGAAGAGGTTAATCTGGCAAGGGTTGGAAGCCATGATGAAAGACTTTGAGCGGGATCTGCAGGCTACTTCCAACGGCCGTTCAGTGGAGGCTCACCTGTATTTATGCGTGGGTCACATACAGAGTGGGCACAGCTTGAAATAGTTCCCATTTCAGGGCAAGAATAGAGAGTTCGGAGGTAATGTCAATTATGGGGCCGGATTGCCAGAATGGTGACAAGAAATGAAAAGGACTGGTCACCCTGAATACCCCGTCAACTTCAGTTGCAATATGCGGCTTGATGATTACTCTGACACTCACGGGATAGCAAAGCGTGCACTACGACCAGCATGGTTCGAAGCTACGCTGTGAAATCAATTTTGTGATTGGTAAGGGCAGAGGAAAACCCATTTTTCCCTGTTTTCTGCGGTGGCTATAATCAAAGGAGGATTGCCATGTCCGTTTACAAGATCGTCGAACTCGTCGGAACCAGTCCAACTTCCTGGGAGGAAGCGGCAAAAGAGGTCATTGAAACTTCAACCAAGAGTCTGAGGGACCTGAGAATTGCTGAAGTGGACAAGCTGGACATGCGGATCGAGAAGGGGAAGGTTGTAGAATATCCAAAATGTCCCTCCCCCTTGGGCTGAAGCCGCTGGCCAAAATCACGGCTTATACGTCGGCAGGGGTGGATCCGGCCTTCATGGGCCTCGGTCCGATTCCCGCCGTAAGAAAGATCCTTCAACAAACGGGACTTTCCTTCAATGATTTTGGGTCATCGAGCTGAATGAAGCGTTCGCGGCGCAGGCCATCGACTGTTTGCGAGAGCCGAAGTTCGACCTGGAGAAAACGAACCTCCTTGGAAGTGGCATATCCATTGGCCACCCCGTTGGTTTTACCGGAGCCCGCATTATCCTGTCTCTTGCTCGCCAGATGGTGCGTAACGGCTTGGAATTCGGACTGGCAACTTTATGTATCGGTGGTGGGCAGGGAATGGCCATGGTTCTTGAAAGACTCTGAGACATCAGGGGCATCACCGATGGCAGATTTTGAGATCAGAAGAGCACCGCGTCAATTTGCCGGAAAGTGGGAGGTGAAACATGGATCATGACGACAAAGAAAAGGGAAGCCCCGATTGGTTTGCCGCCTGGATGAAATCCGCCGCCGATCTTTGGCTGTCGGCTGCCAAAACCGGGCCTGCCAGCGCTTCCAATGTTTCCGAAGGCTCACAGCCATCCTCTGCAAGCTATCATGGCAAGCTGGAGGAAGGGTGGCAGGCATTGCTCAAAACCTGGCAGACTTCGTCTTCGGCTCTGAGCTCTCCTCAAATCCTGGAATTGATTCTTAAGGGGGCTAACGCTCTGTCCGAATCTTCGACGAGAATGGCCCGCACCACCTGGGACGGCTATTTCCAGCTTCATCAGATGTGGCTGAAAGGCATTGGGAAGCTTGGAGAAGAAGCTAAGGCTTACAGCTTTGAAGGGCTTGAAGCCGATACGTTCAAGGGCTGGGCGGAATTCTATGAAAAAGAGATTCAGCCCTTCTTGAAGGCGCCCCCGTTAGGCTTGACCCGCTTTAATCAGGAAAGAGCAAATGAGGCAATAGACAAGTTCAACCAGTTTCAG
>JBEKPW010000286.1:0-4015 GCA_049520315.1 Syntrophobacteraceae bacterium
TGATCAACACCGCGAAACCTTCGGGCAGATCTGCCTCCGTTACGAAACGGGCATATTCGTCCAACTTGAAAAACGGCGTTGAGGATGGCCCGCTTTAGCCGCCCGCACGTCCTGGGTTTCACGGCCGAGCAAGTATCACGGATGTAAGAAAGCCCTTTCTCACGTTTGCTTCAACCAGAATGCTCCTTGGCAGCCGGTTCATCGACCCAGTATCCTTTGCGATTGTAATGTCCATGCAGTCTGGTCTCATAATCCCGAGTCGGCAGAGACTCCTCCGTATATTCCGGTGACTGTTTGATGGTCTCGCGGGGAAGATTCACGAAGACTTTCGACTCGCTCCAACTTACGCGCTCGATCCATAACGGTGAAACCAGGACCTTCTTTCCCGGCCACCAGTTCCGTGTATCGATGATTAGATAACGAATCGCCCACGTCTGGTCATCGATGATAAAATCATCGACGTGGCCAATCTCTCCGTCTGTGGCTTGGACGTTATGTCCACTCACATCGTGAGTGCTGCGCAAATGGGGATCCCACGCTTTCTCATTTTGGGTGGATTCTCTCCATTTTTCACGGTCACGCGCAATGCGCGCAATGGAGGGATCAGAATAAGACCCCCACATGTATGAGCCGTCCCAATACGCCGGCCATCCATGATACCCGTAGTAGACCTCTTCGAATTGTCGCGAGACGGGCTTGTCACTGTTTAAGGATGGACTGTCTTCGATCTGCTTTTTGGTCAATTCGATGGCGATCTGTTGCTCTTCCGGAATCACGGCACGCAGCGCATATGGGGAGATCAATACCTGCCTGCCCGTTAGCCAGTTTCCTGTGTCGGCGACAAGATAGCGAATCGCCCAGTGCTGGTCATCGAAGTAGAATTCCTTGACCTTCCCTATTTCCCCGTCGAGGCTGTCCAATTTGTAACCCTTTAGTGTGCTGGCTTTGTTTAGCATATTAGTAGTCCTTTCGTTCTTTGAGTTCCGTTTTTGTTCGCTGTTGGCGTACGGCTGACAACGTGTTTGAGAAATCGGTTTCACCGCGATCTGCACGAGTGTCAGCCTCCAATTGCGCTGGCGGGAATCCTGAAAAGCCTGAACAACCAGGAATCCAGCCTTCACGGGAAGGATGTTTCGATTGCTTTCGGGCGCGGCCGATCCACTGGATCTGTTTGACAAGCGCCCCGAATCGTCGATCCTAAGACTTCCAGGGAGGGACGAAGTCATAGTAGTTGTAGATGCTCTCTCCCCAGAGTGTGTCCGAGAAATCGGGCCACTCATCACCCTTCTCAAACCCGGGAGCGGTCCTCAGCTTCTCCTTGTCAACGTTGAGGATGAGCTTGTTCTCGGTGGTAGAGAACTCGAAGGCTTCCCAAGGCATGGCAAACAGTTTGTTACCCATGCCCATGAAGCCGCCAAAGGAGAGCACTGCGTAGGCCACGCGGTTCTTTCTGGCGTCGATCACCAGTTCGTGGATCTTGCCCACCTTTTCATTCTGGCGATTGACCACCGTTTCACCGATTATCTTCGATGCCGGGACGACACCGTACATGGTCACTGACTTCTTGCTCGTTTCAGTCATATCTTTACTCCTTTTGTTTAGCTTATTGGGTTCAATTCTGCTATCGACAGCCTCAGCGGTTTTCGCTTTGCATGGCATTATCATCGTCGTTAGGTTTCCACTAGTCCATGACCTTAAGGGCAAAGTCTTTGCCCGACAGATCGATAGGCGTCACATCTTCCATTAAGCTCATATGTATTGGCACTTATGGCAGGTTGAGACCCATCGAAGGTTGTGGACTTAAGAAAAAAAAGTGTTGCATGCAACAGATACGTGCGTTTCATCGGGGCCTTATATTGCACTTCCGGCTTGAAATTCGAAGGTTTTCCAAGACATGACAAACAGCTTGTTCCCCGTACCAATAACCTCCGATGAAGAGAACCTCGTAACCAGGCGGAGATGTTCGGCGTCGATCACCAGGTTGTAGATCTTGCCCAGATTCTCATCTGAGCGCCTAAAAACGGCGCCTCGACCAGTAGTATCCTCCGCCACCGCCGAAGATCAAAAGCAATACGACTATTATCAGGATAAGTTCCATATCATCACCACCTCTTCAGGTTGGAATGAGCTAAGTGACATTATACTTGAGCATGTTCTATGCCAGACAGGCTGAGAAACGTCTCCACTTCATTTTTGCAAATATATATAAACACTTATTGCTAGGACGTGCCCGTCGAAGCTTGCGGATTTGGTTCTAAGAACTGTTGCATGCAACAGAAACGTTGCATTCCCTTCAAGTCACATGTTACACCTGAATGCCAGATCGGGAGCTTGCAATCGAAGTCGATAAAGCGGCATGAAAAAAGCTCTTGTCTTTGTAGACCCTTCGCGTTCACAGAACGTCATAGACGTAAGCTCGACCGTTCAAAACTGAAGGATTGTCCCATTCAAACAAGAAGAGCGTGCCGATATGCCCGACGGTATCTTGGAAATCCGCCTTTACAATGAGGTCAACTGTGCACCTGTCGTTTGAACAAAGCCCGAAAGGTAACTGAACCGGGGGTGCAAGTATGACGGAAGATAAATCCGGAGAGGATCGTACTGCCAGGTTGCGCCGTCTTGCAGAGGAGCGCAGTAGAGAAAGTGCAGCCGAAACCGCTCGGACAATGGCCGAACAAGATTACCAGGTGCTGGTTCACGAGTTGCAGGTTCATCAGATCGAGTTGGCAGGGGCAACTCGGCGAATCGTTGGCAAAATATGGGGTGACCTCTTATAGCACAATCGTTCTCACTGCGAAGTTCCGGCCTTTTGTCTATGAAATCCAGATACTAAAATAGCAGTTCGCATCCACGGAAGCGGGATTAATAGCTGTTTGAAGGAAACGCTTCAAATCCGCTGTCGCTAACTCTCCACGTTTTGTCTTTTTCAGAATATTGCCATTTTTGCGTAAAAGAAACCGTCTTAATGATCATGGATTCGGGTCGCCAGTATTGACAAGGTTCAAATTCCCAATGCAAAATGGAGAGAAGATAAATCCAGCCCTTTTCCATTAGAAGTACCCATGTTTTATTATCCAATTTCATTTATGCCATCGGATACATGTCCAATTCGTTAGCTTGTTTTTAAAGCAAAATCAGTTATTCTAGTTTCTAAAAAATCCTAATCCCCACAAACGGTACGTCTATTGAGATCCCCGGTCCGTAGTAATAGCCACGCCGGTAGTGATAATCATCGTAGTAGGGGTCATAGTAACCGCGGGGATCTCTAGTATATGACCGGTCATAGTAACGGTCATCCCGATAGCTGCGCTTGTGCGAAGTAGCTTTCCGGTGAGTCTTGGCCTTCACCTGCCCTTTAGCCTTAGGGGCCGTCACCTGTTCTTGAGCCTCAGGGGCCCTCACCTTTCCTTGGTTAGACTCAGGGGCCGCCACCTGTCCTTGAGCCTCAGGGGCCGCCACCTGTCCTTGAGCCTCAGGGGCCGCCACCTGTCCTTGAGCCTCAGGGGCCGCCACCTGTCCTTGGTCACTAGAGTTACTGGCCCCGTACGAAAGCATAACGGATCCGGGCAAGGCAAACAATCCAATCAGGAGTGCCAGCGAAAATACAAATACTAACCGTTTCATAATTAACCTCCATATTTCCCGCGTTTCTCGGGTTTTCTCTTTTCCGGATTTGAACCGGAAAGTCAGGGTTCATTTATCCTTAAAGGTAATATAACATCGCTCTGGCAAGTTTTATGCCCCCCAAACCCGAGGCCTCCTTATTACACTTTAGCTTAAAAATTTAGCACTTACGGTATGGCAAGAACTTAGTGCCCGCTGTATTGACGTTATGGGGCGGTCGCGATCATTTACCCTTTGCCTTTGCTTTTGGCTTTGCCTTCTCGCGGCCTGGATGCTGGAATAACTTATCTGCATCCTTCTTCTGAGCGTCCGACATGCTGGCATAGAGAGGCTCGAAGACCGGGATGAATTTCTTGAGGCCATCTGCATGTGCCTCGGCAATTTCGCTATA